>CACYUI010000043.1 GCA_902777605.1 uncultured bacterium | reverse complement strand
AAAATCTAATGTAAAAATCTATGATTTATCTACAACCGGAGCTTCAATTAAGAATATTGACGGATTAAAAGTTGGAGATGAAACAAAAGTAAGAATTGCGTTTGATGACATAGATGTAACTTTAAAATCTAAAGTTGTAAGCATTCAAGGTGACAGAGCCGGAGTTGAATTTATTGATATAACACCTGATGTTGCTAATAAGATTTTATACAGATATATGCAAAAACAAAATACCATGAAGATAAGTAAAAAATAGGCAGAAAAGGAGAGAAAAATGAAAAAAGTTTTATCACTTACATTAATGGCATTAATTTTAGGATCAGGTCTTGCAATGGCAGAACAAAGAATTGCAGTAGTTGATGTTCAAGCTGTTGTTTCAAAGTCTGCACAAGTTCAGGCTTTAAAGAAAGAACAACAGGCAAAAATTACAGATTTGGAAAAATGGTTAAAGACTGCTCAGGCAGATGTTGAAAAACAAAAAACACAAGATGGCAAGGATAAATTATTAAAGAAATACAACGCAGAGTTTGCTAAAAAGAAAGAAGCTCTTGCAAAAGATTATGCCTCAAGATTACAGGCTGTTGATAAGAGCATAACAGATACAATTGCTACCCAAGCAAGGTTAAAAGGTTATACTCTGTATTGTTGCAAGAGTCCTTTTACTTTCAAGCTTAAAATGAATATTTGAACTTCTTTAGAACTTTAAATTATTATTGACTTCCGACTAGCTTCCTCTGACGCTTGCAAGCAAAACATTTAAAAGAAAACTCGGATAAACAACATCAAAGTTTTAATATGATGTATTTCACAATGAAAGGCTTGTGAATATTAAGTTTTGTACAATCAAAATCGGCAGAACCAGCATTATGTTTAATATGTGTTTTATACCCGTTTAAATGGCGTTCAAAAGTGATACAATATTTTTATAGACATTTAGAAAAATTATCAAAATCAAAATTCAGGAGTATGGGTTTAATATGACACAAATTGAAGTTTTAAAAGGCGATATAACAAAGTTAGAAGTCGATGCAATAGTTAATGCTGCAAATGAAAGTTTGCTTGGCGGAGGCGGTGTTGATGGCGCAATTCATCGTGCGGCAGGGGGTAAATTATTAGAAGAGTGCAGGACGCTTAACGGTTGCGAAACCGGTCAATCCAAAATTACAAAAGGATATAATTTACCGGCAAAATACATTATTCACACTGTCGGCCCTATATGGAGAGGGGGCAATTCTAACGAAAGAGAACTCCTCAAATCTTGTTATACAACAGCATTAAATATTGCAAAAGAAAACGGAATCAAAACAATCGCTTTTCCTGCTATCTCTTGCGGAGTTTATCATTTCCCTTTAGAAGAAGCCTGCGAAATAGCAATCGGTACTGTTAAAGAATTTGTATCGGCGGATAATTGCTTTGAAAAAGTAATTTTTATTGATTTAAATGATACAATTATAAATATCTATCATCAGATTATTTAGGAGAAAATTTATGGATTATGAGCACGTTTTAAGCCTTGGGGTTGAAAAAGAAATAATTAATGAAACTCAGAAAAACAGCTTGATTGACTTGTTTTATCAAAACGAAAATGAGTCAAAACAGGTTCCGACCGTGGTAAAAGTGTTTTATTATATCGGCGGATTCATTATGCTTTGTGCAATGGTTGCTCTGATGTCTGATACCGTGCAGCATAGCACTTATGCAATGATTTTAATGCTTGGAACACTGTATGCAGGGTTGTTTCTCGGAGTTGGTGAGTTTTTGTGGAGAAAGAACGAAAAACTTCCGGCAGGGATTTTGTATTTTCTTTTTATTGCAGCGATTGGCTTGATAATAATGGATATAGAAAAAATGACAGGATTTTTCCCGCATTTTTCCGATATGGATAAGATTCCTAACTACTGGGATATGTGCAGATTCCCTGTAATTGTACTTTCTTTGTTAACAATCGTTGCAAACACTATCCTGCAAAACTTTAGACCGGTGTCTTTGCTGGCAGTTCCGACCATTTTCTGTTCTTATGCAATATTTTTGACTATTGTCGATTTTATTTACAGTTATAAAAACATCACGCCAAAAATCTTTTTTACAAGTAATATGATTTTTGGATTTGGATTGAGCATAGTCGGGTTTATAAAAGACCGATTAGCTAAAGCTGATTATTCAAAATGGATGTATTTTGTTGGCTCAGCAGGATTCTTTATGTTTACAATGTTTCTTCTTGATGCGTTAAACATCGGAGTTTGGCAAGACCAGTTAATCTGCTTTATTTTGAGTTTAATATACATATTTATCGGCTTAATGATTCAGCGCAAACCATTTTCAATCATCGGTATATTTGGTGTGATTGAATATATTATGTATCTTGAATTTGAGCATATTGAACAAAATACGACACTCCTCACAAGCGTTGTTTTGGTGACGGGTTTGATTATTTTGTATGCAGGTGTTTTGTATAACAAAAATGTTGATAAGATAAGAAGTTTTATCGAATCAAAACTTCCTGAAAAAGTAAGACAATGCTTACCGCAAAATCGGGTTCAGGGGTAAATATATAGGGGTAAATAAAATATTGTTATGGATATTTTAGACAAACTTGCAAAATCAAAATTCAGGAGCTGTTATGAATAAAAGAGTAAAAAAAGATTTAATCTATTTATTAATTGGGCTTATAATCGCATTTGGGATTTGCTTTACAATTTTTGATATCATCATTGAAGATGGTATAGAAGGATATGATATGCAAAATGCAACTTTTAAGGAAAAGGTTAGATTATTTTTTGATATTGATGGATGTTTGGATGATGGATATTGCAAAGAAGGATTAATTTTGCACAATGAAGACGGCAAAGAATTTGTACTAAATAAAAATACATGTCTTGAAAATAAAGGTAAATGGATTGAAGATGCAAAATCTTGTAATTTTAGATAAACTTGCAAAATCAAAATTCAGGAGCAGGTTTAAACTCCGAGCAAAAGAGTTTGAATATATCAAGGAAAAAGGACTTGATACGATCCATTCTCATGCCTGTGATTTTATACGGAATAGAGTTGCTCCGGCTGAACCTGCAAATGATGGCAAACAAACCCCAATGCGAGGCCACCCTGTTTTTATCGCTCAACACGCAACCGCAACTTGTTGCCGTGGCTGTATCGAAAAATGGCACAAATTTCCCCAACACAGAGAACTAACTGCAACCGAACAAGAATACCTTGTTTCTGTCATTATGGAATGGATAAAGAGACAGATTGTTTAAATTGTTTTTATATTCTTATCATAGTAATATTACATAGGAGGTGTAATATGTGTAGAAATCGTCAAATCATAATCGCAAGCATTAGACAAGAGGCATTAAAATTAGCAAGTGAGTTAATTAATAGGAATTTGGCCGATATCTCTTCAGAGGAAATTAATCAAATTTCTAATAGAATTGTAGATCAAGTAAATGCCAGAATGCTTCAAGAATTTAAGGGGGAAGATCATAGTGATTCTAGTGAAAACGCCAGGGAAGAAATTAGGATACATCTAGCTGTTGCACAGCATTTAAACGAACAACACCTTCTTGATAATAGAATGATTACATTTGATGCAACAGGCTTTCGTTATATTTTTACTAATACTGATAACTTTTAATAAAAGCGATACTTAATCTTTAAGGAATAAATTATGAACAACATTGATGTTAAAAGAAAATATGATATAGACTGGATAGTTAGAAAAGCCAAAGAAAATACGTTATATATTTTGTGTGAAAGTTTAGAAAATTGGTATATTTTAATCCAATCACCTTATAATGAAACTTTATTTGTTGGGTATCATTCTAGCGGAAAAAGAACTAAACCATATGCAAATCATGTAAAAACGACAAAAATGCCAAAAACAAAGGAGCATATAATTTTTATTGAAAACAATAAAATAAATAATTACATAAATAGTGAAAGAATTTATGACGATTATCAGGCCTGTTTCTCAAATTGTAATTTTTATGTAGTTCCAGAATCTAACAAATTAAAACTCTTAGAAATTGACTCTAATTTATATAAAGAACTTAATGTGGACAATATATCGGCCTATGCAAGTACATTTCCAGATGAAATAAATAATAGTAATAAATATTATGAAGGTGCTGTAGAAAAGGTAATTGTTAATAAATATGAAAGAAGTGCTGTGGCAAAGAAAAAATGCTTAAAGCACTATGGAACTCAGTGCAAAATATGCGGTTTTAAATTTTCAGATAAATATGGTAAAGAATTTAAAAATAAGATTCACATTCATCATATAAAGCCTATTTCAGAGATAGGTGAGGAATATAAAATTGATCCAATAAATGATTTGATTCCTGTTTGTCCGAATTGCCACATGATCCTTCATTCAAAAGGTAAAAATCAAGTTTATACGGTTGAAGAAGTTAAAAATATGATTGAAAGAAATTTATAATTTTTCTATATACCAGTTGCTATGTCCAAAATGGTTAAAGTTCCAATGAAGTTCAAAATAAAAATTAAACTCCAAAGAATTGTCATCTTTGAAGTTCCAAGAGTATTTATTTAATTGTGTTTTGCG
>CACYUI010000042.1 GCA_902777605.1 uncultured bacterium | reverse complement strand
TTCGTTTGATACTGTTTGAGTTGTGAATAACATCTTTTTTGCTCTCCGTTAATTATCTCTTACATATATATAAAGTATATAAGTTTCTAAAAATTGCCTTTTTTGTTAAGAAATGTAAAATTCAATTTTAAAAATTAAAAAATTCTTAATAAATTTTAATGAAGAAAGGAGTTATAATGCAAACTACAAACTTAATTTGCAACAACTTTTCGGGAATAAACAGAACATCTGCAATTTATTCTTCGCAAGTTATTACCGCAAGTGATTTGCAGAATGTTGAATTGTATTCAACAGGTGCAAATTCGGGAGTCGGAATAAGAACCAGCAAGGGAAATGTTTCTGTTTGTAAAACTATTCCTAATGATGAGTATGTTGTAAATATTTTTGAAAGTGTACAACAAAAAAATACATATTGTTTTGTTCACACGGAAAATGAAACCGAAGGCAAAATTTATCTTTTTAACAGAGATTCGGGAACTCTTACGCTTAAAAAAGATAATTTGAGTGTTACGGGAAAATCGTGCGGATGTGATGTATCGCAAGGCTGGTCGGACTTGTTTGTCTTTTCGAATTCGGATGAAATGCTATCTATCGAAATTAATCACTATACAGAGGGTGTTTTAGACGAAGTCAGAATGATGGAGCTACAAGACCGTGATGGGCGTGAGATAAAGGGATTAGGTCTTGTAATTTTTTCGGGAAGATTGTGGATATTTTCAGGTCAAACTCTCTGGTACTCTGTACAAGAAGATATTTATGATTTTTCCAGTTCAGATGCCGAAGTTTCAACTTCTGCAGGGTATATTGAGTTTGTCAAAAATATTACAGCAATTCATCCGTATTTAGGAACTCTTGCCGTTTTTCACAAAAACTCTTCTTGTCTTATTTCTGTTGATGATTCTGGAGTTTTTTCAAAAACAATGGACTCTCCCGGAGGATGTGCGGGGCATAATGCACTTGTATTCCACGGAACTGAGCTATTCTTTTATGACGATACGAAAAAAGGAGTTTTTAGTTTTCGACAAGTCGTTAACGGAGATAAGACTCTTGGAGAAAATATTGCAGTTAATATTCAAGAAGAACTTTTTGAGATTCCTGCAAATAGTTTTGACCGTATAAAAACCATATCTGTAGTAACATCTGACAGAAATGAAGTTTGGCTTCTTATACCGTCAAATGATTTAGGACAGAGCGAAAGATATTCTACAATATTAATATACGACTATTTAAGGAGGTGTTGGCTAAAGAGAAAATCACAAAAAATTAATTGTTTCTGTACAGTTGGAGCAACGCTGTATTCGGGAGGAAAATCAATCTATGAAGAGTATGTTTCTAACACTTTTGACGGTGAATTTATAGAAGCTTTTTATCGTTGTGCTCCTCTGAATTTAGGTCGGGAAAACACAATAAAAGTAATTCCATACCCGCCAAAAGTAACGCTTGATATGTATTATGACAACAAATTTTATGTTGAATACATAAAAAACTATGATGCTTCCACTCATAGAGAAAAATACATAGAAGCCGATGCTTTGAATAACATTTTTTATTTTGATATCGGAAGATGGGATGAAGTTTATTATCCTTCTAAATACATAAACAGCATCAAAAAATTTCCGGTATCTTTTTTTAAAACACTCCAAATTTCGTTCTCTACCAAAAATGAAGGGGACGATTTTTGTATTAAAAACATCGAATTTGAAAAAATTAAGGTAAAAACAGTTTAGAAAGGAGTAATTATGGGAACTAAATCAACTAAAACATCCACCGTTTACGGAAACACAACTACATCAAACCCTTATGCGTACGCACACACTGATAATAGTGGCACAAAAGCAGGATTTCAGAACGGAACAGCCCTACAGAGTGTTTACGATTTTGTAAATAAAAATATCAATTCTGTATTAAATGATTATTTGACACCAAACTTAAATTCCGTAACCAATCAAGCTAAGTTAAAAAGTTTTAGCGATAACTTGAATCAACAAGCTAGAAATCAGTTTGAAAATAATATTATAAACCCCCTGTCAAAAAGAAACATGATACGCTCATCACAAGCAACTGACATGTATAATAATTTGAACAATCAAAACATTGCAGCTTTGAGTAATTACATAAATGATTTGATCTCAAATTCGCAAAATGATAGCGGCAAAATGCTCTCTAATCTTCTTGCTACCTACATGTTAGGAGCAAATTACTTAACATCAATGCAAGGACAATCTCTACAAACAAGTGCCGGAAATGCGACAAGATCTGTATCCGGCGCAGATGATATTGCATCAACAATTGTTCCGCTCCTTATAAAAACGATACTTACTAATTAATATATAGGAGAAGATTATGGATAAAGATTTTATATATAAATACATACCGCTTGCAGCACTGGCTATAGCGGTAATTTTTCAATACAACCTTTTTGTAACCCCTGAAAAATTAGAACAAAAACATCGAGAAATTTTGACTGAAATTTCTCAAGTATACATTACAAAATCAGAATTTGGAAATCTAAAGGAACAATTGTCAGACATAAACAAAAAGGTTGATAAAATTTATGACACTTTAATAAATGAAAGGAATTAATATGGCATTAACAAAAATAGAATACGGAGCTTTAGCATCTTCAAGTGTTATTAACAATAATTTTGAATACTTGGAAGATAGAATTGGCGAAGTTTCAGAACAACTCACCTCTGACACAGCAGGGATTTATTCAAACATTAGCAGTTTGAGTTCTACTGTAACATCTTTAAACCAAGCACAAGTTGAAGAACTGGAAGCGTTAAGCAATTATGCTGATGAAATTAAAGCGATTGCAGAATTTGATACATCTCCTGATTATTCTGCAGGTTACAGCATAAGTTTACCTTTTACTGTTCCCCAAAACGGTTATGTATACGCAGGACTTAATGGTCAAGATGACCCGCAATATGTTTATGTTAACAACAAACCCGTATTAGGTCACTGCGGATATTCAGGTTACAAATGGGTTTATACGGGAACAACTTTTAGAGTAAGCCAAGGTGATGTCGTTACAGCAAGTCGAGCTGATGGAACCCATTATTTTTACCCGATGAAGGGAAGCAGCATATAAACAATGAAAGGATTTATAAAATGGCATTTACAGTAGACGAAAACGGAAATATTTCACTTATCCAAGGTGATAGTGCAACATTAGTAATCGATGGTATTGATACGGATAAAAATTACACCGTGTATTTTGGTATCAAAGATAAAAACAGAGAACCTATAGGCTCGGAACTTTTTGTAAACAGTAATAATTTATCTTGTGTAGCTTTTGAACTTACTGCAGATTTTACAAACTTGCTAACTGTCGGAAAAAATGAAAATGCCGCGATTTATTATTACGGAATTAAAGTCTGTGATCCCGAAACACAAAAAGAAGATACGCTTATTATTTCAGGCGACATCGGGACTCTTAATACAATTACGGTTTATCCTAAGAAAGTTGAGGGTATATAAAATGGTTAATATTAAAAAAAAGGAAACAAACAACAGAGTGCGAGTTAGTTCTCAAAATTCAACAAGCAATGTTAGCGCACACTACACAACTGATTTTATAGCCCAGAGTCTTGCAAAAGATTGGGCCATAAAAATGAACGGTTTAGTAGACAATACGGACTACAGCTCGAAATATTATGCAACAAAATCAAAATTAAATAAAACTGAAACGGAAAATATGCTGGAAGAAGCAAAAGAACAAGCAAAAATAGCAAAAAACTGTGTAAAGAAAGCATACACTGCTATAAATCAAAAACTTGCTCCCGCAACTGATGAATTTTTAGGCGGGATAATAGTCGGAGAAAACTTGTACATATCCGAAGAAGGAGTTCTTAATACAGATGCTGAACATCTTGATTTGTACGAAAAAGATGAGATAAATAGCATGTTATCAGAAAAATTAGACAGTTCCGACCTCCCTACAAATTTGTCATCATTCAATAATGACATACCTTTTGCAACACAAAGTTCATTAAACACTTTAAATTCGCAAGTAGTAAAAAAAACAGATATTGCTACTACAAATTCTTTAGGTATAGTAAAGCCGGATAACAATACCATTAAAATTAATACCAACGGTACTATTAGTACACCAATAACATTAGATAAAATTAATCAATCAAAAGCGCTTAAAACAGGAATGGTATCAAATGATTCCGATGCAATTAAAGATATCAAAGGATATGCCCATTCCACCTTTGACCTATCTAAATTTACCGTAGTCGGCAGCCCTAATATTACGGATGACGGGATTGCAAGTGGGTTTAGTAGTGCAAATAATAATTATCTTGAAAAATCAATAAATATCAGTGGGAATATCATTAAAATAAAAGGTTTTGTAGATTTAACAAATTGGTCTGCAACAAGTTCTTATGGTATAGTTTCTGTTTATTCTTCGAGTGCTAATAGTATATTAGCAATAAACACTTCTAAACAATTTACATTATTTGATAGCACATTCTCTGGTAAAACATTTAATAATGTATTATCGACAGGAATAAATAAATTGTTTTATATTTTAACTGTTAACACAACAACAAAAGAGGCTATATTAGAAGTGATTAATGCTTCTACAAATATAAGTCAAAGTCAGACAGTAACCTTGGCTGATTCAACTAATAATGTTTTTTCAAATATAACATCAATTAAAATAGGTAAAACCATATCAACTTGGAATGCTTATTATGATAAAACTATAACAGACCTCAAACAATTCTCAATAACAGTTGACGGGGTAGAAGTTTTCTCAGGTAACAAAACTGGTATTGATACGATTAAGCCTGATAATTATACAATAGTT
>CACYUI010000041.1 GCA_902777605.1 uncultured bacterium | reverse complement strand
AGAAGAAATAGCAAATACTCATGTTGGAAACAGAGTAGTCAGAAAAAGAAATCTTCAACAAGTAATGAAAGAATCATTCTTCTACGGAGCAAACAGATTCGGAAACAACTTCATCGCCTAAGTGATGCACACATAGATACAATAGACAATCGTCAAGAACAAGCAGTTCAGGTAAAACCTTACATAACAACTTAAATAAAATTACACTCTCTTATAATCTTACATCTTACTACAATTTTAGCCCCGCTTCGGGGTTTTTTTATATACTTATTTTCTTAGAACCTTCTATTCCTTTTGAGTATTTTATAAGCTGTTTGTAAAAAGTTTCTGATTGCTTTTTATATGCCGAATAATTTTCGTCACCTTCTGCAGATATTGAATTTAGCATAGCTCTTGAAATGACTGCATTTTTGAAGATTTCTTCCAAATATTCGGGGATTAAAATAATGTCGTTGTCGTTTTTAAGTGAAAATATTTCATCGCCTTCACTATTTTCACCGATTGCAAGAGTAATGTAATCAATGGTTACTATTGATTTTTCAGAAGGTATCGGATAAAAACTGATTTTATTTCCTCGAATTGAAAACTCCACCGGTAACCCTTTTTTGCTGCTTAGAATTTTGTTTTCGCTTAATTTTAGAGAGTTTGAGTTTATTCTTACATTGTATAACCCTCCGTTTTTTGTAATTATTCCTGCAGGCATTTCGTAGGTATTAATGCTTGGTACGGTAAAAATAACATGTGTACGCTCTCTGAATGAGAACGGATGAGAGTACAAAATTTCAATAACCGCTTTGTTAATATCAATCATTAAAGATTTTTCAAACTCTTCCGAGCTTTTTGTGTCATTGTCATACATAGACCACTCTTGAGAAGCGGCAGCGTTGTACAAATCAATAAATTTTAGTGTCATAAATTCTCCTTTTCTATCTTTTACAAAGTTTTAGTAATTTCCGAAACATCATAGCCTGCAAATCTTTTCATATATGATTCAACAGAAGTTCCGAACCCGTCTTTTTCAATAATTTTTCCTTCGGATTTTAAATATTTAATAACCGAGCCAGCTCCTTTAAGATGCGCAGCAGCAAGAAGTCCCGAGTCGGTTACTCTAAATCCGTTAATAATTTTTCCTGAGTATTTTTGTGCCCCAAGTGCTTTTAGGTAGCCCCATTGTTTTTTCTTAAAAATCATTTGGGCATTTTCTTGCGCCTTTGGGTTGTTTAAAAACTCTTGAATAGAGCGCACTCCGTCTTTTCCTACGAATTGTCCTCTCCAATCGTTGTTGTAAATTTTGCTTGATTTTGTGTAATAACCGGCATCAATAAGTGCAGCTTCACCCATTTGGTACTTACCTGCGTAACCGTACTTGTTGAAGGCTTTGTAATTTCCGCCAGATTCACGCGCACCAAGATCGTTTAAAAAATATTTTAGTGTTTTCATTAATCCTCCTCTACGACTAAGTTTTTAATAGTTCCGTCGTTTTTCTTTTTTGTTTTTTTAGTGTCCTTAAATTTTTTCCCGTTTTTTTCTATGATTTTGTAATCATCGGGAAATCTTTCTTTAAGCTCTTTTGCAGTTTCATCGGGCAGCAAAAAAATGTGCCCCGTGTTGAGGTACTCGATTTTGTACATAAATTACTCCTTTAAATTTAATATATATGTTTTAAATTTGCTGAATAACAAATAATAAGTTGGAATTATTACAGTTTATACTGTAGGTCAGGTTCCACCTGACAATAACTTTTTTACGACTGATAATTTTGTTAATATTACATGTTCCTTTCTGTTATAATTTAGTAATGAATATTCCCGTTTTTAGCAAGTATTTTTCAATTAATTTGTTAATTTATGTTGTTTTAATAAGGGCATTATTTTGTTTACTTATATCTTCAGCATTTATATTCGGAATATTAGGATTTATGTGGATATACTTTGTTTATGTTTTTTTGCTTTTAGACTTTTTTATTCCAATTAATTTAATATTAATCATTTTTGAGTTTATTTTATTTAAAGCAAAATTGATAAAACATAGTTGTAACATAACAATAACTGCAAAATGCAAAAAAATTATTTATTCAATTACTATGATAGCTTTAATTTATTATTTATGGTATAAGCTCTATTTCGAACATATATTAAATGAAAATTTGTTATTTGATTAAATTATTGATGTATGAAATTTTAAATATAACTTTACCTTTATTCAAATGAATTACTATTTATTTAATTTTGTTTATTTTAGACCTTTCTTTCTGTTATAATCCAATTATGAAATTACCTATTTTTCACAAATACTTTTCTGCTAATATTGCTATTTATTTAGTAATCATAGAACTTGTATTATTGATACCTATGATTTTATTTTTTATGATTTCTAATATGTTTTTATTTCATTTATTTCTATTGTGTTTAGTTTGTACATATATTATTCATGTTTATCTGTTTCCCTTATGTATGTTACTTATTCCTGCGGAATTTTACTTGAGAAAAAAAGAAAGAATTGTAAAATATAATATTGTAAATATTTCTTTGAAATACCAAAAATATATCTGTATAATTACCGCTTTAATATACATAACAATAACAATAGTAGGAATTATAGCCGGTCAACCAATGACAGAAGAAGAGTTGCGATACGATTAAATACAATCTGCATTTATTGACTCAATTACTTAAAATTCTGTAGGTCAGGTTCCACCTGACAATAACATTAAATAATAACTTACTCGGTCATTTTATTATGTTTTGTTTATATAAATGTTCTACGAGACTACAATGTTTTTAATTTTTCTTTTGCGAAATAACCCGCCCTACCCCTCCCTAATTAGGGAGGGAGAAACTCTTATTTTTTAGAAAAGTTTAGAGATACGGGAGGGTGTTAATTCAAGGATTTTTCAGTCACTTCGGGCATTTGTTTTTATTCAACAGGTCTAACCCCTGCCCATTTAGCGATTGCGTAAATGTTACCAGTGAAACCTTCTGCAAAATCCAAATCAATAGAGTCATCAGCTTTTTGAAATCTTGATAAGTCTTGGATTTGGATTGCAGAAACACCTTTAGCAAGCTCAATTACAATATCTCCTAACATAGAGTTAGGATAAGCATCCCCTGCTTTTACGGTTAAAAGAGAAGATGCGTTTGCTGTGTTTTCAATAACAATAAATAGTGAGTTATTTTTGTTAGAAAAAGCATCTTTGATTGTAATACCGTTTGCTTGAGTAACGGCTTTTTTTGTAATTGCAATATTTGCAACTGATTCAGTATGTTCCAAAACAGGGTACTGAACATCTATTTTATCTCTTGTCATTTTTAATATTCCTTTCTTGTTTTATTTTTTATTCACCTAAAGATAAAGGCGCAGAAACTTTTACCGTTCCTAAGAAATCTGCTCTCGGAGCACCAACCCCATATAAGCCGTAGCCTTTGTAACAAGTGTTGAAATTCTTTTCAGGAGTGTAGAAAGTTGTGTTAAGGTTTGATGATACACCACCTGCAAGAGTTTTTCCTTTAACACCGAATAGCGGATAGTAAACATTAGCTTGTGGAGAAGCAATGTTATTAGAAACAAGAATTTCCCAACCGCAAAGCTCTCCGATGAAACCCTTTTGGATTTCTTTTTTACCTGATTCTGTGTTTTTAAGCTCATCTAATTTGCCCAAGTAGAATTGGTATTCAGGCGGAATAACGCAAACCATGTTTCCGTCAATCCAGTTTGTATGACCTTTGCCATCACCGCGTTGGAATTTAGCCTGCATGTAAGCAAAGATGTCTTTTGCAACTTGTGGAGTTAAGTCGATTGCATCACCATTATCATCAATATAATGTCCTGCACGAGTATATAGGTTTGCATAAGCTGAATCTACTGATGCGGCAAATTGCTTGATTGCATCACTTGTGTAATCTTTTGCGATTTCAACTTGGTCTGTAGAATCAGCACCTGCATTTTGAAGCATTTTTTCTTCCATTTCAGAAAGCTCAAAATGGAATGCTTTTCCTCTGTCCATTTTAACCTTGCAGGTAGAAATTGTAGCTGTTTCGGCAGTAGGCAAATCACCGCCGTCATAATCAAAAAGTGTTACCATTCCCGGCATTGTGATATTTACTTCATCACCCTTTTGAACACCGTCTTTAAGCTCAGAATGAGCAAGTTTACCGATAACAAGTTCGTTGTAAAAATACTTGTTGAATGCTTTGTTGAAAGCATTAACAATCATTTGTTTTGATGTAGTCATAAAAATGTCCTTTCATAAATTTTAGGGCTATTGATGCCCATTGTACCTAAATCAATTCGTCTAAAAGCTCGTCGAGTTCTTGTGGAGTCATATCTTGAATGCTTTTTTTGACATGAGTTTTTGTGTTTTTGTCATTCTTGTCAAACTTCATTCCGCCGGTAGCTTTTTGGTTTTCTTCTTTAGCAAGTCGGGATTTTTCGTGGGCGTGTATTCTTGCCGTTGCGTAGGCTTCAACGAGGTTAACAAGCCTTTCTGTATCAAGCTCGTTTCCGAGATATCGATAGGCTTCGGTGTAAAGTTCTCTAAACGATGGATCTTGGAAATACTCCTTGTACTTTTGGGCTGTTTCTTGGAGAGCTTCTTGATTACCTAAAATACTTTGGAATTGGTTTAAAACATTCTGCATATCTCTCATACCAGCAAGATTGGTTCTCAGAGTCCCAAGCTCAGAGGCTTGCGAGCCCTGAAGTTTTTCAAGCTCTTGATACGCTTTTGTTAAGTCCTCTGTAGACTTAAACTTTCCTAAGATAAGCTTTGAAGGGTCTGATGATTTTCCTTCTTTGCTTTCTTTCTCGACAGAGCTGACTTCTTGAGATTTGGAGTTTTCGGAAATTTTTTCCGGCTCTAAATTTTCAAGCTCAGCTTGTTGTTCAAACAATTGATTTTCTTCCATAAAATTCCTTTCCTTGGGTTTTTCCCAAAACTAAGAAGGTGCAAGAACTTGCACCCCAAATGATGATTTATATTTTGATTACTTTTTTATTTATTTTTATAATTTTTGTAATATGGTTTTCTTCTATAATAACCACTGACTTTTACTCCGTCCGAGCGCGTGTAATTTTCTACATAAATTAAATTTCCACTTTCTACTTGCTTA
>CACYUI010000040.1 GCA_902777605.1 uncultured bacterium | reverse complement strand
TTGGAACCAAAGTTCTTGGTGGAAGCAAAAGGGCTTTTTGCGAGAAATACAGAGTAACAGATACAAAAATGGGTTAAAACGTTTTTGGTACAAGTATTCCGAAAAATTTGCCAAAACAATGACTTTTTGGATACCGAATAAAACCGTCAGAAGAAAGATTAGAGAAAGAGTTGTTTTTAATTAGAGGAAAGAGCCGTGGGTAAAAAAATTAAAATATTATATGACGCAAACCCTTTGTATAACGGGGTAAAAAAGAATAAAGGCAGAAGCGGTATTTTTTATGTCGCTTTCAATGTATTCAAAGAGTTAATTTTGCGAGACGATGTTGAACTCACTTTGCTTATCGATTCTCAATTTTTTGATGACGTTATTGACATGCTGAATTTGGAATTTCCTGAATATAAAAGTCATAAAATTAATATAATAGTTGGTGGTGTAAGCAAGTATTACGCTAAGTTAAAGGAAAAACGTAATCAGCTAAAAAAAGAAAATAAAAAATTTCAGAAATTTTTGTTACAGTTGTTCTTACTGCCTATTGGGATTTTTTGTAAATACAGAAATAAAATAAGAATGTCAGATATCTCCAAATATCACAGCTTTGATGCGTTTTTGTCTCCATGCGAAAAAGCTCCTTCTTATATAAAGTGTAAAAAATATATTGTTTTACACGATTTGATACCCAAAATATTTCCGGAGTACGGTTCAATATCTTGGAAAAAAGGTTCTTGGTTTTACGATTTGTGCCAATCATTAAACGAAGAGGATTATTATTTTGCAAATTCTGAATACACAAGACAAGACTTTTTAAAACATTATCCCGTAATTAATCCGAGTCATATTACAACAACTCTTTTGGCTTGTGATGAAAAGTTTAAGCCTGCGGATATGGATGCGATTATTAAAGCAAAGAAAAAGTATAATTTACCCGATAAAAAATACGTTTTCAGTCTTTGTACACTTGAACCGAGAAAGAATTTAATAAGGGCGGTTAAAACGTTTATAGAATTTATCAAGAAAAATAATATTGATGATATGTATTTTGTCCTTGGTGGCGGACATTGGGAAATGTTTATTGATAAACTCAAACAAGAAATCACAGATTTGGGTGAGTATCAAAACAAGATAATCCGTGCGGGATATATTGATGATGAAGATCTGGCTCCTTTATACAGCGGTGCGGAGTGGTTTGTTTACACTTCTATGTATGAAGGTTTTGGACTGCCGCCACTAGAGGCAATGTCATGCGGTTGCCCTGTTATCACTTCTAATAACTCGTCTTTACCTGAAGTTGTAGGTGATGCAGGAATTATGATTGATTGGGACAGCGATGAACAGCATATAGAAGCTTATGAAAAATATTATTTTAATAAAGAACTAAGAGAACAAAACCGCCAAAAAGGACTAGAAAGAGCAAAACAATTCTCTTGGAAAAAATGCGTTAACCAAATGGTAGATGAGGTAATAAAGTGAAAAAAATTCTGATTAATTTTTTGTGTTGTTTTATTCCATTTAGTCGCACACGACATCGGTTAAAGCATTTTGCAAAAGGTTGTGAAAAGTTAATTGTAATTGAAGATGGAAAAGAACGCATGGCACGTATTGGAGAGTTTCCCAGAATTTTTGTTACGGGTTCAGGGGTTAATAATATTATAAAAGTTGAATTACCGTGTCATCCAAAAATGTCTGCCCATATTTCTTGGATGAATAGTAATAATAACTGCGTTGTTTTCCACAAAAATATCTTAGGCACTTGGAACGTCAGTTGCTATAGTTCTGATAATAGTGTAGAAATTGGCGAAGAAACAACCTCATGTGATGTATCAATAACTTTAATCGGTAATAAATTAGAAATAGGTAGAGATTGTATGTTTTCTAACAGTATTCGTATTTGGGGGGATGGACACAGCGTTTTAGATTTTAAATCTGGTGAAGTACTTAATAAACCAAAACATCCTATTGTAATAGGTGATCACTGCTGGATTGGTGAGAGAACGACTTTGACGAAAGGAGCTCAAATACCGAACAACTGTATTGTTGGTATTGCTTCAGTTGTTACCAAGTCATTTATTAATGAAAATTGCTTAATTGCTGGTTCACCTGCTTGCATAAAGAAAAAAGGGATTACATGGTCAAGATTTAATCCTTTAGATTATGAAAGAAAGATAAAGGAAATAATAAAATGAAAGAAATTCCCATTTGTTTTTGCACAGACGAAAATTATGTCTTACCAACATGTGTGGCAATAACATCTTTAATTCAAAATAAACAGCCAGAAACAAAATATGACATATATGTTATTTGTAATCAAGTTGGACAAGAGCTTAAACATAAGCTTAAGGCATGTGAATTAAAAGATACAAAAATTAATATTATAAACGCTATTAGACATGATTTTATATATCACGAATCACAAGCAAAACACGTATCTTTAACAACTTGCTTAAAATTTGATATATGTGATCAAATACCGCAATACGACAAAATACTGTATATTGACGGAGATACTATTGTCAAAAATGATTTGACACCTTTATACAATATTGTACTGCAAGATGAATTTTGTGCAGTTGTTCGTGATTTATCAGGAGAACAACAACTTTTAAATAAAAAAATAGGAGTAAAAAAATATTTTAATGCAGGTGTAATATTGTATAATGCAAAAAAAATTCGAGCTGAAAAAGTTTCACAATTGTTATGGAAAACATATAGTACACACCCCTATCTACCTTGTACAGATCAAGATGTCCAAAATTTAGTTTTTCAAACAAATGTAAAATGGATCGATCCTAAATTTAATTTTATGCTGTCTAATTTATTAGAAAGCAATATCGATATTAATTATGTAAATCAAGAATGTGACACTAATTATAAAGATATACAAGACCTAAATAAACAAGCTCTTATTTTTCATTTGACAAATCGTATAAAACCTTGGAATGATAAATCTGCTGTTGGGTATGATTTATGGAAAAAATACTATAAATTATCCCCTTGTCGGTCAATTCATATAAAATACAACAAACAACAAATAATGTGGCATAAATTTATTTTTAATAAAATAATTGAAGACAAAAAAACGACGATAAAAATTTTAGGTATCCCAATTATAAAAGTAAAATATACACCAAATTATAAAAAAGTATATTTTTGGGGTTTAAAAATCAGGTCAAAAAAACGCAAGAATGTACAGAACCCACAAGAATTCAAAAAACAGGAAATACAAGCTCTACATACAGAGGTATTTCCAAAATACAAAAATTCATTATTAAACAAAGATGTAGTATTAATAGCAACAGGGCCTTCCTTACAAAACTTTATACCTTTAAAGGATGTTTTATATGTAGGAGTAAATAGGGCATACACATACGATAAGATAATCTTAGATTATTTATTTATACAAGATTATACAATAGGTGAAATTGTTTTAGGAGAAGTTGAAAAATATAAAGAAAAAAATAAAACAAAATTGTTTTATGGTGATATTGTTGGAGTTGCTCATATCCCTGTTGAATGTGCGAAAAGAGCAGGCGCTGAACGATATTATACGGATTCATTTCGCGAACCTAATTTTAAATTTACACACCAAATCAATCAAGAACCCTTGGGTGATTTTAATTCAATAGTCTTTTCGGCAATGCAATTTATTTTGTGGTGTCATCCAAAACGAGTTTATATAGTTGGTTGTGATTGCTCTTTAGGGGGATATTTTAACTCAAATGAAAAAAATACTTTTTGTGTACCGGCAACAGAAATGGTAAATCGATGGAAAAACTTACGAGATTTTGCAAAAGAATTTTATTCGGATGTAGAAATAGTTTCCATTAATCCTGTCGGGTTAAAAGGGGTATTTAAGGACGTATACCAAACAAAGGAGAAGTAATAAATGTTTTTTACAAAAAAATATAAACAATTATTAAAAGAAAATAATCATATATTAAAAATTTTAACTAGACTACCAGTATATGAGGCTCAACGGTGCATAGAAAATAATGTAGATTCATTCTTAATTAAAAATAAGATGGAAAGAATGGATGCTAATAGGGAAGATTTATTTGATAAATCACGCTGTTTATTTCATCTAGATAGATATCGGTTTGCATGTGAGTACACAGAGGATAAAATTGTGTTAGATTGTGCGTCTGGCACAGGATATGGTGCAGATTTAATGTTTCATTTAGGGCGGGCTAAGGAAGTTTATGGTATAGAAGTGAATGCAGAAGCTTGTGCTTATGCTAAACAAACATATAGTTCTGATAATGTGCACTTTAGTACGGGCTCTATTTTACAGTTACCTTTTGAAAATGAAAAATTTGATGTTTTTACTTCTTTTGAAACAATTGAACATATTGAAAACGAATCAAAACAATTATCAGAAGTTAAGCGAGTTTTGAAAAATGGGGGTTTATATATCCTTTCAACACCAAATGATTGGTCCAGCAATACACAGAATCCATTTCACGTTCGAACATACACATATGAATCTTTAACAGAAAGTATTGGGCATGAGTTTAAGATTTTGAGAATATATAATCAAAATTCAGGAACCGAAAATCGTATGGAAAATAAAAATCAACACAGAGGTTTTGTTAAAACAACCCTTGAAAACCATCATTTAGCAGAATGTTTTGTTATTGTAGCTCAAAAAATTTAAATGAACTATAAATAGCATTGTAGGGTGTGTTCGGCGCACCAAGAAAAGAAAGGAGAAAAATATGACAGAGGCATTTTTGTTAGCTAATCATGTGCGTACAGCACCGGAGTTTGGGCCAGTAGAACAAACAATTACAACTTATGAACAAGCAAGAACTCCTTATATGAAACAATTCATTAATGACGATGCAAGAGTTATGTTTTTTACTAAGATAATTGATACTCTATTTTCTTATCAATTAAACAGAGTTCTATCTAACGGACTTATTACTACTCCAAATAACTTTGTTTTAGAACTTCTTACACACACAGGTTTGGGAGCTTTAGTACAAAATTGGAATAGTTTTAGCAATATCCATTCTCAATTCTGCACATTTGGATGCTTTACAAATCTTTTTAATAGCGTAGAAAGTTTTCTGAGAATTTTATACAGAGAACTCGGGTACGATAACGGAAGCAAAAAATTTATCAGTTTTTCGGTAATATATAAAAAATTCATCTCCGATTATAATTTCGATAAAAAATACGAAGATATTTTTAAATTATTGAATTTAATAAGAAACTGCATGCATAACTTCGGAGTTTGTAATGTAGATGATGAAGTTGAATACAATGGTGTGAAATATACGTTTGAAAAAGGTAAATTCCCTTCTGCAAAAGTAGTAGATTTAGTTTTTTTGTTAAATATCTTTCAAGTAGATATTTTAACATTCATAAATCAACTTTTAGCTGTTCCTGAAATAAGTGCAATTAATCTGATTAAAGACGACTTGTCAACTGATTATAAAAAACAGGAAGATTGGCAAAACAATTCCTAAACAGATGTTAGGCTGCATTGAAAAGAAAAAACAACCGAGAAATTTATATAAAATAGTTCTTTTAGTAGGCTTTTATGCCTGCTTTTTTTTGTTGAAGCACATTGTTTATTGTGTAGAATCTATTAACCCTCTCTCTAACTC
>CACYUI010000039.1 GCA_902777605.1 uncultured bacterium | reverse complement strand
ATGACTATAATTGCAATGATAAATTACATAATTTTAAAATATGATCGAATTTGGGATAATAAATAGTGACTAATCGAACTTCCGACTTGTATGTCAAACCCGCGTTACTTTCTGTCAAAATCCCTGATACAGAACACAAATAAAAAAGGAAGTAACAAAAGTCATTCCCTTTTTATGGTGGGCGTTAGAAGACTGTTTTGGTTTGCTCGCGTTGAACGGCAATTCCGAGTTTTGCCTGCATGATTTCATCACTTGGCAAAAGCTCTCCAGCCTCTGCTCGCAAACCACTCGAACATTATCAGGTCAGGAGTTCGCTGTCCTCAACAACTGCATAATAAAAAGAGGCTAGGAAAAATCCTATCCTCTTTTTATGGTGGGCGTTAGAAGACTCGAACTTCTGACCCTCTCCTTGTAAGGGAGACGCTCTACCAACTGAGCTAAACGCCCTTCTGTTAGACTCACTCAAAGCTAAATCTCATTTACCCCTGAGCTAAATGCCTATAATCTTTCGGCAAAATCAATATTAAAACAAACATTTTTTATTGTCAAATACTTTGTTTTATAATCTGATTAGTGTATTTAATTTTATCTTCAAATTAGGTACAATACAGTAAATAAGATAAGAAAGGAGTTTTATAAATATGGAAATCAAGGTTGTAGAAAATGTTAAATCTATTGAATCTGATATTCTTGTAGTCAACCTTTTTGAAGGCGAAAGAACTTCAAGCGATTTAGCTAACGAATACGCAGTAGAACAAGATAATTTTAAGGGTAAATTTGGAGAAACATATCTTTTACCTACATACGGAAAAGAGCCTTTTAGAAAAATTTTAATAATAGGATTTGGTAAAAAAGAAGAATTTTGTCCTAATAAACTTAGAGAAGCAATTGCTAAAGCTATAAAAAAATGTGCTCAAATGGAAGCTAAAAAAGTTGCATTTGCACTGGACGGAATTGATTTTGATTATTCCGAACAATTTACTATGGGTGTATATATAGCTGATTACAAATTTGATAAATATAAATCAGAGAAAAAAGACAAACATGTTAAAGAAGTTTTTGTTAAAGCTTCTGAAGAAGGTGTAAGAAAAGCAGAAAAAATTGCAGCAGCTATGAACTTCACTCGCAATCTTGCAAATGAACCTGCACAATTTGCTACTCCAACTGAGCTTGCAAATATTGCTCAAGATTTTGGTTTAGAGACAAAAATTTACGACAGAGAAGAATGCGAAAAAATGGGAATGGGTGCTTTCTTAGCAGTTGGAAGAGGCAGTAGTGAAGAACCTAAATTCATACACATGAAATACACTTGTCCTAACCCTAAAAAACGCATAGCAATAATCGGTAAAGGCATCTGCTTTGACTCAGGCGGTCTTGATATTAAGCCTGCTTCATCAATGCTTACTATGAAAGACGATATGTCAGGCGCTGCATGTGTTCTTGGTATTATGAGCATTATAAAAGAATTTAACCCGCAAGTAGAAGTCCACGGTATAATCGCAGCTTGCGAAAACATGCCGGGATGCAGTGCATACAAGCCAGGAGATATTCTTACAGCAAAGAACGGAAAAACAATTGAAGTTGATAACACTGATGCAGAAGGTCGTTTAACATTAGCTGATGCACTCTGTTACGCTTGTGAGCTTGGTGTAGATGAGGTTATAGATATTGCAACTCTTACAGGCGCTTGCATGGTTGCTCTCGGAACTCACGCATCAGGTATTTTAGGAAATAATCAAGAGTTAGTTGATAATCTTATAGAAACAGGGAAAAAGAACGGTGAAAAATTCTGGCAGCTTCCACTTTGGGATGAGTATTTTGATAGCTTAAAATCAGAAATTGCTGATATGAAAAATACCGGTTCTCGTTGGGGTGGCGCTTCTGCAGCAGGTGTGTTCTTACAAAAATTTGTCAAAGATGTAAAATGGGCGCACATTGATGTTGCAGGAACAGCATTTCTAGATAAACCGCAAAAAGAATTTATTGCAGGTTCTACCGGTGCAGGCGTCAGAACTCTATTAAACTACATTTTGGCTCAATAAAATAGTTTTAATAAGTATAGAGGGCGGATTTGCATTTGCAAATCCGCCCTTCCTTTTAAGCTTTTTAGTTTTAACTGACAAAATGCACTAATAAGGGCGCTAACACAGAAGTTATTATACCAACAATAACTATAGATACGGATGCCATAACTACTTGATACTCTCTTCCTTTTTCCGCACAGCGGGATGTACCGATTACATGACTTGCGGCTCCGATTGTAAGTCCGATTGCGACATCACTTTTTACATGAATTAAAGATAAAATTTTGTGTCCCAGCATTGCCCCAAATACACCTGTCAGAACAACAATACAAGCTGTCAGTTCGGGCACTCCGCCCATATTTTTTGATATTTCTACTGCAATTGGTGCAGTTACTGATTTAGGGAGCATTGATATAATAATTCCCAAATTAGTATGGCAGAGTTTTGCAGTTATATATGTTGTAGAAACTGCTACTAAAGAAGCTACTGCAAAACCTGTATATATAATCCTTTTATTGTGTAATAAAAGTTTGTAATGTTTGAAGAGCGGATATCCCAGAGCAACTGTTGCGGGAATAAGCATTAATGTAATATAAGATGCACTTTCATTATATGTTTCAAAGCTGATATTAAAGACCTTCATAATAACAAGAATTAGTGTTCCCGCAATAACAATTGGAGGGAGCTTGCCTAAGAATGGTATATTTTTACAAAGCTGCGCACATTTGAATAAACCGACAGTCAAAACAAAACCCAGAGGATTAATCATGTTTCCTCCTCATATGGTGCAACCTTAAAAATTTCATTCCCCACTCCACAAAAAGTCCTGTACAAACAATTGTCAAAGTTGTTGTAACAAAAATTACAAGCAAAATTGCAATCCAGTTTTTTTTCAATAAGTCTTGATAAACCAAAAGTCCGCCCCAAAACGGTACAAGAAACATTGCAAGGTTTTTGATGTACCATTCTGATGCAGTGTTAACCCATTCTTCTTTAATTACTCCGTAAATCAGCGCTATTGCAAAAAGTAAAAGCCCGAGTATAGCAGGCGGGAATACTATATGCAAAAGCTTTAATATAAAAGCACTTGCATAATAAAATACAAGCATTATTAGTGTTCCAATAATAAATTTAGAGAAGGTTTTTAACATAAGTATATTATATTCCAATCAGACTAAAATATGCTAAACTGTTATTATGTTAGATGTAAGAACAGGTGAACAAATTGAAGCTCTATATAGAATGGTGGAAATCTCAGGCGGAAAGAGAATTGATAAATTTTCTACCACAGATATTTCTCGGGCTCTCAGGTTTCATAAGTGGTATGTAAAGCGGTATAAACGCGGACTTTATATGGAAATTCTTCCGCAGAAAAAAGTCTATGACTGGCGAGAAAAGAAGGTAAATTATGAGTTCTGATAAAACATATCACCTTTCGTCAAACGGGAAAAACTATATTGCCCTCATTGATTGTGACAGTTTTTTTGTGTCATGTGAGCGTAAGCTCAATCCCGAATTAAAAGGACTTCCCGTTAGCGTAGTTTCTGGAGAAAGGGGATGTGTTATTGCTCGCTCTCGCGAAGCAAAAGCTCTCGGTGTTCCTATGGGAATACCTCTTTTTCAGGCGGTCGAAAAATTCCCCGAGTGTCTATATATCCCCGCAAATCATTATGCTTACACTATAATTTCTCACTCTGTTATGGATATTTTAAAATCTTATAGCCCTAATGTACAAGTATATTCAATAGACGAGGCTTTTGTTGATTTCACAGGTTTAACAAGACTTTATAAAAAGAATTTTTTTAAACTTGCTCTTGAAATTCAAGAAAAAATTGCAAATGAAGTTGATATTCCTGTAACAATAGGAGTAAGCACAAGTAAAACTTTGGCAAAGCTGGCTTCTGACAAAGCCAAAAATACTAACAACAGGATTGCTTTTGCCGGACACCTTACACGAATAGAACTTTTAAAACGCACGGAAATTGATGAAGTCTGGGGTATTGGCAGAAGACTTGGAGTAAAGCTTAGAGGGTACGGTATAAAAACAGCATATGATTTTATACAAAGGGATGATGCTTGGGTTCAAAAACGATTCGGAAAAAATGGACTTACCACAAAATCTGAACTTTTAGGAATTATGGTCTCTCCTATTACAAATGAAATTGAACTTCCAAAATCCATCAGCGATACAAAATCTTTTCTTGAGTTTTCTTCTGATTTGAATTTTTTAAGAAACGAACTTTCAATTCACATACATAGCTGCTGTAAGCGACTGCGAAAAATAGATTGCAAGTGTAATACAATAGGTGTAATTCTTAAAACAAAGGATTTTAAAACTTATTACGAAAAAATAAATCTTGAGTCACCTCTTGATTTTGAATTTGATATTTCTAAAATTGCATTTGAAATTCTTGATAAAATGTACAATCCTCAAATACTATACAGAAGTATTGGAATTGTATTTGAAGATTTTAATAAAAACTCCGAAACCCAATTAACACTTTTTGAACAAAATCCTAACAAGGAAAAGAATGAAAAGCTCGGAAAAAGTTTGGATATTTTAGAACAAAAATTTGGCAGAAATATCGTAAGAACAGGTTTTATCGATAAAAATGTCCCTTTCAAGCAAGGCTTTTTAACATCTCCGCAGGATGTTAATTAAAGTGCTTTTGAAATTTTATAAAAATAATTGGATAAATTAGTGTTACAAAAATTCCGGCAAAGAATGTCATAGATGTTGCATACCGAAGCGGTATAACATTCATGATTGTGTATTCAAGGATAAATTTTAGTAAGAAAATAGTGCATACTGTTCCGATAAAACCTCTTAGGATTCGTTGTTTTATAGTTGCATCTTTTGGATTAAAAGGGAAATATTTTCTGCAAATAAAACATCCGTTAATAAGTCCTAGTGCAAAACCGTATACAACAAGTGTTACATATTTTAATTTTTGAGGATTTACAAGAATTGCTCCGTCAACAAAATCCATTCTGTAAGTGTTAATAAAATACATGTACATAATGGCTAAAATAACTATAATGTCAACGATTCCAAGCAGATATAAATATCGATTTTTGTTATTTTCTGCCCAACTAATAATTCTATTTACTACAAATATTAAAATAAATCCTGTCATCAGTCCGCATACAACATCCTGTGGTGTGTGGACTCCTAGCCACATTCTTGAAAAACCGATAAGCAAAATTAATCCTATTATTAAACTACACAAAAGTTTGTTTTTTCTAACAAGAAATGCAACTCCTCCAAGAACAGAAGAACTCATAGCTGAATGTCCGCTCGGAAAAGAGTATCCTTTTGCAAATGGTACTGCAAGTGCTGATGGATTAATTCTGTTATCCAAAACCCAAGGTCTGTAGACACAGGCAAGCATTTTGAAGAAATGTGTTAACAGTGCATTAAAACTCTCAAGTGATAGTAGGTATACACCTGCTTTAAAATCTATGCACCAATATGTTATTGCACAAATAATTGTTGGAAGCCAAAACTCTCCAAAAACGGTTATAGATAAGAAAAATTTGTCAATAATATCTGAACAGTTTAATCTAATGTTCTGTAGAAACAGTAAAAAATCAATTTGCGGTTCTATCCACGCAGGATTTGATAAACAATCAATCATAATACCTCCAACACTCTAATAATAGCAAAAATAAAGATTTTAATCTGCAAAATATCAACATTATGTAGTATTGTAAACTAATTGACTAAAAATTTTCTCATAGTACAATATAAGTGTATTAAATACAATAATTATACATTTTGGTTGAGGAGAAAATACATAATGCCCGTTATTCATAAGTTAAATGCATTGCCCATAAAAGAAAGAAAAAGTATAAAATTATATAAGAAGCCAACTGTGCCCCAACAAAATATAAATTATGACAAGCCAAATAATATGTTTGCAGGTGAACATTATAATAAGAAGGCATTGATAATTTTTGCAATAGTAGATAAATTAGCACCAATTCTTTGTAAACGAAATAAGCTGGGTAAGATTTTATCATCATTTTTTGAAAACCGACTAAGAAATGCAATTACAGAAAAATAGTCGGCTTGCGGATTTTGAACAGAGCATTTGAAAATTATTATGGTGCAAAAAATTACATGCTGTAAGCTATTCGGAATCCCAAAAATTGCAAGTCAAGCATTGCTTGACAATAACTTCGTCCCTTTAGTTAAAATTTTTGTCCCAAAATGTAAAAGAACGCATAGTTTGATTATTTCTTACGGATAGTATGATTAAAAAAGGATAGTTAAAGTTTAAAATTTTTAATCAATTACATGATTTGATGTTGAAGTAATTTTACAAAAACCACTAATAAATTTTATTTTACAGATTTTTTCTCGTGTTATTATAAAATCAAGAAAAACAAAGGACATAAATGGACAGATATTACTCAAAACGATTTAGACGATTTATTTAGTGTTGATTGGCGAAGTTGCCGACCAACACAATTTGAGTTTTTGTTATTACTATCAGTACATTTATGAAAGGAGCATTATTATGCTAATCAGGGGTAAATATATGGGTATTATGCCTATATGCCAAAATCAAATGCAAAAAAATGGGTGCATTAATTCAATGTGCCAAAACAACAACACTATTTCAAATTACAAATCAAAACCAATGACAAACAACAATGTATCATTCGGGCGTAGCATTAGTTATTATACGGCTTTAATGGATGCAGAACATTCTAAAGGTTGTATAGAAAGCAGTAAAGCGGCATTAAAATATTTATCTGAAAAAATCTTCCCAAAACGCAGAGTACCCAAAGACGGAGTTTGGGGTGTTGTCGGCTCAAAACTAAACAATATGATTACAAGCGGTGAAATTAACCCCGAAAAACTGACCGATTACAAAATACGAAAGGTGCATATAGAAGTACCTTATGAGGGCAAAAATTATTCACATCTTGAAAGGGTATTACGCAGAACATTCACGCAAGATAACGGACAAATTAAATACTATCAAGACCTATACCCTAACGGCAAATTAGAAACCACTATTGTAAAAAGAAATCCGACAGGCGAATTAATATCTGATGACAGTTGGATTGAAATGGCA
>CACYUI010000038.1 GCA_902777605.1 uncultured bacterium | reverse complement strand
ACGTCTAATTCTCATCTTTCAACACTCCTATCTTGCATACTTCTTGTAAGGTAACTCTTTTGAAACTAAATCTACATGAGTTTCAGAAACCGCAATATCACCAAAGATTTTGCGTTTTCTTCCTTCAGATTTGTGTTGAAGAAGGTGACCGATACCTGCATGTCTTCTTGTGATTTTACCAGTGCCGGTAACTTTGTATCTTTTAGCTGCCGCACGGTGTGTTTTTAATTTTGGCATTTTTGTCTCCTTTGGGGTAAATATATTTGGTTCAAATTAATACTACCAGACTATTTACGCCCCTTATGTAATACTCTTGCCGAGCAAGGCATACCACGAGCACTATACTTCGGCATGACCGAGTTTATTATAAATACACTTCTGTGTCAACAATTATTTACTTTTTAACAAATTAATGTTAATTTAAATTAAGTAAGGAGTGTTTATTATGGATACAAAAGCATTGTTTAAAATAGGGTATGGTTTATATGTTTTGACTGCAGGGGTAAATGAGGATGAAGTAAAGAACGGTTCTTTTAAAGTGCAGGATAACGGATGTATTATTAATACTGTAATGCAGGTAACTTCTGACCCTTGTCAGGTTGCAATTGCAGTTAACAAGCTGAATTATACAAACGAAATGATACAAAAAACGAAAAAGTTTAATATTTCAGTTTTGTCTGAAAATACGAAATTTGATATATTTAAGCATTTTGGATTCCAATCAGGCAAAGAAGTAAACAAATTTGCGAATTTTTCGGATGTAAAACGCTCTCCGAACGGACTTTTGTATATTACTCGCGATACAAATGCTTTTATGTCGGCTTATGTAAAGCAAGAAATTGATTTGGGCTCACATACAATGTTTATAGCCCAGCTTGTTGCCGCAGAAACGCTTTCTGATGTTCCAACCGCAACTTATGATTATTATCAAAAGAATATCAAACCGAAACCACAGGAAAAAACAGAGAAAAAAGGTTGGAGATGCAAGATTTGCGGTTATGTATACGAAGGTGAAGAACTTCCCTCAGACTTCATTTGCCCTTGGTGCAAACACGGTGTTGAAGATTTTGAAAGGATATAAACAAAAATACCGCCCCAAAAGGCGGTATTTTTGTTTATTTGCGTTTTACATAAGCTCGTTCCATTGATTCAGGATTATTTTTAAATATTTCTATATCCATTTCATCAGGTATGACAACTTCATAGTCTTCATATTTGTCCAATTTTGCGTATTCTGTTACGATTGCCTTAACTTCTTTAGGATATTTTTTATAAATATCCAATAATTTGCAAATGTCATCGGTTTCAAGATAATGCCATCTGCCACGCTCATTGCGGACTTCTGTTTTTGCCAAATCACATACGGCTTTTATATCTTCTTTGCTTAATTCATTAATATTGCCATCTTTGCTCATTGCTACATTCATAATGATTTTATCAATATCATATAGAGAGAATCTGTAACCGTCATTTAAATAGTCGCCCTTTCGCAAAGACGCTAAAGCATTGAATGTTTTTGGCGCATTTTTGTACACTTTTGGCGCATCCAAGCGTGATGCTATAATATCATTTGCTGTAAACCTTGAATCATACGGACTTGTTGACGGCATTTGTAATAAGCGCTTTGTTTCTTCGGGATATGATCTGAAGCTTCTCATCAAGCTTCTGATATTATCCTTTTCTACATATTTTTGTCTGTTTGGAGTTTTAGTATCAGCTATTTGAGAAAATAGCTCAGGTTCGTCTAAATAATCTATTATTGTTTTGTAATCAGGTAATGTATCAAATACAAAACTGCCGTCTTTTCTCTTTAAGTTTAAAACAGTATCTATATCTTCCGCTTTAATATCACCATCTTTTTTTGCTTCAATAATTGCATTGATATCATCAATCCTGCCGATATAACCTGTATCTATATTTTCAGGATCTTTTTCTATAAAATCTTCGCCCATTTTTGCGGCAGTAATTTTATTAATGTCATATCCGCTAAATCTGTAATTTCCCATATCATCCTTTGCCATTGCGTATTTTTCAGCTTCCTCAGGATATTTTTCAAAAACTTCTGCAGCCATATAATCATCCAAATCTTTAAATCTAAGTCCGCCAAAATCATCTTTCATACTTAACATTTTTGCTAAACCATTTGGATAATCCGCTGTCGCATTAACTATGTTTTTAGCGGCTTGAAATGAAAAAATTCTTATTCCGTTTGCATCTTCTGTATTAACTACCTGCTTTACAAGCTCAGGATGTTTAGAATATCTTTCATTTAAATCATATTTAGAAAAATAGTCTTTGTCTGCAAAACGATTGCCGTCTATGTCTTCAATATTATAAAATGCAAGTGTGGTTTTTGCATCTTTATCATAAGCTCCTAGCCAATCTTTTCTATCGCAATTTGATTCAAGCATTTTCTCAAATTCTTCTCTTGTAGGAATTTCTTCTTTTGCGTTCATATTTTTTACTGCTTGTAAACCGCCCGTTACTGCAGCTGCAAGTGCTGTAGCACCTGTCATCGCAGCCTGTTGCTTATTCATTTTAAAAGCAGGAGTTTTGAGTTCTTGAGGTTCTGTTTGACCTTCGTTGTTATTAATTTTGTTGTTAAATCTGAAATAATTCACATTGTAATTTGGGGAAATGTTCATACACTAACCTTTCTTTTTTGTTCTACAGTTTTGATACCCATATAAAACAGGTGAAACATGAGAATTGATTAAATGTAAAGAAATCGTTACAAAGGGGTAAAGAAGGACTTGTAAAAGGAAAATCTATTGATTAATTACACAAAAATTTGTATAATTGATTAAGTACATTAAGGATACAGGCAGAAGATTTATATTAACATTCGCTGAATTTTGTAAAAGAAAGGAGGTGGCTATGTTGATACAAATCAGCGAAAAAGAACTAGCACTATTAATAGCACTAGTTCTAATCACCAAAGTCCTATATTAATTTAGGGCGCAGGTACGGGCATTGACGCTGCCCTTGCCTGTATTTTTATTTTAACTTATATTATACTATATTTCAAGTGATAGGTGAGATATGAAAAAAGAACAATTGGAAGAATTAAAGGATAAATGCAATAATTGCTACAAGTGTGAACTTGGGAAAACTAGGAACAATATTGTTTTTTCTGACGGAGAGCCTGAAAGTGCAAAAGCAATTCTAATAGGCGAAGCCCCCGGAGAAAACGAGGACAAAACGGGAACTCCTTTTGTGGGGAGAGCAGGAAAGCTTTTAAACGAATTTCTTGAAAAAGCAGGAATTTCAAGGGCAGAGGATTTATACATAATAAACACCGTCAAATGCCGACCACCGCAAAATAGAGTTCCGACAGATGAAGAAAAAGCTTTGTGTTCGGAATTTCTTTTAAAACAGATAGAGATAGTTAATCCGAATGTTTTAATCTTTTGCGGTGCAACAGCGCTTAAGTCTTTTTATCCTAAAAAAACTCCTATATCAAAAATCAGAGGGGAAGTTTTGGAGCTGGAAATTGGGGGCAAAACAAGAAAATGTATGCCGATTTTCCACCCATCTTACCTTCTAAGGTATCATTCTCTTGAAGAAGGCAGTCCGAGAGATTTGATGCTAAAGGATTTGAAGAAGATTAAATCAATGCTTTAAGGCTTGAAAATTGGGTAAATGTAATTTATACTGTATATACGCACATTGAACATCGGTGCAAAAATTTGCACCCTGCAATAAATTTTATGGGGATGCCACGGCTTTGACGCCCGCACGGCGAGTGCTATGGGCAAGCCGAAGAAACGAAGTTTCTGAGGTGGAGTCGAGGAAACAGAGTCGTCTTGTTGAAAGACAAGACGAGCAGGTTTCCGAGCGGAGCCGTCTCCACTACAACACAAATTCCATGGGGATGCCACGGCTTTGACGTTGTGATTGGTAAATCCGGATTGCGAGTCCGAGAGCTGTTCTCGGTTATCAACGGGCAAAACAAATTAAACGACAATAATGTTGTTTCTATGGCTGATTTTAGAGCATCTAGAAAGCTCGCTGCTTAATTAACGCAGTTTAGCCCATTCGCCTTAACCAGCTTGCCGTTAAGAATCGAATGACCGTATGCAAGACGCAGTACGCAAATGATGGTATGCGTATCAAGTTTTACCATTGGAGGTTAGACTTCCGTTAAAAAGTCTTTGACTTCGATTAGGTTTTGTAATTTTCCTTACGAAAGTCGAGACAATAAGTTACTACACTCGTAGATGTCAGTTTTTATCCGCATCGGACGCGGGTTCGACTCCCGCCATCTCCACCATACTTTTTTCTTTACTGAAAAGAAAAAAGTAGGCAAAAAAGATACCTTTTAACAGGATATAACCTTTCAGGACAGTTTGGATGCGTTTTTATTGGCTATAATGCCGAGTTGTTTGGAGTTTAAGGCAGATTTATAGTGTAGAGATTTGCGGGACTATTCTCGCACTTTTGTCCTGATTTTTGCACTATTTTGCACCAAGATTTTGAGTTTTTAGAAATATTTATACCTGAAAATGCCAATATATTTGAATATTTACCCTGTGCAAAATTGTGCAAAAAAGTGCAAAAATAATTTATCTAGCATTTTGATATGTGTCGAAATATCTCTGAGATTGAGATTTGGGGCTTGATATTTCTGCGAAACAGAGTGATTAATGTGAGAGCAAAGGAAAAACTCACATGGCGGAATTTACTCCCGAAAAATGTAAACAAATAGCTCTAGCAAGATTAGACATTGTTCATCAATGGCTTGAGTTTAGAAAGAAATCTCAAAATAAACTTCAAGCTGATTATGATTTTGTAAAATTGCATAATACTTCAAACTCGCACTTGTTTAAGATTTTAGGCAAAATATCCCGTGGTAGTTTGCACCGTTGGTATGCAATGCTAAACAGCACAGAAGATTATACAAAACTTCTGCCACAATATAAGTATAGTAGTGTCAATGATTATAGAACTGTACTTAATGACAATGAAATTAAAATATTTATGGGGTTGCTTTTGCATCCGAATAGATTTTCAATCGGAAAAGCAATCGCATTAACAAAATACAAACTAAAAGAACAAGGACAAAGTTTTATTCCGGCAGATATTACATTTAGGCGTTATGCAAAATGGTTTAAAGATAATAATTATGATAAATGGATACTTGCTCGTGACGGAGAAAAAGCACTTTCAGATAAAGTCGAACCGTACATAAAACGCGATGCAAGTTTGCTTGAGGTTGGGGATATTCTTGTAGCCGATGGACATAAATTAGCGTTTCAAGTGATAAACCCGTTTACAGGTAAACCATGCAGAGCAACATTAGTCGGATTTTTGGATTAGAAATCATCTACACTCGTAGGTTATGAAATTATGCTTGAAGAAAATACGCAGTGTATAGCATCAGCTCTCAGAAACTCCATAATCAATCTTGATATGATACCGAAAGTTGTTTATCAAGATAATGGTAGAGCATTCAGAGCGAAGTATTTTACGGATGATAAAGGATTTACCGAACTTGGGTTTCAGGGTTTGTATTCAAAGTTAGGAATTGAAACAGTTTTTGCAAGACCATATAATGCAAGAGCAAAAGTAATTGAGCGATTTTTCAAAGAATTTCAGGACGGTTTTGAAAAATTGTTACCAAGCTATATTGGAAGTAGCATACAGAATAAACCCGCCTATATGATGCGGAACGAAAAATTCCACAAAAGCCTTCATAACGAATACGTTCCAACTATTGAAGAAACAATAAAAATGATTGATATGTGGTTGAGTTTTAAAAATTCTCAACCCTGCCCGAATGCTCCGAATAAAACAATCGCTGAAGTTTTATCCGAAAGAAAAAGTCAGAATACTGATATAAACACTCTTGATGATTTAATGTTAGCAACAGAAGTAAAAACCATTCAAAGAAATGGCATTAGGTTCCTGAACTGTGACTATTTTGATGAAAGATTGAACGGATTTAAAAGCAAAGTTTTAATTAAATATAACCTTTTTGATCTTACAAGTATTAAGGTTTACACACCTAAAGGCGAGTATTTATGCACCGCAGAACGTGTAACGGAAACTCATCCGATGGCAAAGTTATTAGGGGATGTAAAAGACTATGAGGATTACAAGCAGAAAATTGTCCGTCAGCGTCAGTTAAAAAAGAAAACGGTAGAATCTGTTAAGAAATATTTAGAAACGAAAGATATAAAGTTACTTGATACAGAGTTAGAAACACAAAATGATTTACACCCGTTCAAATCGGATTCAAAAAGGGTTCAAACACTGTTCAAAAATAATTCAGAAAAATATGAGTATTTAGTTGCAAATGATCCGAATAATTCTTGGATAACAGAATTCAAAAATACAAAGGAGTATCAATTGTTATATGAAGAAAATATTTGTTAAAACGCAGAATGTGAAAAACTTTATAGGACTTGTTGAAAATCTGATTAATAAACCAAAGAATATTCCGAAAATGGGATTGGTTTATGGCGAGCCCGGACTTGGGAAATCACAAACAGCTTTGTGGCTTGCGTGTAAATATGACGGAGTTTATTTAAGAGCATCAAACCTTATGACAGGCAGGTGGCTATTGGAAGAGATAGTAAAAGAGCTTGACGAGATACCGAGATTTTTGACTTCGGATAACTTTAATATTGTGGTTAAAAAGCTGAAACAAAACCCGCAGGTGATTTTTATTGATGAAATTGATTATCTGATGAATAACTACAAAACTATTGAAACTCTCAGAGATATT
>CACYUI010000037.1 GCA_902777605.1 uncultured bacterium | reverse complement strand
GAATGGTCAAAAGAAAATCCTTTAGTTCCGCTTTCTTGGATACAAAATTAAAGGACATTTTATGGATGTTTATATATTAGGAGCGGGAGCATCTAAATCTTATAATAAATCTAAAACTGGTGTAAGAATGCCTTTGGCTAAGGATTTTTTTAAAACATATAATAGTTTGAAAATCTCTGAGGACTTAAATGTAGTTGTCACACATGTATTGTCCTATTTGAAAGAATATAGAAAAATGGATTATATAGATTTCATGAATTTTAATGAGGATATTGAAGCATTTCTTACTGAAATAAATGAAAAATTATATAGCTTGGTTTCAAAAGAAAATATATCATATGATGAAAAAGAAAGTGCTTTATATTTGGATGGTGCATATAACCAACTGATTTTTTTGTTTGAAGGAGTATTAAATGAAATACAAAATGGTGAAAAATGTCCATACTATACAAAATTACTGGAAAAAAGCCATAAGGATGATGTTTTTATAACTTTCAACTGGGATACTTTGTTAGATAGGGTTTTGTGGGAAAGCAAATTATGGTCTCCAGAGGATGGTTACGGAATTACATTTGCTGCCTTTTATAATAATGAATGGCAAGATACTTTAGATTTAGATAAGTCCAAAGTTAAATTATTGAAATTGCACGGTTCTACAAATTGGATCATACCATATTTTGGTTATAATTTTGTAAACCTGCAGAAACATAGAGACTTTGTGTACTATAAACAGGAAAAAGACAAATCTTTTATGTATTGTTATATTGATTCAATTAATAAATATAAAACATATAAAGATAGATATAAAAGTGGTTATGCCCCATTCTCATATTATTACTATCCGCCTGATATACCTTTACTTCCAAACGGCATAGAAGAAAATGAAAAAATAATAACATATGGTATGAATATGAGTTTTTCTGGAACAAAATTTTATACAAAAATTTCTTCTGGAATTGATAAAACGACGTCAATGCCCTTAATTATTCCACCTGTAAAAAATAAAGATTGCCCTGAGTCAATTATGCAAAGCAGATAAAATATATATTATAGGATATAGTTTCCCTACTACAGATACAAAATCTTGGGATTTAATACACAAAGCTCAGGAGATAAGAAAACAACCTTTAAATATAGAAATAGTTAATCCTTTTCCTGATGACTTAGCCAAGAAATTTTATGAAACTTTCGAAAATAATATAAATTGTAAAATAAACAGAGCTACTTTTGCGGATTTTGTTCTTTAACATCTCCATCTCATAGTTAATTTAATCTTGTTTACAGTTGTATTGCGAGAAACACTCAAATGGTGGTTCGGCGGATTTGCGGACGGATGGAGTGAGCGAAGCGAACAAATCCGGATAGCGAGTGAATTGAGTCTACTGTGGTATAACCACAAAGGCGAAACTTCACGAGCGTGGAGCAAATCCAAGACGAGTCCACTGCGGCCCATATAGAAAAGACAATAACTTTGGTTGTCGTCTTTTTTATTTTGATTGCAGTGATGCGGGTGCATTTGATACTCATTATGGGCTTGCTCCAAGCATTCAGTAGTAAGTTATCAAATAATCACAGACCGTGTTGAACAATTGTCATTCAACACGACAAAACTATTCATAATCTAATTCTGCAATTTTATTTGCAATTTTATTAATTGTCATTTTCTATAGTTAAAAATTTTTCAAATCCAGCAAAACGAAAAGCTTGCATAACTTCATCATTTACATTTCTCAACTTTAAAACAGAGTCTCGCTCACGCATAATTTTATATAACTCCAGTATGACTCTTAGTCCAATACTTGCAACATAACTAATTTTTGAAAACTCGAGTATTAGCTCCTTTACACTTCTTGAATTCAAGTAATCTTTTATGCTGTCTAGATAATTTGGTGCATTATATATATCCAACTTTCCTGAAGCTTCTACATATGATACCCCGTTTTCTAAATAAGTAATTTTTGTAAACAATTTATTACTCCCATTTTTATTTATTTTAATCTATTTTTTTTAGCAATACAACTGATTAAAATCATATAGAAACTAATTTTTTGTAAATTTTTGTAACAATTTATAAACCCTTTGAAATTAGATATATTTTAAATACTTTTTATATATATAAGATGGTATTAATAGGAAGATTTAAGTAAGATGGCACCTACAGTTGGAAATTCAGATTTACAAAATATGCTTAATCAAGCTATGTCTCAACTTCAATCAGTTGGTGGCTCTAATTCTAAACTTACTGAGCAAGGTACTAAATTTATTAATTCTATTTATACAGTTGCAGAAGGTGAAAACAAAGAAGAACAAGTTGAAGCATCGGTAAATATTGTACAAGGTCTTTTAGATTTCATTGGTTCTTTTAAAAATCATCAAGCGGAAGCAAATAAAAAAGTAAATGATAATTCAGCTAAAATCCAAAAAAATGAGAATGAAGCTGAACAAAAGAATTTGGAAATTAATGCCAAAATAGATGAATTTGCATCAAATATTTTTGCTAATAGTGAAAATATTTCAAATGCAATAAAAGAAATTGAAGCATTACAAAATGACGATGCAGATATCAGAGAAATGCAAGAAAAAATTCTTGAGCAACTTGATATTATAGAAGAGAAGAAAAAAGACCTAAAAGATCCCGAGAAAAGAGAAGAAGCTCTTGAGGCAATCGGAACAGCAGCAGAAATGATTGATTCTTTCGTTGAACTTTTGGGGCAAAGCATTTTAGCTGTTCAAGAAAAAATTGAAACTCAGAACAAAGTAGTTGAAACAAATGTAAATGAAATTACAAACAATATAAGTGAATCTGCTACTCAAATTGCAGATGGTGTAACTGAAATTCAAAAATATATTGCAAAAGATACAACGGAAGCAGGAAAAGCTACTAAAATTACCACTGAAGGCGGTGTAAATGTTGCTACAGGAAATACTGAAGTTGCAACAGGTGAAGCAATAAATTCAAATGGATTTTCTGCACTATTATCGGGCGGTCAAGGCGCAAAACTTATATTAGACGGTAATCAACGAATCAGTGGCGGACAAACTGCAATACAGGGTGGTATAGCTAATTTATCTAAAGTTATGTCCGGTATTGGTAAAATGGGAACAGATATTTCTGCACTTACAAATCAAACAAATGCACTAGGCAAAATTGGTGATGGTGTCATTGGCTTGGTTGGTTCTTATGAAAAATCTGTAAGTCCGTATATATCAGCTTTAGGAAGTTATGATATTAATGCTCTTACTTCTGCAAATATGGAATTACAAACACAGGTTAAAGAATGGGAAAACGGCAATCTCGAAAATACAGACGATAGCAATCAAGCAGCAAACGGAGAACAACAGGACAGTCCGCTTAAAGAAAAATTTAAATCTGCATTTATTCCTTCTTTTGGAATCTAATAATATAAAAAATAAGAATTGATAATAAACGCATTGGGTAGAAATTTTTTAATTAAAAATCTATTATTATAAAAATCTAACAAATTTTTCTTATTTTTGGTGTTCTCTCTCGTATCTTTTTTTAGTTGCCCTGATTGTCATACCTGAAACAAAGAAGCCCATTACACCTAGTGCAAATAAATATGGCAAACCAAATATTAAGCCTTTTTGTTTAACTAATTTTTTGAATTCTTGCTCTACTGTTGTACCTCTTTCTTTAGCCAGTTTTTGAGCAAGTTTATCCAATTCTTCAAAAGGTGTAACTTCTTTTTTATCATTCATAACATCTTTACACTTGCCATATTTTTTTAAGAGTCCTTTAAACCCTTTTTCTACAAGCTCACTACCTGTAATTACATACAACGCTACCAAAGGAAATCTTGTTGCGGTTTCTTTGAAATTTTCTTTGCCTCTATCTGCAGATGCTCCAAAGTAGCCGCATCCTCCAACAAGCACACAAGTAGTTAACTGCCCTTTACTTAACACTAATTTACCGTTTTTACTTTTGTTAAAATCCATATTGAAGTACTTATTAACAAAATTTTTAGCTTTTTCATTTTTAGGAAATAATTTATTTCCCGGAGCAACTATAAATTCTGATAATTTTTGAAGAATTTTAGATGATTTACCCCTTGTTGCCAAAAGTCCTGCCAGTCCTAAAAGCCCAGAATAGATTAATGCAGCCCCTTTGATATGTTTTTTAGCACTATTTTTAACTCTTTCTTGCTGGATTTTGTCTTCTTGATTATTTTCCAATGATGCTATATTTTTAAAATCGCTTTTATTAAAAATTTTTAATGTCATAAGATTTTTAATATAATTAAGAGAATATTCTGTAAGTGGAATTGCTGCAGCAGCAAGTGCAATTGCAGCTTTTACAGGTAAAACTTTTTTATTACTTTCTTTTGTAACTATATCTTTTTCAGCTTTTTTTAGCAGATTCACCCCTGTTTCAGCTACTTCTTTCTTTAGATTTGCATTCAAACCTTTTGAAAACCCTTTTCTTGCTATATGTTCACCTAAAATTGCCGGAGAAAGATAAATAAGAGCTTCTTCAGATGTTTCAAGAAAAGTATTTTCGGTTAAATCTTCAATGCTTCTTGAAAAAACAGCTTTGGGTAAAAGACAAGTAGAAACATCTTGAATATAACGAGTCGTTGACAGACCTGAAGCGCTCTCTTGGTGTCTTAGAAAGCGAGCGGCAGGTCTTAAATATTTCGGCAAACTGTTGATTAAGATTTTTATATTATCTGACATTTTATTTCTCCAATACAAACTACTCGACAATTAACTTCTGCCGATTTTGTTTATATTGTTATTGAATAGTGCGACAAAATGGGCAGTTAAACTAACCCGCGCCACCAAAGTCTATTCAATTTTTGAGAGTTTTTACACATATTTAACCTTTTTGGTTTTGAGTAATGAATGATAAATATATTCTGACCTTGTATCGATATAACGATACAAGGTCATTATAAATTACACTTATATGTTTGTCAAGCCATTTGTTATAATAAGGCTTTTGCGGCTTCAATTGCGGTTTTTATTGCGCTATCAGTATCGTGAACTACCGGATTATCAAGTCCTTGCTTCTCTCTTTCTTGATTTGCTACAACCAAGAATATTGAACCGACTTTCACTTTAAGGAAACTACCGGCTATAAATAATGCTGCAGATTCCATTTCAGAAGCTAGACACCCCATCTTTAGCCATGCCTGCCATTTATTTTCAAGTTCATAGCTTACAGGCATAAGTTCAGGGTTGTGTTGTCCGTAAAAAGCATCTTTGCATTGAACAACACCTATATGATGAGATAAGTTGAGTTTTTCCGCAGAATTTTTAAGAGCTGTAATTATATCATAGTCAGCAACTGCCGGGAATTCAATAGGCGCATATTCTTTAGATGTACCTTCCATTCTAATTGCCCCTGTTGCGATAACTAAATCTCCGCTTTTGACATCAGTTTGCATACCACCGCAAGTACCGACTCTAATAAATTTTTTTGCCCCGACTTTTACAAGCTCTTCTAGCGCTATTGAAGCTGACGGACCACCAATTCCTGTTGAAGTAACACTTATCTTTTTACCATTTAGAGAACCTGTATATGTAACAAATTCTCGTTTATCTGCGATTAACTTCGGTTCGTCAAAGTATGCAGCAATCTTTTCGCACCTTTTGGGATCTCCCGGAAGAATTACAATTTCTCCTACATCACCTGATTTTAAACCAATGTGATACTGCGTTCCGTCTGTTGAATATTTCATATAAATCTCCTCTAAGAAAACTATATTTTATCAATAAAAAGTATTCATGTCAAAAGATTTATACAAAAATAGTCTGTTCTCTATCAGGTCCTACACTAATTATTCCGATAGGTGCACCAATAAGATCTTCAACTTTTGCTATATATTTTTTTGCATTTTCCGGTAAGTCTTCATACTTTCTAATATTACTCAAAGAAGTTTTCCACCCGGGCATTGTTTCATAAATCGGTTCTAAGTATTTGTGAATAAATACATCTGTAGGGTATGAGGTATAAACCTTATCATTTCTGCAATCCTTGTATGCCGTACAAATTTTTATTTCATCAAAAGTATCAAAAACATCAATCTTGGTAAGTGCAACATTAGTAATTCCACCAACTAGAACCGCATATTTCATAATAACCGCATCAAACCAACCGCACCTTCGTGGTCTGCCTGTCGTAACACCAAACTCGTGTCCAATTTCTTGAATTTTCTTTCCTATCTCATCTGTAAGTTCAGTCGCGAATGGTCCTTCACCAACTCTCGTAACATAAGCTTTTGATACACCTACAACCTCTTGAATCATTGTCGGCCCATATCCGCTTCCAGTTGCAGCACCGCCTCCAATAGGATTAGAACTTGTTACAAACGGATAGGTGCCGTAGTCTATATCTAGCATTACACCTTGCGCACCTTCAAAAAGTATAGTACGGTCTTTGTATCTGTTGAGCAAATCCTGCCAATCATTACATACAAATGGTTTAAACAGTTCTGCATATTTTTCGCAAAGTGAAATTATGCAATCTTTTGTATAAGGTTCTAGACCATATACTTTTTCAAGTTGTTTATTTTTAATAGGCAAAATAATGTCTAACTTTTCATTTAAGGCTTCATACGAATACAAATCCTGTATTTTTAAACCTATCCTTTGCATTTTATCGGTATAAGTAGGCCCTATACCTCTCTTTGTTGTACCAATTTTACCTTTGCCGGAATTATCTTCGCTATATCCGTCTATTTCTATATGATAAGGAAGTGTAATTGAAGCAAGCGGAGATATTTTGAGGTTTTTAAAATTTACTCCCTGAGATTTTAACTCATTCATCTCTTTTTCAAATGATTCCGGATGAATTACCGTGCCTGCACCAATAAAGCAAATTGTGTTGTCATAAAGTATTCCTGAGGGAATAAGATGGAATTTATATGTTTGCCCTCCTGTTACAACAGTATGACCTGCATTGCACCCACCTTGATATCTTATTATTAAATCAGCATTTTCTGCTAGCAGATCCGTAATTTTAGCTTTACCTTCATCACCCCATTGTGCACCAATTACTACAGTGTTTTTCATTTTATACTCCTATATAAACAGTGAATTACAGATTAAAAAAGTCGGCTTACACCGACTCTTTAAATTTAGTTACCTTGCTGTTTAGCTCTTTGTTTAGCTTGAACATCCAGCATAGAATTGTGTGCCATCATGTACACAGAACAAATCTTATAGTTTTTAAGATACCACGCACAATTTTCTTGCATACAAACTATTTCAACTTGAGAGCCAACGCTCATAAGCGGACATAAAGGTATTGCTTTTTCATCTGATGCCATATTATTAATTCTCCTATATTAGTTTCCAATTTTTAGCAAGTTGCAATTTTCATCTCTTTTGCGTTCCTGCTCTTTATATATTTTTGTTCTGTTCATTACTTCATCAAAATCTATTTCGTGTGCGTTAAAATCAGGACCATCAACGCAAGCAAATTTCGTTTCTCCACCGACAGTGACACGGCACGCTCCACACATTCCTGTTCCATCTACCATGATCGGGTTCATGCTCGCCTCAGTATAGATTCCTTTATCTCTTGTAAGATTAGCAACTGCTCTCATCATTGGCATAGGACCTACTGCTATTGCATAATCCACTTTTTCTTGAGACATAATTCTTTCAAGAACTTGCGTCACAAATCCTTTTTCACCTAATGAACCGTCATCGGTAGTAATAAATAACTCTGTGCAAACATCTTTCATTTTATCCTGCCAGAAAATTAAATCTTTATTTCTGGCTCCCATAATCATGTAGACTTTATTACCGGCTTCTTTAAATGCCTTTGCAATTAAATAACAAGGAGCTGCACCATAACCTCCCGCAAGACAAACAACCGTTCCATACTTTTTGATATGTGTAGGCTGACCTAAAGGCCCTACAATATCTACAAGTTCATCACCTTCATTTAATTCTGCAAGTTTTTTTGTGGAATATCCAACAGCCATAAATACAAGCGTCAATTCACCTGTTTCTTTGTTAACATCGGCAATTGTCAAAGGAACCCTTTCACCATTTTCTTCGGCTCTAAATATAATAAATTGCCCCGCTTTTGCATTTCGGACAACAAAAGGCGCATCTACAGTAATCTCATACTGATTTGGACATATTTCTTTTTTTGATAATATTTTGTAGCCCATTTAAAGTCCCTTCCTAACATTTATAATATTACTACAAATATCTGTTACGGTAAAGTATTTGCACTTTTACTTTTATCTAAATATTTATTAACTTTTGTAACAAAATTTAAGTTTTATGCAATTATTAACACAAACCTTTCATACAACCTACACACTAACCTTCTACACATGAGGAATTAATGAAAAAGATTCCGAAACCTTTTCTTCAGAAAAGGTTTTTTTTTGTGCTACGCACGCAGTCATACGCTAGGGATACAAATGAGGAACTTCTATATTTAATTCAAAACCACAAATATCCCTCAATGCTAAACTACAAGTCGTATGCTTATATCTATATATATGAAATAATTTCAGCAATCCCTTCCGCATACGTAGGATGTGCAAAACAAATGCTCTTAAGCTCTTCAACAGAAGTTTTATTTTGAATTGCCATTAGTAGTATATGAATAAGGCTTGATGCTTCTTTAGAAACAATATGGGCACCAACAATTTTTTCATTTTTTGTAATTATTTTGATAAAACCGTCTGTTGCATCATCACACCATGCCTTGCCGAGTGCTGTAATCGGGAGCATATATTTGTTACAATCTTCATCCATATCTTGTTCTCTTATTCCTACCCAAGCAATCTCAGGCTCACCATAAATTACTGCAGGAACAAGAGTTTTGTCAAAAGGTATTCCAAGTGCTTCGGTTTTTGCCTGCCAAATTGCATAATGTGCAAGCTGAATTTCTCCGCAAGCATCTCCTAAGGTAGAATCACAATCACACTCGGGACAAACGGGTATTCTGCCGGTTGCAACTAATATTATTTCAGGATTTATTGTAACTCCGCTTTTTAGACTTGCAGTTTTATTTTCTATTTTTTCTATATAATCGTTTGTATAAAATTTTATTCCCTGTTTTTTGAAAATTCGCTCTACTCTTTTTGAAACTTCTATATCAGCAAGCGGTATTAAATGTTCTGCCATTTCAATAACAGTAACCTCAACTCCAAAGTTTGAAAATATTCTTGCCCATTCAATTCCAATTGCACCTGAGCCTACTATAAGTATCGATTTTGGTAAAGTTTCGAGTGCCAAAACATCATCAGAGCTTAGAATAAATTTGTGGTCAAATTCTAAACCTTTGATTTCTCTGGGTTTAGAGCCTGTTGCAATAATTATTTTATCAACTATATATTCTAAGTTATTAGCAATTATCATATTTTTATCTTTAACGCAGGCTTCAGCATAAACAGTTTTGACACCGGAGTTTTTAACCGCAAGTTCTAATGATTTTCTTATTTTATCAACAGTAATATTTTTCTTTTCTATTATTTTAGAAAAATCAACATGAATATTATTTTCCTTAAAAATATCAGAATTTTTGAGTTCCGAATACAGTTCCGAATAATGCAGCATAGATTTAGTCGGAATACAGCCTCTGTTAAGACATGTACCGCCGAGTTTTTCTTTTTCAAACAATATTACAGATTTTCCCTGTTTTGCAAAAAGCATTCCTACCGTGTATCCGGCTGGTCCTCCGCCAATAATCCCAATGTCAAACTTTTCCATATAACTCCCTTTTTAGTAACTATTATACTTAAAAAATGTAAAATCTAAAATATGAGATATTTTTTAGCAAATTAAATTTTCACGAGTTTTATTATATATAGATTTATATTGAAATACTATTATATCACCTGCATGGACATGGTTAGAGTATAGAGAAATAAGAAAGGATATAAAAATGAAAGTAAACATAGTTTCAAGCTTAAACTCAACATTTGGCTCTACGTATAGAATACCACTTGTAGAGCAGAATATTTCTTCTGCTAAAAGAGAGGCACTAAAGAAAATGGCATCTAAATATCAGAATGTTCTTTATCCAAATGGTAATCAAGGAAATCTAAGATTATCAATCAGAAAAAGATTAGATGAAAGTTTTGAGCAAAAATTACGTCAACTTGGATTTAAAGTTTTTCAAAGATTTGAAAGACATAATGTTCCAAAAACAAACAATAGAATGGACAATTATATAAAAGAAGAACTTAAAAGTGGCAATTATCGCCAATTCGGAAAACAAAAATAAGAATAAATATTTATAAAAAAGAATGTGGTTATGTTTATTGCATAAAAAGCACTCTATCTATAGATAGAATGCTTTTTATTATTTGCAGATTATTAATTACTACAGTTTAGAAGCAACCATATAAGTTGTTTCAGCTAATCTTGTAGAATAACCCATTTCGTTATCGTACCAAGAAATAATCTTAACTTGGTTTCCGCCCATTACACGAGTTAATAAAGCGTCAACAGTTGAAGATTGTGAAGTACCAACATAGTCAGAAGATACTAACGGTTCTTCTGTATAGCAAAGAACATGTCCGTCAGCGCCTTCTTTTAATGCTGCGTTAACTTCTTCTACAGTAACATCTTTAGCAAGTTCAAATACAACATCAACTAAAGAAACATCAGGAGTAGGAACTCTCATAGCGAAACCGTCCAATTTACCTTTTAATTGAGGTAATACAAGAGCTACAGCCTTAGCAGCACCTGTCTTTGTAGGAACGATGTTCAAAGCACCTGCTCTTGCACGACGAGGGTCTTTGTGACCTGCGTCTAAGATTCTTTGGTCACCTGTGTATGAGTGAACAGTTGTCATCAAACCTTTAACAATACCGAATTTTTCATCGATAACCTTAGCTACAGGAGCTAAGCAGTTTGTAGTACAAGATGCCATAGAAATTACATTGTGTTTTGCAGGATCGTATTCTTTGTCGTTTACGCCAAGAACGATTGTCTTATCTTCGTTAGTTGCAGGAGCAGAAATAATAACTTTCTTAGCACCTGCTGCGATGTGAGCTTTAGCTTTTTCGGCATCTGTGAAGAAACCTGTTGATTCAACAACAACTTCTACACCCAAATCTTTCCAAGGAAGATTTGCAGGGTCTTTTTCTGCGAAGAATTTGATTTTCTTACCGTTAACGATAATACCTTCTTCATAAGCTTCAACAGTACCGTCAAATTTACCCATAACTGAATCATATTTGAAAATTCTAGCTGCATCTTCAGGTTTTAGACCCGGGTCATTGATTGCAACATAGTTAATCTTATCAAAGATACCTTCTCTGATAGCTGCTCTTAAAGTGTTTCTACCGATTCTTCCGAATCCGTTAATTGCTACGTTT
>CACYUI010000036.1 GCA_902777605.1 uncultured bacterium | reverse complement strand
ATCTCAGGTAATTCTAATTTATCAATTGAACAACGTGTTCAAGCAATGCACGATATAAACGAAAGAATAAAAGAATTAGATGCAAAAAAAGCTGAAGATACGAAACAAAAAAGGCTTGATGCTCTTGCAAAAGCTCGTGCAAAACGTGCAGAGAATCTTAAAAACGGAATAAAACCTGAAAAGAAAGAAAAGAAACCAAGACAGAAAAAAGCAAAAATGTCTATGGATAGCACCGTTTCAGACCTTAAATATAACTTAAGGCGAGGTGTTGAATCAGACGGATATATTTCAAATTCTGATTTCAGGGTTGAAGATTATGGAAATTCCATAAGCGTTCAAATCAGATATTTAGGCAAATGGAAAAATCCATCTCACGCACGTTATGAGGAAGATTACGATTGGCAAGAACTTCGTTCATCAAGCCGAAAACAAATAGATAAAGTAGTTAAGAAATTATCAAAACAATCCGGCAGAAAAATCTCTTGGGGTGCAAGTGAAAAGAATTGGATTGATATTGATATACCAAAAATGAAAGGAGACTAATAAATGGGTGGTCGTGGTTCAGGCGGAGGTAAATCCGGCGGAGGAGCAAGCAAATCTGCTCCTATATCAAAAGAAACCGAAAACAAAATTAATTCATTAATGAATCAATCATATAAATATGATGACGAAGCTTATGAATATAATCAACGTGCAAAAGGTAATATGGCTATGGCGATTGATTATCGTAAAAAAGGCAAAGAAAAATCTGCTCAAAAATATGAGGATTATGCTGCCGAAGATTTAAAGAAAGCAAGAAAAGCAGAAGCGAAATCAAAAGCATTAGTAAAAGAAGCAAATAAACTTGCACCAAGAGAAGTCGTAAATATTCCTCGTTCCTACTCATATCAAGGCGAGCAGGGATATAGGACAGTTTACAAAAGTCCTCAAGCTGCCAAAGAACAATGGAGGCAACGTGCTAAAAATACAATTAGTACGGCATTAAAAGACCAACCAACAATAGTTGAATCCCCAAAAGGAGGGTATAGTGTTGTTCCTCATAAAATTGCAACAATTAATAAATTAAAAATAATTAGTCCGTACAGAATCTCTGACGATGATTAATTGTGTCTGAATGATACAAAATCATTAACAATGACTTTAATTCTTTTTTATTCTAATCGATGAATGTCATTGTACAGAATATAAGGAGGTCATTATGACAGAAAAACTCACACCAATTGAAATTCTAAAAAGCAAGCAGAATTTCTCAAATTTTATGGCAGATACCCCGGCGTTTATTGTTTCTACATTAGCCGACTATCCTCAAGCTGATGGTAAAGTTATTTTAGAAGTTGCAGAATTAACTCAAAACTTTGAAACATTTGCCAATTTGCTTGATGATCCTATGGTTGAAAATCTGCCTCAACCACCATTTGTTGTGTGGACAGTAACAAACCCAAAAGATAGAGTCCTTCAAAAAGTAAGAGCTATTAATAAATATGCAACTTCAGGATTTGGTATTTTTGTTTTTAAAGCATTTTTAAATGGGGATAAAATAGACTTTGAATGTCTTGTAAAACCTGAATTAAAAACAAAGAATAGAGCAACTTCATTAACAAAAACAAATGATTTGCAACTTGATTATTGGAATAAATATGTTGAAATATGTGATGAATTAGGGTTAGGGAATTACCAAATTAGTGCAAAAGCTCAACATTATGCTGATTTAAAAAGTTTAATTAAATCTATCGGTATAAAACAAACTGTCAGCTTTAAACAAAATTATGTTGCAACTGAATTAAACATAAGCAATAAACAGAAGTACGAACTTTTATTAAAACACAGAGATGAAATTGAAAAAATAACAGATGAACTTAATTGGCACAATTTACCTTCAAATAAAAATTGCACTATAAGAAGTTCTTATTATGTAGATTTAAGTAATCCCGATAATTATGAAGATGCAATACGATACCAAATACAAAAAGCTGAATTATTAGTAAAAGCAGTAAATATGGTATTTGAACAAACATAGATTACTAGACGATTGGCTAATAGACATTCAGACCGTAAAAAAGATAGGATAAAAAAATGAAGATAATTGTTAGGAATAGACGAAATTATAACGAAAAGTATGAATTAACTCTTGATGAATTCAAAGCAAAATTCCGGAACGAACTTACAACAGCAATTAATTCATACACGCATCAGCAGGAGCAAAAGGATTTATTAAAGCCACCATTTATGCATTTGAACACCGATTATAAACACGATTTTTATCAGGACTTGCGGTGGAACTTTAATAATTATGCACCGACAAATTATTACATAGAAAAACAAATATAAAAGTTATAGAGGGTTTGAGATAATCTCAAACCCTTTTACATTGTGTCGTAATGATACAAAATAGGACACAATGACTTGAAATGTATCATATTCCATTCGATTAATGTCATTGCAAAGAATTATAAAGGATTTTAATATGATAGAACTTAACGGCATTTACAAACTAAAACATATCATAGGTCTTAAAAATAACGATATAAGTGATTTCAAAGTTGTTGGTTTTAGTGAAGATAAAAGATTTGTTGGATGTATCAAACTAAATGGCGAGGATTCCGGAGAGGGATATGTTTTTGAAACAAAATGTTTAATCGATCCTGAAAAACCTGAAGATATTTATTATGGCGAATTAATAAGAAAGGAATAATTATGAATGAAGAAGAATTACACATAGAAATGGGTAAGGAAGATTGGCAGGAAATAGTTGTCAATAATAAATTACATATACATTTAAGAACAAGTTATCGTGGATATTCAATAGATTTATATAAATACAATATGACAAATCCAAAGGAAGAAGATTTTATATTTGGTTATCAGATATCTAATGCAGAACTAAATTAAAAGAAAGGACAAAGCAATGACAATTGAAAAAGACAGAATGATGTTCGGAACAAAAATTTTAAATCATAAAACAAAAGAAGTGGGTCTACTCGTTTACACTTGGACTAACAAATTCGCAGATGGGAATATTTCATATGCAACTTGTGTTGATATGAATGGCAAAAAATATAATATCGAAATGGATGCTATAAGTCCGGTTGAGGATTAAGAATAATGGAATGTCCAAGACTTGATTTACTTAAGACTATAAATGATTTAAACAAAGCATTAGATTACTGCGAGGCTAACTGCCACAAATATTATCTATGTGATGAAGTTATGCATATGAACAACAAACTTGTTGAGTTAGAGAGAAATAAATGTACATAAAAATTAATTACGAAGATATTATAGATGAATCTCGTGAGGAATATTCTTCAAAAGAAGAAGTGATAAAAGATGCAAATAGATATTACCACGAGTATTTTTTTAAAGATGGCGATTATGATGTTAACTTTAAGATAAAAAATTTTGAAGAAGCACTTGTGTTTTGGGAAGCAAACGGATATAAAATTATATTAACCATGGATTAGTGCATATAATTTATTCAGCTGATCCTCATAATTACAGTTATATTCTTTCCATAGAGCAGTTGCCACGTGGTGTTCAAAATACCGTTGTGTAGTTCTTGCAAATTGTTTTCTATATAAGAATGAATAAAGTCTGCGAATTTCTCTGATTTCGTCATCATTTAAAGGTCTTGCATATTTATTAAAATCATTAATAGGTTTTCTTGTAACATAGACTGTATTTTTATAACAGTAAAAATCTATTAATACTTCTTCCCAAAAAGCTCTTACCAATGGTTTTTGAGGATCATTTCTATAAAACTCCAAAAGCTCGTTATACTGTTTGTCATATATTTTTGCTCTTACATACTTTGTAATATTTTCAACTGTTGTGATACTCGTATTGGCTATTTTAGATGTCTGACTATTTGGAATATTAAATAAAAAACATTTATAAAGTATTTCTATTTGTTCTGTAGATAAAAAGCCATAGGTTTTTGGCAGCCGGTTTAAATTTGTTTTCGTTGTAACCTCTTGTTTAAGGTAGTCTGACATAAACGACTTGGGGAAGATAGCACGTAATCCCTCTTCATAATACCTTTTTCTTTTTGTATAAAAGAGTGAATAAGATACTTTTAGTTTTGGATTTTGCATTCCTATAACTTTTAAAAACTCTCTTATTTGCACACTTGAAAGATTTTCTGTCATTTTAAATAATTTCAGGAATTTGTAAATGAATTTTTTACCTCTGTCTGATGATGTAATATATAATCTTTCTTCATCTTTATTATGAAATAATTTTTTTGTTTCTTTATCTAAAAACTTTCTTTCATCATCATTTAGTTCAGGATAGAGATTTAGAGAAGATTTTTTTATAAGATATTTACCCGAAAGTTCTTTATTAGTATTTAATTTAACTATATAATTACATTTCAAACATTTTCGCAAAACTGTATCCGGCTTGTTATTTAATAAAAGAGCAACTTCGTCAATTGTTAGCCAAGGATCATCGGGATTATTATCATCTTCATTATTTCCATATGTTATTGATGTGGCTGCTTTAGGTTGAGGTTTATGAATTATCTTCTTTGTATGAGTGTATAAATATTCTGTATCAGAGATTTGTTTAATATAATTTAATTCCAATAAATGCGAGATTGCTTTCTGAATTTTCTCATCAGATTCCTCTAATATTGGTGTTATATTATATACTGTGAACTTGTTAAGTCCTTTTGCTATTTTAAGCAACTTCATTTCTAAAATTGTCAGTTTCATCGTCGATGCTGCCATCAGTTAGTACCTCCTTTAAAGTTATTTCGTCGATTTCTTTTATTCCATTTGCTTTGGCAAGTTGTTCTGCTTTGGTTATAGTTTTTACAATCTGCCGAAAACGATTTGTTTTTGAAAATAGAAGTTTTTTGGCACAGTCTGTAAAAGTGATTTCTGATAGTTGGTCAATAATTTCATTAATATCCTGTTTACAAAAAGGCTCAAATTTTATTATTTCTAGTAGTCTGTCATATAAGTGTTTGTGCCGTTGAAGACGTTTATTTGCCGTTGCCATTCCAACTAAAACAATAGGGACATCCGTTTTATCGTGAATGTCCCTTAATGTTTCAACTGCTCGTGAATCTATTGTTAAATAATCTATTTCATCTACAATAATTGTTTTTGGAGTCTTAAGCAATTGTGAAACAACCTGATTGAAAATATCTGAATATTTATTATAAGGAATTTCTCCAAGTTCTTCGACGATTTCTTCTAAAAGCCATCTCGCAGACATAAGGTTGGCACTTCTGATTAAAATAGCATCATTTTGTGCTGACCACCAAGTTATTGCATAGGTCTTACCTAGTCCCGGCTCGCCATATATTAATCCCATGCCGGGGATTCCTTCTCCCCTGTCTCTCAACCGATTTAGCATTGATACCATTTGTTTCACATTTTTTGTCTTTACAAATATTTTTCTCATTCTGTTCCTTTCTATTTATATATTTCGTTAAATTCATCTGATTTCATATAATTTATTAACCAAGTTCTGTCATCATTATTAATGCATCCATTTTGCATGTGCCATTCATATCTTTCATAAGCACTCTTAAAAATAGGTCTTGCAACTATTGATGTTTTAACCTTTGGCTCGAACTTCTGCTCTTTTGGAGGTTCAGATTTTATTGTTATTGTTTTGATAGATTCTTTTTGTGGCAATTCAATATCGCTAAATAATTCTTTTTCAATCAAATCTAAGTCCTCAATATTAAAATGTTCTTTTACTGCTTTTATAGTTTTTCTGCGAAGTTTGGCTTGTTTCTCTATCTTATGTTTATAATCCTCGATGTCCTTAATATCGCCCATCTGTGAGGCAAGTGGGTGGGTTTCTGTTACCCTTTTGGCTTTACATATAAACTCGCCTTTCATTGAGTAAACTTTGATATACGATAAATCAAAGAGACTGTATTTTATTACAGTTTTTTCTTTTATTCCGTATAATGCCTCATCAAAATAATCTGCTTTTAAAAATCTGATTCCGTTCCTACCTATACTTTTTATTTCCTGTGCCATCATCAGGTCATCAAGTAAATTTTCATCAATATTTTGTTTTACAGTTTCATCTATTACTTCCTGAATAGTTTTACCTTCTGCATTGGTGCAAGGCTGCGAGTGTTTATACTCTAACCATTTATCAATAAGCATTCGTGCTTGTTCTATTGTTGGAGTAAACTCATATTTTTCGTGAATAGACTTGTGTAATTTTTCGTTTCTCATTAAGTAGGCAGGTTTATTTTCAATACTTGTTCCAATATAACTTGGTATAAGTTTTTCAAACCCCTCTTGGAAATCTAAAAAGAAACGCTCGATGACTTTTGCACGAGCGTTATATGGAGTGGCATATACCGGTTGAATGCCGAGTCTTTTATATATGCCTGTGAACCCAAGCTCCTCGAATTTTTTATCTCCGTTAAAGAATTTGCTTTTAAATGCTCTGCCGTTATCCTGATATACAAAATCAGGAATGTGGTCGAGATTTAATATTGCATTACGGAGAGCAGATGCAATATTTTGGGTACATTCTTCTAACATAATGTCATATCCTACAAGTCCACCAGATTTCCAATCTAAAAATCCAAGCAATGTTGCTCGGCAGGGTTTACCTGTAAAAGGATTTATTACTTGGAAGTTGAGAGTATGACCATCGGCAATAAGAACTTGTGCCGGTTGTAATAAAGCTGCGTTTCTGACTATATACGGACTGACCTTATCTTTTAATGCTTTTTCCCCTTTTCGTGCGAGTACCCATTTATCATAATTATTATCTCTAAACCAATAAGCATATCTCCTGAATGTTACATCCTGTGGAAGTATATCGTATCCTCGTTCTTTTAAGATATGCTTTGTAAGTGAAATTGATTTCCCGACTGAAAATGAATTAGGGGACAATAATATAGAAATAAATATTTTTATTTGTTCTTCATTTAATGTAGTTCGATATTCTTTTCTAGTAGTATATTTATACTGACCGACTAAACAAGTCCAATCTCCATTGTATCCTAGTAGTCGTTTCCATCTGTAAAGAGAACCTGTTGATATTTTACCGACTGTATTAAATATGTCCTCATATAATCTACCGGTATTATATAATTCTACAAACGGCAAATCAGCTCTTACATTTTTATACCGAGGATCCGTTTTGTTTTGCTTTCTCTCTTTAATAAATTTCTTTTTAAATTCTTGCCAATTCATAACCAAGTCATATTTTGCAAGTGCCAATTGTTTCTGTGCCTCTGATATTAACTTTTCTTGTTTTAATTCTAAATTATTTAATTCTATGATTTCGTTATCGGCAGCATTTATCTCATTGTAATATTCCTGAATATATTTGATTTGAAGTTCTTTTTCTATGCTGCTTAATTTAATTTTATATGCTTTTCCACCTCGTGCATTTTCTGTCCTATATATATAGTTATTAATTGATATACGAACAGCTCTTTTTGTGACATTTTTCAGCTTTGCCAAAGTTTCTACATCAATCCAAGTTTCCTCGGTATTTATGTTATTCAATATATCCGTTTCCATAGAGACCTCCTGCGGCTATTCGATGTTAGACTGAATGCTATCAAATTGGAAGTCATTAAGGGGGAAATGTGTCGTTCTATGTCTAAATATTTAAAAATGTTACTTACTTTCAATTACATATTTTTTAGATTTTCAATTACATTTTTATATTCTTAAATGCTTTTTAAAAGTAATTTAAAAAATATAGCAAAAATGTGTCTAAAATACTTCCCTGTTAAGGGTTTAAATTAAATCTTATGTAATTATCAAGAAGATTTGTAATTTTATAAAATGTAATCGAAAGTGAGAAACAAAAAGTTTCCCACTAAATAGGGGAAAAGATACGGTTTAAATGGGTTGCCGACACTTCCCACTTTCAGGGGGAATAAGTAAAAAAGGTAATTGAAGTGTCCGGATTGCATCAATGGGTTAAATGCCGATAAAAACTAAACATTCGGCAATTTGGGGTGTCGTGAATGTGGACAAAAAAGGTAATCGAAAGTGGACATTTCGGACATCAATTACATTTGTTTAACATTATGGGGGAAGTGGCTAAAATGTAAACACACAGGGGGTTATAGCGAATAATTTTCAATTACTTTTTGATGAATTTGTCCTGTAAATCTATAGGGACATTTGAAAAATTATTTTTCTGCCAACTTTCGGCTTTGTGTTTGACTTTTACCCCCTTCCGAGTGGTTGACTGAAACTACTCCAAAAGTCGCTAT
>CACYUI010000035.1 GCA_902777605.1 uncultured bacterium | reverse complement strand
CCTTTCGTGGTCAAAGTCTTTTGTAGTCGTTACATCATAACCACAGCCTTGTGAGTACGGAGGATCACAATAGAAAAATGCATCTTCAAAATCGTATTGCTTTATGAGAGTTTCAAAGTCACGATTTTCAATCATAACTTTATCAAGCCTTTCGTGTATAGCATCGACTTTCTCTAATACATTCTTTTGTGATTTGCTTGCACCTCCGGAGGATTTTTTACAGTTCCAAAAGAGGATCCTTTGCCACCAAAAGAACGTGTTATTAGAAAATAGAACTGCACAGCCTTTTGAATATCATTAAAGAAAGTTCCGTTTAAAAATTGGAAGAACATCTCACGAGAACCAAGCAAATATTTAACTTCTTCTTTAAAAGCATTCGGGTGATATTTAACTATGCCAAATAATAACATTTCTAATAAATGTACTGTTTTTGGTGTAATTAAAAATTTAACTTTCTATAAATTTATAAGCCAATAGAGGGAGCGACAGTCTGCTTGGAAGGCATAAAAAAAAACTCACCTAAAGTGAGTCTTTTTTAATGGAGCGGACGACGAGACTCACTGTGTCTGTTGGCGAGAAGAAAAACAGTACTAAATGTACTGTTTTTCGTGTAATTAAAAATTTAACTTTCTATAAATTTATAAGCCAATAGAGGGAGCGACAGTCTGCTTGGAAGGCATAAAAAAAACTCACCTTAAGTGAGTCTTTTTTAATGGAGCGGACGACGAGACTCGAACTCGCGACAGTCTGCTTGGAAGGCAGATACTCTACCAACTGAGCTACGTCCGCTTATTACAACTATTAAATTTTCAAATATTTCACTCAGTTGGTAGAGTATATTTTTATACGCTACACTCTCGTTCCGCTTTGGCAACTGAGCTATGTCCGCTTATTACAACTATTAAATTTTCAAATATTTCACCCAGTTGGTAGAGTATATCTTTGTACGCTACACTCTCGTTCCGCTTTGGCAACTGAGCTATATCTGCTTTATCTTTTTATACAATAAACATAAATCTATTTCAAGTGGAAATGTTTATTGCGGTAATGGTAAATCTGCCCCTTTTAATGCTTTTGCATCTGCATCACCCACTGAAACAGGTTGGGCATCTTCAGGCGCAGTATGTGCATATAATCTTAGACTCAAATTTGTAATTAAGATTGTTTTATCCTTTTGATAAGGTTTTACTTCGATATTATTTATTTTTATATAATATGGGTATTGATAAATATCTTGTATTAATTTTCCTAAATTTACATAATTAGAAACAACTTCCATATCTACATCGCATACAAAATACACATCTTTACCGAATTTTACAAATGCATCAGTTTCAGGATTATATGTATAATCAATTGAACGAATCTTTATTGAATTTGCATGCAACATTTCAATAATGTCATTATATAGAGTAAAGAATAAAGTGTCATTTCCCAAATCTGATTCAATCGGTGAGTATATTTTCTTTTGAGAAGACATAATTGAGTTTTTGATTTTTTTAATTTTATTCTGTACAATTCTTGTCTTATCATTTAATTGTTCTAACTTGCTTTCCTGTGAAGCAATGTTCTCTTTTAGCTCATTTATCTGTTGAAATTTAGGTAATATAACATTTAAAGCACCTGCGATAAGAACTACAGTAGCAATAACAAATGCAAATGAACCATAATACCTTTTATATTTATCCATCTTTATAATCCTTATTCTTCTTTTATTGGTTCTAATCCCGGTAAACCATTCAAATCTTTGCTATCTTTGTCACTTTCTATGTCATCTTTAGAAATTTCTTGTTCGTTAGATATTCTAAATTCATAAAAATCAGCATTCATTGAAGTTAGCAATGTTTCCGTGTCTAAATCTTTATCTGAAAGCATTTTGCTTGCAGATTTTGAAGCAAGACCTAATTTTTGCAATTTTATATCAGAATTGGAATCGTAATCTTTAATGCTTCTAAAGAAAGCATACACACTTTCTAAATTATCAGCTTGGCCTTCTATTGTAATTTTATTTCCCAATTTCAGATATGTTAACCATAACTTTTGAGGAATTTCGGTCCCTACTATTGTATAGTATGAATAAACATTTTTATTTTGTCCAAGACCGATTCTTACTTCGTCACCTTCGTCAAACAAATCAGAAGAAATGTTTTCGTTATCTTTCAAAAACTGTTGTGCTTTTTTAATTTCTATATCCAAATTATCCAACTTGTCATTTTGCATTTTTATAGAAGTTGTTAATGGAATGAATATCAATATGGTTATTAGAGCTACAAAAGCAAAGATAGCAATATAAAACTTGATTAAATTTTCGTTCGAAAACACAACATTCCTTCCCAAAATATTAATTTCAGGAGGTTGCTCGCTTGTGTAAACATCACCCAATAGTTTGTTAAACAAATTAAAGCGAATCTGTGTATATTCTTGAATGTCGTCATAGATAGCTGCTGCTATTACATCCATTGAAATTATATTTGCCAAAGAAGTATCAACATCTGGTCCTAATTCCAAAAACGCTTCATTTGAAAAATTATTAGCTTCTTGATAAGTAATAGGTGCTGAGTAGGTTAGCTTATTTGCTAATATTTCAGCGCTTATTATATTTGTTTTAGATACTACACACAAATATTTGGATGGAAGATTTTTTAGTATTGGAGAAACTGCAGATACAACTGTCGAATAATTTTCTGCATCGCCTAAAACTTCGCCGATACTTATTTTTTCTTCAAAAGCATCAACATAGCAATTTCCAATCATGGATATTACTCTGCAGCAATAGCTTTCAACTTGTAACATTACCCAAGGAACATCTGCTTGAGCATTTACTCTTTCTAAATATATTAAAGCATTCAATGTTGAATTAACGGAAGAATCTATTGCATACAAGTGATATCCAATATCTTTTATAGCCAAAGCTACTTCTAATATCATGCTAAAACTTGACGCGCAATATGCAAATTTATTGAACTGAATAGATGAATTAGGAAGACGCGAATAAGAAAAAATTGGTTCTATATCCTTATACAACGGAATGTCATGCAAATTATCACTAATTGCATTCTCTACTTGCACTTCATCCATTGCTGCACGAAAGTCCTCAACTTTAAAAAATCCTGGAGGAATTGTTAAAACTATTCTGGCATTTGTAGGAATTTGGAGTTCCATAAACAACTCGGATAAATTGTTTTTGAAAATATCTAAATCTGCAATTTCTCTTTGATTTGCATTGAAATCTAAGGGCTTAACACCATATTTTAAAACGGTTTTGGTAGCAAAATCTATTTGTGCAACTTCCAATCCTACTTCCGGAGTAACGGAAACACCTACTACTATGCTCTTCTTAAATAAACTCATTCTATTTCATCCTATTTTTCTTCATTGTACAATAATACTCTAAATTTGTACATAGTTAATTTATTTGATAGAATGATTTTGAAAATATAAAAGAAAGCAGATAGAGATGAATGGTACAGTTATATACGGGCGAAACGCCGTTATAGAAGCTTTGGAATCCGGAGTTAGAGAATTTAATAAAATAATTATATCCAATGGCACAAGATCAGATGCTAAAATTGAAAAGATAAAAGAATTAGCAAAGGAAAAAGGTGTTATTTTTCAGTTTGTTACAAAAGAAAAGTTAAATGCTATTGTATCAGAGGGAAAACATCAAGGAGTTGCGGCTTTAATAGCACCGATAAAGTATCTTGAACTTGATGATTTTATATCTAAGAATAAAAACAAAAATTCCTCTATAGTTATACTAGATGGTGTAGAAGACTCTCATAATGTAGGAGCAATAATAAGGTCATGTGTGTGCGCAGGAATAGATGGAATTATATTACCTTCTAGAAGAGGAGTCCTTATTAATTCTACTGTTGAAAAGACAAGCGCAGGTGCAATAAATCATATTGATATAATAAAAACAAACAGTCTTGTAAATACGATACAACGGCTAAAAGAAAACGACTATTGGGTAATTGCGGCTGATCATCATGCGGAGCAAAATTATTTTGATATTGATTACACCGACATGAATTTTGTTCTTGTAATGGGCGCAGAGCATGCCGGAATTTCAAAATCATTATTAAAATTATCTGATTTTAAAGTTAAAATACCAATGTTAACAAATTTTAATTCTTTAAATGTTTCTAATGCTGCTGCTATAATATTATTTGAGAGTGCAGCACAAAAGTATAAAAAATGTGTTAAATAAGAGGACTAAAAATGGGAAAAAAAGGCGATACACTTAACATAATGGCAGATGATATTTCTGATGAGGGTGTTGATTTTAACAGTATTGAACAAGTTGAAGAAGACGACGATTCTATCGAAATTGAAGAACCCAAAACTCAAGAAAGTTTAAGTTCAGTAAATTCAGATGACTCTGTAAGGATTTATCTTCAACAAATAGGGAAAATCCCGCTTCTTTCAGCAGAAGAAGAACTTGAAGTTTCAAAAAAGATATATGAAACGCAAAGTGAAATCGCCAGAAAAGTTTTGATAAATGCAAATCTAAGACTTGTTGTAAGTATTGCTAAAAAGTATATTGGAAGAGGGTTGTCGTTTCTTGATCTTATACAAGAAGGAAACATGGGACTTATAAAAGCTACAGAAAAGTTTGATTACACCAAGGGCTACAAGTTTTCCACTTATGCAACATGGTGGATACAACAATCCATTACGCGCGCAATCGCTGATAAAGCAAGAATTATAAGGCTTCCTATACACTTAATAGAGTCAATTAATAAAATAAAAAAAGCAACAATGGATTTAACAACAAAGTTAGGAAAAATTCCTAATAAACAGGAAATAGCAGATGAAATGGGTATTTCAGTTTCAAAATTGACTTCGATTATTAAGTCTACACAGTCAACAATAAGCATTGATACACCAACCGGTCAAAAGGAAGATGCAAATAAAATTATTGATTATATTGTTGATGAATCTACTATTGCACCTGATAACATGGTTTCACAAGAGAGCATGCTTGAAGATATAAAAAACATGCTTAATCAATTAAGCCAAAAAGAGCGTGATGTGTTAATACTCAGATTTGGTTTGAATAATGACGGAAATAAAAAAACTTTGGACGAAATTGGCTCAATTTATGGTGTTTCAAGAGAAAGAATCAGACAAATCGAAAATAGAGCTATTTCAAAGCTGAAAAAATTGTGCAAAAATAAAAATTTAACCACAGGATTAAAAAATTACATAGGCGGATAATAAAATGGCAGATATTGACAGAATTAACGAATTGGTTGGAAATAAAGAGTTTGAAGAAGGTTATAAATTAGTTATACCTGCTCTTGAAGAGGAGCCTGAAAATAAAGAGCTTATAAAAATTGCAGGTCTTATAGAAGTTAATCTTGAAAAGTGGGAAAGTGCAAAAACAAGGTTTGAAACAACGGTAAAATATTCACCTGATGATGCAACTTCCTGGTTTTATCTCGGGAATTGTTATGACAATTTAGGAGATTTTGTTTCTGCTAAAAATGCATATTTAGAAGTAATAAAACTGAGAGAAAATTATACGGATGCGTATAAAAGTCTTTGTGTAACTCTTTTAAAACTAAATAAACCTGATGAAGCAATAACATATGCTAATCTTGCAAATCAATTTGCACAGGAAGATTACATTTTCGATTTTGTAATCGGAACATCATATATGAAACTTAAAGATTTTGAAAAAAGCATAGCTCCTTTTGAGTCTGCATTAAATAAAGAACCTAAAAATTTGGGTATATTAAATAGCCTTGGAACTGCTTATATGGCAACTCAGAATACAGAAAAAGCTATTCAATATTATACAAGTGCTTTAGAATTAAATCCCCAAAATCCTATGGCATATTTTAATTTAGGCTCAGCATTTCAAGTTCAACAAAATCATAATAAGGCATGTGAATATTTGTCAAAAGCTGTGGAGCTTGATGAAGAGGATGAAGGATTTAAAGTTGCTCTTGGCATGTCACTTGTAAAAACAGAACAGTTTAAAAAAGCTGCAGAAGTATACAAAAAACTTCTAGTTCAGCATCCTGAAAAAGATAATTATAAATATAATCTTGTTACTTGTTATGAGGCAATGGGAGATTTGCAGACTGCAATTTCAATGCTTGAAGGAATGGTTTTTGTTAATCAAAAATTTATTTTACCTGCTCAAAGACTTGCAAGTTTGTATATAAAAACAAATCAACTTCAAAAGGCAAAGGATATATATGACAATATTCTGTTAAAAAATAATGCAACGGCAGAAACCCTACACCAGTATGCAGTATTATCTTCAAGCCTTTGTGACACCGACACTGCAGAAAAAATTCTTAAAAAAGTTATAAGAATGAACCCGAATCTTGCAAAAGCACACAAAGATTTGGCAGTAATATATTTAAACAAACGACTTTTTGATTACGCGGATGACGAATTTAAAATTGCAATGAAGATTTCACCAAACGATTTTGAAATTTTGTTTGAATACGGTAACTTCTTATATTCAATGTCAAAAAATACAGAGGCAGAGCAATATTATACAGAAGCGTTGGAACTTGAGCCAAATAATATTTTGGCACTGACATTTATGGCACTCAATAAATTGATACTTAACCAGCTTGACGCTTCAAAAGAGTACATAATGAAGGCGCTCAAAATCAATCACCATCACGAATATATTCTCTTCTGTGCAGGAAGAATTTTGTATGCAAGAGGAGAATTTGAGGATGCAAAGAGATATTTAATCAAAGCGGTTGAACAAAATCCCGATATAGAAACTCAAAATACTCTTGCGCTTACTTACTATGAGCTTGGAGAGTATCAGTCTGCGATTAATATTTTCAACAATATTCTTGAAAAACATCCTGATAATGTTTCTGTTCTAATGAGCCTTGCAAAATGTTATGAAGGCTTAAAAGATAACGATAAAGCTTTGGAATTTTTGGATAAAGTTGTCGATATCTTTCCAGAAGACGAAGATGCGCATGAAATGATTAGGAAATTGTCATAATATACATCTTTCATTGTTATACCGAATAACTTTGAGTTATAGATTAATATAAATATTATATTCTATATCAGCATTGTATACCAAGGATTTTCTTTATATGCTTCTTTTTCTAATATACCGTTGCGATATTCAGAGAATGGGTTAAATGCTGAGATTGCATCAGCAGGAATATAGTTTAAAATTCCATTATAATATTCTTTTGCTTTGTTTTCTTCTTCAGAGGTTAAAGTTCCGAATTTTTCCCTAACAGCTTCATAATGTTCTGCATTTATAAGCATTGGTATATCCGTATAATCTTTTTCTTCATCATTTACTAGTTTATGCATTGCAACAATGTAATCTTTGAAAGAAATTTCATATCCGTCATATGAAAATTTTGAGTTATCGTACTTGTGCGTTTTATCGGAAATAATATCGTTGTACGCATCATCAATTAATTGTTTTTGTGTAATGTCATTTTTCAGGCGGTTTGCATCATTTTTAAACATTGCGTAATTTAGTTTTCTTATGCCGTCATCCATTCTCGCAACGGTTTCATACTGTCTTGCGTGCACAAGCTCGTGTTTTAAGGTGAATTTGTTTTTATAGTTACTCCAAGAGTCGTTTAAATTATTTTTATTAATGCAGACTTGTCCTGAAGCACCGTTATAAAAGGCTGCCGTATAAGTAGAATTAAACTCTTTTTCAGATAATTTTGCACCTGTTTTGTTGATTTGATTGAAATAATCTTTTGTTTCAGCTATATATCGGTTTCTTTGATTGTTAAAATAAGATGATAATATCATCCAGCCTCCGACAGCAAATAAAGAAGCGAGTCCTCCTTTTTTCAGAACATTTTTCGTAATTTTGCTTAATTCATCTTTCGGAATATCCTGTTTTTTAGATTTCATTATTTTATTTATGCCGTAAATATAACTTCCCAAAATAGTTGCTATAGCAGGTAATGCAACAACATTTGCGTATTTTGAAGAACTTGATTTTTTATAATTTCCCTCGTTTTGTTCTCGATTTTCTCTTAGAATTCTATCCGCCGCATTTTCTTTTATATCAACAGTATCTTTCTGTATCTCCTTAAAATTAGGACTGATTTTAGAAGTTACAATGCTGTTATAAACAGGATTTATGCCTGCTTTTTCACTAATATTAAAAGATATCGACATCTAAAAACCTTTATATAACCACCTTATATTTATATAAAGTATTTTTATTCTAAAAAATTGCCAGTTTATTGCATTTCGTTTACAATTTAAATTTAATTTTAACCTAACCAATAAATTTTAAAGGTGCATCAAACGATGCACCCTACACAACTATCGTATCTATTATGCCTTCATTCAAATTAGGTTCGCTGCAAACTATTGAATTTTCCACTTCTTGTAATTTTTTTAATAGTTGTAATAATCTTTCTTGTTTTTCTTGAAACTCTTCTGGTGTAATTCTTTTTAATAATTTAAAATTTGTTCCTTCCACAGAAATTGGTATATCATAGAATATATGTTTAGGAGGAAGTGAACCGCTGACAAAATGTTGTTTTGTATCTTGAACCAATATATTTAACGGTTTCATATTTTTGGCTTTAAATCCCATTTGATAATTTGTCATTCCATAATTTTGAATATTGTTCATTTTTATACCTTTCTTGGCATCAGCAAATTTTTACTACACTTTTGTTACCCCTTGTAAGTTCACTGAATCTTCAAAATTGCCTAATTTTTGAGAACAATTTACAAAAGTTTACAAAACATGTTGAAAAATGCTGAAAATCCTTTATAATATTAATAGATAGTTTTGATACGGTAAATCTCGATACCGAGACTTTAGGTCACAGAGGGATAATTCGAGTCCTCATAATCAAGACTATCTTTTTATTTGCGTATATCTTTGAATATCTTTGTTTAATTGATTGATACTTGCTTTATGGTATGTTGTAATAAATAATTCTTCACTATTTTGCGTTTTCTTTATTACAAATTGGTAAATCTTGTTATCAATTTTAAAATAAATCAAATTTTTGTTGCTTTTATCAATTTTAAAATAAATCAAATTTTTGTTGCTTTTAAGTAAAATATATTCTGCATTATTCAAATATTTTGTAAGATTTTTATACTCGTCTAATGTCTGTTCAGGATGTTCAATTATATTTTTGATTAAGCTATCTATAGAAAGTTTGATTATAGTTGTATTTGCTTGAATTTTCTCGGCAATATAATTTGGAATATTACCTACAATGTAATAACAGTTTAAAATATCTTTGTCAGAATTTAATCTTATAAAATTGATAATTTCGGTAACAGAATAATTCTCATAAGAATTATTTTTATCCTCAATTATTGAAATACTTGTTTTATATAATTCGTCAAAAGTATTAATTTTGTTCATATTTTGATTGTAGCATAAAAGTCATGGATTCGGATTCCACATTGTCAAATTCTGTGTTCTTTCTTCTCAAATCAACTGTTATTATACACTGAAACTTTTTTCTATTTTTTGTTTAACCATTTTCATCTCTTCTCTTGTCAAAAAAGATGAAAAGCGCATAAATTCATACATTGCATCATCGTACGAATATTGTCTGCGCTCAACTTTTTGCAACCATTCACGAACTTCATGCGTTATCATAATTAAACCTCATCCAAAAGCGTAAATCTCAGCGTACCTTTATCATCAACAACTTCGTTCCACATGTTCAGCGGTCTTACCCACGTATCACCTGTTTTAAGCGGACTATATATGACCATATCTTCCAATGTTTCCGAATGTTTTGCAAACCCGACAACTTTGTATAAATTTCCCTTAAAATGTCTGTATGTTCTCCCTATAGTTATTTCCTGCATGCATCATCCTCCATATCAGTTTTACCGTCATAATTATTATCAACTCCGTCCGAGCAAGAACCGACAGAATCTTTGCCTTCTGCTCTTGGTGTATATTTCAGCCACTTGTCAGAGATTCTGTTCCATTGATAAACAAAGAATTTTTTATAAAATGCAGCAGCATTTTCATCTTTTAGAATAATCATGTTTTCATCATTTCTGTTTTCACCGCTGTTTGAAAAATTCATTGAACCTATTATCAGATACTCGTCATCGATTATCATTGTTTTACTGTGCATTTTCCCCGCATAATTTTCAGCCTTTAATGGTATTCCTGCATTACGCAATTCTTTGTGTTTTGAATGTTTTGTTGAAGTATTCAGCGCATCAGCAATAACCTTTACATCAACACTGCGCTTATGTGCATTGATAAGTTCTTCCGTTATGCGTTTTTCAGTAATCACAAATGCCGGAATATAAATATATTTTTTTGCACCCTTAATCAACGGCAAAACCCCGTTTGTTATAGCTTTGTCCTGCGGAGAAAAGAAAACCTTTATATTCCCGGAACTCTTATCCGAAACTGATAATTTGTCGTTATGATATTTACTCCTATGATATTTACCCCTATACATCTGTTCAAACTCGTTTGTGTAGAATTTTGCGACTTCTTCTGAGTCAATTACAATTATTGAATTTGAATTAAACCCGGACATATCAGTATGGGATAAATTTGCAGAACCGGTTATAACAGTTTTTCCGTCAAATACAAAGAATTTGTTGTGCATTGTGCTTTGTGCTTCCTGCGATTCTTTGTCGCTCACATGGTTTGGTATAAGTTTTATAAAACCGAATGTATCAGGGTAAATATTTCTGCCCTTTGTGTCCGAATCATACACAAGTCTGATTTTAACCCCTCTTGCTGTTGCATTTTTGATTGCTTTTTCTATCAAAGGAGTTGATGAATAACCGTATATTGCAATATCAATCGTATTCTTGGCAGAATTGATGTTTGAGAGAATTTCCCTGCATATATCAGAAGAGCAATCTCTGTCAGGCTTTATTTTTGTCGTCAAATCAGAAACTATTATCTTTATATTACCTTTTTTGTAAACTGTATTGTACAAAATAACCTTAACAATCTTCTGAAACATTTTTGGCTGATTTTTCTTTACATGACTTTGTCTTACAACTACAAAATTATTAACTTTGTCCCTGTTTGTCCTTGATATCGGATATGAAATATCCGTATCCAAATCCAAAATAAGAAATTTTCCCCTGCGAACAGAAGAAAGCAGACGATTAAAAGCTTGTTCATTTATTGGTTTTCCGTCTATAAGTGCAAACGAAGAATTTTTAAGCCGTGTAAGATATCTGAATCTGTAACAAATCAAATCGTTTTTGTCAGGGATTACCCTTCTTCCTTCGACACGCTCCTTTGCCCAGTATTTTCCGAGATTACCAAGTATAAAAGCCTCATCTTCAGTTAAACCTAGCTGGTCTGCAATTTTTTTATTGTACTCAGTATATTCAGGCATAAACACATCAATATCTTTTAAAACATAGCGTTCGTTCCTATCCGTGATAAATTCAAGAGGCGAAATCACTTTTGTTATTGTTACTTCTACCTGTCTTTTTAATACGTGATTAATTATCAGAAATGCAAAAAACATTAATGATAAAATTGCGATACAAATAACTTTTTTATTAAACTCCATAATAATATTATACAAATAAAAACCCCGTTGAAAATCAAAGGGGCTGAAAATTGTAAGTAAGATGTAAGATTATATAAGAGAGTATGTAGTATTCTTTTTAATAAGAGCGTTT
>CACYUI010000034.1 GCA_902777605.1 uncultured bacterium | reverse complement strand
TCTTCTACATTATGGTATGCAAAGTCAAGGTGTAGATAGTGATGCAAGAACTAAATATCGTGCTTATTCAGCTTTAAAAGAATATACAGGACTTGATTTATCAGAATTAATACTCAAAGACGGAGAGTATTATACTGCTGACGGACAAGGGGTAAATGAATTATTAAAAGAAGGTATCGAGAATGCAACATCTGTTGGTGTAGATTTTAAAGGTGCTGCTTTTAACTATGTAAAAGATTTGCTAGACAAAGTAGCCGAAAAAGGTTGGAACGCAATGCCGGATTTAGATATAAAAATAGGTTATTCAAAAGAAAACGGCTTTTTCAATTTTGGCACAACTTACGAAGTTTAGTTTTGGATATTCAAGAAATCTGTCTGTTTATCCATTCCATAATTATAGAAACAAGATAATCTTGTTCGGTTTTGGTTAGTTCTCTGTGTTGAGGGAATTTGTGCCATTTCTCAATACATCCGCGACAGCAAGTAGCAGTTGCGTGTTGGGCAATAAAAACAGGATGCCCACGCATTGGGGTTTGTTTGCCATCATTCGTGGGTTCTGCCGGAGCAACTCTATTTCGAATAAAATCACAGGCGTGAGAATATATTTTATCAAATCCTTTGTCTTTGATATATTCCAACTCTTTTGTACGAAGCTTAAATCTGCTCCGAAATTTTGATTTTGATAATCTGTCTAAAATTTCCATATAAATATTTTATATCATAATATCAAATTAAATATTATGTCCGAATTTGACATAGTGTTACAATATAATATTATATAAATAAGGGTGAAGCTATGTTTATATGTCATAAATGCGGCTATAAAGATATGAGTGACAAAGAAAAAACGAGTTGTCCCATTTGTGGTGCGAATATTATCGTACCTAAAGGTGCTCTTATTTTATTTTTATCCTTAATTTCTTTTATAGTTTTTTGCATTATCTCTGTTTTTAATAACAAATTTAATTTCTTAGCAATAACTTCAATAATTATTGCTTTTATATCATTACCACTGGCTATAATTGAGGCTGTTGAAAATAGCAATAAAACTCAAGACGGATTTAAAGCACCTGATTATCCAAGTGAAGTTGAAAAAGGATCTGCACGTGTTCCAAATTTTGAAAAGTATGGATATGTATTCGGTTTAAGGAATGATTCCGGTATTAAGAATATTATGATTGAAGTTTATCAGGATGGGTTAAATTTGTATCATAAGAATTTAATCGATATTATTACAATTGATTATGCAGATATTGTTGGCATAGAACTTCATTCTGATGTTGAAATCAAACAATCAAATGTAAAGAGTATAATTTATGCAGGAATTTTAGGAGCTGCCGGAGGACTAGGAGCAGGATTATTAGGTGGAACTTTGGGTGGTTTAAGTGCTAAAGACATCTACTTTTTAGAATTACAAATAAAAGAAAATGATGTTGTAAACAGCATTTATATTACTGATAAAAAAGAGAGATTAATAGAATTAGCTTATAAAATTGAAGATAAAGTAAATGGTAAATAAAATGTAATAATTATTAAGTTTTGTTTTGGAATAATTATTCATAATTTTTGAAACTACAAATTAAACATATTTTAATTTGTAGTTTTTTATTATGGAATAATTATTCATAACCTTTAAACAGAGCCGTTTTTAACCATTTTTATCTCATATAATGAACTTAGCCAAGCAGTTATAAAACTAGACACTTGGGTAATACTAATAGACAAGTAGCAATGGTACGATTAAAAAGTTAAATTGTGCCTAGCTGAGGAATTGACAAATGGATCAATTTGTAAGCAAAAAAGCATATTTAACGCAGTTCATCCTAATGCATTTGGGTTTAAGACAGAGAGATATTGCAAAAGAGCTACATTTATCCCAAGGTCAAATTAGTAAAATAATTGCTGGCGAGCAGAAAAATCCATATTTTGATAATTGGATTATGGACAAGTTAAGGCAAGAGTATTGCTGTAATTAGGAGACTAATGAAAAACTCTGAATGGGTAGACTTAAAAGAACTCGCTAATGCAATAAAATGTAAACCTGAAACATTAAGGAGAAGCTGCGTTTCAGGTAGATATACTTGCAGGTTTAACAAAAATGGCAAGTATAAGATTTATGAAATTCTTTTGTCTTCTTTGCCGGATAAACTAATAAATAAGTATTTAGAACGGCACAACCCTAAAAATAGAGAATTAAGTATTAATAATCAAGACTATTCAGATGTTCCTGAATGGTCTAGAAAACAAGCAGACAAATATTTAGAATTAATTGAAATAACAAAAAATTACACACGTTCTCAGATTGAGAATTTCTTGGTACTTTGGAATAACGAGCATCCTGAAAAGGCTGTTTGTTATTCCTCTCTTTATAAAGCCAAGATTAAATATGAAAAGTTTGGTGTTGCAGGTCTTTTATCTCAAAAAGGTCAGGGTAATCATCGTTGCAAAGTTGATGAAAATTACTTTGAATATTACAAGAGTTTATATTTAAGAGAAGGTGCTCCATCAGCATTTTTTTGTTGGCAAGCCACTCTTGGTTATGCACGAGAAAAAGAAAATGTTGATTTTAGAGATTTCCCTTCATACAGGACATTTGATAGATTATTAAAAGCAAGAGTTCCGGAACAAGCAATTTATCTTGCTAGATTCGGGAACGCAGCTTGGAATAAAAAATTTGCTTCTTTCATACCACGAGATTATTCAAATCTTGCTGCCGGAAGTTGTTGGGTTTCTGACCACGCACAAATAGATGTTGCAGTTAATTTTAACGGCTCTGTTTGTTTCCCTTGGGTTACCGTATTCAGAGATGTTAAGACTTCAAAATGGTTAGGATGGTTTCTTCACGCAGAAGCACCAAACTCTGATCACATCTTCCAAGCATTTTATTATGGGGTACAGAGTTTCGGACTGCCTAATGATGTTTATCTTGATAATGGTAAAGACTATCGTTGTAAAGATTTTGCAGGTGGTAGAGAACACTCTGTAAAAGTAAATCACAATAGTATGAAAGAGAACTCACTACTCCGAAATATAGGTATTAATGTACATTTTGCCCTGCCCTATAATGCACAAACAAAGCCGGTAGAAAGAGATTTCTTAAAGGTTAAGACGTTCCTTTCAAAAGGCTTTGTCGGTTATAGGGGAGGAAAAATTACTGAAAGACCTGAAAAATTAAAAGCTGAAATAAAAGCCGGAAATATTATGGAGTTTGATGACTTTAAGAAATTATTTGACGATTTTATAGAAAATTACTTGAATAAAAAGCCGTCTAAAGGAAAAGTTTTGCAGGGTAAGTGTCCTGACCAGTTGTGGGCAGAAGAATTTACCAATAAAAAAGTTATTAGCAAAGATGCACTTAAGCTCTTCTGTATGCGTACTTCAAAAGTTGTCAGCATAGGTAGAAATGGGGTTTATGACTCTCAACTTCAGCTTACATATTGGGGAGAATGGATGATATGCGAAAAAGGTCGTAAAGTCTTTATTCGCAGAGATATTAACGCATACCAAGAAGCTTGGGTTTTTGATGCAACAACTGAAGAATATCTCGGTAAAGCAAATGTTCATCAAGCCGTATCATTCTTGGCTCAAACAAATGTTGAAAAAGAAGCATATAAAAAAGCTATTGAAACAAAAAATAAGGAAAAGAAAATTCTTAAATCTTATATTAAATGTAAGTATAATCCGACAAATGAAGATATAATCAACAATTTAAAGAGTGGATTAGAACAAACAGAATTCAATAGCACACCTAAAGTTTCAATGATAACCAATACAAAAATGGAACAGGTTATTACTAGAGAAAAACAAGCAAATAAAAAACAGAAATTAAAATATGTTGCACAAACCCCAATAAAAACGGCTCTGTATCTTACAGAAAGCCAAAAAAGACGTGGTTTGGCAAAACAAGCAATGTAGGAGAATGTTATGAATTTGCAGGACAGATTAAATCAATTTAAAAAAACAAAAAAACGCAGCATTACCGCTATTGGAAAAGCCGTTGGGTTTTCAGCTGCGACAGTTCATCTGTGGTTAAATGGCAAGTATGACGGCAATGTTCAAAAAATAGAAGATGCCATTGCTCGTTATTTAGAGATTGAAGAATTACGAGACGGAAAAGTTACACTTGATTTTGTCAGAACATCTGTCGTTGATGATGTTTACGACATAGCAAAAACTTGCCACGTAGAGAATGAAATAGGTGTATGCTATGGCGAAGCCGGACTTGGTAAAACATTTGCAGTTAAAAGATATGCGATTGAAAATTCAGGTGTTGTGTTAATAGAAGCTGATTTAGGTTATACACCAAAGGTTCTATTTTCAGAATTACACAAAAAACTCGGATTTGATGGCTGCGGAACGATTCATGGAATGTTCTTGGATGTTGTGGATAAATTAAAATCCACAGGCAGGTTAATTATTGTTGATGAAGCTGAACATCTTCCGTATAAATCATTAGAACTTCTGAGACGTGTTTATGACAAGGCAAATGTAGGCATCTTGTTAGTAGGTATGCCGAGATTAATTATGAATTTAAAAGGCGAGAAAAGACAATATGCACAACTTTTCTCAAGAGTTGGAATCTCAACAAAAATCAATCCTTTAACAGAAGAGGATCAAAAAAGTTTAATATGCAAAGTTTTACCTGATTACAAACAGGTATTTAAAACTTTATCAACTTATAGTGCCGGCAACACGAGAGTCCTCTCTAAACTTTTAGTGAGAGCCATTCGTATAGCGGAACTAAACAATATTGCAGTTAATGACGAAGTAATTGAGGCTAGTGTAAGCCAAATAATAGTTTAAGGAGCAAAAGTGGAATATTCAAAGTCGGAAAAATATTTATATGCATTCATAATTGCACTCTCAATATTTATTTTGGGAGTACAGCTAGGAATCGCACATGGTCGTGAATTACAGAGGTTAGGATATTATGTGTACACCATCGCAAATTAAAAAAATTCATACCTTAAAGACTATATCCGGAACAGATGATGATTTGTATCGTGATATGCTTGCGAGTTTTGGCGTTTGTTCATCAAAGCAGCTGACTGTTGCTGAAGCAGATGTTTTAATAGATATCTTGCAGGATAAAGCAAATGCAGTAAAAAATAATGTTTATAAAAAATACGATGAATTTTTAAACAGAGATGAGAAGATGGCAACCCCGGCGCAACTTCGTAAAATGGAAGTTTTATGGGTAAATATGAGCGATGCAGAAGATAAACACAAAGCAATGCTTGAATTTTTATACGATCATTTTCACGTTTGGGGATTAAGATTCCTTACCAAAAAACGTGCCTCACAAATAATTGCAGTATTTGAAAAAATGCAAATTCAAAAGTGTTTAAAAGCCATTTAACAGGCTTTTAAGTAGTAGATAAAAAAGAAAAGGAGTAAAAACTATGAACACAACAATGGAAAATTCAGAAATGATGGAACATCAAATGGAAAATGAAATGCCTGAAATGAAAACGGCAAATCTTGCAGGTAATATGGACACCGAAGTAAAGTCTATCAGCAAAGAAGAAGCAATTATGGGTTTAATTAAAAACCAAATAATTGACCTTCAAGGCAATATTGACGAAGCCAATATTACATTTGCAAAGGCTTATCAAAATGACAAATATAGCAAAGCAACTTACGAAGCAGAAGAAAACTGCAAAATGTTAAATGCTCAAATGAGTATGCTTAATAGAGTTGTAAGTGCTATTGAATATATGTTCTCCCCAATGGATTCCTCCTCCCCAATGCCTGTGTAAAGGTCGAAACAAGAGGCTAACGGTGCAAGCCTCTTGTCTTAACGTAATGCGTTAACTGATGAGACCCCGTTTTATTTAAGGAGATTTGCGTGGATAAACCATGGATGAAGTATATTAATGTGGATAATCTGCCAAACGAAGATTTAAAGATAGTTGCCTCCGTAATAGGAATAGACCCCACGATTAAAATTATGTGCGAACTACCCGGCATATTAATTTCTGTCCCTAAAAATGCGACATTGCCGGCAAAAATTAAGTATATTTTGAATACTTATGATGGCTCAAAAAAATCTCGATTTGAATTGGCAAGAACCTGCGGATTATCTGAAAGCTACATTTACCGAATTGCAAGACAACGAATAATAAAGTAAATTAGTCATCACAGCCAGTTAAAGAAAAGTTCTTGCCTAGCCTAACTTTTAATTCTTCTAAAAGTTTTGCAGGTTCAAGACCTAAACCCTCTGCGATTTTCCATATCGTTGTAAATTTTATGTCTTTGCAAGCACCAATTTCTGCTTCTCGCCAAGTTGATTTTGACATTGCACACTCAGCAGAAATTCCATAGATTGTTTTCTTTTGTGATAACCTATGTTCCCGAATAATCTTACCAAACTCTTTGATTAACTCTACAGAATTGTTTTTACTAATATCTTGCATAGTTCAATTTTAGTGCTAAATTGGGGTTTATAGAGTGCCATAGCACTCTATAAACAAGAGGGAATAATGATTAAATCTGTAATTAAAACAAAAGAAATTAAATTATCTTATGATTCTCCAAAGGATAAATATTATCTTGATTATTTATTAAATGAGCAGTTAAAAACTGAAACTTTTTATGGAGAATATGCATTAGAAGAATATTTAAGCAATGTGTTGAATTTTAATACTGAAGATATAAATCAATTATATTCTAAAATGAACCTGATTTTATATAGATAAGGAGATGTTGATGAAAGTAACATTTGAATTTGATACAGAAAACGAAAATTTCAATGAAGAGGAATTGCAAACACATTATCAAGCGGAAAACATGGCTAAATGCATTTTTGAGATACAAAATAAACTAAAGAGTTGGGAAAAATACAATAATTCAGAAACCATTTCCATAGAAAAAGTTTATGACGAGATTTTTGATATAATTCAGGCAAATGTAAACATGGGAAAAATGGGATACTAATAAATCATTGTGAAATATGAAGTTATGTCCAATTTTGACATAGCCATTTGTTATAATAATTTTAATACTTTATTTAAAAGGAGCAGGCATGCAAAAAATAATTTATATAATTTTATTATTAATGATTTCGCCGGTCTTTGTGGAACACATATCTTCTGATGGATTTGGTGGATACAATACCCCTGATTAAAAGATTGAATACTGTGCATAATTAACACATGTGTGGTAAGATTTATTTCAGGGAGAAATATGAGAGAGGTGTAGTTTTGAATAAGCAAGAATTAGCTGCGAGGATATGGGAATCCGCAAATAAAATGCGTTCTAAAATAGAAGCTAATGAATATAAAGATTATATTTTAGGTTTTATTTTTTATAAATACTTGTCTGATAAGGAATTAGATTTTTTAAAAAGTCAGGGAGCACAAGATTCTGAGATCAATAGTCTTGATGAAAATAGTCCGTTAAAAGATTATATTAGAAATAATATTGGGTACTTTATTTCATATAATGATTTATTTTCTACTTGGCTTGATATGGGAAAAGACTTTGATGTATCCAATGTTAGAGATGCATTATCTGCATTTAGCCGTCTAATAAATGATAATCATAAAAAAGTGTTTGATGGTATATTTAACACACTAGAAACAGGCTTAAGTAAATTAGGTGATAGTTCTGCTTCGCAAACTAAAGCTATTAGTGACTTATTATATCTTATTAAAGACATTCCGATGAGTGGAAAGCAAGGTTACGATGTTCTAGGCTTTATTTATGAATATCTTATAAGTAATTTTGCTGCCAATGCAGGGAAAAAAGCCGGCGAATTCTATACCCCTCATGAAGTCTCTATACTAATGAGTGAAATTATTGCAAATCATTTAAAAAACAAGCAGGAAATCCAAATATATGATCCAACAAGCGGTTCTGGTTCTTTGCTTATCAATATAGGACATTCAATTGCTAAATATAACAATAATAAAGATGCAATAAAGTATTATGCACAAGAATTAAAGCAAAACACATACAACTTAACTCGTATGAATTTAGTTATGAGAAATATTGCTCCTGATAATATTGTTACTCGTAATGGTGACACATTAGAAAATGATTGGCCCTACTTTGATGAAAATGATCCTGCTAAAACTTATAATCCACTATATGTAGACGCAGTTGTTTCAAATCCACCTTATTCTCAAAATTGGGATCCGTCAGGGAAAGATAATGATCCGAGGTACACTAGGTTTGGATTAGCACCGAAAACAAAAGCTGATTATGCATTCTTATTACACGATTTATACCACCTAAAACCGGATGGTATGATGACAATTGTATTACCTCATGGGGTACTGTTTAGAGGTGGAGAAGAACTTACGATTAGACAAAATCTAATAGAACAAAATCATATTGACACAATTATAGGCTTACCACCAAATATTTTCTTTGGAACGGGTATTCCTACTATAATAATGATTCTAAGACAAAAACGTACAAACGATGATGTATTGATAATTGATGCATCAAAAGGTTTTATTAAAGAAGGTAAAAATAATAAACTTCGAGCTTGTGATATTAAAAAAATCGTTGATACAGTAATTCAAAGAATATCAATTCCGAAATTCTCAAAAGTAGTTACAAAACAAGATATAAGAGATAATGAATATAATTTAAATATTCCAAGGTACGTTGATTCTTCTGAAAAAGCAGAAAGTTGGGATATATATGCATCAATGTTCGGTGGCATTCCCAAATCAGAAATACAAGAATTACAAAAGTATTGGGATGCATATCCATCATTAAGAGCAGCATTATTTAAAAATATAAATGAAGAATATTATGAAGTTACAATAGATAATTTAAAAGAAGCAATTAAAAATAATGCTGATGTCATTAAATTTATAAATGATTATTCTTCTTCTTTTGCAGGTTTTGACAAATATTTAGAAAAAGAGTTGATAACAAATATGACAAATATCAATGTGTCAATGGAAGAGGAAGTTATCAATTCGGAAATACAAAACAGATTAAAATATCCTGCTTTAATTGATAAGTATGAAGCATATCAATTATTAGATGATACTTGGACAAAAAGTATTGCAGTTGATTTAGAAATATTAAATACTGAAGGATTCGCAGCATCTAAACAAGTAGATCCTTTAATGGAAATAAAAAAGAAAAAAGACAAGGATGTTGAAGTTCAAATCGGTTGGAAAGGACACGTTATTCCTTTTGAATTAATACAAGCTACTTTATTAAAAGATGATGCAGAAAAATTAAAAGCTAAAGAAAATAATTTATCAGAAATTATTGGACAATATGCCGAATTTTTGGATTCGTTGTCAGATGAAGATAAAGAACATAAAGCAATAAATGAAGATGGAACAGCTTTTGTTTCTGCTGAAGTTAAAAAATATGCACGTTCAATTAATAAAAATGATGCATCTGATTTTGAATTAATTATTTTGCAGGTTAATGATTTGATGGCAAAAGAAAAAACGTTGAGAGCTGAAATAAAAACGGATTCAGATAAATTGCACGAAAAAACAAAAGTGACAATTGAAAACTTATCAGATGAACAAGTTTATGAATTATTAAAATTAAAATGGATTAAACCTATTACTGATGGAATTGATTCTTTGCCGAAAAATGTAATATTGGAACTATCAGATAAAATTCAAAAATTATCTGAAAAATATGCAACAACATTAACAGATTTAGATTCACAAATAAATGAAACTGAAAATGAATTAGCATCTTTTATTAATGAATTAACTGGAAATGAATTTGATATGAAGGGTCTAGCTGAATGGCAATTTACTGACGCTTGGGAACAGCGTAAGTTGTCTGAAATTGTAAATTTTTCACGTGGACAAGGTTTAAGTTGGTCAGATGTAGATGATAAAAATGGAAAATTTGAGTGTGTCTTATATGGGAATCTATATACAGATTACGATACTATAATTTCAAAAATTGCACATAAATCTAAAATTAAAGGTTCTGTTTTAAGTAAAAAATTTGATGTTTTAATGCCAGCATCTGATACAACACCTACTGGTTTAGCAAGGGCTTTATGCATTATAAATAGTGGGATTTCACTTGGTGGAGATATTAATATACTAAGTCCTATTCGAGATAATGGTATGTGCATCGCATATTCTCTTAACCATCATAAATCCGAATTAATTAAAAGAATAAAAGGTACAACTGTAAGACATTTACAAAAAGGTGATATTGAAGATTTAAAAATTCCATTACCGATAAATATGGAAGAACAAGCAAAAATTTCTGAATATCTATACAAGTTAGACAACCTTATCACTCTTCATCAGCGTAAGGTAAAAATGCTCCAAAATATTAAAAAATCTTGCTTGGAAAAAATGTTTTTATAAAAAATAAAGGAA
>CACYUI010000033.1 GCA_902777605.1 uncultured bacterium | reverse complement strand
TTTTTCCTTTTACCCCGCAATTAAAAGGAAAAAGAAAATAGTAGAAATCTTTTTGACTAAAGTTGACAATACTAGAAGTATTGACGACTTTTGCACCAATTTATATAAACTGGTGCAAATAAGAATAATAAATTATATAAAATATGTTTAGCGATTATAATTGCTTGCAGTTTCTTTTATGTGATACAAAAGTCCTGTTAAAATATTAAAAATATCATCAAAAGCTAAATAATTTGTATTCATTAATATGATAGACTTTCCGTCAGCACAACTCTTTGGAGCAGTAGTAAATTTAACCTTTTTTATAATTTCTTTATCAAGATTTTGTTTAATAATGTTCCACTCTAATGGCATAAACGGTGTGTAAATTCTAATTTCAGAGCCGGCTTCTCTTATAATAGATATTCCGCAATCAGTTGCTAAAAGCCTTATTTTTATAAGTTTTATGAGATTTTCTACTTCATCAGGAATTCTTGAAAATCTATCTTTCCATTCAGATACTATGTAATTTAATTCTGTTTCATTTTTTACATCTGCTAAACGCTTGTATTCAATCATTTTTTGTTCTTTTGAACCAACCCACTCGTCAGGAATGTAAGCCGTAACATTAATATCCACAATTGTCGGTTTGCTTGCTTTTACCTTCTCGCCCTTAAGCTCGTTGACGGTTTCTTCCAAAAGTTCGCAATAAGTATCAAATCCGACATTTATCATATGACCATGCTGCTTTGTTCCCAATATATTACCGACACCTCTAATTTCTACATCTCTCATTGCAATCCTATAGCCGCTTCCAAGAGTGGTAAATTCTTTTATTGCCTTTAATCTTTCAGTTGCTTCTTGTGATAATTCTTTGTTCTTTTTGTATAAACAATAACAATATGCTTGCTTTTCACTTCTTCCAACACGACCTCTAAGCTGGTACATTTGCGCTAAACCAAGCTTGTCAGCTTCATGAATTATTATTGTGTTAGCATTTGGAATATCAAGCCCGTTTTCTATGATAGTGGTGCAGAGAAGAATATCGTATTCGTGATTATCAAATCCTACAATCACATCCTCTAACTGTTTTTCGCTAAGCTGTCCGTGACCTACCCCGATTCTTGCATGCGGTACAAGTTTTTGAAGCTCCAGCTTAAATTCTTCAATTGTTTCCACTCTGTTATAAAGATAAAAGACCTGACCGTCACGGTCTAACTCATTTGTTATGGCATTTTTAACAACTTGCTCATTATATTCTCCGACAAAAGTTTTGATAGGCAATCTGTTTTGCGGAGGAGTGTTAATAACAGAAATATCTTTAATTCCTGATAGTGACATATAAAGTGTTCTCGGAATAGGTGTTGCTGACATTGAGATAATATCTATATTTTCTCTGAATTCTTTTAACTTTTCTTTATGCCTTACTCCAAATCTATGCTCTTCGTCTATTACAAGCAAACCTAAATCCTTGAAAATAACTTTGTCTTGTAAAAGCGCGTGTGTTGCAATTACAACATCACATTTCCCTGTTGCAAGATTTTTCAATGTTTCGGCCCGCTCTTTTGTTGAACGGAAACGACATAATAGCTCTACATTTACTCCAAACGGCTTGAATCGTTCGGAAATTGTTTGATAATGCTGAAGCGCTAAAACCGTTGTCGGAACGATTACCGCAACCTGCTTAAGCGATGTCACTGCCTTGAACATAGCCCTCATGGCTACTTCTGTTTTTCCAAAACCCACATCACCGCAAACAAGTCTGTCCATAGGATTTGGACTTTCCATATCTGCTTTTATCTGATTTATTGCCTTTAATTGGTCAGGAGTTTCAATGTACTCAAAACTGTCCTCCATCTCCAGCTGAAGCGGACTATCAGGTGCAAATTCAATTCCTTCTTGCATTTTTCTTCTTGCATAAAGCCTTAGAAGATCATAAGCAATTGTTTCAACTGCTTTTTTAACCTTTTGTTTAACACCTTCCCAATCAGAACCGCCCATTCTTGATAGTTTTGGCTTAACTTGTCCTGAGCCTCTGTAACGGCAAAGCATGTTTATTTGTTCGGCAGGAATGTGCAATTTGTCCTTGTTAGCATATTCTATTGTCAAATAATCTTTTAACTGTCCGTCAATTTCTTGCTTTGTAAGTCCTTTATATATACCTACACCGTGAATTGAGTGAACAACATACTCGCCTTCTTGAATATCGTTGATGCTTTCAATGTATTCAGCTTTTTCTTTGTATCTGCTTTTTCTGTTAGTTTTTACATCTTTTTGCCTTTTGTTGAAAAGTTCTCTGTCAGTAAGAACAAGTATTTTAGCATCATCAATTACAGTTCCTTGCGAGGTAATATTTTTAATAAAATTGATATCGTAAATTCCAAACGATGATAAAACCTCTTTTACTCTTTCCGTAAAATCAGTCGCTATAGTAATTTGATAACCTTTATGTTCTTTGATAAATTGAGCAACTTCATCCATTTTCGCATCAAATATTTGAATATTTCTTGAATCAATGTCAATAACTTCGTTATTTTCATCAGATAAAAAATTATTCAAATAAATTTTTTGAAAACTTACAAGTTTCTGAATAAAATCCGTTGAAGAAAAATGATTTTGCTCTTTTAAAGGTTCTATTAACTGTGTTTTTAATCCTTCATTGTATGCATTATTCAAATTTTCATCGCACATTTCATATTTCGAAATCACTTGTGCATATTCGTCAAACACAATAATATAGTCGTCAAAATAATCTAAAATACTTACTAAATTATCGTTAAAATAAGATTGGTATGCTCCTATACCTTCAAAATAACCTTCTGTTTCAAATCTTTCTTTAAGTTCTGGTGTAAATTCATTTGGTGCTTTTTGGGGCAGAACAAATTTATATAACGGTTTTATAGTTGCATTTGCCACTTTTTCTACGGATTTTTGAGTTTCGTTATCAAAATATCTGATGTCGACAATTTCATCGCCCCAAAATTCGATTCTTAGCGGTAAATCGTTAAGGGTGTAAATATCTGCAATATCACCTCTTATAGAAAATTCTCCGATATCTGAAACCATGGTTGAGCGCTTATATCCAAGATTTAAAAGTCTTTCCAATAAAGTCTTTTGATCAATATTGTCACCGACTTTTAAATTGAAAGAATTTATATCAAAAAAACTGTCTTTAGGAAACTTCTCCAAAAGCACCTTAACAGGAGCAATAACAAGGTCAGGGTGATTTAAAATTATATTTATTTGTTTTTGATAATCATAAAGGTTTGAATATGTTGTTTCATATGCAGAAACACTTTGATATGGAATTGTAAGAGCTTCTAGACCAAAAATCTGCTCAATATCTGATGCATATTTGAGTGATGATTGTTCGGTCGAGGTAATAAAAAGAACTTTTTTACCTGAAAGCTTTTTTATGTATTTCAACAACAAAAGGCGACTTACGGAAGTAAGCCCTGTGAAGGTAAATGATTTACCCTTTTTTATATTTCTTACAAAAGCATCAAAGAATGATGCATACTCAAGTTTCATGCATTAGGACTTTCATAAGCTATACCCATGCTCTTTAGTGCTGAAATAAATCTTTCTGCACAAGCATATTGAACTTCAGGAGGAACAACTCTCAAAATTTCAACTGTTTTTGAAATTATCGGATCTTTATCGTACCACCTTGCACCGTTAACAGGTTTTACCAAATCATAAAATCTGTCTAAAGCTTCCTTAGAAACTTTTTGCTCTAATTTATCCAAAAAAACCACCGCATGATCTCTAAGCTCATCCTGATAATTTTTTAATAGCTCAATTACTTCTAATAATTTAGGGTCGTGATCATACCACCTTTTGTAAGCAGCCATTACTATATCCCCCTCGTGTTATAACCTGAACCTGCAATTTTGTTTTCTGCAGTTTCGTCATCATTAAATCTCAAAATTTTTGCACCTAAATTTTTCAACTTAGTTTCAAATTCTTCGTATCCTCTATCAACATGGTGAAGTTTTTCAACAATTGTTTCACCATCAGCCATAAGTCCTGCAATTACCAACGCGGCGCCAGCTCTCAAGTCACTTGCCGCAACAGTTGCACCTGTAAGATTTTTAACACCTTTAACTATTGCATGATTTCTGTCTTGATGAATGTCAGCACCCATTCTTCTTAAATCGGGAACTTGCATAAACCTGTTTTCATACAAACTTTCTGTAATAATACCAACACCATTAGATGTAGTAAGAAGAGTCATCGCTATAGCTTGCAAATCAGTCGGAAATCCCGGATATGGTTGAGTTACAAAATTTATGGAATTTAGCCTGTTTCTGCAGCTAACCTCTATTGTAGTAGGTTCAACCAATTTAATGCTTGCTCCCATTTGAATAAGCTTGTCATTAAAGAATGTAAGATGTGCCGGATATACATTTTTGAGAATTGCTTTGCCTCTGGTAGCAACAACTGCAGCCATATAAGTACCTGCTTCAATTCTGTCAGGAATTGTAGTGTATTCTGCCGGATGTAAACTTTCTTGTTTAACACCGTTAATAACAATTTCAGAAGTTCCTGCGCCTGTAATATCAGCACCGAGAGCGTTTAAGAAATTTGCCAAATCTATAATTTCAGGTTCTCTTGCCGCATTTTGAATTCTTGTAGAACCTTCTGCTGTAACAGAAGCTAACATTAAATTTTCAGTCGCTCCTACAGAAGGAATATCTAAATAAAGGTCAGAACCATGCAATTTTGAAGTTTTTGCATGAACATATCCGTTCTCAATTTTAATTTTAGCTCCAAGAGTTTCTAACCCTCTAATATGAAAATCTACTCTTCTTTCTCCTATTGCACATCCCCCCGGAAGTGCAACTATAGCTTCTTTGCAGCGTGACATTAAAGCGCCTAAGATAATAAAAGAAGCTCTCATTTTGCTGACAAGTTCGTATTTAGCAGTTATTGAAGTAATATTTGTAGCATCAACAACAACAGACTTATAAACTTTGTCGTATACACATTTTGCACCCAGATCAGATAATACATGGAGCATTATATCCACATCAGTTAAATTCGGCACATTATGAATTTTAGTTATACCCTTAACCAAAATTGTAGCCGCAAGTATTTTCAATACAGCGTTTTTAGCTCCGCCAATCGAAACTTCTCCTCTAAGAGTTTCTCCTCCATGTATTCTAAACTTGTCTGACAAAGTTCCTCCAGTCTTATAATAAATGATACTATTAATGCATGCCCTTGTAAAGTATCAAAAAATAAAAGCCTAAAAACAGATATTTTCTTAATAAAACTTAATATTAAGAATCGAGCAATGTTTTTTCACCATACGCAGTGAGTCTGTATTCAGAAGCTCCTACAACACCTGTTAAATCCGGCAAACATTCAATGTAATCCCGGTTTATCGCTTCTTGAATAACACTATGGTCAAGTATTATAGCAAGGTTTTGCATCAATTTGGCATTTAATTGTTTTAATGTAAATCTTGGCTTTTGCTCAAATTGTGTGAAGTAATAAGCCGTCAATAAAAGATAATCTATCTTTTTTTCTACATTTCTGCTGCCAATGTAGTTTAAAAAAGCATTATCTTTTTTTATAGAGGGACTTGGTTTAAATGAAAGCTCCGTTTGAGGGGCGTTCATAGATTTATCAAGAATGTTATCAAATAATGCCGGTTCTTGTGCGGAATTATTTTTATTATTTTGATGAGAAGGAGCATAAAAAACATCTAAAGCTTTTTCTTTTTGCTCTTTGGTAGTTAAAGGCGCTTCTTCCTTGTTTTCAGGTTTTGGCATTCTTTTTAACTGCTCATCAATCTTTTTTTGAGTAGCTTTACGCTCAGCTTCTATTTGACTCGCAACTCTATCTTTACCTTCGCGTATTTTCTGTTTTTGAACATACTCGGAAGCTTTCCTTACCCATTTTTCAAACTCTTCATTAATAAAATCTTTATCTTCTGTTGATAGGGTTAGTTTATATTTGCCTTTTGTGATATTAAATGTGTATATTGACATTTTCTAAAGCCTATTTATTGTCCTGTAGCAATTCATCTCTCCATTTGTTGAGTTGTTCTTCAACAAATTCCAAGTCATCAGACTTTAATTCTATTTCAATTTCACCTTTTTTCATCTTAAAAACATACTCGTGCATACACCCTCCTTAATCTATTATAGTCTATCTTAAAAAATTATAACTTGCAACAAACTTGTCACATTATTAAGTTGTATTTTAGTATTCTCTATTGTATAATTTCCACATAGGGATATGGATTGGAAATATGACAGATATAGAAAGTACACGATCGGCAATACTTGAATATTTAACAGGTTATACTTTAAGCAGCAATTCTGTAGTAGCACGCCTTAGAAATGCAATTGTTAAATCTGACGAAGATTCAGCATTAAGCAATGCATCATTAAATATTTCGAACAAAAAAAATACACAGGATGATGATTTTGGCATTTCGCTTAGAGATTTTACAAACTTGAACTCATATATAACAATGATGAATTCTATATACGGAAACAGTTCTAAGACAAAATTCCAAAATGCACTTGCAAATGTGCTTAGTGCAGGTCAAAATACTCAGATTGCAAATGCAAAAACATTCATTCAAAAAATGAAAGAAAACGGCTTGAGCAATTCTTCAGCGCTTACAATGTTTAAAGCTGTTAATTCCTATTCGCTGGTATCTGCCATGAACACAAATACCACTAATAGTTTTGTAAGTGCTAAAATATAATAAAGCAAAAATTTACAACTTTTGTGTATAATTAAAAAGTCAATATATAAATGAGGTTAAAAAAATGAAAAAGATTGTAACTTGTACATTTCTTGTGGCAGCAGGGGCTTTGTCATTATTAAATATGGATATTAATACAGTGACTCCTGAATTTATGTTCAAAAATTCATATGCTGCAATTACATTAGGTTATGATAAATCAATGAGTGAAAAAACAATTAAAGCTGCTGTAATAGACAGTTATTTTAGAAGTGTAGCATCAAGCGGAAAAATTATAAGATGGAATAAAGATACTTTTCCGTTAAAGGTATATATTCAAGATTCTGCTGATGTTCCTGAATATTACAGAGAAATTGTCATGAGCGCATATCAGGCATGGCAAAGAGCAAGTGAAGGTTTGGTAAAATTTGAATTTGTAGAGGAACCTTCAGAAGCTGATACAAAATGCTACTTTAAGAATACAAATGACAAGCGCTCTATTGGAACACACTCTTTCTCAATAAATGGCAATAAGATTGTCGATTCAACAATTATATTTAATAAAACAGATGAAAAGAACCATAGCTTGGATTCTAAACAATTGTTCTCATCTGCATTGCAAGAAATCGGACATTCTTTAGGTCTTATAGGAAAGAGCCAAAGTATTTATGATGTTATGTATCCTATAGGTACAAAATTTAATACAGAAATAACAAGACGCGATTTAAAAACGCTTGCACTTCTTTATTCCGTAAAACCGGATGTAACTAATGTGCCTTTGACAAATGCGGAACAAGCAAAGCTATTTACGGTTTCTGAAGTATTAAATACATTGAATGTACCTGTTACTAATGATACAAAAAATCTTGACACAGTTGTTGCGAATGATATTTCTACACACCTTGCTTTGGCAGAACAATACAGAAGACGCGCTGAGTATGATAAGGCAGCAAAAGAATATCAAGCAGTAGCTCAAATGAAAACAGACAGAAGAAGTAAATCAGAAGTATATTATGAAGTAGCTGTTATGTACTTGGATGCAGAAGAGTATTCAAATGCAAAAAGTTGTGCAGAAATAGCAATGGCAACAGATACAAACGACTTGACAGATATATTGCCTCCTTTGATTGATTATTATACAAAGAGAACAACTTCTGCAGTAGAACAATTAGAAACTATATTAAAACACAATCCGTATAATAAACATGCTTACAGATTGTTGTGTCAAATATATAGAGATAAACATCATGAAAATCTGCTAAATTCAACAATCAGAAGATATGATAAAACAGCAGGCAGTGATGAAGATTAGATAAATATAACTAAATAAAACAGGGGATTTTACTTTTTAGTAAAATCCCCTGTTAGTACAATGAAAATTAAATAAAAAAGATTTATAAATATAGTTGTAAGCCGCTTCACCCACTTGTGTTTACGGGTTTATGGAAGGCTCTGGTCCTTTCTGAGGTACTGAATGCGGTAATTGGGCAGCTATATGCTGCCCTTAATTATTATAGGCAAAATATTTTATGTACTTGCTTATTATAATGTATAGCAAAAAAGATTATTATTTAAGAAAATAGAATTATGCAAGATAAGATTCGTTTAAAAAATTTGGGAATTAACATTAAAAGCGAACGCTTAAGACGCAATATGTCTCAAGAAAGATTGGCAGAACTGACAAATATGTCGAGAAACTCTGTTAGCTTAATTGAAACTGGAAAGATTAATCCAACAGTGCTGAAGGTTCTTGACATTGCAAGTGTACTTGGTACAGATATGTCTGCTTTGACAAGAAACATATAGAGATGTAAACAACGTTTAATTTTAATAGTTGAAGTGTGTGGAGGCAATACCCCCTATTTGTGCTACAAAAAAATGTACAACATAATTATTTCATGCTGTACATTCTAAAATCAAAAACAATAGTTTGCTATACTTTCATTTCTTTTTCAAATCCAAATAAAGAACTTACGGATTCGTCATCATGAATTCTTGAAATTGCTTGACCTAAAAGAGGTGCTACAGATAATTGTTTTACATTTGATGGCAAATCTTCTGCTGCCCATGGAATTGTGTTAGTTACTATGCATTCTTCAATAGGTGCTTCCTTTAGTCTTTCAATTGCAGGTCCTGAGAAAACGGCATGAGTAGCACCAACATATACTGCTTTTGCCCCTTTTTTCTTAAGTAGTTTTGATGCTTCGCAAATAGTACCGGCTGTATCAATAATATCGTCAAACATCAAGCAAACTTTGTTTTCTACATCACCTATAATGTGTGCTGCGATTGCTTCATTATGTTTATCTCTTCGTTTATCTATGATAGCCATAGGGCAGTTGAGTTTTTTTGCAAAAGCTCTTGTTCTGTTTGCACCGCCCATATCAGGACTTACTGCAACCATGTCATCAGGATTTATACCTAAGTTCTTAACATAATCTACAATAATAGGTGTTGCAAATATGTGGTCTACAAGAATATTAAAGAAACCTTGTATTTGACCTGTGTGCAAATCCATAGCCAAAACTCGTGTTGCACCGGCAGTTGTAAGCAAATCTGCAACAAGTTTTGCTGTAATAGCTTCTCTTCCGGAAGTTTTTCTGTCTTGTCTTGCGTATCCGTAATACGGTATAACTGCAGTAATTGTTTTTGCACTTGCACGCTTGAATGCATCTATCATTATAAGAAGTTCCATAAGATTTTCATTAACAGGATTGCAAAGCGGCTGCACTAGAAACACATCATCGCCACGAATGCTTTCCTTAACTTGAACATATATTTCGCCATCGGCAAAATTTTTAATAACCATAGGTCCAACAGTTGTGCCTAAATAATCAGCTATTTCTTGTGCTAATTTAGGGTTTGAACGACCTGAAAATAATCTTATGTCGTGAGTCGGATTAATAGCTCTTTCAAGCTGAGGATAAGTCATTTCAAGTGTGCTCATTTGAAAAATCCTTTCATACTTTGTGATAGATGAGTATTTATATTCTATACCTAATATATAGATTTAAAAAGTGTTTTTTACAAAATATTAAGTACAATAATTAAAACCTTCAAAAAAAATAATTTGCTATTGAGTCTATTATGTAGTTCAAACTTTTATATAAATTGGTGCAAAAGTCGTCAATACTTTTAGTATTGTCAACTTTAGTCAAAATGACTCTTTCTATTTTCTTTCTCTCTTTTGTTGCGAAGAAAAGAGAGAAAGAAAACAGAAACCAAAAGAAA
>CACYUI010000032.1 GCA_902777605.1 uncultured bacterium | reverse complement strand
ATTGATTATATTCATTTTAACCCTATGAAACATTACAATGTTGCCCCTAAAGATTGGGAATATTCATCATTTAAAAAATATGTGAATAACAAATTTTATGATATAAATTGGTGCAATTTTGAGGATAAATACAAAATTTCAGAGTTAGATTTAGAATAATTAATAAGGTTTTTGTCGGGTTAAAACCCGACCTATAATTAAGATAGTCAATATATGTGTTCTATCTTCTCAAACCGAGTGTTATTTTATATGATCCGAGGCTGGAGAGTTTTTGTCAAAAGCCGTTAGGCTTGCAGACAAAACTCGGAATTGCCGTTAAACGCGAACGAGCAAGACGAGTCTCTTCATGCCCACCAATTCATCGAAATGTTTTATTGGAAAGACATTTGTTCAAAATAGCATCGGCATTAACCATAAAAATATCAGAAATGTTTGATATATGAAAGATATCCGTAGAAGAAGTCGTTTGACGCAAAAAAAAGAGTGCAGAAATTAACTGCACTCTTTTTGTTTAAATAATAATCTATTATTCAACGATAATAGCTGAAACAGGGCAAGCGCCTGCAGCTTCTTGAACTGCATCCTTGTTAGCTTCAACATTAGCAGCATTAACAACTGCTTTATCTTCTACTGAAAATACTGCGTCGCAAATTGATTCGCAAGCGCCGCAAGCAATACATGAATCTTCGATAGTTACTGTCATTTTATTTTCTCCTTTTTTAATATCTCCAGTCTTAAAAATAAGACCATGTTTATTATACATGTTAAAACCCTTTTTGCAATGGTCAACTGTATACGCTTAATAAAAGAGCCTGACTTAATCAGGCTCTTTTCTCGTGTTTATTAATGTTACTCACCTACTGAAATGTAACAATTTGTTCTCTTATTTACATAAGTTGTATGTAAAAGTTCATGCGCCTTGTGTGAATTTGGCTTTTCAAGATGATTAGCATACAAATCTTTGATTTCAGGGTTTTCATGAGATTTTCTCCATTCACCTGTTGCATCGTCTGTATACAAACCTTGCGCACGAAGTTCCTTAATATTAGAATCATTGCAACTTTGAGGTTGACCGCCGCCATTAATACATCCGCCCGGGCAAGCCATAACTTCAAGAAGTTGATAATCTGCTTTGCCTTCTTTTATTTCTCTCATGCATTTTTCAGCTTCTCTTAAAGTGTTAACAATTTTAACCTTAATTTTTGTACCCTTAAGGTCAAGTTCAACCGTCTTAACTCTCTTAGTTCCTCTCATATCGTCAATTACGACATTTTGAAGAGTTTCGCCTGTAACAACTTCATATGCAGTTCTTGCTGCAGCTTCGGCAACACCGCCTGAGACACCAAATATTGTACCAGCTCCTGTGTATTTGCCGAATGGTGAATCAGGTTCTTCGCCTTCAATATTCTTGAAATCTATACCAGCTTCTTTAATCATTCTGCCAAGTTCTTGAGTAGTTAAAACATAGTCAATTTCTTGTCTTCCGTCTGCCATCTTAAACTGTTCTCTCTTAGCTTCATATTTTTTAGCGGTACAAGGCATTATTGATACGCTTACAAGATTATCCTTAGTAAACCCTTCGTGGTTTTGAGGTACATATTCTCTGATTATTGCGCCCATCATACCTTGCGGTGATTTGCAGCTTGATAAATGGTCAAGCATATCAGGGTGTTGAATTTCTAAGAATCTTACCCAACCGGGGCAACAAGAAGTAAATAAAGGAAGCTTACCACCGTTTTGTAATCTATCAATAAATTCATGAGCTTCTTCCATAATTGTTAAGTCAGCGGAGAAGTTAGTATCAAATACCAAATCAAAGCCGATTTTTCTGAGCACTGCGTTTATTTTCTTTGTTGAATTAACCCCTGCATCAAGTCCGAACATTTCACCTATTGCTACACGAACTGACGGTGCAAATTGAACAACAACTTTCTTTTCAGGATTATTAATAGCTTTCCAAACTTCATCAAGCTGAGTATCATTGATTGTAATAGCGCCTGTAGGACAAACTGCAGCACATTGACCGCAATTGATACATTCGCTTGAACCTAAATCTCTGCCTGCCATAGGTTCTACAACTGTTTTACTTCCTCTGTTTGCAAAACCTAATACTTGTAATCCTTGATGTTCGTCACAAGCTCTTACGCAAGCACCGCAAAGAATACATTTGTTATTATCACGAATTAATGCGCAAGAAGATGCATCTTTTTTAACCATTACTTCTCTTTGAGCATACTGCTTAACATGTCTGATACCGTACTCTTCAGCGTACTTTTGAAGTTCACATGCACCTGATTTTTCACAAGTTGTACACTCTCTGTCATGGTTCGCAAGAAGAAGTTCCAGCACCATTTTTCTTATGTTTCTGACTTTCTGTGTGTTCAAATGGACTTTGATTCCTGCTTCAGGAGGCATTGTACAAGATGAGTTAATCATTTTTCTTCCGTTTGGATATTCAACTTCTACAACACACATTCTACAAGCACCGAATGATGTTAAGTCAGGTCTGTAGCACAATGTCGGAACATTCATGCCGGCTTTTCTAATTACTTCAAGAAGGTTAGGTTCGTTTGTAAATTCTACTTCCTTCCCTTCGATTATTAATGTTTTTTTATCTTCACTCATTTCTGTTTTCCTTTATGTTGTTGGGGTTCACCCAACCTACTTTAACTTTTGTTGTTGGGTTGCACCCAACCTACTTTTTACCTCTCTTTGTAGAGAGGGGATAACCCTTATATTTACCCCTGACTTATTCTTTACTTATTGCCTTAAACGGACAAGCATTCAAACAAGCCTCGCACTTTATACATTTAGATTGATCAATCTTGTGAGGATTCTTAACAGTTCCTTCAATTGCACCAACAGGGCAAGTTCTTGCGCACTTAGTACAACCCTTACATTTTTCAGGATCAATAGAAATTTTCTTCATAGCTGTACACACACCTGCCGGACATTTGTGATCACGAATGTGGGCGATATACTCGTCTTTGAAGTATTTTAAAGTTGAAAGAACAGGATTTGGAGCGGTTTTGCCTAACCCACATAGAGAACCGTCTTTAACTGTTAGTGCCAACTGTTCAAGTCTGTCAAGGTCTTCCATTTCACCTTTACCTGCTACAATCTTTTCTAATATTTTCAGCATATTCTTTGTGCCTTCTCTACAAGGAACACACTTACCGCAAGACTCGTTCTTTGTAAAGTTCATGAAAAATCTTGCTACTTCAACCATACAAGTATCTTCCGCCATAACAACAAGACCGCCTGAACCGACCATTGCACCTGCTTTAATCAAAGAATCGTAATCCATTGAAATGTCTAAATGTTCTTCTGTTAAACAGCCGCCTGAAGGTCCGCCTATTTGTACGGCTTTAAATTTCTTTCCGCCTCTGATACCGCCGCCGATATCAAAGATTATTTGTCTTAATGTTGTACCCATCGGAACTTCAATAAGACCTGTGTTATTAACTTCACCTGTAAGAGCAAATGTTTTTGTTCCCTTAGAAGTTTCGCATCCCATAGATGAGAACCATTCTGCACCGTTTAATATAATCAAAGGTACATTGGCAAGTGTTTCTACATTGTTAATCAAAGTAGGTCTACCAAACAAACCTTTATTTGCAGGGAACGGCGGTTTTGGACGAGGCATACCTCTTTCGCCTTCGATAGAAGCGATAAGTGCTGTTTCTTCACCGCAAACAAATGCACCTGCACCTTCTTTAATATGTATAGTAAATGAGAAATCACTTCCCATAATATTTTTGCCCAAGAAATTCTTTTCTTCAGCATCAGCAATCGCTTTTCTTAATCTCTTGATTGCAAGCGGATACTCTGCACGAACATAGATGTAAGCTTCGTCTGCTCCAATTGCAAAACCTGCAATTGCCATTCCTTCAAGAAGTTTATGAGGGTCACCTTCCATAACTGAACGGTCCATAAATGCACCCGGGTCACCTTCATCACCATTACAAACTACATAAGACTTTCCACCTCTGTTTGCAGCAGTGAATTTCCACTTCATACCTGTTGGGAAGCCTCCGCCTCCTCTTCCTCTTAAACCTGATTTTGTGATTGTATCAATAACTCCGTCAGGGTTATTTTCTTCAATAACTTTTGCTAAAGCCTCGTAACCTCTAACTGAAATTGCTTCCTCTATAGATTCTGCATTGATTTTACCGCAATTTTTAAGAGCTGTACGAGTCTGCTTAGCATAGAAATTAATGTCATCATTTTTGTGAACTGCTTCGCCTGTTTTCGGATCTTTATACAAAAGTCTTTCTACAGGTTGATTATTTCGTACATGGCTTTCAAAAATTTCTTCTACATCCTCTGCGTGTACTTTTACATAAGTAACATGTTTGTCAGGAATAATAACTAAAACACCTTGTTCACAGAAACCGTGGCATCCTGTCGGAACAATGGTCATCTTGTCGTAATCTGTAAGAGTAGAAACATTTGCGCCCAACTCTCTAAACTTTTCAATAACTTTAAGAGAACCGTTTGCAACGCAACCGGTACCTGCACACACAAGAACTCGTAAACCTTGTTCTTTTATATGTTCTTGAGCTTTCTTTTGCTCATCAAAAATGTTTATATTTAATGTCATTATGCAACCCCCTCTTCTTTCATCAATGTATCAAGAATTGTGCTTATTGCATCAGATGTCATTTGAGGATAAACTTTGTCGTTAATAACGCAAACAGGTGCAAGACCGCAAGCGCCTAAGCAGCTAACAATTTCTAATGAGAACAAACCGCCTTCGCAAGTTGTTTGTCCTTCTTTTAAATTCAATTTGTTTCTGATTGCATTCAAAACAGGCATTGAACCTCTTACATGGCAAGCTGTTCCGTCACAAACTTTGATTTCATATTTACCTTTTGGCTCTAATGAAAATTGAGCATAAAAAGTAGCTACACCATATACAGTTGCCGGAGAAAGTCCGTCAACATGTTCACCAATATAGGTCATAGCTTCTTCAGGAAGGTATCTGTATACTTCCTGAACCTTTTGTAACATCGCAATTAAATACGATTTGTTGTAGTCAAAAGATTTAAGAATATTATCAATATCCCTAAAATTGACTTTTGAGGTTGCAATTTCTGTCATTTAATTATCTCCCATTTTCCAGTATTTATTTATAAATGCACACACCATGAATATAGCATGAATAAAATATCGTGACAAGACATCCTCAAATAGTGATATTTATCACAATAAAAATTTGACATTTTTGTTTTTATATATTTCTAATAGTTAATTATTTTTGAGAAGTAATCTATAGTTTTTTCAAGCCCTTCTTTTATATCGACTCTAGGCTGCCAGTTTAGTTTTTCTTTCGCTAATGATATATCAGGCTTTCTGCGTATTGGGTCATCACTTGGTAATGGCTTAAATACAATTTTAGAATTGGAATTTGAAAGTTTTATTATTAGCTCTGCGAGTTCAAGTATTGTTTTTTCAACAGGATTTCCCAAATTCACCGGACCTTGGAAATTAATTTCGTTATTCATCATTTTTATTAAACCGTCTACCAGATCCGAAACATAACAAAAAGAACGAGTTTGTGAGCCATCTCCGTATATTGTTATATCTTTATTTTGCAATGCTTGTACTATAAAATTTGATACTACTCTGCCATCATTAAGCGCCATATTAGGTCCATAAGTGTTAAATATGCGTACTATTCTTGTATTTATGTTGCATTGGCGTCTATAATCGGTAATCAAGGTTTCTGCGCATCGTTTTCCTTCATCATAGCAGCTTCTTACACCTATCGGATTGACATTTCCCCAATAAGACTCGACTTGCGGATGAACTTTTGGATCCCCATACACTTCACTTGTCGATGCTTGAAGAATTTTTGCATTAGATTCTTTTGCAAGTTCGAGCATATTTATAACACCCATTACAGATGTTTTTATTGTTTTTATTGCATCAAACTGGTAATGAACAGGACTTGCCGGACAAGCAAAATTATAAATTTCATCAACTTCTGCTGAATATTCTTGAATAACATCATGTCTAACAAGTTCAAAATGGTCATTATTCAACAAATGTCTAATATTATCTTTTGAGCCTGTAAAAAAGTTGTCAAGACAAATTACATCATTATCGTACTGCAAAAGCTTTTCACAAAGATGACTTCCTATAAAACCGGCACCGCCTGTAACTAAGATACGCTTACTCATCTATAAAACTTCCCATTCACATTTTAACAGACACAAATCTTCGCCCGACTGAATATTTTGAACGGCATGCAATGTAGTATTATCTTCTAATAACTGTACTTTGGATACCATCTTCTCACCATACTTAATTTCTTTTTTAAACATCATATCTATAGCTTTCAGTTTATGCGCTGAGTGAAAATTGTTTGACAGCGGTTCCAGCGCCCAAACAATGTAATTTCCGTTATTTGCGTGCATATTTACATCGATATCGTTAAATCTTACTTCAAATTCTTTTGAAAAATCGCATTGTGTTAATGCAGGTATTTTATTAAAGTTTAAATCACTGTCACTTTTTTCAAATTTTGAAAGGTTTGGATTATCAACAACTTCTTCAATTAATGCCGGTTTCATTGTATGAATATCTACAAGTGACCACACGCTTGATGCTTTTGCAAGAGTTTTTAATCCGTTCAGAAGTTCAAAATTACGGTATGCAAAGATTTTATTTCTTCCTCTAGGTTCTGTTTTTAGTATCAAATCGTTTATATCTGTTGGGTATTCACTAAATTCAATTCTATACTTGATAAGCACCCACATTAAATTCTTAGGATAAATGGCAGAATAACCAAATCCTAATTCTTCTGCACTATCGCTTGCTATATCTTGAAAAAAGTTTAGCAGAGAAAATGGTTTAAGTCTCTTATATAAGTCTAAATCAGAATATCTGATATTAATAACTTCTTCTTTTACAAGATTGTTTTCATTTAACAGCACAGTTTAATTTACTCCTTTATTTCAAACGATAGATATATTGTATCACAAATCATTATTACAACAAAAGAAAGGTCAATGAAATAAATTCATTGACCCTTCTGAAACTAAGATTAAATCTTACTTGCTTAATAAAGCTTTGAAAGATTTACCAGCTGAGAATGATGGAACATTCTTAGCAGCAATTTTAATAGCTTTACCAGTTTGTGGGTTACGACCTGTTCTAGCAGCTCTGTGCTTAGAAGAGAAAGTACCAAAACCAACTAAAGTAACTTTGTTACCTTTTTTTACTGAAGATTGAATTGAATCAATAGTTGCTGATAAAACTAATGATGCATCTTTCTTAGATACTTTTGCTTTTTTTGAAATTTCTGAAATTAATTCTTCTCTGTTCATAATATAACTCCTTTCTTATTATAAATACTATTATACATAGTTTTAGAATAAATGCAAAAGAAATTTTATTTTTGCATAAAATACCAAAAACAAGCAATAACAATAATCATGCAGCTTTAACAATTAAATGTATCAATTATTTGGCTATTTTTTAGGCATGCCGTCATGCCTTTTTAAAAATTTTTATAAGTTATGCTTGCGTTTTTTAGATTTTTTGCCTTTGATTTCCTTTTCATCGCAGTCTAATGCTTCATTTAAATGTTCAATCAGTTCATCTGAATGATTAATCACAGCGTGCTGCGTTTTGTGGTGAATATCAACTATATGATAGTGCATTGCTTCTTCTAATTGTATAAGTGATTTATTATAAAAGGTAAGACTTGTTATATAATTTTGCATAGAAGTAATATAATCTTTTCTTGCTTCCTGCAGTGCAACATAATTCAATGTTCCGTCTAAATACAGATTTTCAACCGTATTTATATTTTCCAATGCTTGTGTTGCAGTATTTTGTGCATACGGAACATCACTTTCCGCAAATTCTACATTGTTAAATGCTCGTTGAAGTTCAAAAGATAAATCTTTCTTAAACAAATTTATTTCATTGTCAGCCATCTTTAGTTGAGCATCAGCACCTTTTATTGAATGCTTTAACTCCATTAAATTAACACTTGTTGATAAATTCACACCAACAGAAAGGCTGTTATTCGAGAACCTGCCATCATAGTGTTCATTTGCATTATTAAACCCATACCCCACATTTGCTGAGAGTTCCGGCATATAAGAGCGTTTTATATATTTAAGCGCTTGTTCCATTGCCTTTTTAGTTGATTCAAGAACTCTTAAGTCAGGGCTGCTTGCATATGCTATTTCTAAAGCCTTTTCTTTTGAAAAATCAAATGTTTGAGCTATGAATTTTGGCGGAATTCTTTGACCAGTATATCCATAGTCATCTGTATACGAGAAAGTTTTTGTATTAGAAATTGTGTAATTTGGTGCATTTTCAACAAACATTGCATTACTTAAATTAACTTTCGCATTTTTATACAAAGTTTTTTTGTATGCTAAATCAAAAAGTGCTTGACTTAGGTACACCTGCGCAGTTGTCTTATCAGCTCGCCCTTTTGCAATATTAAGATATTTTTTGCAGATTTTTACATTATCTTCTGATATTTTGACTAACGCACCAGCCTTCAAAACTTCATAATATTTATCTTTTACATCAAATAATGTCGAGCAAAGACTGTCCATAAATTCGTATTCTGCACCGATTTTATAAAATTCTTCCATTTTAATATTTGCAGTTGATTTACCAAAATCCCAAACAAGTTGATTAACAGCAACTGCTACATTAGGGAGCTCTCTGTGGTATTGCGGATATTGATTGTGATTTGAGTTATTTTCATTATAAAACCCGACTCCTGCTCCGATTACGGGGAAAAATGCTGACTTAGCTCTTCCTAAATTACTTTTTGCTAAGTCCAATTCATACTTTTTGCGCCTAATATTTGGGCTATTTTTGAATGCAAGAGCAACGCACTTTATGATATCTAGCTCCGTATCATCTTTGACCACAACAGTCCTGAACATTTCGGTATGTTCACCGTGCGAATCTTGCGCATAACAGTATATACTTCCGCTACTCATTAATGATATAGCTACTAAGCAAGTGAAAAATCTTTTCTTCATAACAAAAAAATTGTAACACAAATATTATATAAAAAACCATCTTATTGTTTTTTCATATCTATTAATATTGGTGTAGTTTGTTTTAGTAAAGAAACTGTCCATCTTAGAATAAGAATACCACCTAAAATTCCAACTAAAGCATCCAAACAGAATATGTGCAAATACTTGCCTGCAAAGAGTGCTGCTATTGCAAAAACTGAAGTCAGTGCATCCGCTAAAATGTGATAATACGCTGCCATAAAATTATAATCACTACTGTCAGGGTGTTTGTTGTGCCCATCATTACCTTTTTCCATAATTAGTATACAGCTAGCATTAACTAATAGTCCAATAATCGCCACTATAATTGCTTCATCAAAGTGAATAGAAATTGGTTTAATCAATCTTACAATTGCTTCAAATATTATCCAAAATCCTGTCAGTCCAAGAAAAATAGAGCTTGTATATGCAGCAAGAGTTCCGATTTTTTCAGTACCGTTTGGGAAAAATACTGAATTTTTCAGCTTTCTTATAAGTACATATGCCGCAAAAGTTAATCCTAGAGCCAAAGCGTGTGTTCCCATGTGAAAACCGTCTGCAAGAAGTGCCATAGAATTTGTAATATAGCCAAACACAATTTCTGCGACCATAGTAATAACAGTAACTATTATTACTATAAGAGTTTTTTTCTCGTTTGAATATTTTATATTGTGTACATGATTATGCGACATACTTAACTCCAACAAAACAATTATAACTCTACTTAAAATAAAAAGCATTATATTTTTCAGTATTACTCTAAAAGAGTTTTAGCAATTAAGTGAGCGGGAAGAAAGTTAACAATATTGCTATTGTTGTTAAGTATTGCTTTGTTGTCGACATTAAACAGTCTGCGTACTCTGCTTGCAAAAAAGAATTCCGCACTCTAATGACAATCCGTATTTGCAAAATACAGCCGTAAAGTTGGAACTAATACCTTGCTAAAAACTTTTGTATTTAACAATTATCAAAAATTTGGGGATGTTTCAACGCCCCCCACAAATATATTCAACCATTTATGACATTAAGATAAATAGAAACAGAACATAAACAAATAGAGGATAGCTATTCCAACTTTATACTATAACAAAACCGGTGCCTTGTTAGATAATATTACATTTTTTAATAAAAGTTATCCTATAAAATTATTTCTATTGCATATATACACCAAATTTTAAATATAAATGTGCTAAATAGCATCACAGCTAAATTCAAAATAAAAAATAAACAAATTAATTTGATTAAGAAGTAGAAAATTTTTGCATTTAACAAATCGAGAAATAGAAGTCATTAAACTAGTTTGCCTGGGTTATTCCAATCGTGACATTGCTGAAGAGCTTATTATATCTACACATACTGTAAAAGCACATCTTGAATCAATTTTTTATAAATTAGGAGCAAGGAATCGTGCTCATTCGACTTATTTATATTTATTAATGTTACAATAATATTTACTCCGTTTTAGATTTTTTTGATTTTGACTTAGATTTTGTTTTTGTTTTAGCTTTTTTACCTTTAGTTATTTCTTCAAATATAATACCAATCGGTAAAGCAAGTGTGTCTATATTCTTACGAATTTGTTTTAAATTATCAGAGTGTTCTCGCAGGATTTTGTATATTTCTTGTGTTGTATCATTTTTTTCTTGCTTTCTTCTGCGGAATTTTATTTTGAGCCCCAAGAAACAGATTTTTTTATGATTACCTTCATTTGTAAAACTTATAATTCTTCTCAAAAATCTTTTAGCACAATATCTGAAATCCTTTGGTTCTAAATCATTAATGCATTCCTTCCATGTTTGGTCATCTAATGATTTTAAAAATAATATAAT
>CACYUI010000031.1 GCA_902777605.1 uncultured bacterium | reverse complement strand
CGAGCGGAGGCTGGAGAGTTTTTGCAAAATGTTCAAAAGAACATTCAGCAAAACTCGGAATTGCCGTTTAACGCGAGTGAGCAAGACACCCCGACCATCAGCAAATTTTAATAGCTCCTTTGGGAGCTTTTTTAATGACTTTGTGGTCGAAGGGGAGAACCGACTTTTTCGGTTCGAGCGCGAGTGAGCAGTTTATAGGTCGGATTTACAAATCCGATGATAAAATTTTATAGATGTAAATTTTTGTTGCCTTAGTAAAGGAAACCTATAAACTAATCCAAAAATTAATTCTCAAAATGTGTGTTCTTTCTTCTCAAACCGACTGTTCTTTCACATTAAGCTAACTTTTTAAATTCATTTATACAACTTTTGAAATTAATCAGAATATACAAATTCTTCATTGCCATTATCTAGAATTAGCGCACAAAGTTTTGCGTGCTTGTATTTTCCACAACCCAAATCTATACCGATTTTATCCTTATCAATATACGGTTTATCAAATTCCGTATGACCAAAAATGATTTTTTGGGGTAAATTATGTTTGGAATAAATAAACTTATCTCTGATATAAACCATATCGACTTCGTTTTGATTCTCCAGAGAATAATCAGGATTAATTCCTGCATGAATAAATAAATACTTGTCTGTCAAATAGTAAAATTTGAGGTTTCTGAAAAATGCGCCATGAACTTTAAAAATATTCTGAAACCCGCCATAACTTCTTTCTGTAGCCGGCCCGCCATAATTATCAAAAAGCCATTGGTAATAATCGTCCGATTGAGCATGCAAAAGAGCATATTCATGTGAGCCTATAAGATAAATACATTTGTTATAATTTCCTTGCTCTATAATACGCTCTACTACACCTTTTGAATCAGAACCTCTGTCTATATAATCTCCCATAAAAACAAAAATATCATTCGGATAAGTTTTAATTTTCGATAAAAGATTTTCCAGCTTTCCCAATTCGCCATGAATATCTGTTATTGCAATATATCTCATACTCAAAGTATATCAACTAAAAATACCAAATACAAACTTGTTAAAAAAGTGCAAAAAGCATAGGAACAGTCATTTCTTTTGCAGAAAAAATAAAGAGAAGTGTACCTATATATTTCTATGCTTTTAGTACATATTTTTCCCGCCTATACTAGAATTTCATGAAATTCATGTTGTGTTTTTCAAGGTATGCTTTTAAATCGCGTTTGATTTCAGGAGCTAAAATATATAAAACAATTACATTTGGAATACAGAGTGCTACCATCATAGCATCTGTGATATCAATAACAGATTTAACATTCATTACTGAGCCGATAACAATAAATATGCAATAGATAATATTGAAAGTTAAAACTCTTTTCTTTCCTTCACCTAACAAGAAAGTCCAAGCCTTTTGACCGTAATATGCCCAAGAAATAAGCGTAGACATTGCAAATAATACCGCAATAATAGAAAGAATTATCGGGAAGAAAGGAATTACGGATTGAAAAGCATTAGAAGCAAGTTCAATACCGGATATTTCACCAACAGAGTTCATATCAAGAACACCTGAAAATACGATAGCAAAAGATGTAAACAAGCAAAGAACACCTGTTAAGAATGTTTCTAAAAGCGCTACAAATCCTTGAGAAACAGCTTCTTGCGTTTGAGCAGTAGCATAAACAATAGCTGCCGCACCAGTTCCCGCTTCGTTAGACTGAACAGAGCGTCTTAAGCCAATAATTATTGTCCCGAAAACACCGCCTGCTACAGCCGTAGGATGAAATGCTTCTCTTAGAATTAAAGCAATTGCGCTTGGTATATTGTGCCAATTTGCAAATATTACAATCAAACCCGAAACTATATATAAAATACACATTGTAGGAGTTAAAATCGTTGTAACTTTAGCTATACTCTTGATGCCACCGACTACTACCATACCTATAAGAATTGCGGCAACAAGACCGATTATCCAAGTAAAACCGTGAAAAATACTGTGTTCTCCACCTGTTATAAATACTATTTGATGGGCAGTTTGATTTATTTGAATCATATTACCACCCGTAAGACCTCCGCCAATACAAAGAATTGCAAATAATACAGATAGCGGTTGACCTAACCAGCGCATTTTCCTTCTTGTAAGACCGTGTGCTATATAGTGCATCGGACCGCCTGATACAGAACCGTCAAGGTTAAACCTTCTGTATTTTACGGCAAGAGTTGCCTCTACAAATTTAATAGACATGCCTAAAAGTGCACCAAAGAATATCCAAAAAGCTGCCCCCGGACCTCCTATAGAAATAGAAATCGCAACACCAGCAATACTTCCGATACCTATAGTACCCGAAAGAGCAGTCGCTAATGCTTGGAAAGAAGAAACTTCACCGTTTCCGCTTCCACCTGCAGGTTTAGAAACAACTTCAATTGCATGCTTAAAGCCCCAAATGGCCATTCCTCTAAAATAAATTGTAAAAAATATTCCTGCAAAAAGTACCCAAAAAATAATCAAAGGAACTTTACTTCCGCAAATTGTTATAGGAAAAAATATAATATCTGCGACAAAATCTGATACAGGTGCAATGTGTTTATCCATAAATTCATCGACATTCATTGCACTGGCTGTTTGCAGTGTCATTAACATAGTAAACATCAAGGTTAAAAATTTTGTCATAATATTTTTCTCTTTTCCTTATATTTCCAAGTGTAAAATATAGAATAATCGCACTTTATTTATTCTACACTAAACATGTCAAATTGTTTCAAAATATTTACATTAAGCTATACAAATGTAACGATTTTATACTAAATAGCAAAAAAATTTTTTAGCTATTTTAATTAAATTAAAACGAAAGGATTTGCTATGCACATAAACCACATTGACGACAATAATACAAATTTTAAGGCTTTAAAACTAAACCCTCAAAAAATGCCTGCTTTATTACAAAAAAAAACAATAGAATATATACTTTTTTTAAACAAACTTGGTGAACAATATAAGGATGTAAATTTATATCATGTTATTTTAGAGGACAGTTTTGTTCCAAAAATTATAAAAGAAGGACAAAAGGATAGCAAAAATTATTATCAAGAATTTAAAGAACAGGAAAAACACTTGGGAGAGTTTATTTATCAAACTTGCGGAGATGAAACACATGGATATAGTATGCCGCGTGTTCCTTTTATTTTTACAAAAATATTTGGTGAGAATGCAAAAAGAAGATACGAAAATTTTAAAAATATGACACCTATAGAACAAGCAATGGAACTAAGCAGACTTCTTGAAAAACAAGAATTGAATGAAATAGCTGAAAACAAGTTAAGAGAAGCGGAAAAACTTGCAGAGGAAAATGCAAAACTATTACAGAAAAAAGAACATAATTTTGCAATAGACAATTTAATAGAAAAATTTAAGATGGAAACAGCACAAGATTCTGAAAAGAAAGGATTTTTTCGAAGACTTTTTAAATTTTAATGTTTATTGTTGATGCAATTTTTTGACCATGTAACAATACATTTGAACTTTTGTTTTTACACCTTCATCTATACATTCTTGCATAAGTTTTTGGATATATTTCTTTTTGTACTGAGAATCGTGATATTCAAAAGACAACCCGTCAATTGATAGTTTTACAACATCATCTCCTGCCGGTTCTCCAAAATCACCTGCAAATTTATCTGCACTTTTTATTGTTTCAAATTCAATATTTTCTGCTTTTTTGTTTATTTTTCTTATTTTTGATTTGATTATTTCTAAATTTTTATCCGACATATAAAATTTTATATTTTTATTTCCGTCATTCATAAACAAATAATCTTTTGATTGTGCAAAAGGTATTGTACTTTCTATAGAACCGAGCGGGTACACAAAACCGTTTTTGGCAAAGTAATAGAATAAACCCCGTGAGGCACTTTTATCCTCTGCAATTTTATCGGTTATAATCAAAATTCGTTCTTTTGATTTATTAATTTTTACTGTCATATAATAGTAATTCTTCGGATATTCATTCAAAACTAAAGAGTAATCAAAATAGTCTTTTTCAGTATTATATCTGTCTTTAAATATATTTTTGCCTTCTTTTTTAGAAGAAATTGACTGATTGCTTATAGGAATATAATTAAATCTTTCGTATTTTTCAAAAACCTTTTTTCGTTCGTTAAATGTTTTTTCAGATACATTTTCCCATTTATCGGTTGAGTATGATATAAAATAAGGGTTTTCTGAATTTTCATAACCATCGTATTTGAAACTTACTTGAGGATAAAGTTCCGTAGAATTTTCAACTAAATTATAAACCCTTACACCGCTTTCATCTGCACCGGAAGAATATTCATTGCAAACAAAACTGTTATTACAAACATAATACCTGTTTCTTGTACCACCGCTGGTTACATGTCGAGGTTCCCTGTTAACCATTGTATACATGTCATAAATAACGCCTTTCCAGTCACCATCAGCAATTTCACCAATTAATAATTCTTCTATTCCGTCAGCATTTACATCATAATATATGTATCCGATTTTATTCAAAACATTATCATTATCAGTGCTTAGAACATTGTACATATAGCTCATATTTTCGTTTTCTAATCTCTCTGAATCCCATTTTTCATTGATTGCTAAAAGATGTTTATTCAAAACATCTTTGTATAAATCTTTTCCTTTCATACCCTGATTTTTAAAATATGTTGCTCCCTTAACTCCTGTAATAGTTGCATTTTCTCCGAGATTATAAAGCATTTTGAAAGATTTTGGTGGTTCAGGAGATATAATATAGTCGTATTGAACATCTGTCGGATGCTTTAAAACTACATCGTATAAAATTCCTTTTTTGTCTTTTAATTCACCAATTTTTTTACTTCCGGGAAGTACAGCATGGTCCGCAGGACTTTTATATGCTTTTATACCAAAAGCGAATCCTCCAAATCCGGCTTTTTTTGAAGCTTTATGGTAAAAAGAAATCTTATCTTTTTCTGTTTTTACTACATATGTTCCTTTTAGCTCATTAGGAACGGCTATAGAAAATAATTTGTTCTTAATGATTATGTCATTTGTTTTCTGGGTTTCATCGTTTGCAAAAACAGCAGTAGATGTAAATACAAATGCCGTAAGCAGCATTAAAATAACAATTTCTTTTTTCATTTTATACATTTTTCCCCATCATATAAGCTTTTTGTTTGTAATCGGTTGTTTCAACATCTCCTTTTTGCCAAACTCCACCGGCAAATAAATAACCTTTTTCTATAGGATTATTTAAACAATCCATCAATCCTTTAAACTCTCCTAATGCATACTGAACAGTAGTTTTTGAGTTTTCTGCGGCACTTAGGATGTAATAAAATTCTTTATTTATTAAATGAGTATATCTTGCACAAATTCTATCAATAAAAGTTTTCATTTGACCGCAAATTGCATAGAAATAAATTGGAGTAGCAAAAACTATCGTATCTGCTTCTTGCATTTTATCCAAAATTACATTCATATCATCATTTTGTGCGCATTTAGTATAATCATTTGTATTACAAAATCCACAACCAGTACAATAATTTATTTTTTTGTCGCGCAAGAATATTTTCTCCGCACTATGTCCTGCATCGAGCGCACCTCTTAAAAATTCATCAGATAATACATCAGAGTTACCGCCTTTGCGTGGCGAAGATGATATTATTAATATCTTTTTTGACATAATACTTCTCCTAAATCTTTATTTCATATGATTTGCAGCTTAATTTATCTTTCATAATACAACACTTATATTTTTTTGTCAGTTAAATTTTTTATACTTATAATTCATTTTTTGATATAATTCAGTTAAAGAGGAATTTTGTATGTTTATAATGGAAAAACCTTATGTTTCTGAATTTATGATAGATACTATCGTTCAAAACGATTGGGATATTTTGGATAATGAAGTAATACAGAATTCGGGCATAGAAGAGGGTGCGCTTAATATAGTTTCTTCAGAAGATGCAGAAACTTTTTATCAAAAACAGGAGTATCCCCTCATATATGCAAGCTCTGAAAATGCCATTAGCTGGGTACTTGAGCATTTACCAAAATCAAACCTCAGTTCTTATATAAAGCTTTTTAAAGATAAAATTGAATTTAGAAAATTATTAAAAGAAATTTATCCAAATTTTTTCTTTAGAGAAGTTGATTATAATGAAATTAAAAATATTAAAGCTTCTGATATAAAATTTCCTTTTGTTATAAAACCGGCAGTAGGTTTTTTAAGCTTGGGAGTACATACAGTCAGAAGTGCAGAAGAATGGAATGATGTAATTAAACTTCTTGATACAGAAATGATTCAAGCTAAAGAATTGTATCCGCAAGAAGTTGTAAATTCGTCTAAATTTATAATAGAAGAACTGATAGAAGGTAAAGAATTTGCTGTTGATGCATATTACGACAGGAATGGCAATGCTATAATACTCAACATTTTTGAACATCCTTTCTTAGATGCAAAAGATGTTAGTGACAGAATTTATATAATGTCATCAGAGATAATGATGAGATATATGGCAAAGTTTGCACTACTTTTGCGTAATATCGGCGAAATTATTGATATAAGAAATTTTCCTCTGCATATAGAATTGAGAATTACTGAGCAAGGTGAAATCATTCCGATAGAAATTAATCCGATGAGATTTGCAGGATGGTGTACAACGGATGTTGCACACTATGCTTGGGGAATAAATGTGTATGAATATTTCCACAAACAAGAAGCCCCTGATTGGAATGAAATTTTATCAAAAGCTAATGGTGATATATACTATTTTTCAATGGCAGAAGTACCTTCATCTGTTGACAGGAAATCCATTACCGAATTTGATTACCAAAGATTTCTTGCAAATTATTCAAATATTTTAGAACTCAGAAGAATTGATTTTCATAACAATCCTTTATTTGCAGTTATTTTTGGCTCAACTAAAAATAAGGAAGAAATTCATAAGATTTTAGCACTTAAGACACAAGATTATATCAATTAAACATTAACCATAATATTGGTAAGAATTAATATAATTTAATCATTTATTGCAGGTTAATAAAAATTAATGTATAATCATGTCACGATGAACTCTAGAAAAAAACTATCTCTTGCCATATATTGGCATATGCATCAACCGGTTTATGAACTCGAAGGAACTTATTTAATGCCTTGGGTAAGGCTTCATGCCGTAAAAGACTATTTGGACATGATGCTGATTTTGGATAAATTTCCAAAACTGAAACTAAATTTTGATATTGTACCGGCTCTTTTAGATTCTATTATCGATTATACTGAAAATAACAGGCAAGACATTCATTCAGAACTTACTGTAATGGATACTGATAATCTTTCAGATGAAGAAAAGTCTTTTATTATAAATAATTTTTTCAATACGAAATTTGAAACAATGGTTTATAAAAATGAAACCTATAGAAACTTATATCAAAAAAGGTTCTCAAAGGATAATTTTGATATTGAAGATTTTTGTGCACAAGAATATGCAGACTTAATGGCAGTTTTTAACCTTGTTTGGATAGATCCTGTTCATTATGAACGCTATCCGAGATTAAAAGAATTGTGGGACAAAAAGAATTGTTATACCCAAGAAGACAGACAAGAAATATTAAATATACAAAAACAAATAATGAAGGAAATTATTCCTACTTTTAAAAAATACATTAAAGAAGGAAGAATAGAACTTACAACTTGCCCTTATTATCACACAATTTTACCGATTTTGATTGATGTAAGGTCTGCTGCAAAAACAGGATTAACATCCGAAGGCTTACCGAATTCTTTGGGTATGTTAGATGACGCTAAACAACAAATACAATCAGCACTTGATAGAATTGAAGAAATTTTTGGAATTCGTCCAAAAGGGATGTGGCCTGCAGAATTGTGTATAGGCCCAAAAACTCTTTCTATGTTTGCTGAAGAAGGTATAGAATGGACTATATCCGATGAAGGCATTCTTTCAAGTTCAATAAAATTTGACTTTATAAGAGATTTTAAAGGCAACCTGAGTGACCCGTATCATTTGCTTAAAGTTTATAATTATCAGATGAAAAACTCTGATATTGATATTATATTTAGAGACAGGTCTATTCCAAACTTGATAAATTTTGAATATGCAGGAATAAATCCTCAAATGGCAGCAAGTGATTTGTACGAAAAAATTAAAACAATTCAAAACAAACTGCTCGTTTCTCCAGATGAAACTCATCTTTTGACTATTGCTTCAGATTGCGAAAATTGTTGGGAAAACTACCAAAATGACGGTATTGAATTTTTAGAAAATATTTATTCAATGATAGAAGCTGATAACACTCTTGAAACAGTTTTAATTAGTGATTATATCAAGAAAGATAAACACAAAAAAACTCTTAAGAAGATATATTCCGGCTCTTGGATAGATAAAACTTTTCAATATTGGATTGGAGATACGGAGAAAAACAAGGCTTGGTCTGCACTTAAGAATACCAAAGACGATCTTTCCGCATATATCAAAAAAAATAAAGATAATCCAAATATATCGTTAGCAAAACGGGAATTACTTATTGCAGAAGGCAGTGACTGGTTCTGGTGGTATGGAGAACCCAATAACTCCGGTCAAGACTTTTTGTTTGATTATATGTTTAGAGAGCGTCTTAAAAATGTATATACTATTTTAGGAATAAATTATCCTGAATATTTAGACAAAACAATTATTACGACTATAGAAGTTCCATTTAAACTGCCAAAACGAAGTATTACTCCTTCTATGGACGGATGGAATAAAAGTTCTGATGAATGGTATAACGCAGGAACAATAAGCATGTTGGACGGTCCTGTTTTTAGAGAAAATAAGAATGTTGATAAAATAGATTTTGGATGCGACAAAGATAATATCTATTTCAGACTCCATGTAGCAAAGGGAGCGGGAGAGATAAGCTTTTTGGACAGAATTAATCAATTTTATATTTACACAAGAAATGCCTCAAGAGTTGATGAAAGCAGAGCGCATATAAGATTAATAAGCAAGACTGACAATCCGTATCCTATATTAACGGAAAAATTTGAACATGAAATAACACTAACATTAATCAAAGATACACTGTATCCGGCAAGGTTAGCCTCTGTTACACATCCTAATATATGGACACTGGATAATCCTGACGGACTGAAAATCGTCTATAATGATGTCATAGATGTTGCTATACCGTTTGATAAATTGAGTATAAAAGAAGGAGAAACCGTTGAATTTTTTATGGCAAATACTGATTCTGCAGTAAAAAATACATATCTTCCTCAAGAAGTGCTTTTATCTATGAATAGAGAATAGTATTTTTGTGTAAAGTTCTTGATGTAGATATCGCCATTTGCTATAATGCAGTTATGAAAAAGTTTTTAACAACGATTTTTATATTTGGAATTTTATCTCCGGCTTTTGCAGATATAAATGATGCAAAAATGCCGGAATTGAATAAAGCAACAATTAAAAAGCATAATAATCTGCCTCAGGGAACATTTAAAAAACAAAAAGACGGAACTATTGTGCAATATGATAAAAACGGAAAAAAAATTGGCAAATATAAACTTGATAGCGGAAGGTACTATAGGTTTAAATGAAATTTGATTTAGATATTGAAAATATTAATTATATAAAAATTTTGTACAAAGACCGTTATAATTTTACTCATTGCGTGAAAGCCGCAATAAAAAAATTAGAACAAAAATATGTTTTTGCAGGAGCGAAATCAGAAAAACCAATCAATATTGAAACTCCGCAGGAAGTATTGTTAAGTTTTATTTGTGATAACGGTTTATATAAAACAAAAACTAATTTAAATTTTATTCAATTTGATAAAGAAGAAGAGTACATTTTCTTTTCACTGGTTACTCCTCAGGAGGTAGAATTTCAACAAAACCGAGAATATTTCAGAATACAAATGCAAGAAAAGGTCGTTATTTCTTATAAAAAAGATGATGAAATTGTCGAAATTCCCGCATCAACCTATGATATTTCTGCAAATGGGATTAAAATAATTCTTCCTAATATTATCAATTTTCCTGAAGAAGTGAACTTGGATATATTATTTCCTGCAAAAGAAATAAAGACTACAGCTCAATTTATAAGAGCTGACAATGAGGACGATATTTATAAAGCATCCTTTCACTTTAATCACTTGACCACACAAGATTTGGACTATATCTCACGACTTTGTTTAATCAAACAAATTGAACATAGAAGAAATTCAAGAGTATAAATTTTTGACTTTTCCACACCCATATTGTAACAAATTGTAAATAATTACTCAAAATTTCTAAAGTTTTAAAAAAATCTGCCGATATCATTATTACAAGAAATAGGGAACTGGATATGGCGGAAACTTTTAATCTGAATAATTTCTTAAATACCTATAAAACGCAGACATATGACCCGACCAAACTGCATGCGAATGCAGAAGCCAATATGGAAGCAGAGAGGATTCGTCAAGCAGAAGAGGCTGTAAAAGAAAGCGGCTTTTTAACACTTACTTTATCTGAAAAACTTGCAGAACTTGGTATGGGCGAAAGAGTAATGCAGCAATTTGCCGATACGGCAATGAATCTGCTTACAGAAGCTATTAATCCGTTGACTGATTATCTTGATAAATATGAAAATATTTTTGATCAAAGAATGTATAATTCTGAAATTCAAAGCTATGCAAAACAAATGTTCTTTGCAGGTCAGGCAATGCAAGAACAGGCTGCCGAAAATACAACCGGTCAGCGTTTTGTATATGATATGTAATTTTTTCTCCTTTTCCTCATAAAACAAAATCCCATACTTTATCAGTATGGGATTTTTAAATTAAAAAACCGAATAAGAATTAAATCTTATCCGGCTTTTATGTAGACAAATATTGAAACTATAAAGCTGCTTTTGCAGTTTCAACTACCATTTCAAAAGCTTCTTTATCGTTTACTGCAAGATCAGCAAGCATTTTTCTGTTAACTTGGATATTAGCTTTTTTGCAAGCATTAACAAATCTTGAATAGCTCATACCTTGTTCTCTTACTGCAGCATTGATTCTTACAATCCACAAACGACGCATATTGCGTTTTGTAGCGCGTCTATCTCTGTAAGCATATTTAAGAGCTTTCATTACAGCAATGTTAGCTACCTTAAATATTCTGCTTCTTGCACCTTTAAAGCCCTTTGCAAGCTTTAATATTTTTTTGTGTCTGTTACGACATACATTTCCACGTCTAATTCTCATCTTTCAACACTCCTATCTTGCATACTTCTTGTAAGGTAACTCT
>CACYUI010000030.1 GCA_902777605.1 uncultured bacterium | reverse complement strand
TACCAACCGGGTGATACAATTCTGTTAAAGCTTGATACAAGTGAAGGTGAAGGTAAAGAAAAACTCGTTTTCGAAAGAAAAGAAGGTCACGCAAAAGAAGAGCCGGTTGAAATTGGCTAAGATATAAAACATATTCGATAAATAGCGGTTTTAAAATTTCAAAACCGCTATTTTTGTGCATAATATTATGGTATAATTCTCGTTATGATTCAGAACTATTTGCTTTATTTGGGGTATATGACAAACAAAATTCAAGCCTTTTTTGAGAATCAAAAGGACTATATTTGTTGCCGTAAAGGGTGCGCTAAATGCTGTAAAAAGGCGCAGTTTCCATATTCTGAGATAGAGTTTAAGCTGATTTACGAGGGGCTTAAGGAGTTAGATGCTAATATACAAAAACAAGTTCTTGATAAAATAGACAAAGTTATAATAGAAAAACAAAAGCATAATGAAGAATCTCCGCAGGAAAAATTCAGGTACGACTGCCCATTTCTGATTAATGATGAATGTTCGGTTTATTATTACAGAGGACTTATTTGCAGAACCTTCGGGCTTATGACATTTGTTCCGGATAGCGCAAAAACTCCAAATATTCCTTTTTGCGCTTATGAAGGTTTGAATTATTCAAGCGTTCTTGATGAAGCAAAAAATAATATTTCAGAAGAAAAATTTGCCCAAACTAGGTTCAAAAATGAACCTATGGCGTATAATATTGACTATTCAACCTTGATTAACGAAGAAATATCACAAGGGTTTGGTTTTAAATTCGGAGAGGTTAAGCCCTTGATTGAATGGTTTATTCAGTGGAAAGATGAGATAATTACGTCAAGATATTAGAAAAACATTCCCATGGCATTTGGAAGAGCTTTGTGATAACCGTTTACGTTCGGGTTAAACCTGTTGCTATATGTTACATGGTCATTGTCAACCGAAATCCACTCGTTTTGATGGACAGCTTCGTCAAAACCTTCCATGTGGTAGTGAGTGTCGATAGAATGCTCATTCAGCTTGAAAAAGTTTTTATATCCTACCGTGTAATTATAGTCAAGTCCTAATGCCTGAAAATCCGGTAAGTGCTTTTTTATTATAGTTAAGTTATTTGACGGTTCATCAATATGAGTATGTTTAATATATTTGTAAATAGAATAATTTTCTTCATGGTCGTAATAACAAAGCGGTGCACTATTTCTGCTTCTGTTTGCTGTTAAATACTTATCTATTTTTGCTAATGTACCAAGTGCAAAAGGTGCATCTAAGCTTCTCTTATCCGGTGAATCAATTTTTAATACGTATTTTTTCATAAAAGCCGGAACTTCTATCTTAAATACATTTTTACTTGATTTCCCTTCTGTATAATATATAAATTTATACGTTCTGCCGTCAATTACTAAATCATCTATTTCTTTTCGGGACTTCAAACCTACCTCCATCTTGCTTTTTAGATAAGGTAGTATTTGTTCTAAATGTTCTTTTGGAATCTGTTTTGGTATATTTCCTATCTTTAAGTGATTGTTACCTGTAAGACTTACATATTTTTTCATAAGCGCCTCGCCTGCCCAATCGGGACGAATTTTAAGCAGCTCAGAAAGAGTATTTGCCCTTTTGTATTTTTCTTCAATATAGTTTGTGTAAGCTTTATTATACGGACTGTCAGGATAAAAGGTCATAATATTTTTAGAATTTACACCGACTTTTTCCGACAATTTTCTCAATATATTACCGGTTTCCCTTGGCGCAGAAACGATACTGTCTATAAGTTCATAACTTCGGTCTTTAGTATTTAAAATATGAGTTAAAAATTCGTCTAATTCCTCTTTGGGCGCCGATATCTTTAAAAAAGACATTATTGCAGGAACTTTGTCTTGATTAATATACCAATTGTACTCTTCATACATCTTGCCGATATTAGCTCCTCTAAAAGATGTTAAATAATAATATGAAGGGTAACAATTTTGCAGCCTTAAAGAATTGTTGCAGCTTCCCTGCTTTCTTTGACGTCTGTTTATATTTAAATTATCTGTTGTTTGCTGAATTGAAAGAATTTTCATTTTATTGCCTTTTACTTATAATTATAAAAATGTAAAAATAAAAATTGTTACTAAAATATCAATATGTAACAAAAGTTTACTTAATTTTAAATTTAAAATATAATTATTTTATGAAGTTAAATGGAGGAGATTATGGATTTAGGGAAAGTAAGAGAGATTGATGCTGATGTGGCAAAATATATTGATGAAGAACTTGAAAGACAGCAAAATACAATAGAACTTATTGCAAGTGAAAACTTTACTTCACCTGCCGTTATGCAAGCATGCGGAAGTGTTTTGACTAATAAATATGCAGAAGGGAAACCTCACAAACGTTATTATAACGGTTGTGAAGTTATTGATAAGATTGAAGAGCTAGCACAAAAAAGAGCGTGTGAACTTTTTCACATGGATCACGCAAACGTTCAACCCCATTCAGGTGCGCAAGCTAATATGGCAGTATTTTTTGCACTGCTTAAACACGGCGATAGCGTTTTGAGTATGGATTTGTCTAATGGCGGGCATTTAAGCCACGGTTCGCCTGTAAACTTTTCAGGTATGTATTTTAATGTAACTCAGTACGGAATCGATGCAAACGGCTGTATTGACTACGATAACGTCAGAGAACTTGCACTTCAATGCAAACCAAAACTTATTATATGCGGTGCAAGTAACTACTCCAAAGTTATTGACTTCAAACGTTTTAGAGAAATTGCAGACGAAGTGGGCGCAATCTTGATGGCAGATATCGCTCATATTGCAGGGCTTGTTGCAGGCGGAGTTCACCCGTCACCTGCCGGCTACGCTCAAATCGTTACAACAACTACACATAAGACTCTAAGAGGCCCGAGAGGCGGTATTATTATGTGCGATGAAGAGTACGCAGCTGTAATTGATAAAGCCGTATTCCCCGGTATTCAAGGCGGGCCTTTGGAGCACATTATAGCAGGTAAAGCTGTTGCTCTTAAAGAAGCTCTTCAACCTGAGTTTAAAGAATACGCTAAACAAGTTGTAGCTAACGCAAAAGCTATGGCGCAAGGCTTGCTTGATAACGGCCTTGATATAGTAGGCGGTATGACAGAAAACCATCTTATGACTCTTGATCTTAGAAAAACAGGTAAAACCGGTAAGGATATGGCTAACGTTCTTGAAGTGGTCGGTATTACAGCAAACAAAAATACCGTACCTAATGACCCTCAAAGCCCGTTTGTAACCTCAGGTATCAGACTTGGCGCTGCCGCTATGACAACAAGAGGGTTCAAAGAAGAGGACATGAAGGAAGTTGCAAGAATTATTGCAGAGGCTATCAAGAATTCTGATGATGAAGCAAAACTTGCCGAACTAAGACAAGATTCTTTGAAACTTTGCAAAAAATATCCTCTTTACTAGGGGCAAATGCATCAATAAGAAGCAAGTGCAGACATCATTTCCTCCCTCGGGGAAGGATTAAGGAGAGGGTGTTGTCCAAATGCTGCGGTAAATAAATATTATCATAAACAAATCGGCGGTGAATTTTTACCGCCGATTTGTTTAAATCTTAATTAGGTTAATAGTTTGTGCAAAAATTTACACCATACGCGGCTATAAGCTGTTCATCACCCGAAATTCTAACTTTTGAAACACAGTTATCCACTAAATGTATGATTACGAATTTTGATATTGTATATATAATTAAAATGTGTATTGGGAGAGGTTTATATCATGATGAATAACAGACGTTGGTACGATTCAAATGAACATACGGAAAAAGCTTTAGAGCTGTTAAAAAACATGGATGAAAACAGAAGACGCTCTTTAGCCAAGGATTTAACGACTTTTGTTAAACAAGTAAAGGATATGAAGGAAGAAGACGAAAACACTGAAATCAGCCTTGGTATAGACCGCGTAATGGGATTATACAAGCTTTCTAATTCAAGAAGATGGTATGACAAGGTAAGCATACTCTCTTATGCTTTAAAAACAATGTCAACGCTTCCGAATGAAGATTTCTATAATATTATGGAAGGTTTGCACTCAACTTTATCTAAATAATTATGTATTAGTTGTAATGTTCTACTCAATCTTTCAACTATACAATGGCATTTATTCCATTAGAGTTGTCATTAAAACAGGTTCATCTTCAGTTGCAAGCACCGTGTGTTCAAAGTGAGCGGAAGGCATTCTGTCTTTAGTAATTACACCCCAGTTATCGTCCTCCGTATATACATCGTCACAACCTAGGTTTAACATAGGTTCAATAGCAATAACGTAGCCTTGCTTTATAAGAGTTCTGTCACCGACTCTGTAATTGAAAAGAAATGGGTCTTCGTGCATTTCGTGTCCGACTCCGTGTCCGCCGTAATTTCTAACAATCCCCATTCCGTAAGATTTAGCAACATCTTCTACAGCACCTGATATATCATCTAAGACATTACCTGCCCTCATCTTTGAGATACCTGCAAATAGCGCTTCTTCTGTTGCTTTCATAAGCTTTTGCTTTTCTTCCGAGATTTTACCGACTGCATAAGACCAAGCACTGTCACCGACCATACCGCCATAAGTTGCTCCGACATCAATAGCTATGATATCTCCTTCTTTAAGAATTTCATTCTCGTTTGGAATACCGTGTACAACTTTTTCGTTAATAGAGGTGCAAATGCTTGCAGGGAAACCGTTGTATCCTAAAAAGGTAGGTATAGCTTTGTTTTCTTTAATAACTTTCATTGCAATACTATCTAATTCTTTTGTTGAGATACCGGGTTCAACAACTTCTCTCATTTTTTTATGAACAAGAGCGACAATGTGCCCTGCATGTCTCATACGTTTAATTTCTTCTCTGGATTTTCTGTGAATCATACTTTTGCCTTCTTTCTATAATCTTATCTTATCACAAACTTTAAAAGTGTTTTGAATTTACTCTTAATAGTCTTATATTTTAACTGCTTGACAATAAAAATTGATTTGGTAGTATAGATCGAGCCCCCATCGTCTAGAGGCCTAGGACAACACCCTTTCACGGTGTAGACAGCGATTCGAATTCGCTTGGGGGTACCATTTTAAAATATTGGCTAGTTTAGCCATCTCAGAGAACACAGATTTAAGCTCCACGAGGAGCTTTTCGTCTTTTATAGCTATGTTCGAACAGACTAAATTCAGCATTATTTTTTTGTTTTCGATATTTGCTCTCTGATATAGTGATGGTGCGTCTTTACATAATTCGATTAAACTGTTTGCAAAATCAAATCTACTTTGTGTAGTTTTAAGAATATTATCAATCTGTATTTTGATTTTTGTAAGTTCTGTTTGATATTCTTCTTGCTTCCTCATAAAAAATTCATTATTTATAATTCCGCTTAGCTTATCTTCATACAAAGTATCAAGTTTATTTTCAATATGCGGTATTTTCTTTGATAACTCTGCAATAGAAAGTTCATTATTTTCTGAAAATTCATTGTAACATCTTTTTACTTCGGCTTGTACTTTTTCAACCCATTCTGCCGGCATGAGCAAACTTTCAAATAATTTTGTAAATTCCTTTTCAAGTTCTTCTTCTCTGATATATCTTGATGTTTTGCAGTTGCCGTTTTTCTTACCAGCACAAACATAATAAACATTGTCTCTATGTCTTTCAGCTGTCAAATACCTTCCGCAATCATGCTTTATTAAACCTGTAAACATAAACTCATGCTTTTGTTTTCTTGCTCCGCCTTTGTTATCTAATACATCTTGCACTTTGTAATATAAAGAAGATGCAATAATAGCTTTGTGTTTTGCATTTGTATATGTTTTACCCTGCCAATTAAAAACACCTGTATAAAAATTATTTCTTAGAATTTCATACAAACAAGTTTTTGAGATTGGTTTTTTACCGCAAGTAAAACCTTCTTTTGCAAGCATATTCCTCAAATCTTTTAGAGAATATGTTCTTGTGGCATACAATTCATATGCTCTGCGAATAAAAAATGCTTTTGTTTCGTCAATAACAATAATCTTTTTACCACTTTCATCTTTTGCATTTTTATATCCTATAGGTGCTTTTGATGGGTAAATACCTTGTTCAGCTTTTGTTTGCATGCCAGCGTTTACTCTCATACCAATCATTTTGCGCTCATATTCTGCAAATGCCATATAAATATTTCTTGCCAAATCTCCACCAATAGAATCATCATTACCCTCTGTTGCACTTAATAAGCGTATATTATTCTTAGCTAATAAAGGGTTGATTGTTGCGTGAAAATCTTGTGTATTGCGAGAAAGTCTATCCAGCTTCCATACAATGATTGCATCAATATTGTGTTGGTTTTTCTTTTTATTATCACAGTATAAAAGCATATTGCGTACTTGTGGACGGTTTAAGTCTTTAGCTGATAATCCTTCATCGGCAAATACTTCTGCAACTGTATATCCCATTTGTTGGGCAAAGTCCCTGCATTGTTTCTCTTGTGATTCTAAGCTATAACCATGTTTAGCTTGCTCTTCTGTTGAAACTCTGATGTAAATTACTGCTTTCATTCTGTTCTTCCTTTTTGTTGTTGTCGTTACAGGTGGTGTTTGCCGCCTCTATATCCCTTGATAAGCCTTTTAGAAACACTATGTAATTTGTTAAATCGGTAATGTTTTCATCTTCTGTTGTTTCTTTTGTGGGCTCTACCAGCAATAACTCTAATGACAAGAGCTATCTCCTAACTTAATTATACCGTATTTACTGCGTTTTAGACTCATTTTCTTAATATTCCTTCATGAAGTAATGTAAATTTTTCAAAATAAACCTTTTTTAAAAGGGGGTAAATTTTTACTACAAATAAAATCATTATGCCGATAGTTTCCTTTCATTCTCGTTGATTTTTTTCGCTTGAAATTTGAACATTTTTATTTGTTTTAATCTTGTTTCATAATTATCCCTATGAGGTGGTGTTGCAGGATTTACAAATCCATATTTCTTGCAGCACTCATCACAATATTTCCACATTGGTGGTCGTGTTTGTGCATTTGTTAAATCTTCATCAACCCAAGCGTTATTACAATCTTTGTTTTTACAATAATGTACTACATAATTCATTTAATATATTCCTTTCTTTATTAGCTGTAGTAGATATATTAACCATCACCATATATAATAAGTATGTATTTTTAGATAAAATTAATAATACCCTTTGATTTATTGTGTATAGTTCAATGTTTACAATGGTTTTAGGGTTTTATAAAACTTTATCTGAGATGGTGATTTTACAGCGTGTTATTCGTCTCTAAGTAAAAAGTTATTTTTACCCTTAAATCCCTGTAAAATTCTTATTTTTAAGCCATTTTATAAACTCATCTTTATAAAAATAAAAGTTTATAATATCCCTAATTTTCTGCGGAGTTTTAATATACTTCTTAAACGCTTTTATTGTTTCTGCCGTTGAGTGTTCTAAGCTGTATAAAATAATTTCTTTGTGCAAGTTTTCGTTATCAGTTACAAACTGCCGTTTTGTTTTTGGTTTATCCCATTCGAATTTTGCTTCTTTTCCGCTTTTTATCATTTCATCGAAAGACATTGAGTCCAGCTTTGTATTTTCTTCTTGCGACATCGGAACAAGATTTGAGATGTGATTGTTATTCTTATTTTTATCTATGTGGTGAATTGTTAAACCTTTGATTGAATAAACAATACAAGCAACAAGCCGATGAAGTGCCATAAGAGGTTTATATCCTTTGCGGTCTCTGTCTGTCATAAACAAACCACGCTTAATCAGCTTCCGCCAGAATTTATTTGGTATCTTTTTTGATAAATTGCAGCTTGAAAATACATTATAATTATCTCTGCTGTTGATTGTATCAATCCAAATATATTGTGGCTTTTTGATGTTTTCAATTATCAGTAGTCTTTTCATTCGCTTTGCTCCTTAATTTCAACGATTACATAGTAAGCATTGTCTATAAATCCTTCTGAAAGTATGTTGTGCTTGTTTTCCATACCTTCCATAACCCTTTTGTATATCTTTTCACGCATGAATTTGACATACAAATCCCTAAGTTTGCTAATCTTTAGCTCCTTTCTTTGTTTTTGTACTAACTATCTTATTCAATTTATACCGGCATATGGGGGGAAATTCTGAAATCACATGCCGTCAATACCCGTTCACAAATTTGTGATATAAAATTTTCTGTATTTTTATTCTAACAAACCTCCGCTATAAAACAATCAACTATATCAATGAGTAAATTAAAATTACTCTTAAACCCCTTTTAAAACAAGAATTAGGATAATTAAAATCAATTCTATTGATGATAAAATAAGAAGCAATTGAAAATCCGTATTAAAAAATGTAAACTATTTGTGAAAATAGAGTGTTTGTGATACACTAAATATGGTGGATTAGATTTTTGGAGGAGAGACAAGGGACAAAGGAAAGTTGAAAATGAAATTTAAAAAAGATTTAATCTGTACAATCCTAATGTTGATAGCAATTACCCTGTTTTTTATGCCAGCATGTTTATGGTGTTATGTTGTGTCTTCACTACTGATCTATATCGCCTTTAATAAATGGGGAACATTACATTTATTAAATGAACATATTAAAAAAAACAATAAAAATAATGTTCAAAGCCCAATTGCGACATTTTTCTTTATTTTCTTTATAATTTTTATTACAGAATGTTCTGTTGGAGCTACTATAATGACAATTACAAATAATTCTCAAAAAATAAGTCTCCGTAGTAATATTGATAAAGAATTGTCTAATGTCTTCCAAAATTACAAAATTGCACAATATACAGACCCAATACTAAAACAACGACCATGCGACATGGAAAATAGGTTTACCTATATACTTATCAGTATAAATGCTATTAATGAAACAAATCAAAACATTAATAATCGTTATAAAAATATTCATAAACGACAAAAAAATTACACGAAAAATATTACAAAAATAAACAAAAGAAAACAGAATGCCAAAGAAACACCACTAATAGTAGAGGTTCCAAATATATATGAACAAAGAATTAATTTAGAGCAACCGTATGAAAGAGTTTTAATTTGTAGCAAACAAATAAAACACAACATTGAAAATCCAGAGTGTAGTTCTACATGTGCTTTTAATCATATAGATAGCGCTTCCCTTCAAATCATAAATGAATTGGACTCTGTTCGCAAAGAGCAAGATATTCGCAACGATATACTGACAAAATTGGAAAGAAAGTTTGATGAACTTGAAGTAATACAGCGTCAAGAGGAACAAAAGTTAGCGGCAAAAGGTTTTTAATGTAAAATTCAATAATAAGAATTTTTGTTCTTTTCTCCAATATACGGTACAGTAACGAAAACCAACACCATCATTGACTTTTAGCTAATATTGGCTCAATAATTAAAATTATTGTGGAAAAGCTTTGTTTATCTATTTTTTAGCGATTGTTACTAAAGAGTTACACACTCAAAAATAACTTCATTTTTCATGCTATAATTGCTTTATAGGAGTTAGAATGACACCGGAAGAAAAAGCAAGAATTGAAATTGATGAAATGCTTGAACAGGCTGGCTGGGTTGTTCAAGACCGCTCTGAATTAAATATCAGAGCTTCAATGGGTGTTGCTATAAGAGAATTTGTAATGAAGGATAACGGAGAATCTGATTATCTTTTGTTTGTAAATGGTAAAGCTATTGGTGTCTTGGAAGCTAAAAAAGCAGAATTATCATTAAGCGGTGTAGAAAATCAATCTCAAGGTTATGCTTGCAGCTTGCCGGAAGGTGTAAGATGTTATCAAATGCCATTACCCTTTATCTATGAGAGCAATGGTTCTGAAATTTATTTTAGAGATTGCAGAGATAAGGTCTGCCGTTCGAGAAGATTGTTTGCTTTTCATAAACCGGAAACATTGTTAGAGTTAATCTCGAGTGATGACACATTAAGAAATAAACTTGCTTTATTACCTGAACTCAACAAGGAAGGTTTGAGAGATTGTCAAATTGAAGCTATTGAAGGTTTAGAAGAATCTTTGAAGAACGGAAAACCAAGAGCCTTAATTCAAATGGCTACAGGTGCAGGAAAAACATTTACAACTTGTAATTTTACCTACAGACTTTTAAAACACGCTAAAGCAAAGCGTATTCTATTTTTGGTTGACAGAAATAACTTAGGCGAACAGACAAAGAAAGAATACGAACAATTTAAACCTAAAGGTGAAAATAAAGCATTTACTGATATTTATATCGTTCAGCACCTTCAACAAAATAAAATTGATAAAGACGCAAAGATTGTTATAACTACTATTCAGAGACTTTATTCAATGTTAAGAGGTGAGGAAGAGTATGATGAAGCAAATGAAGAAGGTTCAGCATTTGAATATAATACTTCACTTGGCAAACCAAAAGAAGTAAAATACAATCCTAATTTACCTATAGAGTACTTTGATTTCATTGTAGTTGATGAATGTCATAGAAGTATTTATGGTGATTGGCGTCAGGTTTTGGAATATTTTGATGCATTTACAATAGGTCTTACGGCAACACCATCAAAACAAACTTTTGGTTACTTTAATAAGAATGTTGTTTCATCCTACGATTATGCTCGTTCTGTAGCCGATAAAGTCAATGTTGGTTATGAAATATACAGTATCAGAACAGATGTTGGCGAGATGGGTGGTAAAGTTAATAAAGGTTTTACAATTCCTGTTCGAGATAAAAAGACGAGAAAACAAGAATGGGAAACACTTGATGATGATTTAGAATATACAAAGAGTGATTTAGATAGAACTGTACTTGTACCAGACCACATCAGGACAATTCTTCAATGTTATAAAGATACAATTTTCACAGAGTTATTTCCGGAGCGTGAACATACTTGGATTCCAAAAACTTTGATTTTTGCCAAAGACGATAACCACGCCGAAGAAATTGTAAGAATTGCAAGAGAAGTTTTTAATAAAGGAAACGATTTTTGTAAAAAGATTACATATAATGTCTCCGGAGTCAAAGCAAAAGATTTAATTGCAGAGTTCAGAACTTCGCCGGATTTCAGAATAGCCGTTACAGTAGATATGATTGCAACAGGAACCGACATAAAACCACTTGAGGTCGTAATCTTTATGCGTGATGTTCATTCCGAACTTTATTATGAACAGATGAAAGGTCGTGGTTGCAGAACTCTTAATAATACTGATTTGAAACAAGTTACACCAAACGCTGAAGTAAAGAACAGATTTTATTTAATTGATGCTGTAGGTGTTACAGAAAGTAAAAAATCTGCTTCACAACCTTTGGAAAGAAAAAGAACAGTTTCTTTGAAAAATTTAATGGAACAAGTTGCTGTTGGTAAAGTTGATGACGATACATTAAGCTCTTTAGCCGGTAGAATTTCAACAATAAACGCTAACATTGATAAAGAAGATAATGCAAAAGTTGTTGAAATGACAGGCGGTAAAACTTTGTCTGATATAGCGAATGACATCTTGAACACGATTGATTATGATAAAACCGAAACAATGACAGAAGATGAGATTCTTGATATGAAAGACGAAGCAGTTAAACCATTTTTCGAACCTGCATTTAGACGGCTTGTTCTTGAACTTAAAGATAAATCAAAACTTTATATTGATGAACTTACTCCGGCAAATATCATTCATTCAGAATTTAGTGAAAAGAATGCACAAGAGCTCACAACAAACTTCAAAGCTTTTATTGAAGAGAATAAAGATGAAATAGATGCTTTGTCTATCATATATAACAAGCAATATAATGAACGACATCTGACATATGAAAAAATAGAAGATTTGCATAAAAAGCTTGCGGCTGAAATGCCACCACTAGAAACCGCAAATCTTTGGAGAGCATATAAATTACTACAAAAAGACAAAGTTCAAGATGTAAAAGACCCTGCAAAACTTTTAACAAATATTGTCCAGCTTGTAAGATTTGCAATAGGTCAAGATGAAAACTTAGAAGATTTTTCTGCTGCTGCAAATTCAAGGTTTGAGCTTTGGAAAGGAAGACAGATTAAAAGAGGTGTAGAATTTTCGCCGGAACAGCAACAATGGTTGGAAGAAATTAAGAATTATATAGTTTCAAATGCTTATATGGAGCTAAATGAAGTTCAAGACTACTTAGGACATAAAGGCGGAATAATAAAAGCAAGACAAGTTTTCGGACAAGAATTACAGCCAATACTTGAAGACCTATCATTAGCTTTGGTGGGATAAGGGGGATAAATGCATTTATTTTTTATTGATGAATCAGGCACGATTGTTCCAGAGAACAAAAAACACTCAAAATATTTTGTTATTGGTGGTGTTATAATTCCGGAAATTCATTGGCATGATATATATAAAAAATTAAAAGAGCTGAAGAAACAGTACAAAATTACTTCTGAAATAAAATGGAGATACTTCGCGCCAAATAATAATGATGAAGACAACGGTATGAAACACTTGTCTTTTGAAAAAAAGAATGAAGTAAGGACAAAACTATATAATATTATAACGTCTTATAAATCTGTAAAAATAATATCAACAGTAACAAATATTGAAGAAGCATACAAACTACCTTATGTAAATACAAAAGATGATTTATATTGGTACAGTTATAAACAGGCTGTAGAAAGATTTCAATATTGCTTACAAGATTTAGAAAGAGAATCCGGTGCAGAATTTAATGGGTTAGTTATTATTGATAATCGTTTATCTTGTGATGATAATAGACTTAGAACGCTACATTACAGACTGTTGTTAGGAGAAAAGGAGAACTATTCAAACTTTAAAAATCTTGTAGAAGGTCTTTTTATTGCTCCTTCTCATTTAAGTGTTGGTATTCAATTTGCAGATATGGTAGCAGGTGCAATCTTCAGAATGGCAGAAAAAAACGATGATCAATATTATTTGCAAATAAAAAATTCTATAAGAAACAAAGATGGTAAAATATTAGGCTATGGAATAGTAAATATGCCACCAAAAAAGACATAAAAAGACGTCGAGTTGAGTGAACTCAAATCTGCAAATTCGACGCAGTCTCGACGTGTTATAATTATAACACATTTTAACACAAACTTCAATATTACGATAAGAAGTATCAATAAAATAAAGTGTTAAGACACAAAAAAACTCTGAGCATATAAGGGATAGAAAAATGAACTTATTTAATAGCAATTTATTGAATGTGGAAAATATAAATATTATAAAAAAAGAGCAAAAACAACAAATATCAGTATCAGAACAAGAACAAAGGAAAGATATTGTAGAATTAACATATGATATATGTTATGAGAAGTTGTTTGATAAAAGTAATTTACCTTCAATAAATCCTTATGGTATAGATAATAATAATAAATTTAAAGAAATTTTAGATAAAATAGATAATACTTTAAGTCCTTTGCATAATGAATTCTGGTTGAACAGAATAATAATAACTAATACCGGAAACAAAGAACTTAAATTGGAAGATTTTTATGAAAATGATAAATTGGGTTTTGAACTTTCAAACGCCGCAGTTGCAATTACTGTTAATAGTAGAACAAAGAAATATATCAATGCTAGTACCGTATATAATGATAAAAATTTAGTACATATCAACTTTGACACAATAGAGCCAGAAGATTCAATTGTAATAGATATAATATCTTTAAGAAAATTAGACTATACAAATTTGTACGGCAAAACGAAATATTTTGATGCTCCAAAAAAATACAATAAATATGCTTATAAACATGATTCCGAAACAAAAGAGATAGAACAAGAGACAGAAAATAAACAGAAATCATTTAAATTTTCTTTTTGTATTATGATTCTTGCAGCTATGTTTGCATTAGGTTTAAGTATATTTGACATTTATTTGAAGCATAGTCACCAAAGTTTATATATCAGAAATCCTTTTGTTATAAAAGAGGTTCAAAATGTCAAATAAACTTTCTCTAGATTCTAAAAAATACATATTAGAGGATGTGCTAAAGTATGAACAGCCAACCAAATACATTGTTAAATCCACAAATTATGATGATTCATATAATACACCCGTTCTTACTGCAGGTAAAAGCTTCATTATAGGTTATACAAATGAAACAGAAGGAGTTTGCAACACTTTGCCTGTTATTATTTTTGATGATTTTACAACATCTTCTCAATATGTAGATTTCCCTTTTAAGGTTAAATCTTCTGCAATGAAAATATTACATGCAACAGATGAGGCAAATATAAAATACTTGTATTATCTTATGCAAACCATTCAGCATAAAGCAGACACTCATAAGCGATATTGGATTTCAGAGTACTCCCAAAGAGAAATTAATTTACCAAGTAAATACGAACAAAATAAGATTGTGGAGAAGATTGAGGAAGAGTTTGGAAAGATTGATGAAGGTGTTGAAAAACTTAAATTAGCTCAAGAACAAATTAAACAATATCGCCAATCAGTTCTAAAATCTGCCTTTGAAGGTAAACTCTACAAAACTACTAATTGGGTAGAAAAGCAATTAAAAACAATTTCAGATGTATTAGGTGGTTATGCTTTTAAAAGTGAGTATTATACAAATAATGGATTTCAAATAATAAGAATGGGAAACATTAAACCTTTAAAAATTAACTATGGTGAAAAACCTGTATATATAAATAATTTTGATACAAAAATTATAGATAAATATTCTTTACAAATTAATGACATAGTAATCACATTAACCGGAACGAGAAAAAAAAGAGATTATGGATATGTTGCAATAATCAATTCAAATAATTTATTATTGAATCAAAGACTAGCAAGACTTAGGTTTAAGAAGGATTGTTATCCAAAATATTTTCTTTATGCCTTACAAAGCGAACCTTTTCAAACCAAATTTTTTTCTTATGAAACAGGTAATGTAGGTCAAGGCAATGTTAGTATTAAAGCCATAACAGAAGAATATATAGATGTTCCGACTCTTAACGAACAAAAACAAATTGTAGCAGAGATAGAAAAACGGTTTGCAATAGCAGATGAAGCTGAACGAATTATTAATGATAATTTAGCAAATGCTGAACAACTCAAGCAATCAATACTAAAAAAAGCATTTGAAGGTCGGCTTGTCCCACAAGACCCAACCGACGAACCTGCTTCTGAACTACTAGCTAAAATTCATGCAGAAAGGGGAACATAATGACTATATCAATTTGTCCCGAAGCTTTACAAAGTTTTTCTAATGCTATAGAGAAAGAAATTCAAGCGAATCCAGATGTAATATATCACTATACTTCACCATCTTCTCTATTATCTATTATTAAAAATAAAGAAATTTGGTTCTCAGATGTTAAATTTTTAAATGATGAAACAGAAAACAGATATATTTACATGTCTTTAAAAGAATTTATTGGCTGCAACAAGCAACTATATAATCAGGACTTCTGTAAGTATGTAGAAGAGTTTTGTGATGATTGTATAAATGACGATGGCTCGTTTAGTGTATTACATCAAAAAACATATATCTCGTCTTTTTCTATATCAGAAGATTCTTTAAATTTATGGAATTATTATACTAAAAATGTTAATCATATTGGCTATAATATAGGTTTTGATACTCAGAAATTTATTAAATATTCTAATGAAGGTGATTTGCTATCATTACAAGGAAAAGTTATTTATGGTAATGAGTTTTTATATTCATTATTTGAAAAATTACTAAATAATGTTTACAAGAGTTTCCTTAGTGCTGATATAAATTATCAAAGTATGTTAAGAGATGATTTGTTTTTTAACTTTAATAAATACAGTATGTTTTTTAAAGATAGGCATTTTGAAGCAGAGCAAGAATATCGTCTAGTTTGGGTAACTGATATAAATGCAAAATTAAGAGAATTTAATGGTTTTTATATTCCATATCAGATATATACTATTCCAGCAAGAAGTATCGAAAGCATAATGATTTCACCAACACAAAATCATAAAATGGCAACATTAGGTGTAAAAAAGCTTGTAGATAATTATTTAGAGAAATACGAAAAAGAAATAAAAATTGAAATATCAAAAATACCTTTAAGATATTAAGGAGAAATAATGAACGAAAATAATTTAACAACAAAAATATGGAACTATGCAACAATTTTATATGATAGTGGTGTTGCTTATATTGATTATGTAGCACAACTTACTTATCTATTGTTTTTGAAAATGGATCAAGAAAGAGTTGATAATTTAGGTGAAAAGTCCTTAATACCCGAAGATTACAGATGGAAAAATCTGATTAAACTTGATGGTACTGAATTGGCAGAAACATATACGAAAGCTTTAAACAATTTGTCCAAAGAAGGCGGAATTATTGGCAAAATATTTGCAAAAGCTCAAAATAAGATTGATGAACCGGCAAAGCTCAAAAAACTATTTTCATTAATTGATGGTGAAATGTGGATTGGGCTTGATATAGATGTCAAAGGTGCCATATACGAAAATCTTTTACAGAGAAATGCTTCAGAAGTTAAAGCCGGTGCAGGACAATATTTTACACCAAGACCTCTCATAAAAGCTATGGTTGAAGTAATGAAGCCAACTCCAGACACAACAATTATTGACCCAGCTTGTGGTACAGGTGGGTTTTTGCTTGCTGCATATGACTATATGAAAAAACAAACTAATGACAAAGCAAAATTAAAATTACTTCGTGAAGAACGCATTTTCGGTAATGATAACACTTCACTTGTTGTCAGTTTATGTGCAATGAATATGTATTTGCATGGTATCGGTGGAACAGAATGTCCGATTAGGCATTGTGATTCTCTATTATCTGCCGGTGATGTTCGTTACGATATGGTTTTAGCAAATCCACCATTTGGTAAAAAATCTGCTGAAAAGATAATGGCGGAAGATGGCTCATTAACAACAGAGCAAGAAAATTATTACAGAGAAGACTTCTTTGCTACAACCTCTAACAAACAACTGAATTTTTTGCAACATATTATGACCGTTTTAAAGACAAGTGGTCGTGCAGCAGTAGTTTTGCCAGATAATGTCTTGTTTGAAGGTGGTGCAGGAGAAACTATAAGAAAAAGACTTCTTAAGCAATTTAATTTACATACAATATTAAGGCTGCCAACCGGAATTTTTTATAAGCAAGGAGTAAAAGCGAATGTTCTCTTCTTTGACAAGTTTCCACCATTAGAAGAAGGACATCGAACAAATGATGTTTGGATTTATGATTTAAGAACAAATATGCATTTTACTTTGGTAACAAATCCAATGAAATATGATGATTTAAAAGATTTTATTGAGTGTTATTCTGCTAATGATGTTACAAAAAGAAAAGAAACTTGGTCAGAAGAAAATCCTGATGGCAGATGGCGTAAGTACACTTATGATGAAATAATCAAGCGTGATAAGACAAACCTTGACATTACTTGGATTAAAGATGAAGGTTTGGCTGACTTAGAAAACTTACCGGAACCGGATGAACTCGCCCAAGACATAATCGAGAACCTAGAAGAAGCATTAGACATATTCAAAACATTGAAGGTGTAGCATGACAGTATTAGATGAAGCTTTTGAAAAATACAAGAAAACCGCAATCCTTCAAGATAAATTGAGTTTATTTCAGATTATACAGATTGATGAATTAAAGAATAATACTGAAGCCTTAAACAAATCAAAAGAAGTTGTTGAAAAGATTGCAGAATACACACTTCAAAACCAAAAAGCCGCAAATAAACAATTTTGGGCGTCAATAATTATAGCTGGTGCTGCATTAATGGTATCAATAATAGCTCTGTTTAAGTAAAGTTTTTATATTTCTTCACCAGCAATCATTTTAGCTTTAGTTTCTTGATAGTCTTTATTTTCTGGTGCTATTTTTATAGCATATTCTATTTTCTCAATAGCTTCTTCTTTTTTACCTGTTTTATACAATGCCTTTGCGTATAAAGAGTATAAAACATGATTAAACTTTGATGTCTCGTCATATTTTATACTTTTTTGAGCAGCATCTATAACCATATTATAATTTTGATTTTCATATGCCATACAAACTAATAAGCCTTGAGTATATCCGTCTTTTGGATTAATTTTTAAAGCTTCTTTTGCATATTTAATAGCTTCTTTATATTCTTTTTTCTCTAGATAAACCCATGCTTTTTGAGAATAAAAAGCTGCTTCCGGTTTTTTAACCATTGAAATAGCTTTATCAATATCTGCCATTGCTCCATCTAAATCTTTTGTGTTTGTTTTGTATAAAGATGTCATATGATAATATAACGGATTATTAGGGTACATCTTTTTTAATATCTCATAATTTTCTAGTGAACATTTATAATCTCCAATATCACCACAATCTTTTGCTCTACCAACATATGCTTTTACTAGCTTTGGATTAAGTTCAATTGCTTTTGTATAAGCAGCAATAGCATTTTTATGGTCTTGTGTATCAGAATAAATATTTGCTAGTACCATATAAATTTTGTCTGTTGGTTCTATTTCTGCCGATTTTTTCAAATAAGGAATTGCATCTTTTAAGTTGCCACCTTTTGCTATGAACATACCTTTTTGCATATTTAAAATAGAACTATTCGGCAATTTTTCTAATGCTTGATTTAAAACAATGCTCGCTTCTTTCGAGTTGTTTGTATTAGTTAAAGATATTACTTTTAATACATAAGCTTCTTCGTTTTTTGGCTCTAAAGTAATAATTTTATCACATATTTTCAATACTTTATTATTTTGGTTTGTTTTACTATAGCTTAATGCTTTATTAATTAATTCTTGTGTATTATTGCTAGCAAGTTCTTTCTCAAAGTTATTAGCATTTGCAAAAGCAATACAAGATGTTGTTATTACCAATATTAATGCAGCAGAAATAATGTACCTTTTTTTCATATCTTTCCTTTCGTTATATTTATATACCAATTTTATTATATTTGTAAGCTATGTCAAATACGGACATAATATTATATATCTTGAAAAAAATATATAGGGTCGTGCGTTTACACAGAATTTTGAACGAGTTTTATAATGGCTGGCATGGTGGCGTCATATTCTTTAATAGAAACCACGCATAAATTATTAATAGTTCGTCTCATATTGTTCTCTGAGGGGTAATTTTAAAAGAATTAAGATATAACTGGTTTTAAGACCAGTTATTTTGTTATATAGACTACATCAATATTTGATTTTGTCACAGAAATTGTCAC
>CACYUI010000029.1 GCA_902777605.1 uncultured bacterium | reverse complement strand
GAGTTTTTCTCTTTCTTTTGGGTATTTCTTTCTCCTTTTGCATCGCAATCAAAAAGAGAAAGAAATACCCGAAGAATTACCATTTTTAGATTTTTTGCACCAAAATATATAAAATATTGTAAAAAATGCAGAAAAAAATCGGAGGTTTGACCTCCGAAATTTTAATTAACTATTCTTACATCTAAATTTATTCCTATTCTTTATCTTTTTCTTCTTTTTTATCGGTAGAAGAGATTGACATTTTTTCAAGTAAATCACTTAAATAATCGTCAAAATCATCAAGTTTTGAGTTGCCAAATAATGCAAATGTTTCATTCCAGAAGCCAAGTCCCAATCCTCCGCCAAACAGATTGCTTGTTACAAATTGACTGTTCGGATTTTTTTCTTCTATTTCTTCATATTTTTCGCATATCTTATCCATTTCATAATACTCGTTAGTTGATTGATATTCTTCCGGAATAGCATCAAGAACTAATCTCATCAAAGGAACCATCTTTTTATTTGTCCAACGCTTATCGTTTTCTCTTGCAATTTGTTCAAAGAAGCCATTGCCACCGTCACTGTTCGCAGAATATCCTTTTAAGAAGAGTAAAATATTATCTTTATCAAGTTTAGAGATAGCATTTTCTACATAAAGAGCTTCATCATCTTCTGTTTTGCCAATCAAGTTATCAGCACATCTTCTTCCAACTGTTTCTACTGACCTGTCAAGATCTTTTTTGACTTTATCCTTAACTCTTTGTTCAGTGGTCTTGGTAACTTTATTCTCCGTTTTATCTTTTTCGTCCTTTTCTTCTTCGCTCTTCTCAGTCTTTACATGAACACTTGAGAATGCTTTGAAATCACTATCAGTCAGTGCTGAGAATTTTTTCTTGCTACCATTTTTCATGACAACGGTATCAGCATCAATAATTTTATCAATATTTATTTCCATTAGTTTATTGTTTCTGATGGTAAAATATTGCCAGCCTTTTTCTGTTGGATCTACTGCATAATAAATTCTTGTGCCGTTAACAGATTTGCGTTCTTTAATTTTTCCTTCATCTATTAACTCATCAATTTTTTCTACAGCATCTTTATAAGATTCTATATCTTTGGTATCTTTAATTTCTTTAGTTTGAGTTTCTTCGGTTATTTCTTCTGCATTTTTTACACCAATGTATTCTACAAGCTTATCGTCTTTTACTCCGTAGAATTTTTGATCTGCATTTGAACTATCTGTTTTTGTTGTGTAAATTCCTTCAACATCAGTTTCTTCAAGTAGATCACCGTTTTTCAATGCTGAAAGTTGAGCATCTGCCGGTTGATTTTTTATGCTTGTATGATTTATGCTTTTTCTCGGCTTGCTAATTTTTTCAGCTTTTATATCAATATTACTGAAGCCTTCGCTTTCGAGGTCTGATTTAGTTGCATCCAGTATAATATTTTCTGAAACTACATCAAGTTTGTATGCTTCTCTAATTTCTTTATTAATCTTTTGAGCTTCTTTTACTCTTATATTGCAGTATAATTCGTTGTATTTAGGAAGCATTTTATTAATCATTGATTTTATGGCAAGTGAATCTTTTCCGTCTTTGAAAGCTTCGTCAATTTTCTTCAAATCTTCTTTTATTGCAGTTTTCTTTGTATCCAAATCGCCATATTCAGCAGCCTTTGTTACTAGCTGCATTGTTATGTTGTGAATAGCAGTCACCCAGTTAGATCTCTCAGAAGTAGTATTAGGTATTTTGTCAGCAATCATACCCAATATTCCTTTATCATTTGGATAAGCGCTGTTCCAGTAACTCAAGTTTCTTAGTATCTTGTCACTTTTTTCTCCGTCATCTGCAATTTGTTTGCATAAAGCATCAATTTTGCCTTCTTTTAATTCCTGATGAACACTTTCTAAATTGGATTTTAAACTTTTATCTTCTTCTGTTTCTCCGTATAAATATTCGAAATTATAACCGGATTTTGTTAAATCAGCTTTTTTAGTAGCAAGAACAGCTTTTTCTACTGTTTTATTATCAACACCATTTATTAATTCTTTTAATGCATCAACTTTGTCTTGAGTTGAAGATTTTTTCATTGCTTCATTATAAGCTTTTTTTGTATCTTCAGTCCAAAAACCTTCGATTTTCTTTAGTTCATTTATCAAAGTATTCAATCTGTTTAGTTCTTTACCTTCAACAGTATCACCAGCTCCGCTGCCAGAATTGGTTCCGTTGTTGCCCCATGGAGAATTGCCCCAAAAAGAAGCTGGGTTGGTGAACGGGCTATTATTCATTCCTCCAATTGAAGGGTTTGACCACCAATTGTTTAACTGTTGTTGATATTGCATAAATGTTTGTTGTGCTAACATATTAGGAATAGAAGAGTTAACTCCGCCAAATAATGGGAAGAAACTTCCTTGAGCACCGCTAATTGTTGGGCTTTGGTACATCAAAGAATCGCATTGAAGTTTCATCATACTGTCATTCCACATGAGGTTCAAAGTGTGGAAAGGATTAGGACTGCAAACAGACCAAATCATAGGATCAAATTGATAACCAGGTATGCAATTGTTAAAGCCAAATCCCATTGTGAATATCCTCTTTTTTTATCCTCTTACATATATAAAGTTCTGAAAGCATGTAAAATTGCCTGTTTTGACATGTTTTCTTAACAAAACTTAATAAAGTTAAAACATGTTTCATATAAACTGGATATACTCTTGTGATAAATTATTTATATGATATAATAAGTAGTACGGATATGGAGGGAATATGGCAAGAGTCTTAATATCAATGTCAAATGATTTTTTAAATAGAGTAGACAGTGTTGCATCTTCTGAACAAAGAACCAGAAGTGAACTCATTCGTGAGGCTCTTCGTGTATATATAAAGCGCAACAAAATCTCTAATAACCTCAAAGCAGAAGAAAATGCAGCTCTTCTTTCTGAACTTTTAGGTTAATAGAATATTTAATATTCAATATTCACGATTTTATCGTGAATATTGTTGTTTTTGAATGTGTTGCGTTTTGCTATATATAAATAAAACTGACTCTATATTGAGTCAGTATAAGTTTTTTCTCTAATAATTTTGGGAGGAGATTTGGGGATAGTTGATAAGAGCATGCTACAATAAATTTTTTAATTATGATAGATGTTGTCAAGAAAAATTTACAAAAATTTACAAAATTTTACATATAATGTTAAAATTTGTTTATAAATCGACTCACTTATTCACTTATTAAATTTATTATAGTATTATGTTGCTATGAAGAGACAATTGTTAAAAATCGTATGTGGCATGTCTATTTGCGCTGTTTTATCGCAGAATTATGTTTTTGCAACTCCTTTTTCCGAACACTATAACATGGCGCAAAATTATTTATCTCAAAGCCAGTATTCGTCAGCAATTGTAGAATTTAGAAAGGCATTGAGAATAAATTACTTAGATAATTCTGCAAGGATAGGTTTGATTAATTCATACCTTGCACGAGCTTCACATTATGCCAATACAGAGAAAGACTATAATAAAGCTGCAAATGATTTTAGAAGTGCATTATTCTATTTAAAAATATACCCTGAAAATGAGCAAGATGTTCAAAATTCAATTGGTATGATATCATCAGCAAGCTCCAATTTAAAGCAATGCTTAAAAGTAATCGGAGAAGATGTAACAGCTTCTGCAAGATATAAAAAAGCAGAACAATTAAGGGCAATAGGTAATTTTTCAGCTGCTGCATTTGAATTTTCAAAAGCTGCTGAAAGTGAAAGTGTAGCAGCAGATGCAAATATTCAAATAGGTGATTTGCTGAAAGTTTTGGGTAATGACAAACGCTCGGCAGATTATTATAAAAAGGCTTTAGATTTAAAACCTAATGATGGTGTTTTAAGAATGAAATACGCAAGGACATTGGACAAAATAGGTCAATATGATGTTGCGGTAAAAGAATACAATGATGCGCTAGCAAATTCTAAAGGAGATATGGAGGTTTTGTATGCGCTTGAAAGGATTTATCTAAAAAAACTTGCACAAACTCCTAGTGATGCTGAGTTAAATGCAAATATTGGAGCAATAAAACAGGCACAAGGTGATTTTGAATCTGCGCTAAATTATTACGGAAAAGCAGAACAATTAAATCCAAACAATGTAACAACAAGAATTAATGTAGGAACTCTCTATCAGCAAAAGAAAGATTACACGAAAGCTATACAGGCTTATGACTCTGTTTTAACAATGTATCCGGACAATGGTCAGGCTCTTTTCTACAAGGCATCTGCATACGAAGAAATGGGCAGAAAAAAAGAAGCTTTAGAGATGTATAAAAGAGTTGTAACTCTTGAACCAAACAATACGGCTGCAAAAAATATGGTGAATAAGATTGTAAAAGAAACTATGTCACCGTCAGAATATATAGCTTATCTTATGCAAAACGGAAATGCAGACGAATTATATGATTATGCATATAAGTTGCACAAAGAAAACAAAATTACAGAAGCAATTCAAGCATATAAAGGTGTTATTGCAAAAAATCCAAATAAAGCGGATGCTTATGTTAACTTGGCAATTTGTTATGCTTCCAAAGATGACTACAATAGTGCAGTGACAACACTAAACAATGCAAAATCTAAATTTCCTACAAATGCACAAGTTACAAAAACACTAAGTGAAGTAAGCAGTGATTATAATTCTTTAAGATTCTCAAATGCATCTGCAAGCTATGATAATAAAGATTATAAAAAGGCTATAAATGAGTACTTGGCGATAGAACCGGCAACTGAAGATTCATTGCTAGGTGTTGCGGCATCCTATCAAGCTCTTAATGATTATAATAGTGCAATAGAATATTATAAAAAAGCCGAGGCAATAAATCCAAAGAATGTAGAAATTCCTTATTACATAGGGTATTTATATTCTGAACAACAGAATTGGGCTGATGCTGAAAAATATTTGAATAAAGCTATTCAGTTGAATCCTCAATCAGAGGCAAAAAATTTACTTTCATATGTTAAGCAAAACGGCACTCTAGGTGTTTTAAATTCTGGAATAGAATTATATGAACAAAAACAATACCCGCAAGCTTTAGAAAAGTTTAATCAAGTTGTAAAAACAGAACCGCAGAATGCTTATGCATATTACTACCGTGGTATGATTTATGATGAACAATCACAACAAAAACTTGCAATTAGTGAATACTTAAATGTATTAAAGTATTCAAAAGATTTTCCGATTGCAAATTATATGCTTGCGGTAGATTACGATACAACAAGTGATTATAAAAATGCTTTTAAATACTATAAATTATTTACAGAAAAATATACAACTGAAGATGAATTTTTGAAATATGCAAAAGATCGTATGAAAGAGCTGGAACCATATGCAGGTTAGTGATTTAATTGCATCCAGAGTTTCTCTTGCGCCAATGGCAGGAATAACTGATTATGTGCTGCGTTCTCTTGTTAGAGAATATTCTTCAAATGCCCTCTTGACGACTGAGATGATAAGTTCTGAAGCTTTAAATCAGGTAAAAGAAACTTGTATGACAAAACGAGATAAAAATCATTCGCCAATTTCTTATCAGCTTAGTGGTCATAAACCAAAAATGATTGCAGATTGTGCAAAGTATCTTGAACCGATTGCGGATATGATTGATATTAATATGGGCTGTCCTGTAAATAAAGTCGTAAAAGGGACAGACGGTAGTGCTCTGATGCGAAATCCAAAACTTGCACAAGAAATTGTGAGAACGGTAAAAAGCAGTATCTCAAAGCCTGTCAGCGTAAAATTCAGACTCGGTTATACAATGGATGAACTTAATTATGTCGAATACGGTCAAATGATGCAAGAGGCGGGTGCAGATTTTATTACTATACATGGTAGAACTCGCTCCCAAATGTATGGTGGAAAAGCTGATTGGAAAAAAATTGCAGAACTAAAAAAGAATGTCGATATACCTGTTTTTGCAAACGGTGATGTTGTATCAATAGAAACGGCTGTTCAATGTCTGGAAGAGTCAAATGCAGACGGAGTTGCAATAGGGCGAGGAGTTTTGGGCGATATAACGCTAATTCATAGAGTAGAACAGTATATTAACAATGGTGTATATTTGGCTCCTCCGACTTTAGAAGAGAAAGTTGAAGCTTTAAAAAAACACTTACATAAAGAAGTGGAATTTAGAGGAGAAGATGTTGGAGTCAAGTTTATGCGAAAATTTTACCCATATTATTTAAATGGTTTTCAAGGTGCTTCAAAGCTTAGAGGTGAAATAGTATTAATACCCAAATTAAGAGATGTGCTTGAAAAGTTAGACAAAGTTTTGGTTGCAAAGGGATAAAAAAGAGGATGTCTAAATTGACATCCTCTTTTTGTTGTTATTTAGTTTCTTCAACAGGTTTAATCGGGCAAGGCGGTTTTGGAAGTTTGCGATCATGTTCAAACTTTGCTCTGCCTTCTTTTTTCATTTGTTTTAATGTTTTCTTTTGATCATTTGTAAGAATTGTCTCAAAATCTTTCATATTTTGTTTTCTGATAGTTGCAGCTTGTTTGTGCAACTCCGCAAGTTCTTTATCAATTACTGTTAATCTTTTTTCTTGTTCTTCTACCGTTAATTTTGAGCGTCTGATAGCTTCAGCTTCTTGTTTTTTATCCTTAATTTGATCTACAACAGGTTTAATTTTTTCAAAGCCGGATTTTCTCATCTCGCGAGCTTTTAGTTTTTGAGTTTCTGTTAAACCAAGTTTTTGTTCAAATGCAGCTTCGTGTGCTTTTCTAACCTTTTCCATTTGTTCTTTGTTTGGCGGCATTTTTTTGTTTGGAATTTGTTGTTCATCTGCGGCATATGTTGCACCCGCCATAATGCACATTGCACATAACATAATTGCTAATTTTTTCATAGTTTACCTTTCTTATATTAATTCTTTTAAAGTTTCTGCAAGTTCCTTTTTTGCATTGTAAATTCTTGATTTTATTGTTCCTATAGGACAGTTTAGTCTTTTTGCTGCTTCTTCATATGTGTATCCATAGATTTCGCAAAGCATGATAACTTCCCTGAATTTTGGTTTTAATGCGTCGACTGCATTTATTATTTTTCTCTGGCGTTCGGTTGTTATGATACCGTCTTCCGGAGATTTCTTTTTATCCTTGATTTGAGCCAGTACAAGCTCATCAGATGTTAAGTTTTGCTCCTGTTTGAAAGCAGAAGATTTTAAAAAGTCTTTTGATGCGTTTCTCGCAACAGTATTAACCCAGCTTTTTAACGAGCCGCGTTCTTGATATTTATCAGAATTTTTCCAAATTTTGATATAAACTTCCTGTTCAATATCTTCGTTATCTTGTTTGGTAATCATTCTGATGATATTTTTAATATTTTGTTTATTTGTTCTAATTATTTCTTCAAAGTTCATTCGTCTACCATCAAGAGTCCGTAAGAATCTACAGGAAAGCCTAAATCCTCGGCAGAAAGCGTGTCGCCGTATTTTAAGGTATCCATTATATCATCATTTGTTGTAACAACTCCAAGTGACATAAGTGAAAATACCATGAATACTGAAGCGCATATAGCTCTAATCCTGTTTCTTTTTTGTTTGTTTTTTGAATGATAATACATCTTTACTTCATCTAAAAGAGTTGAAACTTTTTCTTGAACTTCAGCTTCTTTTCTACATTCTTTACATTCTTGAAGATGTTTGTTTAATGTATTCTCGTCCGAAAATACAAACAGACTTTCGTATTTTGAGCATTTATCTTGTTCCATAATTGACCTCTCATACAGTATAACGAAAATAAAAAAAAAATGTTCAAAAATTAAAAGAGAGATTAATATTACTTATCATTTAAGTTGAAATTTATAATAAAGAAGAAAAGGCATAAATTATTAAACATAAATTGACCGTGCTAGAATAATTATATGGAATTTAACGGAACAGATAAGAGATATAACCAATTTAGCGAATTTTTGAAAAACAAGTTTGGTGCTAAAGTTTATAAAATTACCCTTGATGCCGGATTTTCGTGCCCAAATCGTGACGGAACAATTTCAAATTTAGGATGTATATTTTGTGATGATGGTGGAAGCTTTTCTCAAGCGCATTCAAACCTTTTATCAATAGAAGAGCAGATTAATGTTGGTGCGGATACTTTAAAAAAAAGATTTAAGGCTCAAAAATTTATGTCGTATTTTCAGGCTTTTTCAAACACTTATAAACCTGTAAATGAGCTTGAAAAAATATACAAATCTTCTCTATGCAGAGATGATATCGTTGGAATTTCAATTGGTACAAGACCTGATTGCATTGATGAAGAAAAACTTAAACTAATTTCATCTTTTACCACGGATTATTATACTTGGATTGAATATGGACTTCAGAGTGTACATGATAAAACATTGAAAAAAATAAACAGAGGGCATGATTATAGTTGTTTTTTGAAATCTTATGAGAAAACAAAAACAATGGGGATAAATGTTTGTTTACATGTTATTTTAAATCTTTTTGAAACTTATGAAGAGATGATGCATACTGCTAAAACTATTGCAGAACTTGAGCCTGACGGAGTAAAAATACATATGCTATGCGCTTTAGAAGGTACAAAGTTAGCTGATATGTATAAAAATGGCGAAATTGATTTTATGACAGAGGATGAATATGTAAAAACTGTTTGTGATTTTTTAGAATATTTACCGCCAAAAACTACTATCCACCGTCTTGCGGGAAACGGATTGAGGACAGAACTTGTTGCTCCACGCTGGATTGGAAGAAAATTGGATTGCTTGAATAAAATTGACAGAGAATTTATAAGTCGAGATTCTTGGCAGGGGAAAAGGTTATTGTCTGATTGGCAAATATAACCTGTATTTTTGTAGTTGCAATACAAGCTAATTTATATTTACCCCAACCCCTTGAAAAAGTCGCAAAATAATTTATAATATACATGTGTAGAAAAGGAGTATGTATGACAGGCATTAGTGCCGTATCATTTCGCAATCAACAGAAACAAGCTCTTATAAAGAAGAACTATAATGAAATTTATGCCCATGAACTTGCGCACAAAAATGCTGCAGGCTCTTTGGGAGGTGCTATTGTTATAGAAAAGAATTCTGAAGGTATTCCTGTAAGCGGACATGTTTCGATAAAAATGCCGAGATTAAACAAAGCAAATCCTATGGAGACAATTAAGCAAGCGAATATTGTTATGAGAGCTGCGTTAGCGCCAAATGATCCTTCTGCACAAGATTTAAAAGTTGCAGCAGAAGCTCGCGCTATTAAATCACAGGCTGAAAATTTGCAAAACAGAAAGAGATTGGATTATTATGCTTAGATTAATTTATGAAATATATAGATTTTTAAACCCAAAATATTGTTTTGTGAAAATTAGAAAAAATAACTATTAATTTTTATTCAAAAAACTTTTTGAACGGCGTTCTCTGTGGAATGTGATAGCAAACCTGTGAGCTTCGTCTCTTATGCGCTGAATAAGGTATAGTGCATTAGATTCTCTCGGCAGCAGAATAGATTTTGATTGATGCGGCAAGAATACTTCTTCTTCACGCTTTGCAAGAGATACAAAGTCAATTCCGCCTTTTCCAACCTTTATTCCCATGTTTTCGACAATTTCCATAACGCTTGATAGCTGACCTTTTCCACCGTCTATAATAATTAAATCAGGTTTCTCCCATTTTGGCTCGCCAAGACGATTAAGTCTTCTTGTTAAAACTTCTTTCATAGAAAGAAAATCATCGGGTTTTCCTTCTGCAAGTTTTACTTTAAACTTGCGGTATGCAGATTTTTTGGGCAGTCCGTTTTGGAATACTACCATTGAGGCAACAGTATTTGTACCTTGAATGTGCGAAATATCGTAACATTCAATTCTGTTAGGAAAATTTGTGAGTTTTAGTTTTTCTGCAAGATATGAACCGACTTCGTTAAAATCATCTCTGATTTGAGCCATTTTTTTGAGTTTCGCATTATCTAAAAGGTTTGTAGCATTCTTTTTAGCTAATTCATATAACTCACCATATTTCCCCCTACCATTGCTGTTTCCATAGTTAATTGTTATTTTTTTCCCTGAAATAATTTTTAACCAGTCCTGATAAAGTTCTTTGCTGCCAACTTCTTCAAGGTCTTTGGATATAATTTTATCGGGATATTCAAGTTTAAGCCCTGTGTAATAATCACGGAAAAATGTTTCAAAGTACTCTGTCTTGTCTATATTATCCACAAAATATGTGAAATCTTTTTTGTCAATGAGCCTGCCTTCGCGTATCATCATTATGACAATTGCAAGAATTCCGTCTTCGTATAAAACTGCAATAATATCTTCATTGAGTTTAGTATTTTCATATACAACTTTTTGGCGCTCTAAAGTTTTTGTAAGATCATTAAAGCTGTCACGCATTTTTGCGGCTTTTTCATATTGTTCATTTTCGGAATATTTAATCATTTGCGCTTGAATTTCTTTGAGAAGTTCAGTTTGTTTACCGCTTAAAAATAACTCTACTTGATTGATGAGAGCTTGATATTCTTTTGGCGTAACTTTTCCCTGACATGGAGCAAGACATTTCCCTATATCGTAATAAAGGCAAGGGCGATTTTTAAATTTAGGGGTTTTACATTGCTTTAGAGGAAATAGCTTTTTTAAAAAATCAAGAGTTGCATACATTGCACCTATGTCTGTATAAGGACCGTAAAACCTTCCCTTATCGGGATTTAGATTTTTTTTTCGTACAACTTGAATTCGAGGAAAGTCTTCATCCGTAATTAAGAAATAAGGGTATTTTTTATCATCTTTTAATAAAATATTGTATTTTGGTTTGTGTTTTTTGATTAAATGCGATTCTAAAATAAGAGCTTCGACTTCCGAGTCGGTAATAATGTATTCCATGCGCTCAATTTGGGACACAAGAACCGTTACTTTAACACTATCGTGCTGCTTGTGAAAATAGCTGTATACTCTGCGTTTTAGATTTTTTGCCTTGCCCACATAAATAATTTCATTATCTTTGTTGTAATAAATATAGCACCCCGGCTGAGTCGGAACGAGTTTAATTGTTTCTTCAAGCTCTTTATTCATAATAATATTATGAGATAATTTCAGAACTTGTGCAAGCTTATGTGACGAAGTAGTTGTCTAAATGAAATTAGTTGTATAAAAGGTAAAATGGTTCTTCTTTAGCAAAAGAAGGTATCATGTCATTTTTGATTTCTATTACGGTATCAAATTGTTGACCATTCTTTTTTGTGATTTTAATATTTTTTACTTTGTTATGAATATCATAAAAAATTACGCATAAACTTTCATTATATAGGTCTAACATCAAATATCCGTCAAACATTTCGTTAGTAGGCTTAGACTCTGTTTTAACAAGTATTTTAAATTCTCCAATTTTTTCTCTTATTAGCTCAAGATTAGTAGAACAAATATCTTTTATTGCAAGTATTTTGGAACAGTAAAAACCATTTTTTTGTTTGTCAATATTGTATAATTTTTTTAGAAATTCTTCAGAAATAATATTATGTTCTTTAATAACATTGAGCGCTAGAATATAAGTTTTGTAATCTTGTTTTTTTATAATTTTTTTTAGAACTAACAAATTTTTGTCGCTAATCTTCCAGATAAAAGAGAATTTGCTTTCATCATGTTTATAATTTATGTATTTTAGGATTACTCTAACCATTTTTCTTATTTTAGGATTTTGTAAATCTGTGTTTTTATTGAGTATCATACCTCCAAAATCTACAATTTTACCTTCTCTGAAATTATCAAATCTGCGAATTTCTGATTCTTTCATTTGTACATAATCAATTTTTAACTTTTCTGCCGGTCTTGTATAATCGCTTTCCAGAAATTCTGTTATCATGAACGAATCCCTGTCATATTTTGTTGCAATTTTTCCCATATAAAATTTTACAAATTGATTTTTAGTTGCATTTTTGTTTGCAAAAACTCCAAAAGCAGGTTCGATAAATCCCCCGTGTAAGTAGTTAATGTTTGAATCATGAAATAAATTATGCGGGTAAAATGTTTTATAGAAGAATTTTTTATCGTCTATAGAGATTTTAAAACCGTTTCCGTTTACGCCGTGACCTACATAAGCAACTGTAATTTTTTTGTTAGTAATTTTTGAAAGCTCATCAGCAAAATAATTTAAACAAGTTTCAATGTTATATTCTTCACTTATTTCAACATTGTAATCATAGTTTAAAATTAGTGAATATTTCGCGAAGATTCTAAATAATTCTTTTGCTGAGTATGATTTATCGTTTGATTTTTCTAAAAAAATATAAGGTACTTCTCCAAAACACCTGTTTGCTCGAGGATAATTATTTAAAAGAACTTTTATTCTTCTTGATGAAAATAAATGTTTTTTAAAAACATGTGCTAAATTCAAGTCACCTTTATTATTAACTATCTTATTTTTTTGTTCGGATATTTTTTTATATAAAGTATTTTTTAATAAAATTTTTTCATTTAGCAGATAATTTTCTGTAGGAGCCATTATTTCAATGTTATCGATGCTATCTAATATTATATTTAAATCGTCTAAATTATTTATTTCGGATATATTTTTTATCACAATTACTAACCCTTAAAACAATAATAATTCTACACTTTTTTGTAAATAAAAACAAATATATTAAAAGGCGGTGCGGTAAAATTTACCGCACCGTTTATTTTTTTTGATTATACTATATCTAAGAATGATTGGAATTTCTTTAGGAGAACTGCTGTGTTAATGTAGTACTCATAAGTATTAGTTCCTGAATAAGATTCGTTCATTCTGATACCACATGAATCATGTGCAATGTTTCTTGCACCTTCATCCGTTCTTCCTGCATCTCTTTCATATTCATGTGTATTTTGGTTGTACCATGTTGTTTCGGATCTAGGAGTACCTTCAGCATCTATGTAATTTACATTGATATTAGTATTTCTGTTAGAGCCAGAACCGTAGCAGTTATCGTATATTGTATCAATTACCGCATTATAGTAGTTCTTAACTGATTGTGCTGCTTTTTGGAGTCTTGATGCTTCATAACCTTGCTCTTGAAGAACTGTAACAAGTCTGTCCAGATATCCGCTAATTGCATTCTTAGCATTTGTTTTAGCATTATCCCAATGAGCAAAACCGCTAAGTTGTAATGCTGTTTGGCCATTGCTCAAGTGATCTGCAATAGTGGCACCTTCAAAACCGGCATTGATAGTGCTTAAGTCAATCTTTTCTTTTACGGACACTCTTATTGTTCTTTCGCCAATTACAACACCGTCAACAAGGATTTGAATTGTTGTATCGAAATTACCTTTGTTTGCTCGGCCTTTTACGGTTACTGTACCGTCAGTAGCAACTGAAATCAAATCATTGCTTGTCTCATAGCTGATTCTGTCTGATGTAGGTGCAATATCGTTACCGTTTTCGTCTTTAAACTTAGGTGCAATATTGAATGTTTTTTCTTCGCCTGTAAGGATAGTAATTGCACTAACTTCAGCATCTGTTCTTGGTGCATTCCAATCAGGTAGTTGACCGGCAATAAGAGTATTGCTTCTTAAATCTGCTACAGCTTTTATTATTGCGTTTACATCTTGTGATGTGTTTATTGTATTAATAGCTATATCAGCTTGTGAGCGATAAATTTTTGCAGAGTATGCGTAAACACCTCCGTATCCTGCTTGTGCTGAGTTTAATTTCGCTAAAACGTTATTGTCTGTCAAGAACTGTTGTGCTGATTTTCGAACAGTTTCAAGATCGTATATGCTCTTAGTAGTTAGGCTACCCCAGCTTGATGCATCAAGTTTGAATGTAGATGCATCACCGAGTTCTTTTATTTTTTCTTGAAGAACTTTTATCTTTTCATCTATACCGCCATTTCCTCTTGGCATCAATTTGTTAATGGTAGCCTTGTAGTCTTGACCGAATACTGTTTCAACAACTTCTTTGAATTTAGTATTTCTGCCTGCTAAAGCATCACAATACTTGATTGCAGCTTCTCTTTGTGCCTTGAGAGATTTGTCGCCATCAGATTCTGCTACAGCAGCTTCTCTCATTGTTTCATATGTTTTGTTCAAAGAATCTAAATCCGTATCACCAAGTCCGTTTTCATAGAACTCTGTTACATGTGCTTTGATTTCTTTAACCATTGCTTCAAGTACCTGACCTTTATCAATAGGTTCGCCAAAGTCTCCGTTTATTGCTTTTTCAATTATTTCATTTTCAATTTTAGTCATAGCAGTCAAGTATGCGCGGTTTTCAGCAATGTATACTCCGAGAGAACCTGTTAATTCTGTCGAAATTTTATTAAACAATTCCTCGCTGCTTATAATGTTTTTAACTTCAACTGTTTTTAAACATTTTTTACCTGCTTCGCTTGCTTCAAATTCAGTCTTGCCATATGCTTTTACTGCTTCAAAAGTTCCGTTTTTAGCATTTTTAACAGTTTCAGTTATAAAATCTGCTACAGCTTTGTCAAATAATTCAGGATATGCTTCATAATCACTACCGTATGATTTTACTACTGCATCAAAAGTTTTCTTTAATGTTGTTTCCAAAACTGCTTTTTGCAAATCGTTTAGGTTGCTATTGTTACTTGGAGCATACCATACGGCATCTGCTGAAACAGGGTCTACATCTTCTAGTGTACCATCTTCTGCATTAGCAGCTCTTCTTCCTACCGGAATATCATCAGCATCGCCAAGACCAGCAGTTGCCAAATAACCTTTAACTAAATTTTCTATAGCTTCTTGTATTTCGCTTTCTTCAGTTTCTTCACTCAAGTTTTTAAAAAGTTTATTAATCATATTTTTTAAAGTCGCATCATCACCGTATTTGTAATTATATTCTTTTGCCGCATCTCCAAGATTTTCCGCCATACATTCAGAAGCATATTGTTCCGCAACAGCTTGATTTTTAATCTTAGAGAAATTGGTTTCTAAAAATTCTGTTAATACAGAACGATCAAGCTCTTTTGCAGTAGGTTTTAATATGTTTTTTTCAATTAAAGACATAAGGTTTTCTTTAATTTCTTGTTTTACAGTATCTTGACCGGAAACAAAAGATGGTATTTCAACTGTTTCCATAAAAGCATCTAATTCTTCTGATGCTATAATTTTGTTCATGACTGTTTGTTGTTCGTTAGCATCAAGTGCAGCGGAGTTTCTTACTTTTGTGCCTTTAATTTTGCTTGTTGATGTATTGGTATTAATAGTTTTCCAGAAATTATTAATCAAGTCATTTTCAGACTTAGTTGCCTTTTCACCGTTCCAACCATCAAGAGATTTAAAATCAAAATCGTTTGCTTCCAAAAACTTACGAAATTCTGTTTTCGTAACAACACCATCACCGCTGCTATCTGCCGCATTTATTCCGCCGTTTTGTTGTAAGAATTGATAAAATTTTGCATTGTTTTCATTGTTGTTAACGCTTGTCATTTTTTCTCCTTATTTCCCTTTTAGTTCCATTTACATGTATATCGGCATTTTTTTATGAAACTTTAATTTACGAACAACATTTGTTACAAAAATTTACAAAAGTTCAAAAATACGCCTGTTTATATTTTATTGCAGTCTTTTATATATTTTGGTGCAAAAGTCGTCAATACTTTTAGTATTACCAACTTTAGTCAAAATGACTCTTTCTATTTTCTTTCTCTCTTTTGTTGCGAAGAAAA
>CACYUI010000028.1 GCA_902777605.1 uncultured bacterium | reverse complement strand
GATATGCAAAATGGTTTAAGGATAATAATTACGACAAATGGATTTTAGCTCGTGACGGAGAAAAAGCACTATCAGATAAAGTTGAACCATATATAAAACATGATGCAAGTTTGCTTGAGGTCGGGGATATTCTTGTTGCAGACGGACATAAATTAGCTTTTCAGGTAATTAACCCGTTTACAGGTAAACCCTGCAGAGCAACACTTGTCGGATTCTTAGATTGGAAATCCACAGCATTAGTCGGGTATGAAATTATGCTTGAAGAAAATAAACAATGCATAGCATCTGCACTCCGTAACGCAATAATCAATCTTGATATGATTCCTAAGGTTGTTTATCAGGATAATGGGAAAGCTTTTAGGGCAAAATATTTTACCGATGATAAAGGATTCACTGAATTAGGATTTCAGGGATTGTATTCAAAACTAGGTATAGAAACAGTTTTTGCAAGACCATATAACGCAAGAGCAAAGGTTATTGAAAGATTTTTCAAAGAATTTCAGGAAGGATTTGAGAAGCTTTTACCGAGTTATATCGGCTCATCAATAAATAACAAACCCGCCTATATGATGCGAAATGAGAAATTGCACAAGAGTTGGCACAATGAATATATTCCAACAATTTAAGAAACAATAAAAATGATCAACCTTGTCCAAATGCTCCGGATAAAACAATAGCAGAAGTATTATCCGAAAGAAAAAGACAAAATATTGATATTAGTATTCTTGATAATTTAATGCTTGCAACCGAAGTAAAAACAATTCAGCGGAATGGTATCAGGTTTTTGAATTGTGACTATTTTGATGAAAGATTATACGGATTTAAAAGCAAAGTTCTTATTAAATATAACCTTTTTGACCTGACCAGTATCAAAGTTTACGCTCCGAAAGGTGAATATTTATGTACGGCAAAACGTGTAACAGAGACACATCCTATGGCGAAATTACTCGGTGATGTCAAAGATTTTGAGGATTACAAGCAGAAAATTGTAAAACAAAAGCAATTAAAAAAGAAAACAGTTGAGTCCGTGAAAAAATATTTGGAAACGGAAGATATTAAACTGCTTGAAACGCAAATGGAACCTGCCGAAATTCAAGCTCCGTTCAAATCGGGTTCAAAAAGGGTTCAAACGCTGTTCAAAAATAATTCAGAAAAATATGAGTATCTTGTAAAAAATGATCCGAATAATTCTTGGATAACAGAATTTAAACGTACAAAGGAGTACAAATTATTGTATGAATAAGATTTTTGTAAAAACGCAGAATGTAAAAAACTTTATCGGACTTGTTGAAAACTTAATAAACAAACCAACGAATGTTCCTAAGATGGGATTAGTTTATGGTGAACCCGGACTTGGTAAATCACAGACAGCATTATGGCTTGCGTGCAAATATGACGGAATTTATTTAAGGGCATCAAATCTTATGACAGGTAGATGGCTTTTAGAAGAAATGGTCAAAGAGCTTGATGAAATACCGAGATTTTTAACTTCAGATAATTTTAATATTGTGGTTAAAAAACTGAAACAATCCCCCCAAATAATTTTTATTGATGAAATTGATTACCTGATGAATAACTACAAAACGATAGAAACTCTCCGAGATATCCACGATGAAACCAGATGCCCAATAATTTTTATCGGAATGGGTTTAGCACATAGGAAGCTTGAAAGATATAAACATTTGTATGACAGGTTTTCGGAGATTTTAAAATTTGAGGTATTTACTCCAAATGATATAAATCAGATTATAACTCAATTATCTGAAGTTCCGTTTACTCCGGAAGCAATTGAATATATCCATACAAAATACAACCGATTCCGGCAAATTGTTCAGCTTGTAAATCAGGTTGAAACAATTACTAAAGATAATAATTTTACTGAAATAACAAAAGATATTATGGAGCAGATTATATGAACATTGAAAAATTAGCAAAACACCTGAAAGAATTTACCATAGATGAAATAGAGATGATTGCAGAATGTGATTGTAAAGCAGAAATTGAACGGCTTTTGAATGAGGGTAAATTGGTATTTGAACAAGGAATATACAAAATCCCGGAAGAAAAGCCGATTAACAATTTTGAATTATTTGTAATTCCAAAAAATAAAATTACTCCTGTAAAAATTGAAGATGCCGTTGCTTATTTCTTAAAAAATTACGTTAAGAAATATTGTAAATTTGAAACATATAGAAATTATCGCTCTATTTTTAACTTTAACATTTTACCTTATTTAAAGGGAAAATTCCTGAATAATATCGGAACAGAAGAGATTAAATCTGTTTATAATGCCTGTAAAATTAGAGGTTTAAAACCACGCAGAATAAAAAATACAATGGCATTGTTAAATCAGCTAATAAAATATTATCAAAAATTTGGTGTTATTGATAAAACGTGCAATTTTCAGGTTAAAAGATTAACAGACAAAAACAAATTTAATATTAACAGAATTATTTTTGAGGTATAACTATGACAAAATTCAACCAACAGACACAAGCCGAACATATGTATATCTACGATAAAAAATCTCTGGCGGAGATTGGGATGCAACTGGGACTTTCCCGCAGAATTTTATTCTATTGGAAAAAGGAATACAACTGGGATAAAAAACGGTTTGATGCTGAACACAACAAAGACCGCTTTAGTGAAGAACTTTTGGAGTTTGCAAGAAAAATTATGAATAAGATTTCTGCGGACATTGATAATAATCAAAAAACTCCACCTCCAGAAATGTATTCATTGATAAATATTCTTAAAAACATTCCGCTTGTAAAACAATATACAGAGTCTCTGAAACCTGAACAAAAGCCTGAAAAGAAAGGTTTAACTCCGGAATTTATAAGACAAATTGAAAGAGATATTTTGGGAATGGAATAATTCTTCTAACATCCTCTTCTGGAAGATTCATATATAGTTTGCGAGTTCAAATGATTTTTTTCTGCCTTTTTTATAGCTGTTTTTATATTATTCATCAGGTTTGAAACATCTAAAAATAGTTTATCTGTTGGCAAAGAGAGGTTATATTTTGATAAGCTGCCATATGTTTTATGAGAAAAACTTACTGTGTCCAACCCGCTATTTAATACAATATCAGTATTAAAATTATTTTCTAAATCAGATATAAATTCACTTTCTTCAATCTTTTTTGTTATCTCATTTAGTTTCTTTATATTCTTAGCAGAAACTGTTCCGTCAATTTTTAATCCACTAAATGATATCTGTTGTATGGGATTTGTACGCATATATTTATCTCCGTTTTCGCCAAAATAATAACAAAAAGTCTTTTAATTTACTAATAAAATTACAAAAATTTGTTTATTAAAAATTGTAAAATTTTAAAATTTTGGTATAAATTTTATAATTTTTCAACAATTTCTGCAAAAAATAAAACTTTTATAAATAAATTTTAAAAAAATTAGAAAATTATAAACAAAAACTTATAAAAATATGAATAAAAAGAAAAACTTTAGAAAACTTCATATTTCTCTAAAATTGACCACATTCTAAGGCGGTATAATAATTAAAGTATGTGTAGAATCGGTTCGATTAAGTCAAAAAACTATAAACATTTTTCATTAGCCTTAAAATTAATGCGTTCGCAGCAAAAAGGACACGATAATTCTGGTTTTGCTCTTGTTGCACAGGATTTAGGCGGAATTTTTGAAAATTATAAAAACCTTCCTATTTTATCTATGGCTGTAACTGATGAAGGTATGAAATATGCTGAAGACCTGCTTCACCAAATAGGATTTGTTAGAGTTTTTCAGTATACTCCTGAAGTCTATCCGGATAAATCTCTAAAAATTGAAACTATGCCAAACTACGTTTTTGAGGTTTTTCAGTATCCCAAAAACTATAAAACAGCCTCGAGAGAAGAAAAAGAAGATTTACTTTTAGATACACGATTAAAGCTCAGAAGTTATTTAGAGAAAAATGAAGAAGGTTATGTTTATTCGTTCTGGGAAGATGTAATTTCCTTAAAAGAAATAGGCGACCCTAATGACATTGGTAAATATTTTAACCTCTTGAGTGAAGATGTTAATTTAAGAGCAAAAATAATAACAGCTCAATGCAGACAAAATACAAACTATGATATTGTCCGCTATGCTGCACACCCGTTCTTTTTACAGGGGTATACAACCTTGACTAACGGTGAAAATACCTTTTATGAAAAGAATAAATTAATGCAGCAGAAGCTACACAGAGGATACATTGGCTTTGAAAGCGATTCTCAATGTTTCTTATACACACTTCACTATGTTCATAAAATTCTTAAATGGCCACTAAAATATTACAAACACGTTCTAACTCCACTTCCTTTTGAAGAAATGGAAAAAAGGGATAATAAAAATGTGTTGGAGAGAATTAAATCTTCATTATCAAATTTGGAGATTAACGGTCCAAATACCACAATAGGTGTTCTTCCTGATGGGACAATGTTTAATGTTATCGATTCAAAGAAATTAAGACCGACAGTCGTCTGTAAGGGCAAATATGATGATGACGATATGGTAATTATGACATCCGAGGTTTGCGGAGCAAATGAACTTCTGCCAAATAGAGATATTACACAAGACATTTATACAAACGAAAGGGAACTCGTTGTAGTGGATAACGACTTAAATATTCAAAGGATAAGCCAATGACAACCGTAAATATAAACAGTATTTCAAAAGATGATTTGCCTTGGATAATAGAATATGACAGCGAAAAATGTATGCTCTGCGGTCATTGTGTTGCAGCGTGTTCGTTTGATGCGATCAAAGTAGATGTTCAGAAAAGAAAGAAAGTAAGAGCAATCTCTAATGAAGAAGGGTTCCAAATTGATGAAGACCAAAAAGCAATTCCTGTTATAAGACAGGTAATAGATGCTAAAAACTTCTGCAGAGGATGCGGAATCTGTACAAAGGTTTGCCCTAATGGTGCAATTAAAGTTACCAGAAACAGAACTGAGATTTTCGGAACAAGGTATAGAGCCAAAACATCAGAATCCGTAAAACGTGGCGGAAGAAGCAATTTACATACAGAAGGCAGAACTTTAGACAAAATCAAAGTCGGAAGGATCTCTCAGATGACAGACCCTTCTTTGGATGCTCTTCGTCACACATTTGATTTAAGAACAAATTTAGGAAGGGTTGTAAGTCCTAAAAATCTTGATTTTGAGATTGAAAATGGTGAACTCAAAGAAAAACAGGATAAAAAACTTCCTGTTAATACTTCAATTTATCCTATTATGTTTTCGGACATGTCAATCGGTGCGCTATCTCCGAGGATGTGGGAAGCAATAGCAATTGCTACAGCTTATCTTAACGAAGTAAAAAATATTCCGATAAGAATGGCAACAGGTGAAGGTGGTGTGCCTGATAAACTTTTGAGGTCAAAATATTTAAAATATATGATACTTCAGATTGCATCAGGACATTTTGGCTGGAACAGAATAATTAATTCAATGCCATATATGCAGGAAGATCCCGCAGGAATTTTAATCAAAATCGGTCAGGGAGCAAAACCCGGTGACGGCGGCCTTTTGATGGCAGAAAAGAATGTAAAACTTATTCAGGAAATCAGAGGTGTTCCAAAAGCCGACCTGCTTTCTCCACCTAACCATCAGGGATTGTATTCTATTGAAGAAAGTGTTCAGAAGATGTTTTTATCTATGAACTGTGCATTTAAGTTTAAGGTTCCTGTCGCAATAAAAGTTGCTGCGTCTTCAACAAGCGTAAACGTATATAATAACCTCTTAAGAGACCCTTATAACATTGTAGGCGGATTCTTTATAGACGGACTTCAGGGCGGAACAGGTGCCGCTCATGAGATTTCTCTTAACCATACGGGACATCCTATAGTATCAAAACTCCGAGATTGTTATTTGGCTGCTGTTCATCAGGGAAAACAGGGGCAAATTCCGATATTTGCCGGAGGCGGAATCGGTATGAACGGAAACCTTGCCGCAGACACTTTCAAAATGATTTGTCTGGGTGCAAGCGGAGTCTTTATAGGTAAACTTATTTTGCAAATTGCAGGTTGTGTAGGTAATGATTTTGGTAAGTGTAATGGCTGTAACACAGGAAGATGCCCGATAGGAATTACAACACAAAATCCAAAATTAATGCAAAGACTTGATGTAGATAGAGTTGCCGAAAACATTGTTAATTATATTTGTGCAACTGATATAGAGCTTAAAAAACTTCTTGCACCTGTAGGAAACTCAACACTGCCGATAGGAAGAAGTGATGCTTTAGTTTGCGTAGACAGAAATGTTTCAGAAAGGTTGAAAATTCAATATGTGTGCTAGAAAGATAATAAATACAATTGAAAATGACAAAAGAACTTCTACGCAAAATTTGATGCAAGAGATTTGGAATGCGATTAATGAAGGTGTTAATGATTTTGAGATAAACGCCTGCGGTCAGCATAATATTGGCGGTTCTGTCTGGTCAAAAGACGGAAACGATTTGAATTTTTATATCACGAACCCCGGTCAGCGTGTTGGTGCAATGGGCGCAAAAGGTACCAATATTTATGTAGAAGGTTCCGCTCCTGCTGATACCGGTTGGTTAAACAGCGGTGCCAAAATTGTTGTAGCTGGTGACAGCGGTGATACAACAGGACATTGTGCAGCATCAGGTAAAATTTATATTGGCGGAAATGTCGGAACAAGAAGCGGTGCTTTGATGAAAAAAGACCCGAAATTCGAAGCTCCTGAGCTTTGGGTATTAGGTTCTACGGGTTCTTTCTCTTTTGAATTTATGGGCGGCGGTATTGCTGTTATCTGCGGTTTAGGATGTGAAAATGAGCCTTCTGTATTAGGTGACAGAGCTTGTGTCGGTATGGTTGGCGGTATTGTTTATGTTCGCGGAAGCATAAGAAACCTGTCTGATGATGTTTTTCTGCTAGACCTTGATGAAAATGATATAGATTTTCTGAAATCAGGATTAAAAACATATCTCGCGGATATAAAAAGAGAAGATTTGTTTGAAATATTATCTGATTTTTCTGCTACTAATTCTTCACCCTCATTTTCCCCTACCCCTGCTCGCTGGCATAAAATTGTTGCCAAGACTTATGAAGAAAGACAAAAGCAGAATAACATATCACTAAAGACCTTTAGGGTAAATAAATGGATGGAAGAAATCGGCGGTTCTATTTTCTCCGATTTGATAACGGATGATTTTAAATCACACGATTTGGTTCAAACAGGGGACGCAAGACTCAGAAAACCAAGCTGGAAAAACTATGCGTATTCTGCTCCATGCGAATACAACTGCCCGATAAAAATTCCGACACAAAAAAGATTTTCTCTGCTCCGCAGGGGTAAAATAAAAGAGGCATTAGAACTAGTATTAGAGTACAGTCCTTTTCCCGCATCTGTATGCGGACAGGTTTGTCCGAATTTATGTCTGAATAATTGTTCAAGAGGTAGTTTTGATGAACCGCTTGATGTAAAAATGCTCGGAAGTTTATCTAAAGACATAAAAGCCAAACCTGTTGAGATTACACACAAAGAAAAAATAGCGATAATAGGTTCAGGTGTTGCAGGACTTTCTGCCGCATGGCAATTAACACGCAAAGGATATGAAGTTGAAATATTTGAAGCTGATGATAAAATCGGCGGAAAGTTATCTCAGGTTATACCTGAAGAAAGATTGCATAAAGAAATCCTGGAAACCGAACTAAACAGATTTAAAGATACAGGGGTAAAAATACATACTTCAACCAAGGTTACACCTCAACTGTATAGCGAGATAGAAAACAATTTTGATGCCGTAATTATTGCAATTGGCGGACACAACCCAGTTGTAATACCGTTTGAAGGTTATGAAAGATTAATCAAAGGTTTGAACTTCTTGAAGGATTCAAAAAACGGCAAAAAATATGACTTAGGTAAAAAAGTTGTTGTAATAGGTGCCGGAAATGCTGCAATGGACGTTATAACAGAAGTTTATAAACAAGGCGGAGTTGAAGAAGTTACCGCTATTGATATACAAGAGCCTTCAGCATTTGAAAAAGAGGTAAAAGCAGCGGAAAAACTCGGTGCAAAAATTATGTACCCCTGCTTTACACAGAAAATAACAGAAGAAGGTGTATACCTAAAAGACGGCAGATTTTTAGAAGCAGATAGTGTTATTATATCCGTCGGCGACAGACCTATTTTTGATTTCTTGAATAAAGAATACTTAGATGAAAAGTCAAAAATCCAGATTAATGAGTTTATGCAAACCCAAAAACCAAAAGTTTTTTTAATTGGTGATGCTATAAAACCCGGATTGTTTACGAATGCAATAGCAGACGGAAAACACGTCAGCGATAATGTTATCAAGTTTTTAAATAATGAAACACTTACTCCATTTAAAGAAAAAGATCTGATACCTTCAAAACGAATTAAGTCCGAATATTACGAATGTTATAATTCAAACTGCGACAATGAGCAAAACAGATGTATGTCCTGCGGATACTGCAGAGATTGCGGATTATGCAGACAAAGCTGTCCTCAAAATGCAATTTCAAGAATTGAAAAAGAAGATGGCAAGTTTGAATATGTATCAGATCCGAACAAATGTATAGGCTGCGGTATTTGTGCCGGACTTTGTCCTTGCGGTATTTGGGAAATCGAATGGAGCTCGTAATAATTAATTAAACTAAGCATTTATCTTTGCTTTTGAAAGACTGCTATGAGTAATTTTTTCTACCAAATTCGGTAAATCCATTTTATCAGTAAAAACTTCTATATAACATAATCTTTCTTTTTGTTCGTATTCGGCACGTTTCAAGGCTTCATCAAACTCTTTGTTTGTTCTGACTTTTACTGTCCATGCATCTCCCTTAAATACTAATGGCAGCTTTGAATAATCCCATGATGAGATATCATTAAAGTCGTCCATAGGATTTGTGCACATTGCCCGTTCAATTGAATAACCCGAATTATTCATAACTATTATTACAGGGTGTATTCCGTATCTCATCATTGAACTAACCTCTTGTGCTGTCAATTGATGAGAACCATCACCTGTAATAAGAACAACCCTCTTATTTTTTGCAGCGATTCCGGCTCCGAAAGATGCAGGAGTCGCCCAACCGATTGAACCCCATAGAACTTGATTATATATATGAGTATTTCTCGGTAGTCTCATTGGTGCAAACCCAAATTCAATCAGTCCTGTTTCAGAAAAAATAATATCATTTTCTTTTAAGAACTCTTGAATTCTGGGGTAAATGTATTTTGCAGTTAATTTTCCATACGGAGAGACCTCGGGAACAATAAAGTTTTTCTGTCTTTCCGGATAATGAGGGGTAAAATTGGGGGTAAATACAGGGATTGTTTTTGAGAGTTCTAAAAGGAGGTCTTTCATCAGAACGTTATCATATTTTATGTTTTCAACAATCGTATAGTTTCCCTCAATATCAATCATTGATGACGAATTGAAACTGTAATCAAACCCGAATGTGTTAAGGTCACTAAAAATTGCACCGATGGTTATTACGCAATCAGAGTTGTTTACATAATCATAAGTTTCAGTATTGTCATATTTGCCTAAATATGTACCTATAAAACCTTTATAATACCAATCAATTAAACCCTTCCCCATAAGCAGAGTTGTAACAGGATATTTTGTAGTTTCCAGAAGTCTGAATAATTCATCTTTTGCGTGGAACCTTTCAACTAAAATATCAGCAAGTACTACAGGATTTTTTGCTTTAGACAGAACCGAAATAATATGTTTTACGGCAGAACCCAAAACTTTTCTGTCACTTTCGTATTTTTGAATATAAGGATTATCATTGATTTTAAGAGAACATATATCTTCCGGTATTGCAATATATACAGGTCTTTTTTCGTTTATTAAAACTGATAAAACTCTGTCTATCTCAATCTTTGTATTATCACAATCCAAATATGCAGTTGTCTGAACCACATTTGAATAAGCTCTTTCAAACGCATGGTAATCAGGTTCGGAGAGGTTGTGATGTAATAAAGCGTGCTTATTGATGTTTTCTGTCGATGGAACACCTACAATTTTAACAACAGGAACATATTCTGCATAACTTCCTGCAATAGCGTTTATAGCGGACAACTCTCCTACTCCATAAGTTGTTACTAATGCTCCGTATCCTTTTATTCTTGCATAACCATCTGCTGCATATCCGGCATTTAATTCATTTGTGCAGCCAATCCAATTGGTATTTTTGTTTTTTTCTATACCCTCAATAATACTGAAATTGTAATCACCGGGTAAACCGAATATATCTGTTATACCAAGTTTTTCAAGTTGTTTAATCAAATACTCTATAATTGTAACTTGTGCCATTATTTTTCTCCTTACAATGCAACAGAACCAATCTCTCCCGTTCTTATTCTTATTGCATTTTCGATGTTGTAAACAAATATTTTACCGTCCCCTATTGAGCCGTTTGGATCTGTTTTTGCATGCTTAATAATTGCTTCAATAACAACATCGACTTTTTCATCATCTACAGCCACTTCTATTTTAATTTTTGGCAGGAAACTGACCGCAATTTCGGCAGCTCTATAGCTTTCTTTATGACCACCCTGTGACCCAAAACCTTCAACATACGTAACAGTCATTCCATGTATTCCAACTTCAACAAGTGAATTTTTTATTTCCTCAACTTTATATGGTTTTATTATTGCTTCTATTTTTTTCATTCTATTACCCTTTCTTTTGAAGTTAAATTTGCAGCCTATAAGCATTTTCACCATGTTGCGATATATCAAGTCCTTGCATTTCTTCAAATTCAGATACTCTTAAACCAGAAATTTTATCAATAATATACAGAATTAAAAGTGTTCCAAAAAATGAGAAAACAATACTTGCTATCGTTGAAATTATTTGTGCATTAAACAACTTAAAGCTTCCGTATAAAAGTCCGTTCGCGCCATCAGAGTTTATTAAAGTAGTAGCAAAAATACCTGTGAGTATTGAACCGACAATACCGCCTGTACCGTGAATTCCTATAACGTCAAGTGAATCGTCATAATTAAAGACTCCTTTGAATGTTGTTAATACATAACAAATCATTCCTGTAATAATACCTATTACAATTGCTGAAATCGGTGTCACAAATCCACAAGCCGGTGTTATTCCGACTAACCCGGCAAGAGTTCCTGACATACCTCCCAATACAGTTGGTTTTCCTCTGTGTAAACATTCAACACCAAGCCAAGCCAGAAGTCCTGAGGCGGCTCCTAATTGAGTATTTATAAAGGCTGTTGTTGCTAATGTGCCTGATGACAAGGCGCTTCCTGCATTAAATCCAAACCAACCAACCCATAGGAACATCAAACCTATAAATGTTAATGTTAAATTGTGAGGCGGCATGTTTTCTGTTTTATAACCTTTTCTTGCACCCAGCATAATACAACAAGCTAGAGCAGCGGCCCCTGATGCTATGTGAACGACAAGGCCTCCGGCAAAATCGATTCCGCCGATTTTACTTATCCAACCTCCGCCCCAAACCCAATGCGCAAGAGGACAATAAATAAAAGTTACCCATAAAATCAAAAATAACAAATAACTTTTAAATTTAAACCTTTCCGCAAAAGCTCCTGTTATAAGAGCAGGAGTTAAACACGCAAACATCATTTGGAATATGAAAAATAATTGGTGTGGTATTGTCAAACCATCGCTCGGAGCAAGAGAAACGTTTTTTAACATAGCAAAATTAAAGTTTCCGATTATATTTCCGTCACCGCCAAATGCTAATGAATATCCATATAAAAACCAAATAACAGATACAATGCCCAATGCCACAAAACTCTGCATAATAGTACCCAAGGCATTTTTTTTGCGAACCATTCCTCCGTAAAATAAAGCCAGAGCAGGAGTCATAAGCATAACAAGAATTGATGATATTATCATAAAACCTGTATCAGAATTATTAACAGAGGATAAATCATCTAAATTTATAAATTTAGTAGTTTTAATGGCGAAAAAAGAACCAACAATTAATGTTGCAAATAAAACAACAGTAAATATTATAACTTTTTTAATTCTTAATTCTTTCTTTTTTGTTTTATCATCCTTAATTTTTGATAAAACAACTGTAGTTTCTTTTTCATTAATACTTTTAGTCATTGTTATTTCCTTATAATGTTCCTAATATTTAATAATTTTTTGCATTAACAATAAAGGTGCAACTTGTGCACCTTTTTGGGTGAAAGTAGATTTATAATTTTGGAAGATAATAAATTTATTTACTTTTAACAATGCAACTTGTAAGTATGAAATAAATTCAATACATTTACCCCTAACGCATGTTGAGATACATTTCTACTTCAAGAGGTGTTACATAGGTTCTGAACGTATCACATTCTTTTTCTTTTGTACTTACAAACTCATTATAAATATGTTCACCAAGAGCATCTTTTATAATGTCATTCTTGTCTAATAATTCCATTGCTTCTTCCAAGCTTGCAGGAAGAGAATCTATCTTAGCACGTTTGCGTTCTTTCTTGGTCATGTGGTAGATATTTTCTTCAATCTGAAGAGGCGGTTCGATTTTATGTTCTACACCGTCTAATATTGCAGCAAGAATAACCGTTAATGCAAGATAAGGGTTACAGCTCGGGTCGGGTGAGCGAAGTTCTATTCTTGTTGCATTACCTCTTTTTGCAGGAACTCTTATTAGGGCAGAACGGTTTGCAAGACTCCACGCAAGATATACAGGAGCTTCATATCCAGGTACTAATCTTTTGTAACTGTTAATAATCGGGTTAGTAACAGCAGTAAATGATTTAACATGTTTCAAAAGTCCGCCGATACTGTAAAGAGCTTCTTTTGAAAGTTGATAAGTTTTTTCAGGCTCGAAGAATAAGTTTTTGCCGTTTTTGAACAAAGAAATATTACAGTGCATACCGGAACCGTTAATACCGAAGATTGGTTTTGGCATAAATGTTGCAACGGCTCCGTTTTGTTCTGCAATTGCGGAAACTACATACTTAAATGTCATAATATTATCAGCAGTAGTTAGAGCATCAGCGTATTTAAAATCTATTTCGTGTTGACCGCGTGCAACTTCGTGATGGCTTGCTTCTACTTCAAATCCCATTTCTTTGAGTGTTTTAACCATTATTCTTCTGAGGTTTTCGCCTTTATCAGAAGGAGCTGCATCATAGTAACCAGCGTTATCGTGAGTTTTTAGAGTTGTAGGAATTTCGTTCTCATCTTTTTTGAAAATAAAAAATTCCGCTTCAGGGCCAACGTTCATTGTGTAACCGAGTTTTTCCGCACGGGCAATCATTTTCTTTAAGTTGCATCTCGGACAACCTTCAAAAGGAGTTCCGTCAGGATTATAAATATCGCAGATAAATCTTGCAACTTTAACATCTTCATCACTTCTCCAAGGAATTATTGCAAAAGTTTTAAGGTCAGGATAGAAGTACATATCTGACGTTTCAATACTTCTGAAGCCTTTAATTGAAGAACCATCAAGCATAATTTCATTATTCAAAGCACTATCTAACTGTTCAGCAGGAATAGAAAGGTTTTTCATTATTCCGTTGATATCACAGAATTCAAGTTTGATGAACTCAATGTTGTTATCTTTAACGATTTGCTTAATCTCTTCTTTTGTAAGAGTTTTTGTATAATCAATAATACCTTTTGTGCTCATAATCCTATTCTCCTATATTACAAATTGATTATATCTTGTAAGAATTGGCAATGTCAAAGATACAAGGATGGTATAAATTTGTAAACTTTATGAAACAAACTAGGTAAATATTATAAAATTTTATCTGCAAATTAAAAAATTCTAATTTTATCAAAAATTTTTAATGATTTGTTCCATAAAGCTAAAATTTTAAATAATTTTGACTATTTTTTTTGCTATTTTACATTTCTTAATGTTAATAATGTTAATAATTCAAAATACCAATGTAAAGATTAAATTTTCTCAATGTACCAATCAGAATTTCTAAAGTGATTAAAATTCCATTGTAAATCGAAATAAAAATCTGATTCAGGATTTTTGTTGGGTTTAAAGTAGTGTTTGTTATTTTCTGTTTTGATGTAACTTTCGAGTGCGACCTGAATTTCTTTTGCAAATCTGCTTTGAAATTCTATGTAGGATAATTGTATGCGTTCTCTGGTTCTTTTATTTTTCAAAATCATCTTCAAATCCTCTGATATTATCGAGTTCAATATTGTAGCGTTTACCGTTTTTATCAACGCAGGTTGCAAAATCTACAGTTTTATCGGCAAACTTGTTTTCCCATAGACAAATCAATAAGCCAATCTCTTGCGTTTTTAAGTTCAAAATTTTTGTTCCGTATAACTTGTAATCTTTTTCAACCATATTGTGTTCCTTTCATCTGGAATATTAATCGATTGTCTTTGGGGAAATCTCAAGTGTAATGTCAAAATTTTGTATCATTTCGACATAAATTTTTAAACGCCGTTTAAAATGGTTTTAAACAAGATTTAAACGCAGTTTAAATTTTCAATATCATTTTCATGGTCAATAAAAAATGCATTAAGTAAATCTGCTTTGCGGTGTAAATATTTTACTACCGGAGCCAAATTATAGCACTCCTCTTTGTCCGGCTGCGTTTCACAAAAATAATCCACAACAACCGCAATGTTATAAACTTCTTCCGCCCATTTACTTAATTGCTTAAACTCTTTCGCGGTAATATTAAATCCGGCTTCTTCCATACCAAAACCTCCTTTGACACACAACATTAGCGTGAAAGAATAATAAAAGCAGAAAAGATTTACATATAGACACAAATGCAGAAAAATTAAATGTTGTTTTTTATTGTAAAATTAAAATATGAATAAGAAAGAATATTTAAAACAAATTATAGATGAAGGAAATTATATAATACAGCAAGCACAAGCCCGAGGACAGTATATTGTAAATGTTTCAACTGGTCAGCGTGCTGTTATGCTTAATAAATTCTCATATGAGAAGTGGATGACCAAAACCAACGTTTTTTTAAATAAATATAATATCAACAATTGTAAAGTTCAAATAAATGGGCAAATGTCTCCAAGTGATATAATGATTTCAAAATTAGCAAAAATTACAGCATTGTATGAGTCTTTTTTGCTAGATGATGATTGTCTTGCAAGTCTTAGATTATTACCACAGAACATCAAAGATTTATTTAGTGATGAACATTATTCACAGGCTGTCTTTGAAGCCTTCAAATATGTTGAAGTTAAAGTAAAAGAAAAAAGTAATTTTACGACTTTATATGGCACGGATTTAATGAGAAAGGCATTTGCACTAGAAGATAAAAATAAAAATCAGTTGTCGGGACCTCTAAATAATAAAAATTTGCCAAAGGCGGAACAACAATCTCAATCAGATTTATTTTCAGGGGCAATTGGATTTATAAAAAATCCAAAAAGCCATAATATTATTGATGTTAATAAGGATAAAGCAACTGAATTATTATATTTTGCGAATTATTTGTTGCGAATATTAGAAGAAATTTAATTTAACTTTTTTATTATACCTTGCTCTAAATCCTGAATATTATAAACTGTATCCAAAACATCAAAAGTTTCTTCAAGGTTATGCCTTGCACTGTTCCAACCGCATCCGTCTGTAAACCAAATAAATGTTACACCATCTATTGTTGCGACTTCTTGTGCAAGAGTTTTATAGCTTCTTGCTGTTTCATTAAGTTTTGAACCGCCACTTGAATAAAAGTTCGTTTCAATTACATAAATTTGCTTATCAGTTTTAATTACAAAATCAAAGCGTTTCTCCATTTTGCCTTGATTAGAAATTGCCGAAAGGTTTATACCCCATTTTTGCTCAATTTCGTGAATATACATTTCTTTGAAATAGTTTTTATTCTTAACAAATCCCGCTTTTTGAATATAACTTTCCACAAGATTTTCCATCAAATGTCCACCCCGATTTTTGCGACCATTACTGTCTAATCCCGTTTCAACTCCGGTTACATAATCTACCAAGTTGCTGACAATATGATTTTCAAGTAGGTCAAACAACTTGGTTTTACGCATAAACATTTTGTATTCTTCAATACAGTAATTACATTTGTTGAAAGAAAAATTATACTCACCTTCCGCATCTGTAACAGAGATTTCTTTTGCTCTGACTGCTAATAGTAAAGGAATGCATTTTAATGTTTCAGGGTATTTTGTAATAACATTTTCAAAATCTTTTTCAATATTTTTAGAACCAACTAAGGTGTTCAAAATATTTAACTCCACCTTAATACTATCAACATTACTGTTTACTTTATCAAAATCAACGTAGTAGCAGTAGTCAGAAATGCAAGGTCTAAAAGTTGATAGCCATTCCTTAAAATCTCTTTTCATGCATATTCTCCTTTATATTTTTATGATAGCATGAGCATGAAATTTGTTGGGATTTGTTAAGAAGGAGAATATATGGTTAATGCAAATAAAATAGAGAAGTTCTTTTCCAATTCTGGAACTAGAAACGAAGTCAGAGAAAGAGTTATTGCTGAATTTTTGAAAGAGGCGCCGGGGACAGGCAATGGTGAAAATCAATCAAAATATCTTTACTTTGTAGAAACATTGAAAGATGGAAACAGAATATATTTAGAAAGACCTGCAAATCTTCACAATGGTTTTGACTTTTTAATCAATGTTGAAAATATAAACTTTTCAACAACAAATCGCATAAAATATAATCCCTCACATGATAATATTTTTAATGATTTAAAAGCAAAAAAAGCAGAATCTCCTGAAAATTACAAGAAATTATATAAACTAATAGAAGATGTTTATAATTGTAACGAGATTCAAGATAAAAATTTAAAATTCAAAGAAGGTTATTCTGTTGATTTAATACTCAAAGTCGCAAAATGGTTCTTTATTGAACAAGACATCAGGTATTGGAATTATTCCGGCAGGGCAATGTTTATGTCCGGAGTTCCGACACCTTAATAATTACGAACCAGAACTTCAGTAATTTTACCCCTGCCGTCTGCATTAGCATTTATTTGTCGAGAAGCAAAAACTTTTTTAATATTATAATTTTCGTATAATTCATTGACTAATTTTGTATCCGAGTTTGATAACAAGAATTTTACACCCATTGCATCTAATTCATCACAAACATCACGAAGCTTAAATTGCATATCCATATCAAAACCATCTTTAGTGTATGATGTAAAACTTGAAGTTTCACTCAAAGGTACATACGGAGGATCGAAATATACAAAATCGCCTTTTTTAACTTTTTTCAATATCTCAGAAAAATCTGCGTGTTTGATTTCGGTTTTTTGTAACAGATTTGAACAATTGATTAAATTGTTTTCATCTAAAATTCTTGGGTTTTTATAATGTCCGAACGGAACATTAAATTCGCCTTTTGAGTTTACTCGGTACATTCCGTTAAAACAAGTTCTGTTTAGATAGATAAAACGGCTTGCCTTTTGAACATCAGACCAGTTTTCATATTCTTCGGCACGGTCAATGTTTCTGATTTCCATAAAATATTCTTTTGAAATATCGTGTTTTTGCAGGTCTGTGATTAGTTCATCAATGTTATCTCTAACGACTTTATAAAGGTTAATTAATTCCTCATTCATATCGGAAATATAGGCATTATCCGGTTGAAGTTCAAAAAACAACGCACCGCCACCGATAAAAGGTTCAAAATATCTGTTGAAATCTTCAGGCATGTTTTTTAGCAACTCAAACATAAGCTGACGTTTTCCGCCAACCCATTTGACTATCGGATATGTTTCCTCTTTGAGTTTTTCTAAAACTACTGCC
>CACYUI010000027.1 GCA_902777605.1 uncultured bacterium | reverse complement strand
TCGTACGTTCATACTTTTCACGTGCCATGAGATTAATCTCCTTCTTTGATTAAATATACTACGTTAACTTATACCTTACTAAGTTATAATACAATTTTACATTGTAAAGATGTGTTGTCAATTAGGTAAAAGCATGGTTTTCACCTTGCTTTTACATCCTTGTACCTATTTTACATCGTCTTTTATTACGATTAGGTTTTTAACAATTTTCATTGCACAAGTCGGAAGCACAACTTCATCTAAACCGTCTGCAATACTCAAAATACCGCCGGCTTTTAAAGTTACATCCTCACCTTTGTATTGAAAAACATACTCGGTTTTTCTATCGGATCTTATTGTTATTTGTGACATATTTTTCTCCTAAATATTGTGGTGCAAATAATTACACCCTACACTTATAATTTGTTCGTGGGTCAAGCCCCACGCTACTTCAGTTAATAATGGAAAATTGAAAATGGAAAATGAAAAATCTTTTAAATACTAGTTTTCCATTTTAACAATCCATTTTCAATTCATAATTCCACATAATGCCATGTTTCCAAAATTAATCAAAAACATAGCTGATAATTGCAGCTTCTCTTGCTCTTTTGATAGCTGTAGTAATCATTCTTTGGTGTTTTGCACAGTTACCTGTAACACGCCTTGGAATAATTTTTCCTGCTTCTGTCAAGTATCTTTTTAGTTTTGCTGCATCTTTGTAATCGATAGATTCAACATGCTCCGCGCAAAAGCTGCATGTTTTCTTTTTCTTTCTATCTGCTGCATCTTGTTTTGCCATTTTTCTATTTTGCCTTTCTAGCCTATATTCTTTACCATATAAATAAATGTTTGCATTGTAGTTCTAAAATCTTTTTCAAATTTTTTGAAAGTATTTGCCAATTCTAAAACCTCAATATTTTCCTGTTTTGTTTTGTTAATCAATTTTGCAAAATGAGGTATTTTTGAGCCTTTATAAGCAGTTTCCCTGTTGTTAATCGGTAAAACTTTCATCAGAGTCCCCTTTAGAACGGTATTTCGTCTTCTCCGATTAATTCATTTGAGAATTCTTCTTGAGAAAATTTTACGATTTCTTCGCTATTTGAGGATGCTGAAGAAGGATTTGTACTGCTGCCTGCCATTGCACCAGTCCCGAGATTTTCAACCGTGTTTGCATCAATCTCGTATATTCTTCTTTCATTACCGTTTTCATTTTTTACAGTTGTAATTTGCAACCTGCCTTCCACAAGAACTCTATCGTCTTTTGTAAGAGCTGAAACAACTTCATCAAGAGCCGTGCGCTTTGCAATTACTCTTAATAACATTTCTTCTCTGTCACCGATATTAACTACAAACGATGATACAGGAACATTGTTTTGCGTAAATCTTTTTTCCGGTGCTCTGTAGACAGTACCTGTTACAACTGCTTTTGCTAATGTCATATCTACCTCTTTTTAAACCTAGACAGTTTGTACTTTCTTAGAAACTTCCATAAACATGAATCTTAAAACATTGTCATTTAATTTTAAGTTTCTTTTAAATTCTACGATTGCATCTGCAGGAAGTGAAACAATCATGTTTGTGAAGAAACCGTCTCTATAACCTTGAAGGTCATAAGCAAGTTTCTTCCTGCCCATTTTGTCAACTGATGAAACTTCACCTTTTGCATTTTTAATATCAGATGAAATTTTATCTACAACTTTGTCTAATTCTTCAGAATCAAGACTTGGTTTCAAAATTGTCAATAATTCGTATTTTTTCATTTTCTATTTCTCCTTATGAAACCATGCTAACACAAACAGCTTTGTTGTAAAGTATTGTAGTATCTTTATAAAATCAAATTAAGATTTGTAACAATATAATAAGTGCGTTAGCAAAAGAGTTTTTTAGAAATTTTAATAAAACTATAATATCTCAAAAAGGAGCAAAGAATGTTTATAACACCAATTAATATTAGCAACAAACAATGTTTTGGCTTTGAGGGAAAAAAGGGCTACGGAAAGTATATAAGAAACGGTGTGCCGGTTCAAGAAGTGGTTAAATCAACAATTGCCGTCACAGCAGGAGTCGGTTTATGTGCTAAGACAATGATTGATGCCATTGATGAATTATGTAATTCTGATAAATATACTGATATTAATCTCGCACTAAAACAAGCCGGAGTAACATATGTCGAACTGGAAGATAATACATTGCAGGTCGCAACAAGAAACAACGGTGCTTTTTATAAAATCAAGTCACTCGTTAAGATACCTGACGGTAAAGCCAAAAATATTTTATTGGCTGAATTAAACAAAAATGATACCAGCATAATTTGCGGTCTGGGAAATTATAAGGAATGTGTTGATGATTTAGGACGACAGGACATCATAAGACAAGGACTTGGTATTCACACATACGAATTAAACAACACAATTCATAGTGATAAGAAAAAACAAGCAGCTTCATTAATCAAGAAACATTCGAAAATTCCTGTAACCGTAAAAGATTTATTTTTTATAGAAGAAGAAGCGTTCTTTTATGACAAAATTAATAAAACGGTATACTATGTCAGCACTTTAGAAAATACTTTTGACAAAAAACAAAAAGTCCATGAATGTAAATTTATAACCGATGATAGCGGTAATGCTATCGGTTACAACAAAGATGCTTGGAGCATCTATTCACATTCTATCGTGAGAGAAAAGTATGTAGAACAAACCAAACCTTCCGAAAAAATTGATGAGTGTGTAGATATTAACAATAACAAACAATATGCTGAAGCCTGCAGATTCGGAAATTATCGCATTTCAACAAGAAATAGAAGCGGTATTCCAAATGTTTTAGCAAACCTTGAAAAATTTGGTTTCAAGAATGTTACGGAAAAGGATTTACAATTCGTAAAATATTATACTGACAAAAACAATCCTGACAGCAAATTTCATATGATTAATTATTATAATCCGCTTTCAGGAAAATCTTTGGCTTTTGATAAAGACGGAAAATATATGTTCCAGATAGAATATATAAAAAATAATGACGGACAAATTATTTCCTGTTGTCATTAATACATATTATAAATCCATCGTCATAAAATGATTTTTGTAATTCCTTATTGTATTCATAAGTTCAACAAACTCAGCATACTTTGGGGTATGTAGTGCTTTAGCTATTTCTATTGAGTTCAAGAATTCTATTTTAAAGTTATTTTCGCCCCTTGATATGATTTTTATCATTCCGGTATCTTCAAAAATTTCCAAAAGCATTTCAATTACAATATCTGTCACACCAAGCGCAGCAGCTGCTCTAGGCAGACTAAAATCTCCATTCAAGGAATTACAAGTGTATCTAATCATACCTGAAAATGTTTTTAAAATATTTTCTTCATCAACTACATTATCTGTATAATTCATATAGTGAATTACACTTGGAGAAACAGTTTGCATTAAATTTTGCAAAACATCCTCATCTGCAGGATAATCATAGAACATTATGACATCATCTTTGTGAGCATTGTTCCTGTTAACAATTACTTCTGATATGTTCTTAAAAGGTTTCAAAGAATCTATTATGCCTCTATTTTCTACAAATACGGAAATTCCCCATTTTGAATTTTTTATGTAATCGTTTACCTGCGCTAAAATATTTGTTTTTTTTCTGTGGTCATAAATCTTTATTTTTGAGATTTCTTCTTCTTTTAACGCTTCTGAGTGAACATCTTTTAGTATTAATTGAACAGAGGTCATACCATTGAAGGTATTCAATTGCGGAGCAAATGCAACATCTAATTTATCACCCGAAATAAGCGGAATATCTCCTCTAGACCACCATACACAATCTATATTACCGTTTGGTCCTTCTATTATTAGTTTTAAATGTTCTTTTGTAGAACCCATTAACTTTTTCTGCTTTAGTGTCAAATTTTTAACAACAAAAGTTGGAGATGGATTAGACATACCGAAAGGTTCAAGTTTTGAGATTTCTTCTACCAACGAAACATCGATATCATCTATATCAAGTTCTAAATCCACATCAATTGACGGAATAAGTTTTTGACCATTTAGCATCTCATCTACTGTTTGATTAATAGCCTTTTTGACTGTTTCAAAAGAGGCTTTGTCTTCACTAAAAGTTAATCCTGCAGCCAATTTATGCCCGCCAAAACCGTCTAGCAAGTCAGAAATATTAGTTATGATATCATATAGATTTAACTCTTTAACACCTCTTGCCGAGCATCTAAAAGTTTTTGTTTCTTCGGAGTAGCTCATAATAAAAGTGGGTTTATAGTATTTTTCAACAAATTTAGATGCAACAATTCCGATAATACCTATATGCCAATCTTTGCTGTACAGAACTATTGCATTATCCCGACTTTTAGAGTTCCGCCACATTTCATCAGCTTCGGCAAAAATTTGCGAACACATTTCTTGACGAAGTTTATTAAAATTTTCTAGTGCCATTATTGCCATCTCTATTTCCTGTTTGTTTTCGGAAATCATGACTTTTACGGCAGCATCCACAGAATCAATTCTGCCTGAAGCATTAATTCTTGGAGCTATGGAAAATGCTATTTGTTCTGCCGTCAAACCATTTTCTATATTCACTCCTGCCACATCAAGCATTCTTTTCAGACCATAGTGTTTACCTGATGCAATAAGTTCGAGTCCTTTAGTTACAAAATACCTGTTTTCACCAATCAGCGGAACAAGGTCTGCAATTGTACCAACTGTTACAAAAGGCAATATGTCATAACTAAAGTTTAATTTGTCATACTTTTCAAGGACGGCTTGAGCAAGTTTAAATGCCACACCGACTCCTGCAAGCGATGTCATTGATTCTATTTGAGCAGGAGTAAGCTTTTCATCCAACGCATTCATCGCCTTTGGATTAATTATTGCAAGAGCCGATGGAATTTCATCAGGTGCTTCGTGGTGGTCAGTAATAATGACATCCCTGCCGAAGCTATTTATAAACTTAACTTCTTCAACACTACTAATACCGTTATCAACTGTGATAATAAGTTTTGGTTTTTTTTGAGATAACAATTTAACAAGCGCTTTTGAATTAAGTCCGTGTCCTTCTGATTCTCTATCAGGAATATAATAATCAACATCTGCTCCAAGAAAGCCAAATGTTTTCATAAGAACAGAAGTTGATGTTACACCGTCTGCATCAAAATCACCATATATAAGAATTTTTTCTTTATTATCTATCGCCTTACAAATTCTATCAACCGCTTTTGGCATTTCACAAAAAGCATTAGGGTGCATTAAAGTTATCCCCAGAGGATTGAGAAAATCTCTCTTAGCCTCCTCTGTTTTAATGCCCCTTGCTTCTAATAAACAGTCCAAAACTGATTTTTTACTATCCTTGCGAGGTATTTCTTTTTTATTATTACTATTTACACCTACCCCTGCAACTATCCATTCTTTTGTACAAGACATGTCATTTGTTCCAATACTTCAATTGCTTTTTTTAGCTGAATGTCGTCTTTTTTGTCGGCATTCTCTTTTGTTAATTCTACCACAATATCAGGGGTTATACCTTTCTTGTGAATATCTGTTCCTGATGGAGTCAAATATCTTTGAATTGTTATATTCAGCCCTGCTTCATCAGGTAATTTATTAATTTCTTGAACAAGACCTTTTCCAAAAGACTGCTCGCCAACAATTGTTGCTCTGTGATTATCCTTTAGTGCACCCGATAAAATTTCACTTGCTGAAGCTGAACCCTTATTTATAAGTACGACAATCGGTTTATCAGTTAACTGCTGATTTCTTGCCCTTGTTGTTGATTTATAGCTATCTCTGTCAACCGTACTAACTATAACGCCGCCTCTTAATAACATATCTGAAATATAAATTGCGTTAGTTAGAAGTCCTCCGGGATTTGAACGAAGATCTATAATATAGCCTTTTGCATCTTTTGAATTATTTAAAATAGTTTCTATTTCAGATGCGGCATTTTTGCTTATAAAAGAACTTAGTCTTATATATTGTATATCTTCAGGAATTTTTGTTTCAAAAGGCGGTTTTGTTGAAACTGATTTTACTTCAATTTCATCTCTCACAATAGAATAGGTTTTATTCGGTACACCTTTTCTTTGTATTAAAAGAGTAACAGTTGTTCCCTTTTCGCCTCTAATTTTATCTGCAGCAGCATCTATTGCGATACCTTTTGTACTTTCTCCATTAATTTCCAATATTGCATCATCAGCTTGAAGTCCGGCTCTTTCTGCTGGAGAATCTTCAAGCGGAGCTATAATAACCAACTGACCTTCTCTAATACCGATTTGAGTACCGATACCTTTCAAAGAACCTTTTATTGATTGGTTTTCTTCAGAGAATTCTTTTGGATCTAAAAATCTAGTATATGGATCGTTAAGGCTCGCAAGCATTGTTTCTATCGCAACATAAGCATCTTCTTTTGTTTTAAGTTTGTTTTCGTAGCGATATCTCCACTTTGACCAATCCTGAGCATTGTCTGACGGGTCATAATATTTTTTGTTTACCAAATTCCAAACATTATCATACAAATCGGCAGGAGTTGCTGAATATACATTACTCATTGTTGTTAATACTGCCGTTAATATTATTAAACTTGATGTTATAAATCTTTTCTTCATTATTTATTACACTCCTCTTTATGAAATAAAAAGCGCTCTTTCTATTATACTACACAATTATTTAACTATTTTCAAATAAATATCAAAAATTTTTTTAAAGCAGCTTTATCACTGAGCAGTAGCAAGATCTTGTGTATTTACTGTTAAGCATTTTTTACCAATTTTTTTGTTGGCAAATTGGGCAAATGCTTCTGCCATTTTTAAATAAACTCTTCTTGAAAAATGATTTACACAAGTTGAATAATCATCATCGTTTTCTATAAGTTCTGAAAGCTCTATAATGCTTATATTATCATACCCTTTAACAAAATCACGCACTATAGGATTAATTTTTTGATGGCTTTCACAAACACCTTCATACCCTTCAGAGATTTTGTTTGTCGGTTTTTCACTTCCTAAAATAAGAACCAATTCCGTTTTTGGATTAAGATTTTCTCTTATGTATCTCAAGTTTTTAATTGTTTCTTCAATTGGCGGTGAACCTGCAAAAACATTCTCTTCTTTAAATTGTTTCAACATTTGAAGATTTTTTGCTTTTAATTCAGGCGGAATTGCTGCAAGAGTCTGTGGCCAATTTTTAACATCTGTAATATCACAGTTTGCAAAACCAAAAACAGCATACTCGCCATTGGTTTTGTTTTTATACAAACCGCTAAAAGAATTTGATAACAGGCTTAAAAATATAATATCGTATTTTGGATTAAAAAAATCTGTCTTAAACTCATCAGGATTAGGAAAAGGAAATTTAAAGGAAAGCTCCACAAGTTCCGATTTTGGCATTCTATGAGTCTGCTCAATAAAAGCCGTATGAGTATGAGATAAAATATACATCAAGTCCTTATTCCAATACGGAAGCTCTGTATCTATTGTACAGTTTTCTGCTTTTATATAATCTATTGCTGATAATAAATCACATGTACCTTTAAAAAGGATATTTACATCTGTTGGCAAAGTTCTTTGCGGCAATTCCTTTGCAACAATATTATTATCAATTTTAATCCAATCAGGAAATTTTTCTTCTTCTAAATTAGCCGCTACTTCACCTTGTATTTTTATTTTTGGAAAGTTTAGATAAGAATAAACATACTGCTCTATTCCCATCCCTAAAATTCTGCATGAAAAGAGAAAATGTTTTAAGGTATCAGTAATTTTATCTAAGACATAAAATCCGCAAATACCATAATTTCCGTACTTATCTTCTACTATAATATAAGCAGTTTCCTTATCTTTATCTTCAAAATCTTTAAGTAAATCTTCTCGTTCTGCTCTGTTTTTTGTAAAATTGAGCTGATTTGTCCTCAAAATCAATTTACAAATCCTGTCTATATTTTCCGTACAATCTTTTTTTATTGCTATTCTAATTTCAGAATTTTTTAAAAACTCTTCGTTAGAAACATTATTTGAAATTTTGTCATTTTCTTTTTCTTCTAATATTTTGTATTGAGCAAGTCTTGTATGTTCAAAGTCATAATCGTTAACTAAATATAAATCTTTTTTCATATGCTCTATTTCTTCGGAATACGCAGTCATAATTTTTGGGCAGTAGAATTTTACTTCTTGAATATTAATCTCATTATCATCAATAAAAATTACATTTTCTTCCCTCAATCCCATTGAAGAAATTATCGCTTTAACCCTTTCCCCTTTTGGCATCCAATTTATTGAAGGAAAAACAAAATAATTCCAAAATTTTTCGTACCCTTCCATTAAAAACTTTGTCTTAACTTTATCAAATTCATTTTTTGAGCAAATTGAATTCATTATACCGCGTGTTACTAGTTCTTCCAAAAATTTCATATTAGACTTGCTAAAATTGGCAGTTTCTTCTGCCAAATTACCTATCCAAAAGGTTTCATCCAAATCCCAAATAATTAATTTTGCTCTCTTTAAGTTATAATCTTGCATATTTTATCCTTAATCAATTGGAGGAATAATTGCGTAATAAATAGTATACTCTCTAGGCTGCCTAAAAGCATTATGTACAAAAAATTTATACTCAATCGGCTTTACTTCATAATCATCGGAAAGAAACGGACAAGCCTTTTTAGTATCACGAATTATTTCCTCTTGTTTTCTGTCAATAATAAGAGTTCCATTAGCTTTTTGGTCATCTTCATCTACCCAAGGTGATTTATATCCAAAAGTATCCAACAGGCACACCATGTTATCTTTTTCATTATAAACAGTCAGCGGCAATGTCCACTCTATATATCCGCCAAGGTATTTTAGCGGAGTTTTATTGTTTTGCTGCCATATATTTTGCATATCAGAATAAACATGCGCTACAGGATATCTGCTTCTGTAGTTTTTTTCCACAGATAATAATGTTCCCATAGAAAGAAATGTCAGTATCATAGCAGCATAACCAAGTTTAATACCAAAATTAAATTCTTTTTTATTAACTTCTAAAGGATAGAAGTAAAATAACATTATTCCTGTTAAGAACCAAAATACAAATCCCCATCTCGGGCGCATTGTTCCACCATCACAGAGCCCCATCAGTAAATGTATTAGAAGCGGTACAAAACATAAAAGAAGGAAAAACCACAAATCTTTTTTTTCTGTCGATTTATACAATTCAAACCCGGATTTTGCATATTTTTTTAATATACAAAAAAGAACAACGGTTCCCAATATTAAAGATATTTGTACAATTAAAAAAATAAGGGGGGCCGTTATATGGTTATACCAAACAGGAGAAGTTAATTCACCTTCAAAATACATAAACGGGAAAAAGTCATACTTAAATAACCACATTATATGAGGCAAGAACATAAAGAATGCAATTGCTACAGCCATATAAAATAGCTTGTTTTTGTATACATCTCGTTTAAACATTAATGCCCATATTGCCATTGGTATAATAATAAGCCCTGTTTGATACTTATTTAAAAAGCTAAAACCGACCAAAAGACCTAAAATTAACCAATTGCAAAAATTATTTTTAGTTACACAATTATAAAAATAATATACTATTGCAGGAAGCGTAAACATTAAAATCACATCAGGATTAAAGCCGTAATACCCCGTAATGTATGTATAACACCAACAACCTTCCAATAAAACAACCGAGAGCATTGCGCTATTTTCATCAAGAAATTTTCTTGCAATTTTATAAATATAAATCCAGCCCGCTACTATAAACAACTGACTGACAAAATAAATACTAAAATCTGATTTAAAAATGAAGTAGGTTATATATGTTATCCAACCTGCCATTGGAGGATGTTTGGGAGTACCAAAATCATGCAGAGAACCCCAATAAATTCCTTCCAAAGAATCTGTTGGCAAAACTGTTCTTATAAGTCCAATGCAAGTCCATACAAGCAAATGCATAATAAGAAATATTATAAAATTTCTCTTTTCTTCTGAAAAATTTACAAAAAACTTTTTAATTTCCATCCCCATTCCTTCTTTTGAAAGCTATTTAATATTTGGAAACGCGTAAATAGTACCGTCTTTCTCTCTCCATTTCAAATAGCCGGTTTTTAATGTTTTATCTATATCATATACGGATACTAATGCCCAATTTCCTCTTATAGACATTACTTTTATTTTTTTGACATAATTCAATTTACCGACAGTTTGTGATAAATCATCACTTTTTGCATGAAGTGTATCAATTTCATCAGGAGAATCTTTAAATAATCTTAAACCATATTTTCTTCCATACATATTGTAAAAACTTATCCAAGGTAAGAATTGAAATTTATCTTCTGTTTGAACCCAGCCTTTAGCTCCTAAATGTTTATCATATACAACTTCCACCCAGTTGTCATCACCTAAATCAGTTACATACATATAACCAAGTTGTTTTTCATTAATAAGTACAGCAAAAACACCGTCAGGCATACTTTCCTGCTTATATGAAAAATCTAAAACCCTCAGCACTTTTGACTCCAAATCTGGTTCTGAATATATAATTACACTATCACCCGTTTGATACAAGCCAATTGAAGTTTTAGGCACATTATTAATATAATATGGCTGCGTATCTGCAAATACAGGTAACATAAGCATCATTGCTATAAATATAAAAAATTTCTTCATTAAAACTCCTGCTATCTTATTTTAAATTTTAAAATTCTATTTGCCTAACTCAGCTTTTGCTTCTTTTGAAAGGTTTCTAATCATATAATTTTTTACCAATCCATATTCCGCATCAAAAGGAGCTATGGCTGAAATAGTAGCATAACTATTAGAAAAATTCATGTCTTTATCTTTTTGCAAATACTTTTTAATACGGGTAAAACCGTTGGTACCCTGTGCCAACTCATCTCCGCTTTTAGCATTAAAATTTGCAATATTTAAAGAAATTTTATTTCGCAATTCAATTAGCCTATCTGCCAAAGCAAACATTTTTTGATTGTGAGCATCTTGCAAAAATGCATCACTCTGCATATATGCTTTCTTTTGTTTGAATTCCTTTGGTATACCAAGGGCAATATCATGCACTTCTCTTTTAGTAATTTTCTTCATTTGATTCATAGCTGCTATTGATTGAGCTGTACTTATTTGTCTGATTGCCAAAGACATAATTCCTCCCTAAAAATTTATATACATCGTTATTATTCTCTAAATGATAAATCCGACAATGATTTCTTAAGAACTGAACGCACATTTGCCATCTGAGTTTCAATTGCCTCATCTGTCATAGTCGAATTTGCGTCTTGCATTTTTATTCTAAATGCAATTGACTTAAATCCTTCTTCAACATGTTCTCCTTGATATACATCAAAGACTTCACATCCGCTAAATACATTATTAGCAATGCCTTTTTTTACAACCTTTTCCAATTCATCCCAGCTTGTTGTTTCAGGCACAATCACTGCCAAATCTCGCTGTACTTCTGGGAATTGGGATAGTTTTTTAAATTTCACAACAGATTCATTATATGCTTCAATAATCATATTTAAATCCAGCTTGAATAAATATGCATTCTGATTTAACTTTAATTTACCCTTCAATTCAGGATGAACTTCACCGTAATAACCAACAACAGTCGGTTGTTTGCCTAATAGTGTTAATACTGCGGTTTTAAACGGATGCAGGCACTTATGAGAATCCGCAAGAGGAGAGTCTGCAAGAAGAGCAATTTTAATTCTTCTTGAAAGTCCCAGTTCTTCCAAAACTCTGTCTACAATACCTTTTACTGTATAAAAATCAACTTCACCAGTACATTGCCAAAGCGAATTTTGAACATTTCCCGTAATAACTCCAGCTAGAGTTAAAGTTTCAGCAACACCTGAGTTTTTCTCGTCAGTTTCAGAAATTTTAAGATAACTTCTACCAATTTCGTAACCCCAAAAATCTTTTTGACCATTATCGTAATTATATTTCATACAATTTAGCAAACTTGCCATCAATGTTTGTCTAAGCATTGTACAATCTTCTGATGCAGGATTTTCTACATAAATAGCTTTTTCCTTATCAAATGTCATGTTAAATTGTTTCAACAATGGTTCACCAATTAAAGATGATGTTTGAAGTTCGTTCAAACCTGCACTTCTCATTAAATTATGAACTTTAGATATAACTTTTTCCGCAGTTGAAATATCTGCTGTCCCAGCTCTATTCGGAAGCGTTGGTGTAATTTGATCATAGCCGTTGATTCTTGCAATTTCTTCAATAAGGTCAATCTCTCTTGTGACATCATCAGCCCTCCAGGATGGAACCTCAACTCTGCAAGCCATTTCATTTTTACCTAAAATTGTGAAACCAAGCCTTTCTAATATTGTTAATGCTTTTTCTGATTCGATATCACAGCCCAAAATCCTTTTTATTTGAGAAAACCTTAATGTTATCGTAATTGGCTCAGGTTTATCATTTCCCGTTTCTACATAACCTTCAAATTTGGCATCTGCATATTTTACAAGAAGCTCAACCGCTCTCATCAAACCTTTATGCACTGCTTTTATATCAATGCCTCTTTCAAAGCGAGAGCATGCATCAGATTTATAACCTACACTTCTTGAACTTTTCCTGTTAGATTGTGCCGTAAAATATGCTGCCTCTAATGCTATATTTTTAGAATTTTCATCAATTTCCGAATTATGACCGCCAAACACACCGCCTAAACATACAGGTTCTTTTTCAGTAGCAATTACAACAGTATCTCTTGTCATAGTTCTTTCAACTTCATCTAATGTAATTATTTTCTCTCCTTCAACAGCTCTTCTTACACACAAATAACCGTTAAGTTTATCTAAATCAAATGCATGCAAAGGAGTGCCGTATTCTAACATTACATAGTTGGTAATGTCTACAACATTATTAATTGCTCTAATACCGGATGCTACAAGTCTTTTTTGCATCCAATCCGGAGATGGGCATATATTAATCCCTTTTAATAAACCGATTGAGTAGTATTTACAAACATCATCATCTTTAATTTCAACTTTAAAGTCATTTGTTTTAATCTCTTCAGCTTTTATTTCTTCAACCTTCATCGGTCTGTCAAATAAAGCACTGAGTTCTCTTGCGATACCAATAACCGACATCTGATCACCACGGTTCGCAGTAGGAGCTGTGTGAATAATATAATCTTTTTCAAAACCTAAAACATCTTCCACATTTAACCCTAATCCTAAATTAGGAAAAATTCTATTAAGGATTAATATGCCGTCTTCTTCTTGATAATTTCTGTCAGATACACCAAGTTCATCATCAGAACATAGCATGCCTTGAGATTCAACGCCTCGAATAACAGCCGGAGTTAATTCAAATTGTTCACCTGTTTTTCTGTCCAAAACCTTACTTCCAACCGAAGCATACGGAATTATTTGACCAACTTCTATATTTTGACCGCCGCATACAACTGTTCTCATATCTTTACCTGTATTTACGGTTACCAAATGTAATCTGTCAGAATTTGGATGTGCGTCAATCTTCTCAATTTTTGCAGTTATTATGTTTGTAAACTTTGGTTTAACTTCTTCTACTTCTTCTACTTCCAAACCGCTCATAGTAAGCTCATGAGCAATTTGTTCAACACTTATATCTTTTAAATCAACCAATTCGTTTAACCAGTTTAATGAAACCTGCATATTTATATCCTTCCATTTATTTCAACATTCATTATTATAGAAGTTCTGAAGCAATCATTATATATTTCACCGTCACCTCATTACCCCTTTACACCTTGATTATATTACAAATAAACATAATAAGGTAGTAAAATATTTTGCATCGATTATTATTTATGAACATTAATTTGCACCAAAATATATATCTTGACACAAAAAAAAGAGGAAGAAAATAAAGTTATTTTATCCCTCCCTCTTGGAATTAAGAATAGCTGGAAGTATGAAAAAGATTTAATAATTATATTTAACCGAAAGATAAACACAAAAACTATTGCCGTACAGGAGATATTTTTTTGAACAAAAAACTAGCCATTCACCCTATAGACAATTTCCTTGCTAGTTGAGAATATATTAGTATAGCTGGCTAATTAGGAGAGAGTATTTATGCTTACCAATAGAGAAGAGGAAGTGATGGAACTTCTTATCAAAGGATATAATAACAAACAAATTGCAGAAAAGTTAACAATTACAAGTCACACAACAAAAGCACATTTGGCATCAATATATACAAAACTGCATGTTACAAATAGAGTTCAAGCTTCAGTAAAATATTTATTAATGAAAACTCCCGCTAATATAAAATATACAAATGAGTAGATATAAATCCAAATTAATGCTACAATAACATTTGGAGTATAAAAGATGGATGTTGGAATAAATATAACACCAAGCTTTGGTTGGAGTAAAAATACTCACTATGTAATGACTAAAAAAGCGCTGGAAAAAAATAAAAAACTGAATTTTGCTGAACATGAAGCTTTCGCAAATTATACAATGTTACCTGATGAGATTAAATCCGAAAAAGGATACTACAACAACACACATTTTTACTTCCAAAATGGAAAAACCAAAAGTTTTGGGAAGGATCCTGAAAAAAATAATGCTCTAGCTAAATTTACAGAACATTATAAAAAATCCTTTAAAGCTGATAGCAGGAGAGATTTTCTTTATGAAGTAGCATTTGCTCTGCATTTTCTCCAAGATGCTAATACTCCTGTTCATACTGAACAAAGTAGTTTTATAGTAAAATTTCGCGACTATTATTTACATAAAAACTTTGAACGCGGAGAAAAATACGGAGCGGCATCCAAACATACTCAATTTTTAAAAAATTTTAAACCACAAAAAATAGATTTCCTAAAATTAGATGATTTATTTATAAAAACAGCCGAATTTTCTTCGCAAGACAAATATAAAGTAAGTCGTTTTAATAAATCTAAATGGGAAAATATCCAACAAGAATGCTTTAATTATGGAGTTAGTGCCTCTAAAGAATTTGTTGACTTTATGATGAAATTTTTACCAAAAAAATAAAATAGAGCCTGCTATTTAACAGACTCTAATATGTAGCGATAAATTAATATCTGTCATGATTATCTGATAATTTAGCATTTATTGACATTACCAAATAAATCAAGAAAAATACAAAAATGAAACTAACAAGCCCTGCCCAAAGGACACCAAGTCCAGCCCAAATACCTTGTGCTGCCATAACTTTTATTGTTGAAATAATCAAACCTATAATGGTAACAATAGCCATAATGTCAACAATAAAACCACCAAAATTAACTACAAAATTTCTCATAATTTTTTCCTTCTATAAATTTTAACCTTTATAATTCTATGGTTTTAGAGAAATTTTTCTATTGGTTGATTAGGTAATTTATATAAGAGAATAAAGTTTAAAAATTATTTTACTAATGTAGAGATAAATCTGATAGAATCGTCTGCCAATTCTTTTACGAAATCTTTTGCAATTTTAGAAAGAGGTCTGTTTTCGATTTTTTCGAAAATAGCGTAAATTGGGTCACCACCGTTGTTAAATCTCATTTGGCGGTCTTGTTTATTCAAATAATAAAATTGAAAGTTTTCAGGGATTTCTAAAGCTCCTGCAGGTTTTTTGTTTCTTTCAATTGCATCATATAATTCTGTCATTTTTTGAACTCTCTCTATTAATTATCTCTTACATATATATAAAGTATATAATATTTAAAAAATTGCCTTTTTAACTCGATTTGTTAAGTTTTGTAAAGACGGGTTATCCAAAATATGCTTCTAAATTAATGTCCAATATACTTTTTTTAGTATCTAATTTGCTAAAATCAATCGCAAACATATCCAAAAATTCTTTGTTTAATACATGATTTGGAGATTCTTGCCACTGTTTTAAGAAATCTAAATATCCCATATTTTTTAATTTATCTATTTCTGCAATATTACTACTTGGTTCTCCTAATGAATTGCGTACTTGTTTATCAAGATCACGCAACAATGCCAATTGTTCTTCAGAAATTACATCCTTTACTTTCACATCTTTTATCGGTTTGTACAAAAGATCAGAAGCTAAATATTCTTTAGGCATTGCTTTAGATAGATCGTCAATAAAATAATTAAGTTCTGTATGTGATTTACCTAATTGTACATTTGAATTTTTATATACATTGGATTTTAAGCATTCTTGAAATAATCTTGAAAGATTGGGGTCGTCAGGATAAGCTACATCTGCATATTTTTTAATTTCTTCAGGAGAACATTCACTAACTTTTTTATCTGATAATGCTAACACAGCCTCTTTATCATTATCTTTCGTATTCTTCACTTCATTTACTTTTTGTTCACTTGTTGATTCAACATTTTTTTTGTCTGGTTTTGAAACATTATCCGTTTTTGTTCCTTTATTATCATTCTCAGTCACTGCTTTTTCATTTTTTTTAGTTGATTCACTACTATTCTGTTTTTCACCCTTATTAATTTTAAAATCTTTTCCACAAAGTTTCTTCCATCCGGCTTCAATTTTTTCATAAAAAGATGAATTTTTACCTTCTAAAACTTTACTACCTTTATGAAAACATACTGAACCTAAAACAATCGCAGCTACAGACAAAATTCCAGCTGTTATACCAACAACTTTTTTTGTTTTATTTTTTTGTTCAAAACTATCATTCTCACAACTTCTTTCAAAATCACTACCGCGCATTGGTATAGAATTATAATTATTACAACCACTAGATGTTATTACTTTTTTACTTGAATAATTAACATCAATAGAATTTATCATTTAAAACCACCTTCCATACAATTACTTCTAAAATAACTAAAACATTAACATACCAATATTTGCCAATATATTTACAAATATTTACATAAATTTATAAAAAGCTGGATTCCTTCGCCCTAATCGGGCTCGGAATGACATTGCATAAAAACCTCTCGTATAGTACCATTTCTAGGCTCGATAGAGCTGTGGCAATCCAGCCGATTGTTAACTATTTTTATAAACAGAGTGCAAAGGTTGTAAACTGCAGATAATCCAAGACGACAAACAAAAAAAAGACAATCACCTAATCCTAAGCAATTGTCTTTTAGGAGGTGGCCCTCCAAGTATTTTCGCCTCTGTAGGTCTTTACGACCGTGTTCGGGATGGGAACGGGTGGTTTACCTACGATTGGCCACCAACAAACTTATAGTTTGCTGATGTCGATTATTTACGACTTCAGCTATACGCTGAAGATTGCACAAGATATAATTTTAATCATCCGAATTAACCTATTACATTAACCTTTTAGCGCCTGTGCAATCAAAGATTGCTTCGTTGTTCCGCTTACGCTTCACAACAACGGCGCCATCGTAGTGTTTCGTCCTACAAGACCTTGTCTTCGTGTTCCGTGTTCTTACGAACACTAACACACTCCGTCAAGCTCTTTCTAGACTTCACACCGGCTAACGCTTTTTAGAAAAAGCCCTCGTCCGATTAGTAATGCTTGGCTGAAAATGTTGCCACTCTTACACCTGCATCCTATCAACGTCGTCATCTACAACGGGACTTACTAGCTTATGCTATGAGAGATCTCATCTTACGGTG
>CACYUI010000026.1 GCA_902777605.1 uncultured bacterium | reverse complement strand
GACAACCTTATCACTCTTCATCAGCGTAAGTATTTTCTATTGAAAATGTTTTTGCAAAAATCTAACCTTCTTTATACATACGCTTGGGAACAGCGTAAGTTTGGAGATTGTGTATTAATTCAAAGAGGAGGTTCACCTCGTCCTATTGAAAGCTACATTACTGAAGAAGAAAACGGCATAAATTGGGTTAAAATTGGCGATGTATCTGCTGATTCACGATATATAACTAAAACAAAAGAAAAAATTATACCTGAAGGTGAAAAATTCTCTCGTAGAGTTCAAATCGGCGATTTAATATTGTCAAATTCTATGAGTTTCGGAAGACCTTATATTATGGCTGTAAATGGCTGTATCCACGACGGTTGGTTACTTATAAGGGATAATAAAAATCTTTTTGATACAGAATATCTTCTACAGCTGCTATCTTCAAATAACATGTACTTTCAATATAAGTCGTTAGCCTCTGGTGGAGTGGTTAACAACCTTAATAGTGAACTTGTGCAATCGACTACGGCTTTAATTCCACCCAAGGAAGAACAAATTAAAATAGGAAAGTATTTTGCAAAACTTGACAACCGACAACCTTATCACTCTTCATCAGCGTAAGTATTTTCTATTGAAAATGTTTTTGCAAAAATCTAACCTTCTTTATACATACGCTTGGGAACAGCGTAAGCTCTCAAGTATAGCCACAATGCATGCAAGAATAGGTTGGCAAAATCTTAGAACATCTGAATTTTTAGATAGAGGAAATTATTATTTAATAACAGGAACAGATTTTATTGACGGGGAAATAGACCTGAAAACCTGCCATTTTGTTGAAAAAGAGAGATACGATCAAGATAAAAATATTCAAATAAAAAATGGTAGTATCCTTATTACAAAAGATGGAACTCTTGGAAAAGTGGCATATGTAGAGGGTTTAGACAAACCTGCAACATTAAATGCAGGAGTATTTAATGTTGTCATTATCGATAAAAATATGGAAAATAAATATTTATTTCATTACCTGAAAGCCCCGTTTTTGATGGATTATGTAGGAAAAAGAGCAACTGGTGGAACAATAAAACATTTAAATCAAAATATACTTGTCGACTTTCCTGTAATTCATCCATCTTATGACGAACAAACCAAAATTGGAGCATTTTTTAGCAAGTTAGACAACCTTATCACTCTTCATCAACGTAAGTATTTTTTAGTCAGTATAAACCTCAAGAAAAAGAAGGAGATTTGTTTTATGTTGAATTCAACACAAAGTACTGATTTGTTTTGTGATTATTACGCAAAATGGATCAAAATTTACAAAGAGGGAGCAATCCGCAAAGTTACATTGGATAAGTATTTAATGACTTGTGAATGGTTAAAAAGATTAATTCCGACTTTAATGATTTGTGAATTAAATCGAATAACATATCAGCAGTTGATTAATGACTATGCCGAGTTACATGAGAGACAAACGACAATGGATTTTCATCATCAATTAAAAGGTGCAATTCTTGATGCTGTTGATGAAGGTTTTATTGAGAAGGATCCTACAAGAAAAGCAATAATAAAAGGTAAAACACCAAGAGACAAAAAGATAAAATTTCTTAATCAATTTGAATTGCATACTATGTTAACTCATTTAAACTTAACTGAAAAAATTACTTGGGATTGGTTTATTTTATTAGTGGCAAAGACCGGAATGAGATTTTCAGAAGCTTTAGCATTAACACCAAAAGATTTTGATTTTGCACATCAATCTTTATCTATCAGTAAAACTTGGAATTATAAAGAACAAGGTGGTTTTTTACCAACTAAAAATAAATCATCTGTACGAAAAATAGAAATTGATTGGCAAACTGTAATTCAATTTTCAGAATTATTAAAAAACTTACCACCTGATATGCCAATTTTTGTTAAATATGGAGAAAAAATTTATAATTCAACAGTTAATGGAATATTAGAAAGACATTGTAAAGCTGTAAATATTCCAATTATTTCAATACATGGATTACGGCATACACATGCCTCATTATTGTTATTTGCAGGTGTTTCAATTGCAAGTGTAGCGAGAAGATTGGGACATTCTAGCATCACAACAACGCAAAAAACATATTTACATATTATTCACGAATTGGAAAATCAAGATGTGGATTTAGTAATGCGTTCTTTATCAGGATTAAGTTAGCAATTAGTAAAAAGGTTTATACTGAACAAAAAATAGAGGAAGTGATTCCTCTATTTTTAAATATTTTCAAGTGAATAACCTTGCTGTAGTAAAAATCCTAATAATTTATTCATATTATTTACATTAAGTTTTGCAAATATAGATTTTTTAATCTTTTTATAAGAATTATAATCAATGGCACAATGCTGCGTTATGCCATTGAAGTTATGCCCTTGGATAATCAAGAGCACAACTTCTTTTTCGTTTTCTGTTAAAATATCAAGCATTTATGTACCTCACAAGGACTTTAGGATCGATTAAGTTATTTTTAACCGCAAAGTAAGCAAGATGTCTGCGATTTGCAAGGTGGAACATTTTCATTAATTTTCTTACTTGATAAATAAATTTATTAGTATGAAAACCATAGAATTTTACACCTATTTCACGATAACTTAACCCTGTTAGTACACAATATATTGCTTTCATATCCGGAATCTGTTCGTATATTAATTTACTTTCTTTGTTTAAGAACATACTAACTCCTCATAGTTGGCATTTTCAAATATATCAGAAAATAGTGATTTTAGTTCTTTAGATTTACTCAATATAAAGAAATCCCCATCTCTATAATCATTCATAGATTCTTGTAACTTCTCAATATCTTGCTTTTTTGAAATACTACAATTCCTTATAAAAGCAAGCATATTATTAAATACAATACTTGATTCTGTAAAATCTCTTTCCATATTGGTTTTTATCAATAATTCGTGAATATCAAAAACATCATATACATTTAATATTTCATCAAATTTGTTATAAAAATCATCCGGAGAAAGATTATGTAATTTAATATAGTCAATCTCATCTCCTTTATACATCAAGAAGTTAATTAATTCATTTTCTTCTAATGTTGTCTTTCGTTCTATTCTTATTGGAAATGCTATCTCCATAAGTAATCTAACAGTCATCAAATATTTTGCAGGTTTAGAGTGCAGTAACTCTTCTGCCTTATTTATGGCATCTCTAAACTCATCATCCAATTCAAACAATGTTTCAAATATTGTCGGGAAATTAAATTTCTCGTAGATTAAGTCTATGAATTTATCTACATTGTTAAACAACAAAGAATTTTCCTGATTTGATTTAATTTTATCAATAATTGGTTCTACTATATGAAATAATTCGTCATCAGTTAATGCGGCACAGTGAGTACATAACTCCCCAAATTCTTGTGTCACATTTTTTGCAAAATCCATCATTTGATTACGAATAATTCTGCTGATATTTACATATTCTTCAGATGTTCTTTGAACATGCGATAAATAATTGTCATTAAGATTCAAATCAAACATATTAAAAAACAGTACTTTCCTTATTATTTCTTCAAAGGAACACACACGAAATTTTTTGCATAGTTCAATGATTTTTCTATGCTTTCCAAATATATTATATCGAGCTTGTGTATAAAAACCTTCGCTTGCATATTTTTGTATTAAAGCAATCTCATTATTAGTTAATTTTGTAACATAAATCTTATTTTTCACAGTATTATTCCCTTTCACCAACTACCTGAACCTTACAATTTAACCAAATTGTAAGACAATTTTTTTGTGCCGTAAAACTAGACACTTGGCTAATTGTTTTTTACAAAATTATTTGTTACATTACAATTTATAAAAGGAAATAAAAATACTAAAATCTCAATTATTGCAATGGTTAAGACGTTTTTTATTGCTAATCTCTTACAATTTGGTTAAATTGTAAGACAAACAAAATGTAAGGGAAATACATTTGTGTAAAGTATTTGGGGTTATAAAATAAAGTTAGTATAAGAATAATCTATTTGGTCTTGTTCTATCCCTATATATCGCATAGTAATTTGTGGAGATGAATGATTAAATATTTTTTGCAGTAGCACTATATCTTTGAATTTTTTGTAGTGATGATAACCAAATGTTTTCCTCATTGAGTGCGTACCAATTTTCTCTTGTAATCCTGCTTGCTCACATGCATCTCGAATTAAGTAATAGGCAGTTACTCTATCAAGTCTGTGTTTCCAATGAGATAAGAATAACGGCTCTTTATCCCGTCTACCTTTACAAAAATCTGCTAACATAGGTTTTAATTTTGCATTAATAGGGAATTTTTTAAATTTGCCTGTTTTTTTCTCAATAATTTGAATATGTGTTTTATTACGCACATCCCCTACATTTAAATTTAAGATATCTGAGATCCTTAAACCACAATTAGTTCCGATTACGAATAGCAGTAAGTCACGCTCACTTTGTTTAGCAAGCTGCTTTTCAACTTTTTCTACATCTTTTTTGTTTCTAATTGGTTCAACTGTTGTCATTTTATCCTCCTTTCCAACTAGACAGACCTTAAGCAAAATCGTAGTTCACTTAAGATACTGCTCGGTTGCTGTAAGGACTTCTTCTAAATCGTCATCTGTTAGTTTTAAATATGGTCTTGCAGGTATTGTCACTTTTTTATTTTTGCCGGCTTGACCTCCAAGCTGGTGTATCGCTGCATATTCAAGATTTGAGCCGATTACTGCTGAATCGTTGTCGTAATATGTATTTACTGATGAGGCAAGCTGACCTGAAACTTGAAGAATCTGTCCGGGATATTTCCCGATTTTTTTACGTTGTTTTTTTGTAACTTCTGATAAATCAATCCATTTATCAGGTCTGCCCTCTTCTGCAAAATTATCTTCAGCAGCAGAAGCAAATATGCCGGCAATGTTTTTCATCAAAGGCTTAAGGTCAGATGCTTTTTTTGCAACCTCTTGCAGTTTCTTTTCAACTTCTTTATTATCGAGTTTTATTTCAATTGGATCTTCGCTCATGCACTTCCTTAATTGGGTAATTAGCAATTAAAAGCTCTTTAAATATTTTTTTACGATTTTCTACATCAGAGCGATTATTTATGCCGTTTAGTCTCTCAACTTCAATCATTTCAAAGCCTTTATACAATTCTCTGATTTTAGGAGAATCATCATAAGATAATAAAAATCTGCCTTTAATGTTTCCTAGTAATTCTCTAAGTCTTTCGTGGTCAAAGTCTTTTGTTGTCGTAACGTCATATCCACAACCTTGAGAGTACGGAGGATCGCAATAGAAAAATGCATCTTCAAAATCATATTGTTTTATAAGGGTTTCAAAGTCACGATTTTCAATCATAACTTTATCAAGCCTTTCGTGTATTGCATCAACTTTATCTAGTACGTTCTTTTGTGATTTACTTGCACCTCCTGAAGATTTTTTAACAGTTCCAAAAGAAGAACCTTTGCCACCAAAAGAACGTGTAATTAAAAAGTAGAATTGCACAGCTTTTTGAATATCTGTAAAAAATGTCCCATTTAAGAATTGGAAGAACATTTCACGAGAACCAAGCAGATACTTTACCTCTTCTTTAAAAGCATTAGGATGATATTTAACTATACGAAAAAGATTAACAAGACGGCTGTCTAAATCATTATATATCTCTAAATCAGCCCACTTGTCTTTGTAAAATAGAACCCAAGCACCACCACCGAAAGGTTCAATATAGGATTTTATGTCTGTTGGGATAAGTGGAGCAATAGTTTTACGCAGCAAGCGTTTACCACCAACCCAATTAATTAAACATTTTTTGTCTGTAGTCATATTTAAACTCCTTTTAAAAAGTAATTAATCATCATTTAATCCGCTTGCAGGGTTGTAGCTCCAACCAACATCCGGAGCAATGCGTTTACCTGTTAGGGGATCTGTGTAAACTGTAACCGGCTTATATTCGCCTGATTTTTTTGAAACAAGTCGCATCTCTTCTGATAAATGTCCGTTTGAATCATAAACAGTAAGTTTCTTCTTTTTTAATTTGTAGTCAGAAAGAGCATTAACTCTGCATCGGCAGTTCCAACCATTCGGTGGATAAAAACTCTTCCAAAACGGATCATCGTACCTATAGACCAAACCATTCAACATTGCGTGTTCAGGTCGTGTTGAAGAATCCATAACTGCGACATATTCCCAATATGGTCGATTATCAACATTGTCCATTTGAGTAGCGTATCTTCCGGTCATATACGAGGTTTGCATATTTACTCTATAAATAGTCTTTAATCTGTACATTGAGCCAAGTTGAACTTTTTCGGCATTTCCTTTACTGTCAACTATAATCTGTTCTCCCCACCAACCACGTTTTTGGAGAGTCGGTTTTAATTCTTTTGAAAAATCTCTGAATGTTTTACCCTCTTGAAGAGCTTTATCTAAAGACTCTCGGATATCATTCAGAATTTTTTCTTGTACGACTTTTGCTACAGTAAAAGTTTTTTTATGTGCATCTTGCCATATTTCATACCAGTCCCAAGTTAGTTTATTGTTTTTCTTGGTAAAGTATTTAATTGCAAGTGCCGGAGATAATTTAAAAAGTGTCTTAAGTTGCACCATAAACGACCTCCGCAAGTTTACGTGCAACAGCTTCAATGACATTTACTGTAACAGCGTTACCTGCCATTTTGTATAAATGTCCATCTGCCAAACCAAGTTCTCTTCCTAATAAATACATATCATCAGGAAATCCCTGAAGCCTTAAACATTCTAACGGGGTTAATCTTCTTATTCGGCAATTATCAATAGTTCCCATATGACAATTTGTATCAAGTGTTTGAGAACAACCTTTACCAACACGCCCACGTCTAGTCTTTGACCTAGGATATGCAAGATTTATTCCATCTCCGGGAACAGCTTCGTCATATCCTTTTTTAGTTCCGTTTCTTACTTGATAGACTTGTTTATCAATAAAGGCGCAATGGTTTCCATGGCTTGCAGTTATACAAGGGCTTATTCCGTCAGTTGTATAAATTCTGCTGCCTTGAGGATTACCGGTTGTTTCAGGAATTTGTTTTAATAACGGCTGACGGCATAAATCGGACTGAGTTCTTATTGTTCCAACAGTATTTCTTTGTTCTTCAACCCATTTGTCTTTGCTGTTTTTCCAATAAATTACACTTTCTTTTTGACTCTCGCCAATATTTTTTGCATTTGTTCCGGCGATAGGAAATATTTTTCCGGTACATTCTTTTCCATAACAGCCAACAATGTACACTCGTTCTCTGTTTTGAGGTACTCCGAAGAACTTAGAATTAAGTAGCTGCCATTGAGTTTGATACCCAAGGTCGGAGAGAATTTTAAGTATTGTTTGGAAAGTTCTTCCTCCGTCGTGATTAAGTAAGCCTTTAACGTTTTCGAGAATAAAATATTTGGGTTTTTTGTCTCGCAAAATCCGTGCGACTTCAAAAAACATTGTGCCTCTTGTGTCTTCAAATCCACGTCTTTTTCCTGCAATGCTAAAAGATTGACAAGGAAATCCTCCACAAAAGATATCGAAGTCTGGAAGTTCGGATGTATTAATGGTCGTGATATCATCGTAAAAATACTCCTTTTCGGTATTAAAATAATTTCGATACAATTTATTCGCATATTCGTCATTGTCACAATACCCTATGCATTCAAATCCGGCTCGTTCAAGCCCAATTCTAAAACCACCAATGCCTGAAAAGAAATCCATAAAAGTTAGTTTATTCATCTAGTCCATCACTCCTTCCTTGCAGTTCACACAGGAATAGAGCCTTTTGCAAACACTCTTCAAACTTTTTACTTTTCAGGTTTTTGTCTGTTAGTAATTCGTATGCTTCCTCGAAGGTTTCACATTTTTCAAGCAGACTTATAAGAGGTGCAAGCATTTTTTGTGCCTGATTATTTAATTCTTTTTCAGCGAGGAATTGGAATAAATCTTCAAGTTGTTCCTGTCCTAAAGGTGCAGTTTCCTCTTGTTCTTTAAATTCGCTAAACTGTGGATTTTGAGTTGGGATAATATCTTCTCTAATATCAAAATCCTCTTCTTCCAAGCCATAAGCCTTAATAAAATATTCTTTTGTAAATTTAACACCTGTATCAGATAGTATTTTATCTCTTTGTGCAAGGTTTAAATCAACATCTTCAGGCTCATAAAGTTCAAACTTTGGAATTTCAGTATTAGAAAAATTGATTTCATAAATCCATTGAATCAACTGATTTACAGTTTTTTCAACAAGTTTTTTATCTGCATCTATAATATCTTGACGGACTGCCATGTGCGTGTTAGCAGCGGCATAACTTCCTGTGCTACCAATTTCAGTAGTTAATGTCTGTCCAAGAATAGCCTTTGAAATCTCTGAATTCATTTTATCAATTAATTTTTCAAATACTTCAGCCGAAGAAGATTTATTAGCTTCTTGTATTTCAACAGAAGAATCATCAGGAATAACAGCAATAGCATCTTGTATCATTTCTTCTAGTAAATCAGCAAGTTTGTCGGTTTCTTCTTTAGTTGCACCTCGTGGATGTTTACCGATAAGGTGTGGAATTCCATATTTTTCAGTAAATATTACCCAAAACTTTAAACCACCTTTTTTAAATGTAACAGACCAAAAGACACGAGAAAGCACCCTTTCTCCATAAGGATTATCGTAGCTTGGGTTATTTTGAGGGCATAGGAATTTCTTGGGTGGTAACTCTTCTCCCCAATAATGTTCTTTTGTTCTGAATTTTAATTGATTTTCATTATCAAAGCAGAACCATTCAGAGGGTTTTGCTTTTAATTCAAGTGGTAATACATAATTGCCAACTTTACCCCACATTATTTCAATCGGCTGAAAACCGAATAAAGTCGCATCTAAAATGTCATTTATAAGTTTATTAATGTCGAGTTTTTTGAGTAAATTTTCAATTAATTCTGCATCTTTTGTTTTATCAGTCCCTCTGTTTATATCCCATTCAAGAGATAAAACACCTGCTTTGCGTGACTGAACACACGCAAAAACGTGAGGATCACAGAATAATTCTCTATAAATGCGAACATCTTTTCCCTGTTTGCGCAGAACAATATCAGGATCTGGTAAATATGAGCCAAGGGAGTAAAAATTTATACTTCTTTTTCGTGTTGCAATTTCATCTGATAATTTTTTAACCATAATTTTCTCTTTTACATTTAAATATTTTTCTTAACGAGAGGCTTTTAACAGCTTTTAATTTTAATTTTTAGGGGTTCGCGCGATAACTTATAGCCGAATTTTAAAATTTGGCATTTTAAAAGCCTCCTACAAGTTTTAATGTTTCCATTTTTTTTCGGGTAGAAATATGAATTTCTCCTGAACCATTTCCGGCAGCATATAAAGCAAGAGCTAATGCCCAAAATCTATCTGCGTGTCCATTCTCTGAATGTTCAGCATCAAAGCGGATATTATTTGCAGTTGTTGTAACTCTTCTGACAGAGTGTAAATCTTCTCTAATTTCGTGCTTTTTTGGAATAAAAACAGTTCTATCTTCAAAATGCGTTCTTAAACCATAAGCCAATTCTTCTTTGACTTTATTTGTAAACATAATCGGTTCAACACGATATTTACCGAACTTAATTTGTGCATTTTCAGATAATTGCATTCCAATTCCTGTAGAGTCAGGACAACATCTGCGAAAATTTTTATGAGAAAGAACACCTGACAATATTTCTTCTTGTTTATGGAATGGCATTTTTACAAGTTCAATGACACTTCGTGTATAACAAATGTTTTCAAGTTTTTCTAATATCCAAATAACTGTCAAATCTTTTCGTCTGCCAACATCCATTCCAACATATAAATCATTATTAACTTCTGATAATGGGCGAAGGATGTCATCTAATTCGCAAGTAGATATTAAATCATAAGGTAAAAAGGCTGTTGCTTCGTCAACGGCAATACAACAATACTCTTGTTGCCAAGTGTAGTCATCAAAGCAGTTCTGCTCTTCATTATCCATCCAAGCCTGTTGTTCTTCTTTAGTAGTTTCTCTTTGATAAATTTTATCAACAAGACCTTCAGCCACAGCAAGCTGAATCGGAGTTTTATGGTGACTCCATTTCAGCTTACCTTTAGTGACTTGGTCGATAAACTTATAATATAAACAATTTTGTCCATTGTGAGTTGATAAAATCCTTAAAGGATAACCCCAAGTAATACAAGGTCGTGCTGCTTTCCAAAGTTCTTCCGGATTATTATGGAATGCAAACTCATCTAAAACAACTTTTCCACCTTTAGAACGGAAGCCTTTAGGGTTTGATGATAATGCGTGTATGCGTGTTCCATTTGAAAATTGTATAACATAGGCTTTTATATCTTTATCGTTATCAATAATAACCTCACCAATTCTTTTTGCAGTTGCGTGGAATATTTTTACCCACATCTCACAATAATCAATATATTCTCTCGCGGCAGATTCATCAGCTGAAGAAAACCAAACAGCAGGAACTTGTCTGTTTACACAGTCCCTTACATCTTCATAGCTTTGAACATAAGTCGCTCCGATACGTCTCGACTTTTCCCAAATTTTTATTTTTGACTTATCATCAAGCCATCTTTGTTGGTAGGGTAAAAAATAACTATTCTTCACTTGGTTTCATACCTAATATTTCAGTTTCAATTAATTTAACAAAATCAGGTGTAATTCCTTTGTTTTCTGCTTTGTCTGGTTTGTTTGCCAATTCATCTTCATACTCTTTGATTTTGTTAATCATTGGAAGCATTTTAGTAAATGCAAACATTCTGCCGGGATCAACTTTGTTGTTATTTTCAATGTCAAACTCAATTGAAATCATAAGTTTTCGTGCAAAGTTATAAAGCTCTTCGTGAAACATTGTTTTAGTTTGAACGTACTGTTCTTTTCGTAAATCCCATTTGTGTTCGTTTTTCCATCTGCGGATAGTTCGTTCATTCACACCAATTTGAGCTGCGACTTCTTCTAAAGTAAGTTGGTCAACAACGTATAGTCTCTCTGCGTTAGAAATTAGTATTTCTCGCTTAGTCAAAGTATTCCTCCAACTTTTTAATCTTTGTATCAAGAGTTTGCAGTTCGGAGAACACTTCTTGAAGTCGATTAAATGCAACAGCAGCTTTCTCAACTTCAAGTTTTAGCGTGTTCTCTTCAAAGGGATTTAACAATGAACGAATAAGAATAATTAAACCTGCGGCTTCCGTATCTAAATGTTTGAAGTTTGACTTGGCTTCTGCTAATTGTCCCTTTAATTGAATTCGTTCTATATTCATTAGGCAGAAATCTCCCTTTTTAATACCGGACACCACACATTGGAATCAATTTTACTTTCTATTCTTGAAAGAACTGTTGCACTATATTGATTCGTTTCAACAAGATCCTTAAGAATCTCAAAATTGTTAGCAATAATTTTTTCAAAAGTTTTAACCTGTGCATTGTGGTATATGTACCAAATAACAAAAATCACAGCGGGAAAACCTATGCTTTCAAAAAGTTTTAATAATAAGGACATTTCCATATACAAATACCTTTCTTCAGAAACAAAAACAGGCATAACGCCTTTTTCTTTATTTCAAGATAACTTCTCTCTGAAAAATTATTCAAATTTATCTCGCTAGTGATTTTTTCACTTGCAATGGTTAGAGAAAAAATATCTTGCCACAGCCATTTGAGAGAACTTTTAGATGGCGATTATACTTCCAACAGAAAAAGTAAAACTACAAAAAAAGAAGATGGAGAGTTTTTAATGAAATATTTTGAGGTATTTAAAGCCGGAAACTACCCACAAGGCAAATTTTCAAAAGAGGAAATCCAAGAACTTGCGAAGAATTATGATCCAAGTTTTTGTGAAGCTCCTATTACATTGGACCATGAGCAAAAGGGACCTGCTTATGGTTGGGTTGATAAATTAAAAGAAGAAGATGGCACATTGAAAGCATCTTTTAAAGATTTATCAGATGATTTAAAAGAATTTGTTAATCAAGGCAAATACAAAAAAATCTCTGTTGAAATTTACAGAGAACTTGAAGGTAAAAAGCCATATTTAAAGGCTGTTTCTTTCTTGGGTGCAAGCATTCCGCAAGTAAAAGGAATGCAGCCGGTTGAATTCAAAGAAGGCGAATCAGAAGTCTTTATTTTTGAAACACAGACTGAAGAGGAAGATGAAACAGAAAATATTGAAGAGTTGAAAACCACGATTCAAGATTTGAAAAAACAAGTTGCTGATTTTAAAGAAAAAGCACAAAACAAAGAAACAATTAAGGATTTAAAAACACAGGTTAAGAATCTAAATGTTGAGCTTGCTAAATTTAAAGACGAAGCAGCTAATAAAGACGAAATTGCAAAAGAATTACAGGATTTAAAAGCAACTATCAGAGACAAAGATTTTAATGAATTTGTTGATTCTCAAATCTCTGCCGGCATTTTAACCCCTGCTAATAAAGATGCTGTTTTATCAATTTTACAGGACTTGGACAACGTGAAAAAATTTGATGAGTCCTCTAACAGCATTGAACAGTTTAAAAACTTTATCTCTGCATTACCAAAGCAAGTTGAATTTGATGAAGTTGCACAAAAAAATGCAAAAAAGAAATCTGACGATTCAATAAAATATGCTGATGCAGATGAAGAAAGTCTAGAGATATTTAATCAAGCACAAAGTATTGCAAAAGAAGAAAATATCTCTTTTCGTGAAGCACTATTAAAAATTAAGGAGGTATAAATGGGTCGCTTAGAAGAATTACGCATAAATGCCTATTTATCCGAGGTCGCACGTGGTTACAGTAATAACTCATTTATTGCTGAAAACCTATTTCCCACAATTCACTCTGATTTAGAAAAGGTTGATATCTTTGAATTTAACAAAGAAGCATTCCAAATCTATGACACAGAACGTGCAATAAGAGCTAATTCAAATGTAATTAGTCCTCAAGGATTCAAAAAGCATACAACTACCCTAACAGAACACGACTTGGCTTATCCTATAGACTACAGAGAAGAGGAAGAAGCAAGAAAAATCAAACTGCAAGTACATGCAACTAATGTTGTTACTCAAGGTTTACATTTAAAACTTGAAAAACAATGTGCAGAATTGGCACAGGATCCTTCAAAATATCCTACTGACAATAAAATTGCATTATCAGGCTCAAGCCAATTTACTCACGATGATTCAGATCCTGTCGGAGTAATTGATGATGCAAAAGATGCTGTATCTCGTCAAATTGGTCAGGATCCTAACACTCTAGTTATGGGACAAGAAGTGTGGGAATCCTTAAAAAGGAATGAGTCTTTAAAAGGACTTATAGCAAGCACTTCTAATAAAATCATTACTCTTGATTTATTAAAAGAATTCTTTGAAATAGAAAATATCGTTATTGGAAAAACTATCTATTCAAACGCTAGTAATAAATTTGAAAGAGTTTGGGGTAATAATATTATCCTTGCTTATGTGCCAAAACTAAATGCACGTACGGAATATGATCCTGCTTATGGATATACTATCCGTAAGAAAGATGCTCTTCAAATTGATGAGTACGAAAAAGAAGGAAACAAAGTTCGTTATATTCGTGCAACAGACATTTACACCCCATTCTTGGTTGGTCCTGAAGCAGGTTACTTAATTTCAAATGTAAACGGCACTAAAGGAGGCAAATAGTGGGATTAAAAAAATACAAAATTAAAAATACAAACATTTTGCACGATGGCACATTAAGGAAAATTGGCGAAATTATCGAACTTGATGAAAAGACTGCTGCCAAATTACAAGATGTTTTAACTGTAGTAAAAGAAACTGCAACAAACAATAAAAACCAAAATAAAGACAATAATCCTGAAAAAACAGGAGGTGAAGATGGCAAATAAATTATATAAACCACTTTTAATTGATTCTGTTTTGGCTGCCGAAGATTTACCAAAGCAAAGATTTATATCTTTTGATGGAAAAGTTTCTAAAGCCGGAGAAAAATCATACGGAATTTGTGATGTAGAAACAGAATCAGGACAGTATGCTCCAGTTGCAACTGTAGGTATATTACTTATACAAGCAGGTGGAACAGTTGCTGTCGGAAATACAGTTTCATCGGATGCGACAGGAAGAGCCGTTGTTACAGGCGAAAACCAAGAAATAAATGGTTATGCTCTCGATGCCGGTGCTGAAGGTGATGTAATAAGAATTATTAGAGGAATCTAATGACATTCTACTGTACCCCTGAAGATATTGAATTACAAATAAGTAAAGCTTCCCTTATCCAGCTCTCAAATGATGACTGTACACAACAAACTGTTGATTCAGTTGTCTGCGAAGAAGCTATTCTCTACTCCTCTACCCTTATAGATGGCTATTTGAGGGGAAAATACACACTACCCTTAAATAGCCACTTTCCTTTGTTGAGAGTTATTGCAATAGATTTAAGCATATATCGTCTTTATTCAAGAAGAATTTATACAGAGATCCCGGAGACAATATCAGCAGCTTACAAAAATGCAATAAAAACATTAGAAGATTTGAAAAAAGGAATAATTACTCTTCAAACAGAAGAAGAAAACAATGTTCTTTCTTCAGGAGAATACAGAACAAATAAAACCGAGTTAGACAGATTATTCAATAAGCGAGTAATGAATTTTGAGTATTAGAGAGATTGAAAATTCAATAATTCTATATTTAAAAGATAAATTCCCACAGTTTTTAGTTGATGGATTCCCTGAAAAACCACAGGAATTTATATTACTACATCCTGTCGGAGCAGTCCTAGTCCACTACAGAGGTGGTAATTATACAAACCTGAATTCACTAGGAATAATATCTCAAACACGAGGTTTATCATTTGCAATTACAGTCGTAACTCGTAATCTCCGAAATAATAATGGAGCTTATGAAACGCTCGATAAAGTAAAACAATGTTTATGCGGATATAAAATCAACGGATGCACTAAAATGATTCCACAAAAAGAAGGTTTTATATCTGAAACAAACGGGATTTGGCAATACGAAATAGAATTTAATTTAACTACCCCAAGTATAGAAGAAATGGAGGAAATATAATGCCTGCGAGTTTCTTACATGGTGTCGAAACCATAGAAATTGAAAAAGGTGCAAGAACTATTAAAACTGTAAAAACAGCAGTTATTGGTCTTGTCGGAACAGCTCCGATTCAAGATGTCGGAGATGGATATAAAACTGTAAATGAACCAACATTAATTTTAAATGAAATTGATGCAGTTAAATACTTTGGTTCTAAAAAAGACGGATATACAATTCCTCAAGCGTTGGAAGCGATTTTTGACCAAGGTGCAGGTATTGTTATTGTAATAAATGTCTTTGATCCTGCGAAACACGAGAAAGTCGCCGATGTAACAAAAGCAGATATTATCGGTGGTGTTAATGCTACAACAGGGAAAAGAACAGGATTAAAAGCCTTTGAAGATAGTTATTCATTATTCGGATATTTCCCCAAAATGATAATTGCTCCTGTTTATTGTGAAGATTCAGCAGTAGTTACAGAAATTCAAACAGTATGTAATAAAATAAGAGCAATAGGAATTGTTGATGCTCCTGTTGGAACTACTGTTCAAGAAGCAATAACAGGCAGAGGTGCCGGTGGTACAATAAACTTTAATTCATCATCTGATAGAGTTATATTATGTTATCCTCATTTAAAAGTTTATGACTCTGCATCAGATTCAACAATACTTGAACCTTATTCTTCAAGATTAGCAGGTGTTATTGCTGCCAAAGATATAGATAAAGGATACCATTGGTCTCCTTCAAATACTGAAATAAACGGAATCGTTGGTGTTGAGAAACAATTAACATCAATGCTAAATGATCCTTCTAGTGAAGTTAATACATTAAACGAAGCCGGAATTGTAACTGTATTTAATTCTTCAGGTTCAGGTTATAGAACTTGGGGAAACCGTTCTGCTGCATATCCTAGCTCAACAAGTGTAACTAACTTTATAAATATAAGAAGGACTGCTGATATTATTCACGAGAGCGTTGAATATTCAATGTTACAATTTATCGACTTCCCGATTGATAACGGACTTATTGATTCAATTACAGAATCTGTAAATGCATTTATAAGAAGTTTAATCGGAAGAGGTGCTCTTATTGATGGCAAGTGTTCATATAATCCTGATAAAAACCCTGTTACACAAATAGCTGATGGACATTTAGTTTTTGACATAGAATTTATGCCACCGACTCCTGCTGAAAGAATAAGTTTTGAAAGTTTTATAGATATCGAACTACTGAAATCATTGGGTACGTCATGAGAGCAGAAATAAACGATAACGATGAATTAGAGATATTCTGCGAAGACAATGATGTTTGTAAAACTTGCAGAAACACAAGAAGATGTCCACTTATACAGGCAATAAATCAGGAAATTGTTATTTTGCATTATGCAGATGTTCAAATCTGTGAGTGCGGTTTATATCAAAAAGGAATTACAAAATGAGTAAAATTAAAATCAACAAATTAACGAATGCTAATGTTTATTTAAATGGTGTCAATTTATTAGGTCGTGCCGAAGAAGTTGAACTGCCACAAATAAAACATAAAATGTCCGAACATAAAGGACTAGGTATGGTTGGCTCTGCTGAATTTTTCTCCGGAATTGATAAATTGGAATGTAAAATCAAATGGAACTCTTTATATCCTGAAGTTTTACAAGATTCTGCTAATCCTTATACATCAACAATGATTCAGGTTAGAGCATCATTAGAAACATATAACGGACTTGGAAAAATTGAAGAAGTTCCTGCTACAGCATTTATAATGGGGACATTTAAAGAATTCCCGATGGGAACGATAAAACCTCAAGACAATGCAGAATATGAAACTCAAATGTCTGTTACCTACGCCAAACTAGTAGTAAATGGACAGGATATTTTTGAAATTGATGTACTTGAAAATATCTATAAAGTCGGTTCAAAAGACATATTAAGTAATTTTAGAAGAAATATAGGAGCTTAAGTATGACTAAAAATATTACATTACCCTCCGGCAGAACTGCGACTGTAAGACAGGGAAGAGGGTATGACCTTTTGCAGGCACAAATAAAAGCAAAGACGTCTGAAGAGATCCCTTATGCTTTAATTGCTGAACTAACTGAAATTGACGGACAAAAACTCGTTTACGAAGACATCTTGGAACTTGATTTATCAGATGTAATAGCTCTTCAGGCTGAATTGTCGGGAAAGTTTCAGAACACAGTCCCTCAAGCGACTGTGGAAAAGAACGAGAAAATTCAGGAAACAGTTGCTGTACTCAACTCCCTGACTCCCAAAGCATAATTCATCTCTCTAAAGTGACAGGATGGCAATATACAGAAATCTGTAAAATGCCAATTCCTGTCCTTGCATATTGGTGTAATCAGGCTATTAAATACACGAACAAAAGAAACGAGGAAATCGAAAATCAATGCTAGACACGATGATGAAAATATCCTTAACCCTTGTTGCCTTTGACAGAATGTCAAGGGTAGTTCGTGAAGCCGTAAATAGGTCAGATGCAGAATTTGATAAACTACAAAAGAAAATAAAAGCCACCTCTGAATCTATTGATAAACTTGGACAAAATATAGCAAAAATAGGAGCAGGATTTACGGCTGCCGGCATGGGCGTTGCATATAAACTAGGTATTACAGATGCTATTCCCGAAGCACTTGCTATGGAACACCGACTTCGTGAATTAGGGAACGTGGGACAATTATCTGCGAAACAATTGGAAGAGATGGATAAAAGGCTTGGCGATATTTCCCGATATACAAACCAATTCAGAAGTGAAATATCTGAAGGTTTAAATGTCCTCGTTGCATCAGGTATTGATCCTGAAGCTGCACTTGATTATATGAATGTAATCGGTAGAACAGCAACCGCAGCCGGAGCAGAGATAGTTGATATCTCAAAGACAGCTTTTGCAGTTACCGACAACTTAAAAGTAAATGTCGCAGATTTGGGTAAAACAATGGACATCTTATGGACATCTTGGCACAAGCCGGTAAAGAGGGCAGATTTGAATTAAAAGATATGTCTGCTGCGTTCCCGTCTTTGACTGCCGGTGCTGCGATGTTAGGAATGAAAGGAATTCCTGCTGTCACTCAATTAGGTGCTGCTTTGCAAGTTGCAATGAAAGGTGCAGGTTCAGCTCCCGAAGCTGCCACAAACTTTGAAAGTTTCTTACAAAGTATTACATCTCCAATGGCAGTCAGAAGATTTGAAGAATTATATGGTGTAAATCTTCTTAAATAGAGTTATTGCGGAGAACAAGGATCCTATTGAGGAAATGGTCGTTTTAATCAACCAACTTACTCATGGTGATGTATTCGCTGTGTCAGAAATATTCAGAAATAAAACTGACCTAAACTTCCTTAAACCAATGATGCAAAACCTCGATGAATATCGGAGGATTAAAGATGCTGCTCTTAATGCAAATGGCGTTATGGATGAAGACTTTAACCATATGCTTGAAACTACAAGCGAACAATTTAAACTTTTAAAAATAAATATGAAAGAGTTAGTATTTCCATATTTGCACAAACCAATTCAAATACTGAATGAGTGGCTTACAAAAATAAATAAAAATCCTGTTCTCCAAAAAGGATTATTTACCGGAGTAATAGGCACAATAGGACTTGGTCTTTTATTGACAGGTGTCGGAACAGCAATAATGATAATAGGAAAATTCGTTAGTGCCTATGGTTCTGCACTTAACGGTATAAGAGCAATAGCTCCAAAAGTTAAGTTTGCAGTTGGAGACTTATTTCAATTTTTACAACTACGTTCGTTAAATATTAGATTTTTGAATGGGCAAGGTGGTTATTTTGGAGCATTTATATCAGATATAACACGTCTTGATAAATCAATGCGTGAATCTATTAAATCAGGTTTTAAAAACTTTTTAAATGGCTTTTTAAACCTCCCTAAAAATATAATGAATTCAACAATTGCATTTAAAGATTGGACTGTTGCAGTTGTTCGAGGGATACCGTCAGCAACAATAAAAGGACTTACAGCAATTAAAAACGGATTTTTAGGAATTCCGGGGATGATTAAAAATGCTGTAATTGCGTTTAGAACATTCTCATTAACGTTGTTAACTTCTCCCATTGGTTGGATAGCAGTCGCAATTGGTGCTGCTGCATTATTAATATATAAATATTGGAAACCTATCACAGCATTTTTTAAAGGTTTATGGCAAGGACTACGTGAAGGACTTCAACCTCTTATGCCTTTATTTAAAAGAATTGCTGATGCGATTTCCCCAATTCTTACACCTATAAAAGCACTTATTGATTGGATTAAAAAGATTTTAAAACCAGTTGAAGACACAGGTGGTGCTGCCGAAAAAATGGGTGTCAGATTTGGTAAAGCCATTGCAAATATAATTATTAAAATAACTGAATTAATAACAAAAGTTTTTGAATGTGGCAAAAAAATAGGAGATATGCTTTCAAATGGCATTTTATCAACAGTTAACAAAACCAAAGAAGCAATTGGAAAACACGCACAAATTATTCGAGACCATTTACCTCACTCTCCGGCAAAATCAGGACCATTAAAAGACTTACATAAAGTAAAAATAATTGAAACAGTTGCATCAACTATGCGACCACAACCGCTTGTTAGGGCAATGAATAAATCTTTAGAGTTAATTGCTAAACCTACCTTCAAAGCTACACCAAGGTTTAATTTAAACCCTTTAACTCAGTTAAAAGTTGTTAATAAAATACCTGAAGTTATTAGTACATCAACTCTGAAATCAAAGCAAAACAATCCAAAAGTGGCACAAAATAATCAATCTCTTAATAAATCTTCTGTCATAAATTATAATCCTACGATTAATATTACAGGTAATGCCACAAAAGAAGATTTTAAGCAGATGCTTAAGCAACATAAAGATGAACTTTTAAGATTAATTAAAGCAGAAAATGAACGGAAAGTGAGGTTAGCTTACTAATGTTTGCACAACTTGGAGACATTGTATTTGAAGTAATTCCCTCCTTTACCGGACACAACAAATCAACTTCATATAACTTCGTTCAACACGAGCGGATAGAAAATAAACCCCTCTTGCAGTTTCTTGGTAAGAATCTTCAGGAAGACGAATTGACACTAAACTTTCATCAGGCATTTTGCACCCCTGAAGAAGAAATAAAAAAACTAAAAACGGCAGCAGATAAAGCAGTACCTTTAAAATTTATCAAAGGAAATGGCGAATACGTTGGTGTGTTTGTCATAGAAAGAATAAGAGAGTCTATGGAACAAACCAATGCAAAAGGAAATATAATCTCCATTCAGTTGGAGGTAACTCTAAAAGAATATGTCGGCAATATTCCTGAAGAGAAAAATAAACAGAAAGGATTTAAGAAAAAAGCGTGACGGAATTTTACTCATACGTTACAAAAGACAAAGACAGATGGGATTTGATATCGCAACACTTTTATAATTCTCCAATTCTTTATGAAGAGATTATTAAAGCAAATCCAAATGTAAAAGTTGAACCAATACTTCCTGCCGGTATAAAACTTAAAAAAATTCCGATTTTGGATGAATCAGAAACCATAAAGTTTGAACTTCCTCCTTGGAAAAAATAAGCAAAAAAAAAGCAATCGTTGAGGTCGAGTGCTAATACCTAAAATTTAAATGAAATTTATTGCATGCTCATGCTACTCAAGTTTTCCATGACTTGCAACATGTTAAGACAAAAATTTACATAACCCTGAAAGTGAAAAATGTTAGTACCTATTTTTGAATTATTCTACGAAAAAAAGAACATAACAAAAGATGTGTCCCCGTATGTAACAAATATCGAATATACGGATTACGAACATGGACAGTCTGATGAACTTCAGATTACATTTGAAGATTCAGAAAAACTTTGGCAGGGTTCTTGGCTTCCTACAAAGGGCGATTCGCTTCGTGCGTATATCGGTTATGAGGCAGAAAAACTTTTAAACTGCGGAACGTTTGAAATTGATGAGTTGGAATATTCTGCACCTCCTGATGAGATTATTGTAAAAGGACTTGCGACAGGAATTAAAAAACCGCTTCGTCAAAAGAATTCTGCCGGATATGAAAATAAAACTCTTAAACAAATTGCAAAGGAAATCGCTGACAGACAGGGATTAACTTTAGTTGGCAACATTGAAGATGTAAAAGTGGACAGAATCACACAAGATAAAGAACGTGATTTAACATTCCTGACTAAACTTGCCGAACAATACGGATATATCTTCAAAGTCGCAGAGGGTAACTTGGTATTTTATAATGTCCGGGAACTAAAAACTGCAAAATCCTCACAAATCTTTTATAAATCAGATTTAATAAGCATCAGCTTTAGAGAAAAAACCAGTCAAAAATATAAAGCGGTGCAAGTAAAATATTTTGATCCGAAGAAAAAGAAAACCTTAACGGCTTCTGCTAAAAACGAATCAGTTGTAAAAGGTGACACGCTAAAAATCACAACAAGATGTACGAGTAAAAAACAAGCACTTGTTCAGGCTAAAGCTGCACTTGGTCGGTCTGACACAAAAATTGAGGGTTCGCTTGAATTTGTCGGTAATCCTTATTTAATTGCAGGATTAAATATTGAGATAAAAGGTGTCGGACATTTTTCAGGCAGATATCACATAACCGAAGCTCGTCACGTTTTCGACAGAATTTCAGGATACAAAACTTATTGCGAGGTGGAATCGTGTTAAGATTTGGAGTCGTTTCACAAATAGATGCAATAAACGTTTTGGCAAGAGTGAACTTTGGCGATGATGATTCAACTTCGTTTTGGCTTCCTGTTCTTCAGACAAAAACACTCAAAGATAAATTTTATGTAATGCCGGATGTTGGCGAACAAGTTGCTTGTCTTATGGATGAAAATTCAGAAGATGGTGTAATTCTCGGAGCAATTTATTCTGCGGAAGATAAACCGATTCTTCAATCCGAAAAAGAAATGGGAATCAACCTCGACTGCGAAGCCTCTATTCACGCAAATAAAGAAGAGAAAACACTTACAGTTGTTTTTCAAAAAATGAAATTAATCGGTGACATTGAACACGATGGAAACCTGAAAAATACAAAAGGCGACATCTGCTCCGGCACAAGGAATGTAAAAGTGACAAATTTAAATGAAATAACATACGTTGATTGGCAAGTAAAACTCAACACCATCGGTGATGTAGCAGAGGGTGTTGATGATATCAATCAATGCATCGCAATAATTCTTCTGACTCGTAAAGGTTCGGATCCGCAAAGACCGACCTTTGGTTCAGAACTATACAAATATGTTGATTATCCTGTCAACGAAGCAATTCCAAATATTATTCGTGAGACAACCGATGCCATAAATCTTTGGGAAACACGAATCAAAGTTAATTCTGTATCCGCAGTAATTGACAGCACGAATATAACAATAAAAGTTGAATGGACTCTTAAGGATTCCAATGTATCAGCAACCGCAGAGGTTACATTATGACAAATTTACCCGAACCGAATTTTATAGAACGAGATCCTGACACGATTATGAAAGCGTGGACAGAGCTTTACGAAGCAAAATCAGGCAAAGTTTTACAACCGGCACAAATCGAAAAATTGATGATTGATGTCGGAGCATATCGTGAAACCATTCTTCGTATGGATATTCAGGAAACAGCAAAAAAGAATCTGTTAAGTTATGCTCCGCTTGATATTTTAAGACATATCGGAGAACCTTTGGGTGTTGAACAATTATCGGCTGACAATGCCGTTACAACATTAAAGTTTTATCTTGAAGAAGCATTGGATTTTGATTTTACAATTCCTGTAGGAACTGAAGTCGAAACAAAAGACGGACTTTATATATTCCAAACGACTGAAGATGTAATTTTGTTTGCCGGAATGACAGAAATTACAGTCGCAGCAGTTTGCCAAACTTCAGGAGCAGGAGCTAATAATTATGTTCTCGGTGCAATAAACAATTTAATTACACCTTTAAGTTATATCTCAAGAGTTGAAAATATAACTGTTTCAGGTGGCGGTGCTGATGATGAAGAAGCCGACAATTTAAGGGAACGAATCAGACAAGCTCCCGAAAAGTTTTCAAACGCAGGAAGTGTCGGTGCTTACGAATATCACACTTTATCGGCACATCAATCTATAACGGATGTTGCAGTTATAAGTCCGTCTCCCGGTGTCGTTAATATTTACCCTTTAACGAGTGAGGGGAATCCTACGGAAGAAGTCATAAATATTGTTCAGAATTATTTAAGTGACGATATGATTCGACCTCTTACGGATTATGTTCAGGTCATATCGCCTGAAAACATACAATTCAATATTGATGCAACAATTTGGCTTTATAAAGATGCCGATGTAACTTCTGTTAATACGACTATTGTGGCAAGAATGAAAGAATACAAACTAACTCTTTCTGAAAAGTTAGGAAAAGATGTCGTTCAAACGCAGATTATTGCCATATTAAACAGCATTTATGGTGTGTATAAAGTCAGATTAAACGCACCACAGGATATAATCGTTCAGACGCATCAATGGGCGGAACTAAAGAATTACAACATATCAATCGGAGGTTTCGCTGATGAATAGTCTTGCACAAATCAATGATACGAATTTAAAAATATTTGATGAAATCTGTGCTGAAAGGATTTCGGCAATAAATCTTGATGTTTTAAATCTTGCAAATATCGATACACTTCCCTCTGATGCTTTGCCGCACTTGGCAGAACAATATCACATAACAGGTGAAGAGGGTTGGATATTTTGTAAGAATGAACAGGAAAAACGTGCGTTATTAAAAAAAGCAATAAAACTGCATAAATACAAAGGCACAAAGTTTGCGATA
>CACYUI010000025.1 GCA_902777605.1 uncultured bacterium | reverse complement strand
GAATGCCGAACATGAAAAATGCCCGTAAGGGCATAGAAAACTATTGCGTGTTTCTCTCTTTCTTTTGGTTTCTGTTTTCTTTCTCTCTTTTCTTCGCAATAAAAGAGAGAAAGAAAATAGAAAGAGTCAGTTTGACTAAAGTTGACAATACTAAAAGTATTGACGACTTTTGCACCAATTTATATAAATTGGTACAAAATAGCCAATACACTTGATTTTTTGCAAAAAAAAACCTTTTCTGAAGAAAAGGTTTCGGAATCTTTTTCATTACTTTTCTGAAGAAAAGGTTTCGGAATCTTTTTCATTAATTCCTCATGTGTAGAAGGTTAGTGTGTAGGTTGTATGAAAGGTTTGTGTTATGTGTTCGTTGCTTACATATATATAAAGTATTTAAACTTTAAATAATTGCATAAAAAAATAGATTTGTTACAAAAGTTAACAAACCTACTTTTTGTTATTTTTAATTATTTATTATTTTTTGTTTTTTGCTGTTTTTGAGGTTGTTTTGGATGTTTTAGCAGTTGTTTTCTTTCCTGTGCTTTTTGCTGTTTTTACTGCTTTAGGTGCTGATGGCTTGGTTGTTTTTTTCTTTTTTATAAGGTTTTCAATTTCTTTTATTATTTCTTGAACCGGACCATCCCAAGCTTTAGATGTTGTTGTTTGGAATGGTTTAATAGACTTATACCAAGCAATATCATCGCCTTCGGTCTTAAACCAACGCCACTCTGTGATTTTGTTAAATAAACCAAAAGTTTTAACTCCTAATGCGCCAGCCAGGTTCATAACACCATTATCGGTTGTTACCATTAAATCCATACAATTCATTGCACAAGCGGTATCTTCCCAATTTTTGAAAGTGCCTCCTAGCCTTATAAGGTTAGTATCCTCAGGAATTCTATCCATTTGTCTTGTAAGATCATCTACTTGGAAGCTGTATACTTCCACACCAGGTAATCTCATAAGAGGGTATAAATATTCTAGCGGAATATCTCTGTCTGTTTCTTTACTTGCCATAGTACCTTCGTAAGCGATACCAATTTTAAATTTTTTGTTGTCATTTATATATTTTTTCTTGTAAGCATTAATTTTGTCGTCAGGTACTTTTAAATATCCTTTGGCATTTGGAATGTTATCAGGTTGTGTCTCACAAACGATTGGTAAATCCATAAGAGGAATCCATAAGTCGTAATTTAATTTATGGATATCTCTTTCAGAATATACTTCTACTCCGAGGTTAGAATCTTTCATTAAATCTATAAGTGAATCCTGAACAACAAATAATACATCCTTACATCTCTTTTTCAAATCATCAAAAAATCTTGCAAACATAATGGAATCACCAAAACCTTGTTCAAAGTGCGCAAGGATGACTTTATTAGAAATATCCAATTTCATATTCCATTTTTTCTTCTTTGTTTTAAGAAGTTCAGGGAATGCAACATTACCTAAATCTTCTTTTAAGAATCTGTGTTGCAAGAATTTGAAGCCTTCAGAGAAACGCTTATGCTTAACTAAGTATGCACCATATGCGTGTAAGTCCGAATGAGTCGGATTTAAGTACATAAGCTTTTGATACATTTCATCGGCATGTTGAACTTCATCAAATTTACCGTATACATAAGCAAGGTTCTTAACAACAATTCTGTTATTCGGTGCAAGTTCAAATGCTCTTTTAAGATAATATATTTGTTTATCTTTAAATTTATCTTGATAGCAAGTTGAGTACAAGTGACCAAGCATATTATATATAGCAAAGTTATTTGGGTTTTTGACAAGAGCTTTTTCATAGTATTCTATAGCCCTTTCATTATCTTTAATTTGACCGTAAGTTATATCTGCAAGGTAAATATAAACATCTTCTTTATCAGGAGAAATTTCCTCAAACCTTTTTAAGAATTTGATTGCAAGGTCGGCATCTCCCATTTCTTTCATGCATAAACCGATTTGCTTATAAACCGTGACAGGAAATCCTGAATAGTTCATCATGTCACGATATTGTTCAACGGCATCTATGTAGTTTTTCTCAGAAAATAATTTTCTTCCGTAAAACAATGCTGCATTAAGGTACTTATTTGTAATATTTATTCTTTCGTTTTCGTTAAAGGTTTTATCAATAGCACTTCTAAAGAGTTCAAGCCCCCTTTTAAAGTTTCCGTTTTTGCAATAATAATCTGCCATAGAAACATCAAGAGAATTTAGTAATTCTTTTGATGAGTCTATAGGTATCTCTTTTCTTACTACAAGACGCTTGGAAACTTGCATATTAAACCCTCCGATATAGTTTAATAGCATAATATCATATTATGAGATTATTTTGAATACAAATTGTCCTAAAATCAGTTAAATAGAGTATCAGAAAAGATTTAACTGAGGGGTAAGATTTTCTACATTTATATCATTTTCTTTTTTATTTGTGGCTAAACTTTTTGAATTATTTTTCTGCATTTTATTCATTAACTCTTGAGAGCGGTCTATCACCGATTTAGGCAGTCCTGCCATTTTCGCTACTTGAATCCCGTAACTTTTGCTTGCGCCGCCTTCAACAATTTTTCTCAAAAATTCTATGTGTCCGTTTTCTTCGCTTATTGTAATTCTATAATTTTTGATTTGCGGTAATGTTTTTGTCATAACATTCAATTCGTGATAATGCGTAGCGAATATACATCTAGCTTGAATTGTTTTTGCAATGTATTCTGCTACTGCCCATGCGATAGCAACACCGTCGTATGTGCTTGTCCCTCTGCCTATTTCGTCAATAAGAATAAGGCTTTTTGAAGTGGCATTATTTAATATACAAGCAGTTTCGCTCATTTCTACCATAAATGTAGATTTACCTAAAGTTAAATCATCACTTGCACCAACTCTTGTAAAAATTTTATCAACAATACCAAGCTCAACATAATCAGCAGGAACATAAGAACCTATTTGAGCTAAAATGGTAATTAAAGCATTTTGACGCATATAAGTTGATTTGCCTGCCATATTTGGACCTGTTAAAATCATAAACATTGTTTTGCAACTGTCTGTTGAAGAAAGTTCCGTATCATTAGAAACATATGTTCCGAGCGGTAATATCTGTTCCAATACGGGGTGACGCCCATTTTTAACAATAAAATCACCGCTTTCATTTATTATGGGACAAGTATAATTGTGTTCAATTGCGATTGTGGCAAAAGAATTATACACATCTAATTTTGCGATACAATCGGCACATTCCCTTATTAAAGAAACAAACTCCTTAGAATAGTTCTTAAAATCGCTGTATAATTTGTATTCAAGTTCATATGCTCTTACTTGTGCAGTTAAAACTTCGTCTTCATGCTTTTTTAACTCATCCGTAATATATCTTTCACCGTTTGTGAGTGTTTGTTTTCTTATATAATCAGTAGGAACTTTATCAAGGTTAGAGTTTGTAACTTCGATGTAATATCCAAATACTCTGTTGTAACCAACTTTTAAGATATTAATACCGGTTCTTTCTCGCTCTTTTTGTTCAAAATTTTTAAGCCATTCTTCGCCATTATACATCAAATCCCGCAAATAATCGAGTTCTCCGTTTACTCCTTCTTTAATAAGCCCGCCTTCTTTTAGAGTATTTGGTGCATCTTCTTTAATGGTTCGCTCTATTATATCGCTGAAATCGTTTAAAATATTGAGTTTATCATAAACTGTATCAAAAACGGATAAACCTATGGTTTTTGCTGTCTCAAAAAGACTCGGAAGTGCATTTAAAGATAGCTTAAGGCTGATAAAATCTTTTGGCGAAGCAGAGTTGTTACTTAACTTTGTTGATAATCTCTGAATATCGTATATATTTTTTAGTTGTCTTTCAAGCTCAAATCGTGATTCAGCACTGTCTATAATTTGTTTTACGGCATTTTGTCTTATTTGTATCGTGTTAATATTTTTCAGCGGTTGACAAATCCAAGAAGTTAAAAGTCTGGCTCCCATGCTGGTTGAAGTTCTGTCTATTGCCCACAAAAGAGAACCGTATCTGTTTTTTTCTCTCATTGTCTGAATGAGTTCCAAGTTTTTTCTTGTTCCGGCATCAATAGAAACATAGTCTGTGAGTTCATATGTTTCTATTCTTTCAAATTTTGGAAAACCTTCTTTCATGTTTTCCCATATGTAGGCTAATAATCCGGCACCGGTATTAAATCCCAAAGGACATGTATTGTATCCGATAGAGTCAAGATTTTGAATTTTAAAAACTTGCATTAGATTGTTTTTTGCAAAATTCTCTTCAAAAATTTTTGCAGGAACTTTTGAACAATTGTAGTTATTGACAATTTCGTCTGGAAGATCAACGGTTTCTTCCGGTACTATTTGAAAGGGCTGAAGCTTCATTTTTTTTGCCGGTGCTATAATTTCTGCAGGCTTAATTCTTGCAAGTTCTGTCAAAACTGTTTCATAGTCAGTCTGTGTAACCTTAAATTCTCCTGTTGAAATATCAGTATATGCTAATCCCCATTTGTTTCCTTTTGCTGTTTTTTGTTCAAAAAGAGCGCACATATAATTGTTGATATTTTGTTTTAAGAAGTTGCTTTCAAATAGTGTCCCTGCTGTAATAACTCTTACTACGCCGCGTTTTACTATTCCTTTTGCAAGCTTAGGATCTTCCAGTTGTTCGCATATTGCTACCTTTATATCTTTATGAACTAACTTCTCTAAATATCCGTCAAGTGCCTTAACAGGAATTCCTGCAAGCGGAATTCTTCCTAAAGCACCACAATCTCTTCCAGTAAGAGTAAGTTCCAATTCTCTTGACATGATGACGGCATCTTCAAAGAATGTTTCATAAAAATCACCCATTCTATACAAAAGCAGGCAGTCAGGATTTTCTCTTTTAATTTCAAGAAACCTCTGCATTGCAGGGGTTAAATCCTCCGGTGTAATATCTGATGTGTTAATCATGTTTATTTCTGACTTAGCCATACAAGGATTGTAGCACACATTAAGTTAATAAAAAAAGAGATTATTAACAATTGTTGACGAATAGAAAAAAAACATTAATCATCTAAATGGATGAACCTTAAAACTAAAATACAAGTCATAATAGATATGTAAGAGAATATATTATGCCCTTTAGATACAGATTACAAAAGGTTCTGGATTTCCGTATCAGAAAAAAAGAAGCACAAGTTCTTGTTGTACAAAAAGCTCAACAAGAAGTATATATGGCAGAAGAAAGGATAAGACAGAACGAAGCAGAAATTCAACAAACTATCCAAAACAAAAAAACAGCAGATTTCCGAATGATGGAATACTATGATAACTATCTCCATCATCTTTGGGACAAGGCAGATGCATTAGAACAAGAAAGACAAAGACTTCAAGCAATTTTGGATGAAGAACAAAGAAAACTTGTAAAATGTGAACAAGAAGTAAAAGTTGTTGAAAAACACAAAGAAAAACAAAAAGAAGCATATTTAGAAGAAGAAAAAGCAGCTGAACTTAAACAATTCTCGGAAATCGGTGTTCAAAGATTCTTCATACATTCAAGAGAAACCGAAGAAGAAAGAATTTTAGAGCAAGAACTAAAGCAGATAGAAGAATTAGAAAAATAGATAACCAAAAATATAATTAGGAAGCTTATGAACATAGAAGTAACGCAAAAATACAATAATAGTATAGACAATTCTCAGAATGCACAACTATCAAATACAAATGTAAAAGAGGGTGACGCTAAATTTTCTGAAGAATTAAAAAATATAAAAAAAAGTGAGAGTGCGGAAACTAAAGAAAATACAAAAGAAAACAATGCTACAGAAAACAATATTGATACAAAAGAACCAAATGCCGCTGAAAAAGAAAATGCTAAAAAGATTAATGATGAGCAAATAGAGATTCCAGAAACAGGCAATAACAACATGCATGGTGCAATAGACGGGCTTCAAGGTGTTTTTGAAGAAATAAACAAGCTCAACCGTACGAATGAAAAAGAGTCAAATGAATTAAAGCTGAAAATCTCTAATGACGATGAAAAAAATAAACATGAGGATGTCGGATTGATAGACAATAACATGAACATACAAGAACCCAAAGAAAAAATTAATTTACAAATGGGTGGGAATATGAATTTTACAGGCGATGGTCAACCATTTGCCGAGTTTGTTAATCAACAAAAAGAAAAAGAAGTTTTAAAATCTTCAGCCAAAGATTTGGCAGAAGAAAAAGCAATAATGTCTACTATGGAAGAAAATGTTGCTATTGCAAACAAAAATATGGCACTTAGCAAAACAAAAACCGTTGAAAATGAACACGGAATAAAGAAAGTAGATAAAAATACCAATGTTACGGTTGATACAGTAGTAAGCTACGACAAAATCATTATGGATAAAGCAGATGTAGATTTCTTTGTTAATCTTGTAGAAAACGGAGAAGTTAATCTGAATGATATTCAACATGCTTCAAAATCTTCTGCAGTTTCCAAAACTTTAGCAGACATGCTTGCGAAGTCTATGCAAGATAACAAGCCAATTAGGATAGATTTTGACAATGACATTTCTGTCATTATAAAAATAAATAGAGACGGAAAGATATCAGCAGATTTCTTGCCCAGCTCACAGATAGCAGAAGCTTATCTGAAAGAAAATTTACCTATTCTTAAACAAAGATTTGATGATAACAATATTGAATATGGTGAATTAAACCAAAGAAAACAAAAACAAGACGACCAAGAAAACAGAAAGAAGGGGCGCAAAGATGAATGATTTGTACACAACTGCAATTAATACCCAAAAAGCCACAACACAGTGGATGGATATTCTTGCAGAAAACTTAACAAATGTTTACACTCCGGGCTATCGTGAAAATAAAGTTACCTTTAAGACCTTTTTAGGCGGTGCGGTGGTTGATAACAATATAAAAAACCAAGGTCAAGGTAAATCAATTCCCGGTACTTCCAATGAAAATCTATTTTTTGAAGGAAGCGGATTCTTTATGCTTAGAACTCCTGAGGGCAATGTATCTTATACTCGACTCGGTGAGTTTACTTTTGACTCAGAAGGTGTGTACAGAGCAAAAAGCGGTGCTACTGTTCAAGGTTATATCTTGAATGACAAAGGCGAAATAATGTCGGGTACAAAATCAATCAGTGCCGATTTATACCAAGAAACAGCCTTAAAAGGCGGTGCTCTGAGTATTCCGACTACTAATATAAAACTTTGGATTGATCCAAACAACGGTAAATTCTTAGGAAAATATGACGAATATGAAATAAAAAATGATGGTACTATATACGGAAAAGCAGACGGTGGCAATCGTTCTGTACCATTATACAAAATAGCAACCGCAAACTTCCATAATCCAAACGGACTTTATGAAGTCAAAGAAGGTTTGTTTGTAGAAACACCCGAATCAGGGAAACCTGTTGTAGGTCGTGGTGAAATTCGTTCAGGTTTGTTAGAACAAGCAAATACTGATTTTAAGGCAAACATGTCAAACTATCAGCAGGCAAAAGTTCAAATGGAGCTTGTTAATGCGCTGATTAAGTCCAACAAAGATCTGTTGCAATCTGCAATGGAAATGGCAACGCAATAGGTGCTACGCACATAATCTAATTGTCGGGATACAAGGGCAAAAGTCCAAATTCTATATAGCACTACAGGTATCCCTCAATCACAAAACTACAAGACAATTGCTAAAAAATTTATTAGTTAAACTCCGTTTTATAAAGGAATTGAAGTCAACTTTGATTCCTTTTTATTTGTTTTCCAATTTCTTTTTAGCGTAATAATCGGCAGTTGCCGTAAAAACAACATCGGCAGAAGAGTTGAGAGCTGTTTCCAAACTATCTTGAATTACACCGATAATAAATCCGACTCCGACAACTTCTATCGCTATTTCGTTAGGAATACCAAAAAGTGAACAAGCCATCGGTATCAAAAGTAGTGAACCTCCTGCTATACCTGATGCTCCGCATGCTGCAAAAGCAGATAGGATGCTAAGGCATAATGCCGTTGGCAATGTCACAGGTATTCCAAGAGTATGTACAGCCGCAAGCGTCATAACTGATATTGTTACCGCTGCTCCGTTCATGTTTATTGTTGCGCCAAGAGGAATTGAAACAGAGTACATGTCCTTATCAAGTCCCAATTTTTCGCAAAGTGCCATATTTATAGGAATATTAGCAGCTGAGCTTCGAGTGAAAAATGCCGTCAAACCGCTTTCCTTAAAACATCTGAAAATCAAAGGATAAGGATTTATTCTGAGCATAGCAAAAACGATTATCGGGTTTATAACAAAAAATACGAAAAACATACATCCGGCAAGCATTAAAATCAGTTTTCCGTAAACTTGAAAAATATCCAAACCGTTTGTTGAAACAGCTTCAAAAACAAGCCCCATTATGCCTAGCGGTGCGAGATTTATAACCCATTTTACCACTGCCGAAATACATTCTGAGATGTCAGAAAATAATTTTTTTGTTTCAACGGAGGCTAATGTTTTTGCTGAAATACCAAAAATTATTGCCCAAAAAAGTATTCCCAAATAATTACCTTCTGTTAAAGAAGCAATCGGGTTTACTACAATATTGATAAGAAGGTTGTGTATAACATCGCCAATCCCTGCGGGTACGGAATAAGCCGTTGTTATGTCTGCATCCAGTATTAATTTTTGAGGCGCAAGAAAACTTACAGAAACAGCAGTAATAGAAGCGCAAAGAGTAGATATCAAATAGAGGAATATAACAGTGCCAAATTTGCCGTCTTGTTTTTTCCCATCTTGGGAAAGAGAGCTGACTACAAGTACAAATACAAGTATTGGTGCTATTGCTTTAAGCGCTCCTACAAACAAATCTCCGAGAGTACAGATCCATTCATAATTAGGAACAATCAAGGCAAAAGTTATACCTAAAATAATACCTATAATAATCCTGACAACCAAATTTGTATTATTATACAATTCGGCGCACTTGCTCCAATACTTCCCCATTATAACTATCTCCTCTTCTTATTTATTAAGTTAGCAGATGTGGAGAATGATTGCAAGTGATTTACATTGATAGAATGTATATTACAATTGCGCTAATCAGAAGAACACTCATAATAAAAGCTGAAGAAACCAGTATTATCGGATTGAAAGCTAACTGATTTTTGTCTTCCAAATTGAGCTGTTTAAGTATTTTTTTAGAATAATCCGATTTTGATTCTGATTTTGTTTTTTTAAAAGAATTACTCATAAGCCTGCGTATATTAAAAGCCTCTTCCAATTCTTTTCTTGCAAGTTTATTGTTTATTGTAAATTTTTTCATTTTTATGCTCTCCTCGGCAGGTAATTCGTTATCAACATAAGCGGATAAATTGTTTCTAAATAAGCTATATTGCTTTATTGGGTAAGTTTTTGCGAGTGTGCTATCTTCTTTTTTACAAACGGTATTTAATTCCTTAACTACAGAAGACAAAATGTTAAATTTTGCTTTGCAGGTCGGGCAAGTTTTAAGATGTTGTTCTACCCCTTTTCTCAAAGTTTCTGACAAATCATCTTCCAAATAGAAAGACATTAGAACATCCATTTGTGAACAAGTTATTTCCATTATATAAACTCCTTTAGTTGTTTTTGCAGCTTGAATCTGGCTCGTGCAATTCTTGATTTTACCGTACCAACGGCGGTATTTGTGATTTTAGAAATATCTTCATAGCTTAGCCCTTCGTACTCTCTTAAGATAATAACTATTCTTAAACTTTGCGGCAGACTTAAAAGAGCTGCTTTAATAATTTCTTCTATTTCAGCAAAAAGGCACTTTTCTCCGGGTTCGCATCCTATTTTGTCCCTTATTTCAAGAAGTTTGTCTTCGTTAATTTCTATATTTTTGTCATTTGAATGTTTTCTTGTGTAATCGTAATATGTGTTCATAACGATGTGGTTTAGCCATGACTTAAAGCAGTTGTTATCTTTAAGTTCTTTTATGTGTTTTGCCATTTTAAGAAGTGCTTCTTGGGTTAAGTCTGAAACATCTTGTCTTGAAGAAACCATGTAACTGAACATTCCAAAAATGTTTTTTTGTATACGCCTGATTAGCTCTTCAAGAGCTTTTGTATCTCCACCTTGAGCATATTTGATAACTGTTTTTAACTCTTCTTTTTTGTAAACTGAACTGGCCATGATATTCCTTTGCGGTAATCATGATAAATAATTAATTGAATATTTTTATTCTCCAGCAGGGTAAATAGGTAAGTAGAAATAAGCAATTATATAAAATCTTGATTAAAAATATGTTAAATTTTTATAAAATTCAAAAAATAAGTAATAAGAAACATGTTGTAGTGTAAATATCAAGGAATGATATGTATCGCGAAAGAAAAAAGGTATAAAGAAAATATTATGTAGCGAGTTTTTGCATGAGCTAAAACTCGCTCTAAGCCATATTTTTGGAGGAGTGCAAGGGAGGTGGCTAATAAAACACCTTTTGTTCCCTCGCCCCTTGAGGGAGAGGGTTAGGGTGAGGGGTTATATCATAAGTGAAGGATGCCATGTTCAACCTGCCCAAAAAGTTATAGCGATTCTTCAGGGGCAAATTGATAAAGAAGTTCAGAATGACAAAACAAACTTCCCTCTCCTAGCAGGACAGGGTGAGGTGTTGATAAAAGAACATTTGTCCCCTCGCCCCTTGAGGGAGAGGGTTAGGGTGAGGGGTGATATCATAAGTGAAGGATGTCATGTTCAACCTGCCCAAAAAGTTATAGCGATTCTTCAGGGGCAAATTGGTAAAGAAGTTCAGAATGACGGAAAAATCTCCCTCTCCCATGTGGTATGGAAAAGAAGTGTGCTAAAAAAAGAACACCCTATCGCATTTCTAAAGCTCACACCGTTCGCAAAAAACTGCGGTTTCCCCATAGGAGAAACTGTTGTTTTGTTCCCTCTCCTAACAGAAGAGACCACAAAGTGGCGAGGCAAGGGAGAGGTGGCGAATTAAAGCTTACAAACTTCCAAATTGCTAATTTATCCATTTGAATGTTTGAACATATCCTTCGTTATTGATATTACCAAATATCTCGGCAACAAATTTTCGATAAGCTTTGCTTGATAGCTCAATTCCGGGGATTTTATTGATTTTATCTCTGAGACTGGTGTCTTTGGATAGGTCAACTCCGGGGATTATATTGAAAAGTGAATTCAGTGATACATTTCCTAGTGGACCAAACATTGTTGAAATTTTCTTTGATAACATTCCGAGAACTTCCATCTCTGCAATTGATGTAGAGAAATTATATGTTCCGGTGATAAATAAACTCAAATCTTTTCCTTTAGTAGAGATTTCTATTGTTTTTGCAACACCGTCTTTAATGCCTATAACACCATAAATATTTGAAAACTCTCCCGTTTTCATCGGCGTAATAATATCAATAACTCCATTTATTGAAAGGTTGGTAAGTCCGCCTTTTAAAAGATTTCCGGCTCTTAAAAGATATTCTAAAGAACCTAATTTTGGCATTCTGCCGTTTGATACATTAAAATTGGCATTTCCGTTCAATGTTTCCATACATTTATCAAATCCTGAACCGTTACAAGACAAATCCATACTTCCCGTAAGCTCTCCGTATATTTGATTGTTTAAATTAAATACTGCATAAGTGATTGAATTTGCATCAATGTTGTCTGCCCTAAGTTTAAGTCTGGTTTTATTATTTCCAAAGTTATAATTGAAACTACCGCCAAGAGTGCCGTTTGCCATTTTAAACTTGAAGTTGTTTACATTCAAATCATGTTTCTCGCTAAGAGATGCAGAAGCTTCTATATTTTCTGCAAGAATATTTCTCAATCTTATACTGTTAGCACCCATTTTTATATTTTTTATAACAAAATATCTTAGGTCTAAACTCTCTATCGGTTCAAAAGAGTTAGTTTCAGCCACTTGAGCTTCCTTTAGCCGTTCTGTTATGTAATTCAAATCTATTATTTTGGTGAATAATTCAGCATCTTCAATATAAAATGGCGGTTTTAAAGAATTTTTCATCTTGCCTTTAAACTTAATATCGTTACCCAAAATCTCGCCTAGAGATGAGATTTCAATATTTTTATCTTTAAATAGCAGAGTAATATTTTTGAGGCTTGTATCCATAAAAGGAATATTCGTTTCAAAAATATGGAAAGAACCGTTTATTTTAGGATTCGACAATCTGCCGTTTAATTTTAAATCGGAGGTGAATTGTCCTTGCTTTATATTTGGTTTTCTGAAAATTACATTAAAAATCCTTGCATCAGTAGGATTGTGGGTCTTGATATGAAGATTATTAAAAATTAAGTCATTTTTAAGAACTTCTACTGCGCCATTTGCTTTTAGCATATTAAGCTTTGTTTGTTTTGCATTTTGCGAGGCAATAATCTTATCATATGAAAATTCTTTTATTTTGTAGATATTTTGTTTTAGAACATTCATATCCAAGTTAAGAAGGATTGCATTTTCAACATCCCCTACCGTTGCTCCCAGATAGTAAATGCTTGAATCCCTTGCAATATTAGCAAGTGACGATATGTCAAAGTTGTCTTTTATACCTCTAAGCTTTACTTGATATACAATATCACCTTTAACCTTTATCGGATAAATATGGTTATTGTTTATATATTTGTCGATAAAACTTTGTTGCGGTTTTGAATTTATGTACAAATCAAAATTCTGTTTTGAAAATATGTCACTGATTCCTCCGTCAATCAGTATAGGCATTCCGTCAGCAAGAATATTAATTTTATTCAAACCGAGGAAATTGTGTTTCAAATATATGCTGCCGTTTACTATTTTTAGCGGCAAATCAAGCGGTGTATAAGTGAGCTCAACTCCGCCTATATTTGTAGAAGTATTAACATTATTGTTTCTTATATCCGCTTTTAAATTTATTTTACCCCTGTCAAACTTAACTTTTTTTAGAGCATTTCTGGTTTCTGCCGGCAATAGTATACAATTTTTGAATATATTTATAATTTGCAGTTCAAATTCTTTGAGCTGAATTTTGCCGTTGATATTTGGATTAGAAGAGATTTTATCAACAGAAAAATCAAGATTAAAAGAACTTTTTGAATTGTCAAAATGCCCATTTACATCTTTTACATTAAGCTTTCCTTTGTTTAATAGGATTTGACCTTTAGAAATTTTAAGCTTGTTTGATGGACTTGTTCCAAGTATGTTTGCGACAAAATTTATTTTGTCATAATCAATTTTATCCACTCTTCCTTTGTAATCTGTATTTATGCTTACAAGAATGTTTCCAAAGTCTTCTTCTTGCTTTGGCAGAAGTGAATTAATATTGATACTGGGTATATTCAAAGATACATTCGCAATTCCTTCTTGTATACTGCCTTTTGATGTGAGAGGATATTTATCAATTCTTGCCGTAGCTTCGTAGCTTGCATTTGTATCTTCATAAGAGGCTTTTCCTTTTACATCTGCAATTTTTATACCATTCATTCCAAATGAATTGCCAAGTAGTGTTATTTCACCTTTAGTAAAGAAGTTTTCTTTATATTTGACCAGGTTTATGTCTTTAATATTACCGTATACTTTAATTTTAAGATTGGCTAAACCTGATACTATATCAAGATTTGGAAGCATTGTTCTAATATCTTCTATTAAGGAAGATGTTTTTATTGCATTATATAAGTATCCAATTTCTTGCTTGTTCGAAAATACATCAAAGTCAAATTTTCCGCTAAGGTTACAGGTCCCTTTAATGTCAAAGGGTTGACCGTTTACAAACCCTTTTGATGTCTTAAAAACAGCATTTTCATCATCAAAACTCAGCACCGCATCAGCATCAGTTAAAACCAAATTAGGTATTTCAAGAAAGAATGTTTTTGTGCGATTGACATTAAATACACCCCACACATGAGGATCTTTTCTGTTACCTTTGACTACAATATCAATATTTCCGATACCTTTGATATCCATTATAGGTACCGGTCCAATGACAAAATTAAGAATTTCGTGAAGAGGAACAACTTTACTTTGAGCAGTTTCCAAGTCTACTGTCTTTGTACTCCAAATTCTCATATCGGAGTATTTTATATTATATAACTCAACTCCACCTTTAACCCATACTTTTTCTGTTAGTCCGGCAGGAACTGCGACATCAAAATTCAAATATTTTCCTACAAAAGTTATTTTTATCGTTGCTCCTTTTGCATTCGGAATAGGTTTAGTTAATATTCCGTTTGTTATATATAAATCTCCGTTAACAGATGGTTCAAGAGTATCCCCTTTAACTGTAAAATTGCCGATGATATCTCCGTAGAATTTATATTTTTTTAGTTTATAGCCATTGATATCTTCTGTTTGTATTGGCGGCATCATGCTTATAAAATCTTCTATTCTTGATTTGTTGATTCTTACATTCAAATCTACAGAAGGAAGAATTTTATCCAAATAATTAGAAATTGTTCCGCTAAAAGATGTGTTGATATTTTTTGATTTAATATCAGCATTTTCTATAAAAATTGATTTTCTTGTTAAACTATAATTTGAGGCAATTTTTAACTCATCCGGAAATATCATAGAGTTTGCTTCGTCTGTCATTTGAATTGCAACATTCTTTAGATTTGCATTTAGGTTATTTTTGTTTGCATCAATGTTTATAATACCTTTAACATTTTTTAAATCCTTCGGCAGATAATTTTTAAAGAAATCACACAACGGTGATATGTCAAAATTTGTGATTTTAATTTCCATATCACTTTTTTTGACATCGTTATTTCTTGGCAGGAATAGATTAATAAAAATGTCACTTTGTTTATCATTAAGAGAAATTTTACTATCTATAAAAAATCTGATATATCGGCTATTTTTTCTGTAACGAATACTATTGCCTTCATATTTTATAGGAACATTGTTTTCATTTAGTAAAATAACAAATTTCTCAATGCCTGCCGCATCTAATTTGACTTTTGTATTTTCTAAGTTATCCAAAAAATTCTTATCTAATTTAGTATTTTCAGGAATATTCAGACACATTTCAATATTTGATGATGATATTTTGTTTATATGCATAATTCCTGATAGTAGCGGCAGAAGTCTTAAACTTATTTTTGGATTATCAGCAAAAAAGAAGTCTTTTGAATTTTTCTTAGTAATTTTGATACTATCAGCTTTTACGGTTGCAGTCGGAATTATATTTAGTATTAATCTGGGTTTTTGCAATTCAATATTATATTCTGAATTGTATGTAATATTTTCGCATATCACAGGTAGTGCTTTAGCAAATAAAAGGGGAATAATCCCTAGCCAAAACACCAATATTCCTATAATTATAAATATATATTTATTAAGAAATTTACTCATCCCTATGGGTATATAATATCAATAACAGACAAAAAAGTATAGATGTTAAGCTAGAGGATATTATCAAAATATATTTTTGCAACAATTGGTAACATATGGTATAATTTTGGCGTGAGAGATTTATTAAAGATTTGGATAGTTGGGGCGGCTTTGTTCTTTGCACCGTATGTAAACGGGGCAGAGCCAAAATACACTGTGCTTATTTTGCCTGATAATATTGTAACGGAAAGTGCAGCTATAGACTCTTATATATACAATAATACGGCCGAGTTTTTTTCAAATGAAGTTATAAATTTGTTAAACAAAACAGATTATATAAAATCTCCCAATGTTAGTGATGAAAGAGATATCCTTAAAAAAAATGCATCATATATGATTCCGGCAAGAGAACTTACAAACAGGTTTAGAACAACATACAATATTGATCTTGCAAAGCTGAAGAAGATTGCTAATGTAAATAAAGCCCAGTATGTTTTGATGTTGACTTCAACAGTTGATTCAGAAAATTATATACTAAGAAGAACTCTATGGGATTTTTTGAATATAGCCGGAGCTACAGTTGTTGATCCTGCTTATAAAATATCAACATATGCGGCACTCGTTGATACAAAAACAGGAAATACCGTTTGGTCAAATACTTTTTATAAAACAATAAGTGTTGTAGAAAGCAGAATACTTACAAAAGGTCCTTCCCCTCAAACGGAGCAATTGCAAAAAATCAGAGATTATTCAAGAATGCTTTGTCCTGAAATCGCCCAAAATGTTCAAATAAGCGTGCTGACAGATGCTGAGTATGACAAAGAATCATATAAAATATACTATGATATGGCAAACTTTGACAATATCTTTACTAAAAAATACAGAAGATGGTACAAAGAAGGCCGCAAAGATTTTGACGGTGTAAAATCTAATACGGGAAATAAGATTGATTCAGCAAAAGAACGCCGAAGAATAAGAAGAGAGGAAAAGAAAGCGAAACAAGAGGCTGAAATGAGAGTAAAAGCGGAACAAGTTCAGCAAAATTGTACTCAAGAAGTTATACAGCAGCCAAAACAAATCGATAATAAGCCGACAAAGATAATTCAACCGCTTGATTTTGAAGACCAATCTTTATTTGAACCGATAAACATAAAAAAACGCTGGAAAAATAGACTATACGGTGATTATGATGAATACCGCCCGCCTCTTAGAGATTACGATAAGCTTTAAAAATATAAAAAATCGGGACTTCACTAAAAGAAAATCCCGATTTTTTATTTTAATTCATTAAATTAGTTTGCAAAGTATCTTGCTAAAAGACCGTCAAAACCTCTGCCGTGACGAGCTTCATCTTTTGCCATTTCATGAACAGTGTCATGTATTGCATCAAGTCCCAATTCTTTTGCTTTTTTAGCAAGCTTAAGTTTACCGTCACATGCACCAAATTCAGCTTCAGCTCTCATTTCAAGGTTTCTTTGAGTAGAAGATGTTAATACTTCGCCTAAAAGCTCAGCAAATCTTGATGCGTGGTCTGCTTCTTCAAAAGCGTATCTCTTGTATGCTTCTGCAATTTCAGGATAACCTTCTCTGTCAGCTTGTCTTGACATTGCAAGATACATACCTACTTCTGCACATTCCCCTGTAAAGTTAGCTCTCAAACCTTCCATAATTTCAGGATCTAAGTCTTTTGCAATACCGACTCTGTGTTCATCTGCATATTGCTTATTACCGTCTTCCATTTTTGTGAAAACTTCTTTTACTGCACCGCAAACCGGACAAGTGTCAGGAGCTTCGCCTTCAACTGTGTAACCACATACTGAACAAACATATTTTGCCATAATTTTATCCTCTCTATAATATCTCCGTGTTGCATTATATCATGCATATGCTATCTCTGCAAACAAACTTTTATTCTTGATGTATAATGTTGTTATGGGGATTAAAAGAGCTTTAATATTATTAATAATATATGTATTATTTTCACTGCCAAGTTATGCAATTAAAATAGGGTTGCAAACAAATGTTGGCAGAACCTATGTCGGTGCTTCCACAAATGCAGAAATCATTGACTGTAACACTAATAAATTAATTTATAATATGGAAAAAATGAAAGGCTATGAAATAAAGCCTTATAAAGGTAAACTTGCCATAAGAATCAACGGACAGCTAATGAACATGAAAACAGATAAAATTGTTATCAAGCCTGAAGAAAACGGTTTTGTAAGTGTAAAACGCAAATGGTACAGAGGGAAATTTAAAATTATAAATGATGGTGGTTCTTTGACAGTAATGAATGATATTCCATTGGAATTATATATCAGAGGTGTTGTCCCTTCAGAGATGCCTTCCGGCTGGGAGCATGAAGCTCATAAAGCGCAAGCAATTGCTGCAAGAAGTTATGCTGTTGCAAACATGGGGAAGCGAGCGAAAAACGGATATGATCTTAAAGATACTCCGGAAGATCAAGCATATGGCGGAGCAAGTGCAGAAACAACACGCACGAACGAGGCAGTTACAGAAACAGAAGGCATCGTTCTTGTATGCCAAGGTAAAATAGTTCCTGCTTATTATTCGGCATCGGCAGGCGGAAGAACCACTACGGCAGGTAAAGTATGGATGACTGATTTACCGTTTTTGAAATCTGTTCCTTCTTTTGATGACGGTGTAAAGAAGAACGGACATGGAGTCGGTATGAGCCAACATGGGGCAAATAATCTTGCAAAACGCGGATATAATGCATATCAAATTTTAAAATATTTTTATGCAAATACAAAATTCGCAAGGCTAAAGGCATAAGGGTAAATTGGGGCAAGTAAATAAAATACAGTATAAGGAACAAAAAATAATGAAAGTAGCACAAGTTAGCGGAGATAAAATAGTTACAAAAGAAGTTGAAGATATAAAATTAGACGGAAGAAAAGGCGCAATAGTTCGTGTATTAGGATGCGGACTTTGCGGTTCCGATATTGTAAAATTTAGAGAAAAAATTGTTCATGACGGTGCTGTTTTAGGACACGAAATTGTTGCATTGATTGAGGAAATCAATTCCGAGTCAAAATTTAAAAAAGGAGATAGAATTGTAACTTCTCATCATATACCTTGCGGAGAGTGTGTTTATTGCAAACATGGGAATGTTTCAATGTGCGAGCATTTTAAATCAACAAATATCCGCCCCGGTGGATTTAGCGAGCTTGTGTATGTTTCGGAGGAACACCTTGAAAATGTAGCACACCTTGTTCCAATTGAAATGAGCGATGAAGAAATATCATTCTATGAACCTTTAGGTTGTTGCGTTAGAGCAATTAAGAGATGCCATTTAATAGAAGGAGACAGTGTTCTTGTTGTCGGTTTAGGTTCTATCGGATTATTGATGGGCGAAGGTATAAAAGCTATGGGATATAAGGTTTATGGCTGTGATTTAATTCAAGATAGAATTGATTTGGCAAACAGAATGGGTATAGAGGCTTATTCTTCTTTAGATTTAGATAATTTTAATGATATTTTGCAGAAAAAATCAGGTGGTATTGATGCAGTATTTATGACTTCAGGTGCTGATAAAGCTTTAGATGTTGCATTAAAAGTAGTCAGAAAAGGCGGAAAAATACTTGTGTTTTCAAGTACTCCAAGGAATACAGGGTACCCAAATAACGAAATTTATTATAAAGAACTAACGGTTATGGGTAGTTATTCTCCATCTCCAAAGGATTTGCAAGATTCTTTTGAGCTTTTAACTTCTCATAAAGTAAATGTAAAAGGATTAACAACAGTTTACCCTATTGATAGTGTACAAAAAGCTTTTGACGATACTATAGCTAATAAAATTCTAAAAGCATATATAAAAATGTAACAATTTCTTTACATACCGGCTAAAACATGTCAATTCTTATCTTTCATATGTTTTATTTAGATATAAGTGTGATAAAAAAGGAAGGTCGTAGATATGGCAGAAGTACAAAATGTTGGAGCAGTAGATTATAATCAATTTCAACCGACTCAGTTGCAAACAGTTCCAGATGATGATGTTGCAAACATGCCGGCAGTTTATGATGAAGCGATAGAAGAAAAGAAATCTGCAGGCATGGGAATGGTAGGAGCTACTATTTTGGGTGCAACAATGCTGGTAGTAGGCGGTTTGATTGGTAAGAAAATGGGCTCAAAAGGAGTTGAAGCTGCTGAAAAAGCTGCAGAAGAAGCAAAACAAAAGGCAGAAGAAGCAGTTAAAAATTATGAAAAAATTCAAGAAGCTAATTCAGAAATAGAAAAGGCAATAAAAGAAAATAATGACAAAGGTGTATTAGGCAGATTTATGGGATTCCAAAAAATGAAAGATAAAATTATGGAGTTAATAAAGCCATTCAAAAAAGAAGCTGAAGCTATAGAAGAAAAAGCAGCTGGCGAAGCAACAAAAGCTGCTGAAAAAGCAGAAGATACCGCAAAATAAGATAAAAGAATAAAATCAAACGAAAAGGCGGATGTTTCATAGAAACATCCGCCTTTTTTAGCTTATACACTTGAAGGTGAAACACCCCAATTAAGTTTATCTCTGAGTACCGAGTAAAAGTTATTGTTTTCTACAAATGCAAGCTTAGCTTTTTGAGGTGCTAAAGAAATTGAAATTGCATCTACAGATTTTGTGATGTCATATCCATCTATAGCAACGGATAAAAGTCTGTCGGCAGATTTTACCGTTACTGTTTCATTAGCAGGTATGACGAGTGGTCTGACATTTAGTGTGTGCGGACAAATTGGCACAATAACTATTGCACTTAATTCAGGATGCAATACTGGACCGCCCGCTGAGAGTCCGTAGGCAGTTGAACCTGTAGGGGTTGCGATAATAAGTCCATCGGCAATATAATCGCAAACGGTTTTACCGTTTATTTCAAGATAAAATTTTGAAGTTCTGGAAGGGTTACACCCTTTTATTACAAAGTCATTCAGTGCAATATATTCGCCTGACAATAGCATTTCTCTGTTTTCGATTTTATATTCGTTTTTGAGAACAGAGTCAATAATTTGCTCAAAATCATTTACTCCCGTCTGTGCCAAAAAACCAAGCCTGCCAAGATTTATACCCATAACGGGAATTTCGTATTTTGAATAAAATCTTGCAGCCCTTAAAAGTGTTCCGTCCCCGCCGATTACAAAAGTGATATCTCCTGAACCTTGCATTTTTTCTAGTTCATATATATCAAATTCAACACTCTTTTTAATCAATATCGACTTGATATGCTCAAGAGTTTTTTTATATTCGGGAATGAATTTGTTGTATACTAAGTTGATTTTCATATAGTTGATTATACCATGTAATGTGATTTTGTGTTAAAATCAAGTAACAGAAAAGAGGCATAAAATGATTGAAATGAAGGTAATGGGTATAGCACTTGATGTGAGAACAAATTCTCCGATTGTTGTACTTCATGATTTAGAAAATAGAAAAGCACTTCCGATATGGATAGGCTCGGCAGAAGCAAGTGCTATAATAAGATGTATTGAAGGTCTTGTTGTAGCGCGCCCTATGACACATGATTTGATAGCAAATCTTATAGAAAAAACAGGATATAAACTGGATAAAATAGAGATTAATAATGTTGAAAAAGAAACTTATTATGCAACGCTGTTCCTCTATAAAGGTGAAGAAACTCTGGAAATAGATGCGCGTCCGAGTGATGCGATTGCGATTGCAATGCGCTGTGAAGCTCCGATATTTGTTACGGCAAATGTTCTTATGAACGGCTCTGTTTCTACAGATACAGCTAAGGATGAAGAAGAAGCGCAAGAGTTCAAAGACTTTATTCAAAATATTAAACCATCAGATTTTGAAAAACTTATGAAAGGTAAACACGAAGAAACCGACCAATAGATTGGGGAGGAGTAAATATAAAGGAGTAGTTTAGGTGCTGACATCAAATATAAAAGAACCGCAGAGTGTTTTTTACTCCAACACAATTAAGTAATTCAACAAAATAAGAGGAAAAGTATGAATATAAACACAAATTACGAAAACTTAGAACAGAGCTACCTTTTTTCAACAATAGCAAAAAAAGTTAATGAATATATTTCTAATAATCCCGATAAAAAGGTTATAAGACTAGGTATTGGTGATGTTACACTTCCTCTTTGTAAAGCAGTAACGGAAGCTTTGCACAAAGCCGTTGATGAAATGGGTGTGCAGTCAACTTTTAGAGGTTACGGGCCTGAACAGGGCTATGATTTTTTGCGTGAAGCAGTTCAAGGATATTACAAAAAGCATAATGTTGAATTAGAACTTGATGAAATTTTTATTTCAGACGGTGCAAAGAGTGATTTGGGTAATATCTTGGATTTGTTTGCAAAAGATAATACGGTGCTTGTTCCTGATCCTGTTTATCCTGTATATGTAGATACAAATGTTATGGCAGGGAGAGAAGTTAAGTTTGTTGATGCAAACGGAGACAATGAATTTCTTCCTGGGGTAAATGATGTAGAAAAAGGAGTTTTTCCCGATATAATTTATATTTGCTCGCCAAACAACCCGACTGGTGCAGTTTATAATAAAGAACAATTGAAATCTTGGGTTGATTATGCGCTAGAAAATAAGTCAGTTATTCTTTTTGACTCCGCTTATGAATGTTTTATTTCTGATAAAAATCTTCCACGCTCAATTTATGAGATAGAAGGTGCAAAAGATTGTGCGATAGAATTTTGCTCACTTTCAAAAACTGCAGGATTTACTGGAACAAGATGCGGTTATACGATTGTGCCTAAAAACCTCGGAAAATTGAATAAAATGTGGGTTAGAAGACAGACAACAAAATTTAACGGTGTTCCTTATATTGTTCAAAGAGCAGCAGAAGCGGTATTTACGGATGAAGGTCAAAAAGAGATTGGCGAAAATATTGCTTATTATAAAGAAAACGCAAAGTTGATTTCTGATACATTAAAAGAGTGCGGAATCTGGCATGTAGGCGGGAAACATTCTCCTTATATATGGCTCAGATGCCCAAATAATATGAAGTCTTGGGAATTTTTTGACTATCTTCTTAATAATGCTCAAGTTGTAGGAACTCCTGGAGCAGGCTTCGGCAGAAATGGTGAAGGATACTTCAGACTCACATCTTTTGGCTCAAAAGAAAATACAATTGAAGCTATGAGCAGATTTAAGAAACTTTTTAAATAGTATGTATCAAGTTTTAAAATTTGACCTTGCAAGAAATGCGCTCAGATATTTGATAAGAATGTACGGAATAAAAGAGTTGTATATTCCATACTACCTGTGTGATGTGGTAAGACATACTCTTAGAGAAGAAAATTGTAAACCTATTTTTTATCATATAGATGATAATTTTTTCCCTGTTTTAAATCCACCCCTCGCCCAACGGGAGAGGGTAGAATTTCGACACGAAAAAGTGTCAGAAATTCTGGTTAGTGGGCAGGCAAAAGCTGATAATTCATATATTCTTTACCCTAACTATTTTGGCATATGCCAAAATAATGTCAGAGAATTGGTAAAAATTTATCCCAAACTTATACTTGATAATGCTCATGCTTATTTTGACGAACCTATGGGCTTTGCGTGCTTTAATGCAGGACACAAATTCGGACGGAAAAATTCATATTTATGGGTACAATCAAAAGAACAGCCACAAATTCTGTCAGTAGGTCAGGATTTGGGAATAAGAAAACAAAAGTTTTTAGATTTACATTCAAAATATGAGCCGATAAATACCCTAAATATTGATATTTTGGATATAACATCGCCATTTGTTTATCCCTGCTTAACAAAAACTATAGAAGAAGCGGATGAACTTGTTAAACAACTTAAAAAAGAGGGTAAAACAATTTATAGATATTGGAATAATTTACCCGAAAGCTTTAATGAATACAAATTTTATTCCCGTCTTGTGCCAATACCGTTGGACTAAATAAAATTCCACATATGTGCAATTAAAAAAAAATGTAACATTTTTGTACAAATGTTACATTACATGTAACGGCTAAATTTTTTAAAACTTTAATTAAAAAAACTATTTTTTACAATTCGTAACATTTAAATTTAATATTTAAAATTTTTAAAGTGCAAAATTCATTAAACTATTATCTATAATATCTTGATTGATACCTATATATCTCATTGTGACAGAAGGTGATGAATGGTTTAAAATGCTTTGTAATAGTGCAATGTCCTTTGTTTGCTTATAAAAGTGATAGCCGAATGTTTTTCTCAAAGTATGTGTTCCACTATTACTTTTAATGTTTCCTTGTATACAAACATTTTTTATAATTCTGTATGCTTGAATTCTTGTTATGTGATTATTTCCTTTTCTGCTTTTAAAAAGCCATTCTTCACTATTGAGATTTTTTATAAATTTATCAATGATATATTTTAAGTCGTTTTGTACCGGAAACCTCTTATATTTTCTAGTTTTTTGTTCTTTAATTTCTATGAAATCTTTATTTTTAACATCTTTGACTTTAAGTTTTAATAAATCTGATATTCTAAGTCCACTATTTATTCCGAGCGTAAAAAGCAAAAAATCACGATAATTAGTATTTTTAAGTATTTCTTTTATTCTTTTTATTGTTTCAAGATCTCTAATAGGCTCAACATTACTCATCATAAATCTCCTTATTTTCTTTTATTCCGAGCCTATTGAAGCGATTAATCAATGTAGGCAAGACAACATCAAAATGGGTATTGTTTGAGCAAAGCGAGTTTACCCATTTTAAGTCGAGCCGTACAATTGATTAAAGAGCGAAATCGAGCTCGGAGAGTTTCTTTGGTTCGTTTCTTTGCGGACAAAGAAATGAACACTGGTGCTGTGTATTACATTTAATAAATCGATAAATAATTGTAAAACTTTGAATGTAACATTTGTACAAAAATGTTACATTCAAAGATTTTTGTTTTGTATGAAAGACATAAATTTTAGTGATAGTAAGACTGTAAAAAAGAAAGGAGACACAATTATGTCAACAACAGTATCAGGACAAAGCCCGGAACCACAACCTACGAAATCGCTTGTTAAAGCAGGTCCAAAACTCGAAATTAAAGAAGGAATGAGCGTTGAAGAAGTTCAGAAAAAGGGAAATGCCGCACAGAAAGCTGCTGCAACGATTTTTGATTTTAACGGAGACGGCAAGTACGATTACGATGAAGCCTACAACTTCGATAACACAAGAATTACAGCAGATTCTGAAAAAGGTGAAATTAGATTGTATAAAAAAGATTCGCCAAGAAACGCTAAACCAACAGAAACTGTAAATATTGAGGCAGAAAAAGTAGATTATGCAAAACGAACAGCCAAGTATCAAAAATTTGCTCAAACACTAAAGACTTTTGGGATTAATGTAAACAATGCCGAATGGGTAGGTATTAATGATTGTAAACTAAAAACTATCAATGGAAAACAACATCTTGTGCTAATAGCCACACCATCAGACAAAAAATCTCATATTCAAGGACATTTTGAACTTACACTTCCTATTGATAAAGATTTTGATCCATCACAAATTGAAATGTACAGATCAGAGGGTCCTGTTTGTTTTAAGAACATAAGAGGAACATTTAAATTATTAGGAGATGAAACCCGTGAGCATAATTACTCTTTTGGTGGTAACTCTGATGTAACGGTAATCTGCAAAGATGGTGAGGCAGATGAAATTGAAATCGAAGATAACGCAAAAGTAACAATTAAGACAAAAGATTATGCAGACACTCTTCTTGACAGAACAAGAAAGGGTGAAGAAAGCTACAATCATGACTTTAAACATCTCAAGCCCGGTACCACGACTGTCAAAGGGGCTGGCGATTCTGAAAAGAAAGAATAATTTGTGAAATTATACAAAAACAGGTATGGTTTATAACCGTACCTGTTTTCGTATGAATTATTCTCTAAAAAATTTTATTCTGCTTGTTTATTGAAAGAAACTCCAACTAATTTGTATCCATTAGGCAGATTACTATTTTTCATATATGCATATATAGAGCATTGTTTTGGTTTTTCGTGTTTTTGTATTGTTATACTTAATCACTTTACTGTAGTTTTTGATACATTATAAATGCCTCCGACGCTATTATTTTAAATGAAATTGTGATAAACTTATGAAAAACTAGTTTATTCGAAAGCAAGAATAGAAATCAAAATGTCGAATGAAGATTTCTTTAGTGATGAAGAATAATCATTAAGTATCAATTTTATGAACATGAAACCAATTTTAAAAGTTATATTAAAAATATTTTTAGTTATAGTTCTATTGCTACTAGGAATTATCATTGCTATTACGACATTTTTGCTTTATTTACATTTCACTTCATACAACATTAAAACTAACAATATTAAAAAATACGATAAGTGTATACATTCAGTAAAATATCCTGAACATATTAAACATTTTCCTAAAACTATTTCTAAGAATCCTGATGATGCAAAATTTTATTGTTACACATCAGACTATCATGGAGAATGGGTACTTCTTCTTATTAAAGCTGACAAAGATTATATAAATCAAGAACTTAAATCATATAAGTTTATAAATTCGGAAGATAAAATAGGAGATTATCAAGAAATATATTATATGCCATCAGAAGAAGTTGGTATTCAAAAAAATACCGATTTAACATATTATGTTTTAGATAATGCTGATAACAGACACTATTATCCAAAATCTTTTCCATACTATAATGGTATAGGTGTTGATAAAATCATGGAACATATTTTTTATTACTATATTACTCCCGATGATTAAATATCATTTTGAATTTTTTTTATTAGCAAAATACGCTCTTCTTCTATAGTATCCATGTACTTTTGTACCGTTACCTCGTGTATAATTTTCTACAAAAATCAACTCTCCGCTTTGAACTCTTTTATCTAAATTTTCTTTAGTTGGAATTTCCCAATCACTATCTATAATTTGGTCAATGTAACTTTTTGTACGAAGTTCTTTTGTTTTAGCATCAAATTTTTTAAAGTCCATTTCTGTATCAACTCTATCTTTGTCTTTGAGCAAATCTAATTCCATATTTTCAAATTTTCTCCAATCGTTAAAAGGATTTGTGATAAGTTCACCTTGCTTCATTTTTTCCCAAATAATTTTTTTTGCTTTTTCTTTTGCCCAATCTTCTCCTAATAAATCGTAATCATCGCCCAGTTTTTCTTTCATTTCAAACGCAATTTCCCGCCCGATTTGATTGTTCCACAAATCCATATTCCGTTCATATAAAGGGGCATTAGGAGTTTCATCTTCGTGCATATCTCCCAATCTTTTTGCCTCTTCATCTCCTAAGTAATAGCTAAGGTACCAGGATAAAAATGCATGTTTAAAGGCATCTGCTTCGTTGTTCCATGATGCATGTTCTCCTGTACCAATGTTAAAACCGTACTTTTTTTTACGCATCTCTTGTCGCGTCATTAACCATACCATTAAACCAATCTCTGCCAAATTTTTCAATTCTTCTTTTTATGTCCATTGTATTTTTCCTTTCTTTGATTTATATTATTTTTATGAATTTTCCTATTTTTAATAAATATCTATCCGTTAATACTTTAATCTATATTGCAATAATTGAATTGGTGCTTTTTCTTCCTATCGCATCGTTTTACATAGTCCCATGTAGTGTATTATCAAGTATATTATTTTGGTTGGGTACAATTAATATAATATTGCTGTTTTTAATTCACTACTTCATTGTTCCGTTCTTTTTGCTTTTAGTTCTTATTGAATTTTGCCTGCGAAAAACAGGGTGGATTGCAAAAACTCTTGCGGTAAATATTCCGATTAAATATCAAAAATACATATATTTAATAACCGCTATTATTTACATTGCAGTTACAATAGTAGGAATTATTGCCGGTCAGCCAATGACTGAAGAAGAATTGCGATATGATTAAATATTATTTTGAAGATTTTTTACTTGCAAAATATGGTCTTCTTCTATAGTATCCGTGTACTTTTGTACCATCTGAACGCTCATAGTTTTCTACATAGATTAATTCCCCGCTTTGAACTCTTTTATTCAAGTTCTTTTCTGTTGGCACTTCCCAATTATTATCAACGATATAATCCATATATTTACTCATTTTTAATGCTTGAACTTTTTCATCAAAATTTCTAAATTCACCATCAGAATAAACTCTATCTTTTTCGTTTAATAATTCTAATTCTAAATTTTCATATCTTCTTTTATCATTAGGATTTGTAATAAGCTCTCCCTTTCGCATTTTTTCATAAATTTTTCTTGATGCGTATTCAGAAGCCCAATCATCTCCAAGTAAATCATAGTCATCGCCTAACTCTCTTTTCATATTGTATGCAATTTCTCTCCCCATAGCATTATTCCATAAGTCCATATTCTTTTCTTCTAAAGGGGCTTTCGGCGTTTCGTTTTCGTGGAAATTACCTAATTGTTCAGCTACAAAATCTCCACCATATTTATATGACAATAACCAAGACAAATAAGCATGTTTAAAAGCATCTGCTTCATTGTTATGAGTGTTACTGTTTGAATATGATTTTTTTGTCATATCAAAACCATATTTTTTCTGAGCTTTTACGGTTGCATCTAGTACAGCTTGATTAAATTTTTTACGAGATGTGATTCTTTCCATAATTAATTCCTTTCTATGTTATACTTTATCTATGAAATTACCTATTTTAAACAAATTTTATTCAGTTAATATATTTATATATTCTGTTATCATAAAAGCAATTTTTACTTTTTTGTTTTATTTACCCTTTTGGGATTCACAATTTTTTTATAATTATTTTGACTATCTGTTTTGGATATCTTGTATATTGGGAATCATTTGCTGTCTCTCAGAAATCGCTGTTTATATAACTTTATTTGCAATGCCAATTGAATTTGTTCTGTATAAATTAAAAAAAATCAAACGAACTCCTATTACAATCTCTGTTAAATATCAGATAATAATATGGCTTATCATCATAATTTCATTATTGTATTCTTATTGGTTTGACACATATTATTACCCAATAATTGAACAACAATTAATAATGGATTAAGACAGTAATATTTTTATTTTTTTATCACTAAATGGATTTTTTCTAAATGTTGTAGTGCATGGTATTATTGCGATAAAAAAGCTTTTATAACTTTTATCCCCGAAGCCTCCAATAATATTCAAACATATGATTAAATACAGTCTTCTAAGAATTGATTTTGTTCATCTATTGACATTTCAGAATATTTTTTTCCTGCGTAACTTTTGATAACATTACCACTGTGAACATAACAGGTTCTGGTATACCCATCAACTTTTACACCATCCTCTCTAGTATAACCGCGTACGGAGTATGCCCCCTTGCATTTAGTGTTTCCTGTATGTATTTCTTTAGGACCTTGAGAAGGATGTCTGCTTGGAGTACCGTATTTTGATTGGTCAAATTTTTCTCTCGT
>CACYUI010000024.1 GCA_902777605.1 uncultured bacterium | reverse complement strand
ATTATTGGATAGATTTATATTTATTTTCTTTTGTGAAGATACCGCAGGACTTTTACCGCATAATACGGTTGAAAACATTTATAAAATGGCTCAAAACTCGTTTTCATTATCTGAATGTAAGATATGGGAACAGTTTAGAGGTTTATTTGTTGCAATTGACAAAGGAAACAACAATGTAAATCCGCCTATAAACGCATATAATGGCGGTTTATTTGCTTATGATGAGATTTTAGACAAACTGATAATAAAAGATGAAATGTTTACTTATATCAAAGAGTTAGCACGCTATGACTTTGAAAGCGACTTGAATGTAAACATTTTAGGACATATTTTTGAACAATCATTATCAGATTTAGAACAGATAAAAAACGAAATTGACGGAATACAAGAAGATAAAAAGAATTCCAAACGCAAAAAAGACGGAATCTTTTACACTCCCGAATACATAACCCATTATATTGTTGAAGAAACAATCGGCAAATATTTGGAAGAAAACCCCGACAAATTAGAAACTATCAAGATTTTAGACCCTGCTTGCGGTAGCGGTGCATTTTTAAATCAAGCACACAGTTTTTTACTGAAACAAAGACAAATAAGAGTAGAAGAAAAAATCAATGCAGAAAAATCGCATAAAAGAGGCGGTACGGAGTATGTGCAAACGGATTTATTCAAACACACAAACCAAGTAGAACACGACCGCTCAATCCTCTTAAATAACCTTTTTGGAGTGGATTTAAACAAAGAGAGCGTAGAAATAACAAAACTTGCACTATGGCTAAAAACCGCTAATTCAAAATGCAAACTTAATAACCTTGATGAAAATATCAAATGCGGAAATTCTTTAATAGATGATGAAACTATTGCAGGCGATAAGGCTTTCAAGTGGGAAAGCGAATTTCCTCAAATATTCAAAAAGCCCGTCATTGCGAGCGATAGCGAAGCAATCCAGCCAAATAAAATGGATTGCCACGAAACATCTAACGATATTTCTCGCAATGACAATGATTGTGGTTTTGATGTAATAATCGGCAATCCACCGTATGTATTTGCAAGAGAAAAAGTAGAAAATGATGATAAAAAGTATTATGCAGATAATTATTATTCCGCAGAATACCAAGTAAATACTTTTGTTTTATTTATTGAAAAATCCATTAAACTATTATCTAATAATGGTTATTTAGGTTTGATTATACCTAATTCCTTATTGCAACTTTCTTCAATATCAAAATTAAGAGAATTTATTTTAAATAATTGCTCAATCAAAAAAATAATAAACTTATTAGGATATTCTTTTGACGGAGTTGGTGTCGAAACAGTTATTTTGATTTTACAAAAAGGTGGTAAAACTGATAATGTAAAATCGTTAAATGTTTATGAACAAGAAGATTTAATCAAAAAAGAATACAAAAATATAATTGCTAACGATTGGAATTGTAATCAAAATTATGAGTTTAATATATTTTTATCAGAGCAAGAAGAATTATTACTTGAAAAAATACACAACCATTCTGAAACTTTGGAAACTAATTTTGTTGTAAAAGCAGGATTACAAGCATACGAAAAGGGAAAAGGAACACCTAAACAAACAAGCGATGATGTAAAAAATAGACCTTACGATTTTAATTATAAAGTTGATGATACTACATTCCCTTACCTTGACGGCAAAGATATTACTAGATATAACCAGTTTCCTCATTCTATATGGTTAAAATACGGAGATAATTTGGCTGCTCCAAGAACCTTTGATATTTTTTCACAACCTAGAATTTTAATAAGAGAAATTACTAGTAAATATCCAAGATCTTTAGTTTCAACATTTATGAATGAAACTTATCTAAATAATAGAAGTATCATAAATGTATTATCAAAAAATCAAAATAAGGAAGATTTACTATATTTACTTGCACAATTAAATTCTTCTTTAATTTCCTTTTATTTTGAAAAAACAAATCCAAAAGCAAATAGGACAATGTTTCCAAAAGTTATATTGCAGGATTTAAGACTATTCCCTGTTTGTATTACAACATCAGAAAATAAAAAATCATTATCTGAAAAAGCCGAAAGAATGATTGAATTAAATAAATCATTACAAGAAGAAACGAAAAAGGCAATAGAACTTATAGAACTTGAATACAAACCAAAAAAGATTTCTCAAAATCTTACATCTTTTTACACTTTAGGCTTGAATCCGTTTATTGAAGAACTTGAAAAACAAGGGGTAAAATTATCACTAACACAAAAAGAGGATTTAATAAGTTGGTACAAAACCAAATCCGACCAATTAAACAAGATAAAATCAGAAATAGATACCCTTGACCGACAAATCGACCAAGAAGTCTATAAACTCTATAACCTAACCCCCGAAGAAATCCAAATCATCGAGGGGGTGTAAATTATGTGTATTATAGAATGGTGTAATAATAATCAAGGTTTTACAAATGTTATCTTAACATCAAGTTTAATTTATTTTACATACAAGCAATTTGCAGTAAATCAGCAACAAAGAGATGATGATTATTTTAGAGTAAGAATTGAACACTATCAAAAATTGCAAGATGTTATAGGTAAGTATAGGCAAGCAGTTCCACACGAATATAAAACAGATAAATTTATTATTATTAACATTGCTGATGATAAAAAAGAAGATAGTTTAGTATTACTTGAAGAAATTCTATTGCAATTAAACTTTTTGCAAACAGAAGCAAAATATTTATTTGATAAAAATATACAAGAATTTGAACAAGAATTTTATAACCTTGCATATATTTCAAAAAGATTATTTGACAAAAGAGATATTTCAGGTAGTTGGAACGACTCTATTGAAGAAAAATTAAATAAATTTTTTGAAAAAATGCGAACTAGAGAAAACTTATTTGATAAATTTTTAAATCTCAAAAATAAAAATAAAATATTGAAACAAAATATCTTTAAATGCTTAATAATAGCATTGATTTCAATATTTTTTATTATTGCCATTTTAGATTTTACCAAATTTTGCCGATGTAATTTTAATTCATTATATAAAAAACCTAACATCAAGCAGAACATTATTATAAATAATTCTGGGATAGATATACATTCAGAAGCCCATGCCGGAAATCCACAAAACAATGAACAATCACACCAAAAGGATAATTAATAAAAATCAATAAATCTATTAGTAACTATTGACTTTTATTGCAAAGTCGTAAATAATGTAATTGGGCTGGGCGTAATGCTCTGGGTCCACCTAAGGCGAGGGTACTCCTCGCCATTTTTAATAAGGGAAATAGTAGTGAAGGAATTAAGCATTTTTGTTGATGAATCAGGAGATTTTGGAGAATATAATCATATTTCGCCGTTTTATCTTGTAACCCTTATTCTTCACGAACAATCAAACTCTATAAATGAACAAGTTGAAACATTAGATTTATGCTTAAGTAATATAAATATAGATGCAAAGGCTATTCACACCGCACCACTTATCAGACGTGAAGATGTTTATAAAGTTTTAGCTAAAGATGACAGGATGAAAATTTTTAATACATTCTTTCATTTTATGAGAAAAGTTGATATTAAGTATAAGAACATTATTGTTGAGAAAAAACATAAAGATTCTTTAGATATAAATAATTATATATCAAAGAAGTTATCTGCATTTCTCAAAGATAATTTATGTTATTTTCAGCAATTTGATAAGATAATTATTTATTATGATAATGGTCAAAAACAACTTGCTAACATTTTGGTATCTGTTTTTTCATCTTGGTTTCATGATAAATTTGATTATCGAACTGTATCACCCTATGAATATAGATTATTTCAAGTCGCAGATTTTATATGTACTTTGTCTTTAATTGAGAATAAATTATCTTGTGGTCAATGTTTAACAAAATCAGAAAGTTTATTTTTTGAAAGTCCAAGAAATTTAAAAATGAAATATTTAAAACAAATTAAAAGATTAAATTTTGAATAACATAATTGGATAACCTAGAGATTTCTGCATACAAATTTTTCGTATAGTGCTCTAGTTTTTTTGTTTGTAATCTAAGCTATTGCAAAATAAATAAAAATAATGTAATATTAAGATATGTTAAGCAAGAAATAGTGTGTAAAATATGCATTTGTTTTCCCCAAAAAGAGAGAATAGCATTAGCTTAAAAGGTGTTGTGCAGATTAGTCACAATAGTTTTTTTGTGTTTAAAGATTGTTTGGGTAAACTTTTCCTCAAAACGGGAAAAGATGAAAAAATTCATAAATCAATCGTAAAAAATATGATTGAATCAAATCCGTATATTAGTAAGATTTTAAAACGATACAGAATCAAACCCGCAATTGATACCAAAGCTCTAAAAGAACTATCCGGCGGACATATGAACGAAACATGCAATATTGCAATGGGAGTGTATGACATTCTTTCGGATTCGATAAAAGATAAGGTTGATGCGGATTCTCTCAAGGAAGCTTCTATGCTTCACGATTTGGGTAAAGTTTTAATTCCTTCAAAAATTTTAAATAAACCTGCCAAATTGAATTCAAAAGAAAGAAAAATAATGAATGTTCATTCAACTTTGGGGTATGAACTATTAAAAACTCAAGAATTGTCAGAAGAAACACTGGCACTTATAAAATATCACCATCAAAATTTGAAACATACAGGATATCCTCTTTTGCCGGAAGAAAATACATCTTCAGATATCGGGGTTCAAATAATATCAATAGCTGATAAATATAGCGCACTAAGAGAAGCAAGAGTATACAGAAAAAAAATGTCAAGACTGGATGCACTTTTGGTTTTGTATAAAGAAGTTCGGGAAGGAAAAATTCTTCCTGCTGTGTATGATGCACTGGTTAAATATGCAAAAATTTATGATAATTAAACCATAAGCAAGATATATTAATTGTTGTCTAATTTTTTTTGCAATTTCTAAATTCACTAAGATTTTTGGTATACAAAATCTGCAATATATGATATTATAAAATTATAGTAGTAGATAACAAATTTTTGAAAATATATGCGATAGATAAGATTATTAAAGAATATTGATAGTTTTTCGGGCAGGTTATATGTGCCCGTGTCTCGTGTATATATACAAAATAGAAAGAGAATAGGTGCCGCATGAACGGAATGCTGACAGCTGCAATTATAGTATCAGTAATACTGATTGCTGTAATTGTTGTGCAAAGAGTTAAGTACAAAAATTTGCTTCTTCAAACAGAGCAAGCAAGAAAAGACTTACAAGAAAAAGAAACAATTATGCAAAAAGAAGCTCTCATAAAAGCGAAAGAAGCTTTGCATAATGACAGAGAACAATTAAACGAAGACGAAAGAGAACGCAGAAGAGAGTTTGCGCAAATCGAAAGTAAATTGAATAAAAGAGAAGATGTTTTAGAAACAAAAATTCAAGAAGTAACTGATAAAGAAGTAGAACTTGATAAGATGAAAGAGCATCTAATAGAAAAAGAAGATATGCTTGCAGAAATTGTTCAAAAACAAACTGTTGAGCTGGAAAGAATTGCAGGGATGTCTGCCGAAGAAGCTAAACATATGCTTTTAGAACAATTAAAAAGTGATTTGGCACAAGAACAAATGCAATTAATAAGAGAAAACGAAGCAAAGATAAGAGAAGATGCTCTTGAAAAATCAAAAGAAATTTTAACAACAACAATGCAAAGATGCATGATGGAACAAGTTGTTGAGTCTACAGTTTCGGTAGTTTCACTTCCTAACGATGAAATGAAGGGAAGAATTATCGGAAGAGAAGGCAGAAATATCAGAACACTTGAAACATTAACAGGCGTTGATTTAATAATTGATGATACTCCGGAAGCTGTTGTACTGTCATCTTTTGATCCTGTAAGAAGAGAAATCGCAAAACTGGCTTTGGAAAAACTTATTCAAGACGGTCGTATTCACCCTGTAAGAATTGAAGAAACGGTAGAAAAATCAAGAGAAGAAGTAGAAAAGAAAATAATGAAAGAGGGCGAAAATGCTGCAGTAGATATGGGCATTATGGGCTTGAATAAAGAGCTTATTAAAAACCTCGGAAGGCTATATTATAGAACCAGTTATGGTCAAAATGTTTTGAAACACTCTCTCGAAGTTGGCCATATAGCAGGAATGTTAGCTGCGGAACTCGGTGCTAATGTTTATGTGGCAAAAAGAGCAGGACTTTTGCACGATATAGGAAAAGCTGTTGACCAAACTCAAGAAGGTACACATATTCAACTTGGTGTTGAATTGGCTTCAAGATATGGCGAAAAACAAGAAGTAATCCACGCTATTGAGGCTCACCACGATGATGTTACAGCAAATACAATTGAAGCCGTTCTTGTAAAATTGGCTGATGCTATTTCCGCAGGACGCCCCGGAGCAAGAAGAGATACTTTAGAAATTTACATCAAAAGACTTCAAAAAATCGAAGAAATCGTTAATAGTTATGAAGGCATCAAACAATCATTTGCAGTTCAAGCAGGTCGTGAAGTTCGTGTTATCGTTCAATCAGAAATGTTTGACGACTTGGCATCACAAAAACTTGCAAGAGATATAGCAAAGAAAATAGAAGATGAACTTGATTATCCTGGACAAATCAAGGTTACAGTCGTAAGAGAATTCAGAACTACAGAAATAGCAAAATAAAATACAATGAATAATGATTCAATAAAAATAGTATTTTTGGGCGATATAACCGGCAGGCAAGGACGCACTGCCGTTAAATCGTATTTGAGTTCACTCAAAAATGAAGCTGAGAAAAATAATACAACTTCTCCCTTCATTATAGCTAATATAGAAAATGCTTCACACGGTTTCGGCTTAACAAAGAAAAATTATATTGATTTGTCAGAAAGCGGTATTGATTGTTTTACATCAGGAAATCATATTTGGGACAAAAAAGATATATATGAGTATATTGATGAGGCGCAAAACCTTGTAAGACCGATAAATTACCCGAATGGAACAAGAGGTGCCGGTTCAAGAGTTTTTGAAATACAAGGACAAAAACTTGCGGTCATAAATGTATTGGGAAGAGTTTTTATGCCTCCAATAGATTCGCCATGGCAGGTAGTGATAGAAGAAATTGATAAATTAAAAGAAGAAGGTGTGCAACATATAATAATAGATTTTCATGCAGAAGCGACTGCGGAAAAAATATGTTTTTCAAAGTATTTGGCACACAAATATAATACGGAAGAAAATGCTCTCGTAAAAGGATTTTTTGGAACACATACACATGTTCAAACAGCAGACGAGCAAATATATGAAGGAATGGCATATATTACAGATGCGGGATTCTGCGGAGCAGTAGACAGTGTAATCGGTATGGAATTTGAAACTTCAATGAAAAGACTTTCTACAAGTCTTCCTGAGCGATATGAAATTTCAGAGTCACCGATTGCCCAGATTAATGGTGTTGAAGTTCTTATTGATAGAACAGGCGCAACACATATAGCAAGAATTAATTTAAAAGTAGATAATAATATAACAGGAGGTGCGGTAAATGAGTCAAATTGATATCATTATACCCAAGGAGGTGTGTTATGAAAGGTGATTATCATATACATACCTATTACTCGGATGGAGTTTTTTCTCCGGAAAAAATCGTAGACTTGGCTTCAGAAGCAGGCTTGCAGGTTATTGCATTAACAGACCATGATAATGTCTTATCATATCAGGTAGCAAAAGAGTATATAGAATCTAAAAATATTGATTTAAAACTAATCCCTGGGATTGAAGTTAATACGCTATATAAAGAGTACGAAGTTCATATTTTAGGATATTTTCCTGATGTAACAAAACCTGATTTTAAAACTTTGTTAAAAACTCAGCAGCAGGCTCGTATTAAACAAACAAAAGAAATATTGAGATTGCTTGCCAAAAAAGAAGGTATAAAAATTGCATTTGAAGATGTAAAAGAAATGGTAGCCGAAGGCGGCAGTATCGGGCGTCCTCATATTGCAAAAGCCATAACAAACGCTGGCGGTACAAGTAATGTAATGGAAGCTTATAGCAAATATATACACAGAGATTCACCTGTGTATATAGAGCGTAAAACTGTGTCACCATTTGATGCTGTAGAAGTAATATACGACTCAGGCGGAATACCTGTTATAGCGCACCCATATGATATTGATATAGCAGAAAAATTAATAAAAGAATTGATGAATTGCGGTTTAAGGGGAATCGAGGCATATCATAGAAAACATTCGCCTGCAATTGTAGAGTATTTTTCTTCAATGGCAGAAAATTTGGGACTTATCGTAACAGGCGGTTCAGATTTTCATGCTCCTAACATAATGAACGGTCAAATTATTTTAGGAAAAAACTTTATACCTGAATGGATTTATGAAGGTTTGATAAAAGAAAAACAAAACATTGACATGGCAGGATAGCAATTTTAAAAGAGTGAGAGAAAAAATGAAAAAAGCATTTACAATTGTAGAAGTTTCAATATTATTTGTAATATTTTTAATAGTCGCATTTTTAGTGGCGCCTTTGTCATTAGACGATTCATTGCAAGCAAAGAATACATCACGCTGGCGCAATATTCAGACTGAATTTGCAAATATTATGTATTCAATTAACATGCAAAAAGGCAATGATGATTATAATTTTGAAAAAACTTTCAGTACTGCCATGAAAAGCGAAATAAAAGAACCTATAACTCCTTATAAAATAACATTTATGAACGGAACTTATCCAACCAGTGCGTATAGATTTAATGATTATTACCAAACTCGTGAAAATTCTGTTGTGGCATATAAATTATTTAGCAATAATACAGATAGCAGCATGGGGATGTTAATGTATGATGTGAATGGTTCGGTAGGTCCAAATGTATGGGGAAAAGATGTTTTTGGTTTTAATATATACTCAGACAGATTTGAGCCTTTTTGTAAAAATGATCCGATATCAGTACAAAAACAAGAATGCACAAAATCAGGAACAGGATTATGCTGCTCAAATTATTATTTAATCGGAGGAAATATTAATTAATGAAAAACATCTGTGTTTTTGCCTCATCTTCTAATAATCTTGAACACAGTTTTTATGCAGATGCTGCAGAGTTAGGGAAGCTTTTGGGGGAAAATGGCTTAAATATAGTATATGGCGGCAGCAGATTAGGCATGATGTATGCTTGCGCTTCAAAAGTCAAAGAGTATGGAGGCAATATTATTGGCGTAATGCCTCAAAGATTGTACGATTTTGGGTGCGGCAATCCGGAAGACTGCGCAGAATTTATACTAACTACAGGTATGCGAGAGAGAAAAGCAAAGATGGATGAATTATCTGATGCAGTCATAGCACTTGCAGGCGGATTTGGAACATTAGAAGAAATTTCGGAGATGATTGTTCAAAAGCAGCTCGGATATAATAAAAAGCCTATTATATTTTTAAATACCTTAGGATTTTACGATAATTTAACAAAATTTTTTGATTCAATAATAAATAATGGTTTTGCAAAAGATGAAACAAAAGAACTGTATTATGTTGCAAATACTCCAAAAGAAGCGTTAAACTATCTTGTAAACTATAAAATCGAAAACTTACATTATGCCGGAAAATTTTGAACTATAAAGAAATCAAGTTATTTCGCACTGAAGCAATCACTGCTTCTAACCTAGTATGACAGTTAAATTTCCTAAAGATATTTTCCATATGAAACTTAACAGTGTGCAAAGATACACAAAGCTTATCCGCAATTTGTTTATTATTATATCCAATTGCAATCAGCTTAATAATCTCTAACTCTCGTCTTGTCAAATACGGCTTCATATCTTAATAATAATATATTATTATTAAAATATATTAATATATTTTCCAAAATATATAGATTAAATATAAAAATTTAAACTATTTTATCAAGTCTATTCTGTTTAACCTGCTTGCTTTTAAGCCATTTGAATGATTTATAAGAATATTTAATAGCTATACCAATAGAAGGGAGTATAACACTCGTAAAAGGTATTGGCAGCATCATGCCGACAATAAAGCCCGTTTCCGGTAACTTGTCAATTGTCATCCCTTTTTTTATAGTTCTTTTTAATTTTTCAGATCGGCTTAGTTGTGTAACTGATGGTCGTATCTTTGTTGGTATAGTTCTCACCGGCAAAGCACCAAATGTTATTTTTTTCATAACATTATTCTAACACAAATATGTTTATGATAATATATTGTTATAGAACTAGTCTGATAAAGAGGATATAAATATGACAACGACAGAACACGCAAAACCGCAAAATTCCGCAAAGGAAGCTATAAGACAAACAAGAATTCAAAAGCTTGCAGAACTTGCAGACAAAGGGATTAATCCCTATCCGTATGTATTTGAAAGATCTGCAAATGCTGCAGATTTGCAAGAAAAATATAAAGATTTGCCGGCAGGTGAAGAAACAAATGATGAGTATGCTGTTGCAGGAAGAGTAATGGCAATCAGAAATACCGGAATGTTCATTGATCTTATGGATACAACGGGAAAAATTCAAATATTTTCACACAAAGAAAATATGGATCCTGATATGGTTAAAACTCTAAAACTTGTTGATATTGGTGATATTTTAGGATTTAAAGGTACAATAAGAAGAACTCCGAGAGGGGAATTATCTGTTAAAGCAACAACATTTACAATGCTTTCAAAATCTCTTCTTCCGCTTCCTAATAAACAAATTAGTGAAGAAAAATTAGAGCAGATAAAAAGCCATCACACAATGTCTGATACTGAAACAAAGTACCGTCAAAGATATTTGGATTTAATAGTAAACGAATCAACTCGTGATACTTTAAGAAAAAGAAGTTTAATCATACAAAAAGTTCGTGAGTATTTATTTAACAAAGGATTTATCGAAGTAGAAACTCCAATGCTCCATACTCAAGCATCAGGAGCAAACGCTCGTCCGTTTATAACACATCATAATGCTTTGGATATGGATTTGACTCTCAGAATTGCTCCTGAGCTTCACTTAAAAAGACTTATGGTTGGCGGATTGAACGACAAGATATTTGAACTGTCAAGATGTTTTAGAAACGAGGGTATTGATACTCGCCATAACCCTGAATTTACAATGATTGAGCTTTATCAATCTTATGTAGATTATAATGAAATGATGTCACTTACAGAAAATCTTGTAGCATATGTAGCGCAAGAAGTTTTGGGCACAACAAAAATTCAATACGGTGATAATGAAATCGACCTAACACCTCCATGGGACAGAAAGACAATGATTGGCGCTATTCAAGAAATGACAGGTGTTGATTTTGGTGAATTTTTCAGTGCAAAAGAAGCTTATGACAAAGCTAAAGAAATGCATGTTGAAGTTGACGAACAAATGAACTGGGGACAAATAATAGAAGCAGTATTTGAAGAAAAAGTCGAACCTACATTAATTCAGCCGGTTCATATTATTGATTACCCTCGTGAAATTTCTCCGCTAGCAAAAGTTCATAGAGATAATGAAAGACTAACTGAAAGATTTGAAACCAGAGTTAACGGATGGGAAATTGCGAATGCATTTTCAGAATTAACAGATCCGATTGACCAAAGACACCGCTTTGAAGCCCAAGCACTGGCTAAGGCAAATGGTGATGAAGAAGCAATGTCTATTGATGAAGACTATATTAATGCTCTTGAATATGGTCTTGCACCGACAGGCGGAATGGGTATGGGTATTGACCGTTTGGTAATGCTTCTGACAAACTCTCCTACAATCAGGGATGTAATAGCATTCCCGACACTCAAAAAACAAGAAGGGTAAAAAGTGGTAAATAGGGGTAAATAATATATAAAAAGTTTTATTACAAAACAAAAAACGGGTGCATATAATAAATGCACCTGTTTTTAATAATTATATTTTATAGGCATTTTAAGCCACAAATAACTTAAACCTTTGCTAGATTCTTTTCAAGCATTTCAACCGCATTAATAACAGCATTATATATTTTTACTGAAACTTCTTCCTTACAAACTTTTTTGTTCATTGATGCAAAAGATGTTCCTCTGCTTGATTCTGATTCTGTTATTTTTTTTGCAATTACGGTATATAAATTTTGATAAGGTAAATTCTCTAATTGCCTATTTTTTGCAATAAAAATGTTGACACCTTTATCATCAGCAAACTTATTAATTGCATCATAAGTTGATAGACTTTCTGATTTAATGTTTGCTAAACGAATAATGCCTCTGTTAAAAGGCGTGTTATTGATTTTTGTGATATGCATACTACTCCTTGCTAAGAGCTTTTTCCCATTGATAAGCAGTTTGTATACTGTATTCTATACTATTAATAGGAGTCCAGTTAAGCAAATTTTTTGCTTTAGAGTTATCAGCAACAAGTGTAGCAGGGTCACCTTCTCGTCTGGGACAGATTTCGAGCGGAATTTTTTGCCCTTTTACTTTTTCGCAAACGGCAAAGACTTCTTTTACACTGTTACCGTTTTTTGTCCCTAAGTTAAAGTAATTTGTTTCTCCACCGTTATTTAGATATTCAAGCGCTTTTATGTGAGCTTTAGCAAGGTCTTCAACATTTATATAATCTCTCACACATGTTCCGTCAACAGTGTCGTAATCTGTTCCGAACATTTTAAAAGTCTTGTCGGCAGTAGCTTTCAAAACATTTGGTATAAGATGTGTTTCAGGTTCATGCCATTCACCTATTCTGGCTTCAGAGTCAGCACCTGCAACATTAAAATAGCGAAGGCGAACGGATTTTAGTCCGTAGGCTTTGTCATAATCATCCATAATTTTTTCAACCATAAGTTTAGAGTTTCCGTAGGGATTTATAGGTCTTTGTGGGTGTTTTTCATCTATTGGAGTGTATACAGGTTCTCCGTATGTTGCGGCGGTTGAAGAGAATACAATTTTTTTGACTCCAAATTCTAACATAGCATTTAGGAGATTAAGCGTTCCGTAAACATTGTTGTAATAATATTTTTGTGGATTTTTAACGCTTTCCCCAACTTGAGAATAAGCAGCGAAGTGAACAACTGATTCTATATTTTTATTTGACATGAATACTCCTCGAATGTCATCGAGGTTTTTTAAATTTCCTTTTATAAATTTAAGATTTCCATATTTTTTCAGCGTTTCAATAGTTTCCATATGCCCCAATTCAAGACTGTCAAAAACGATAACATCTTTTCCTTGTTCTAAAAGAGCCATCACCAAATGACTTCCAATATAACCTGCACCGCCTGTAACTAAAATCATATATCCCCCTATTCTATCTTACCGCCATCTACTTTATAGATTGTAACATCTTTTAAAAATTCTTGCTCAAATAATAGAGTATCGACAGAAGTTATTATGGTTTGAGTATTGTCATCAATTGATTTTAAAAGATAATTTTGCCTTCTGTCATCAAGCTCCGCAAGAACATCATCTAACAGCAAAATCGGATAAAATCCTGTTTTTTCTTTAATTATCTCAAGTTCAGAAAGTTTTAGTGATAGAACAAGAGTTCTTTGCTGCCCTTGAGATGCAAATTTTGTGGCATCCAAACCGTTTATCATAAATTCTATATCATCTCTGTGCGGTCCGACACATGCCTGCCGCCTTCCGAATTCTTCTTTTCTTCTTTCTATAAGCTCTTGTTTCAAGTAGTCAGAAATCTCTTCCACTTCATCTTTCGGACAGGTGTAGTTGAGCGTAAATTCTTCTAACTCACTTATAAGCTTGTGCTTTTGAGCTGCAATTTTTTCAATTTCTTTTAAGAATTTTTTTCTCAAATATATTATGTTAGCTCCTGTTATAGCTAACTGTTCGTTGTAAATGTCTAAAAGAGCTTCGTCAATAATTTCATTCTTCAAAAGATTATTTTTTTGAATTCTTATCTTGTCATACTTTGATAATCTTTCATCATAAGCGGGATAAATCTGTGAAATAGCCCTATCTAACCAATTGCGCCTATCTTCCGGAGCGCCTCTTAAGAGCATTAAATCTTTTGTTGAAAATAGTACTGTCTTAACTACCAACTTGAAATCCTTTGGAGTAGATTTAACTTTGTTAATTTTCAACTCCCTTTTCTTTTCAGCAGTGTAAGTATAATCAAGTTCAATGTCTGTGTCATTTTTTAAAACTTCAGCACTTATTTCAAATTGCGGCTCCTTAAATTTTATTAAATCAGAAATTACGGAAGTTCTTGGACTTTTTAAGTCAGATAGAAAATAAATGCTCTCTAAAATATTGGTTTTACCCTGCGCATTTTTTCCTATAATGAGTGTTTTTTTAGTAGGAAATTCCAACTTTATATCAGCACAATTTCTGTAATTTTTAAGCCCTAATCTCTTGATTTTCATAGAATAATTATATCATATAAACTAAATTATTCTTCAATTATAGGTTCTTTTTGAAGTAGATTTATTGTCCTCAAAAGTTTTGTTCTTAAATTAGCATAATAGTTTTTTTCTTCATCAGAAGAACTCAAACTTTCTCCAACTTTGCATACACCTATAATTTGTTTCATCAAATCAACAGTTGCCGTTATTTCTTTAAACAAACTTCCTTCATCGCGAATTGTATCTTTAAACTCTCCTGAATATAACTCTTTCCAGTTTTTTCTTCCATTATCACATTCACTATTGAGCTTTGCCCAATGATACAAATGATTTATTGAGTTTGGATTTAATTTTATTTTAGTATTTGGTAATATATCGGAAACATTGTCAGAATATTCTGTTACAATATCATTTAACTCATCGGCTCTTGTTTTAATCAAATCACTTTCATTTTCAATAGAAAAAATCATATCTTTTGTTTTTAAAGCATCTTTGTATTCTATGTTAGCCATTCCTCCGATTAAACCGGCAAGCTCTGTTTCGTTTGCATCTTCTAATCCTTTTGCAGATATAAAATTAATAACAGGAATTTGCTCATATCCGTTCAAATGCTTGATTAACTCACCTTTCAGTGTTAAATCTTTGCCTTCAACAAAACCGTTGTTTCTCAGAATATCGCGCTTAACCCTGAATTCTTTTACTAAATCCTTTGATTTAGTTTCGTCACCTTGAATATAAAAAGTTTTTGCAATAAAGTTTCTAACTTCGTCCATTCCTTCATAATTAGACATGTAATTTGCGACAAAAGCAAAATCAAACTTGAAGTTACTTTCGATATTGTTTGACGGGGAATTTTTAAGCTCATCAAAGACTTTTGCTTGTTCAGTGTTGCAGCTTAACGGATAACAGTAACCATGCGTGTCAATTCCTCTTCTGCCGGCTCTTCCTGCCATTTGGTGAAACTCGTTAGGTGTCAGGTTTCTTTTGCCGTCATGAAGCTCATCAGGAGTTGATGCAGGTTTTCTGGGAGAGGTAATTATTGTCGTTTTTGCCGGCATGTTAATCCCTGCAGAGAGAGTTTCTGTAGCAATTGCAACTTTTAATAGCTTCTTTTGGAATAACTCCTCTATCAATTCTTTCTGAGAAGGTAACATTCCTGCATTATGAATGGCATATCCTTTGAAAAGTGCATCATAATTTAAACTTTCTCCGAGATATTTGTTTTGATTTTTATATTTTTCAATAATCTTTTCTATCTCTTTTCTTTCATCCGCAGTTGTCAAACTGTCGCCATACTCCTCAAAGTATTTTAAAACACCCCTGCTGTCTTTTCGGGAAAATATAAAATATATTGCAGGAAGCTTATCGTTGGAACGAAGTTTTGCGGTAAGAGTTTTGTAAGTTGACAGACCTGTTTTTGCGCTGACTGAATTTTGAAAATCATCAGAAAATTTCTTTTTAACATTTCGTTTTCCTGATTTTTTCCCGCTATCAGCTTGCACATGCTCTAACTTGATATCTAAAGGTACATGACGATTTGCAGACGGAACATCTACCCAAATATTTCTAGGCTTGTTAGAAGGATTTGTATGGTAATTTCCGTCAATATTAATTTTTAATCCCTTTTGCCCCCTGATTTTAGCAATCCAGTTGTTAATATCACCTGCGTTTTTAGCGGTTGCCGAAAGCGATAATATTTGAACCTCAGGAGGAGTGAGCATTAATGATGTTTCCCAAACACCACCTCTATCTATATCCCCTAAATATTGAAGTTCGTCAAAAATTACGGTTTTTAAATCATTCGGTAAATTTTTGTTTTTATTAAAATACGAAGATGTTGCCATATTTCTATATACTTCTGTTGTCATTATTAAAATTGGCGCATCTGTGTTAATTTTGGTATCACCTGTTAAAAGTCCTACAAGGTTTTCACCGTAGGTTTTGTAAAAATCTCTGTATTTTTCATTACTTAAGGCTTTCAAAGGTGTTGTATAAAAAGTTTTTTTGCCTTCTCTCAAGTTTTTAGTAATGACATACTCAGCTATTGCCGTTTTTCCTGTTCCCGTAGGCGCGGTAACAATTACATCATCACCTAAGAATAAGTGATTTGCACTTGTTTTTTGAAAAATATCAGGCTCAAACGGTTCGTCTGTTTTAGGATCTGTTTTTAATTGAAAATAGTTGTTCTCCAGTGTATTAAAAAAGTTTTTACACTTATTGGAAACCATTCCGATCCCTAATAGCCCGCCTGATGCAAGAGGTACTATTCCTGCGGAAGTCCTTTCCAGCATAATATCGTCTACATATTTATTATTAAGTTTTTTAATGTTCGGAAATATATTTTGTGAAATTTTCGCAATTTTTACCATAAAAATTCTCCTATAAATCTATATAAACTCCTAAAAATAAATTTTGCTTAAATTATAATTCGTATTTTAAAAATTTTATAAATTAATCTGTCGGTCGGAAAAAGTAGGGTTATGAAAAATTTTAAAATAATTTAACTTAAAATTGTACAAATCCAAAAGAGAGGTTAAAAAATGAAAACAAAACAAATAATACCCCAAAAGAGTTCAGAAAAGGTTGCATCATTCCTCACAAAAAATGCTCTGCACAAAAGAGATTTTGCCGAAATGATAGGAGTAACACTTTCGTATGTTTACAACCTCATTGATGAAACGGTTCCTTTTTCAACAAGAGGAACAACCATTGAGCGTATCGCAACAGTAATGGAGGTTGAGCCTGACGAGTTTGAAGAGTACAGAATCCCGCAAGAACCAATTTTAATTGACGAAGCAGTTGAAACAATAAAAGAATATATGAAAGAAAATAAACTCTCTATAATATCATTCCTCAAATCTTTCCCTCGCAGAAAAAGATTGGATGTAGTTGATATTCTAAGAGGAGCTCTTCCTGTACCGATTGATTATAAAGAACTTCAACTCATAGGAAAAACTCTTAATATGCCATCTGAAGAAGTTTACTCTATCTGGGAAAACAGAATGAAACAAGCTCTCCAGAGTGCAGGCATGAATATTTATGCTAATTCTGAACTTGTAAATTCTATGTTTGATTGCGCAAAAAAATATATTTTAAAAAATAATTAAGAAAAAAGGCAATTTTTTAAAATAAAAATACTTTATATATATGTAAATTGAATATAAGGTTAGAAAAGGTTGTAGAAATTAACGGGTGGCAAATAGCCGCCCTTTTTCTTTTTTCACCCTCCCTAAGTAGACATTCTCCTCGTTTGAGATGGCATTCTCTTACCCCCTTCTCTTAGTGAACATCATCTTTTTCCTTCCCTTTGGGGGACATTCTCTTCTTCCCTCCCCTATGGGGAGGGCTAGGGAGAGGGTTTTATCAACTTCTCAACTCTTTAGCAATACAATTTGCAACTTCTTCTGCAGAATATTTATCAGAAAGCTTGGCTCTTACATGTCCCAATTTTTCTATGGTTTCTTTTCTGTAATCTTTATTATATAAAAGTTTTGCCGTTTCGTAACAAATGTTATTTTGTGTGAATTTTGTTTGAATAAGCTCAGGAACAATGTCCTCACCAGTGACAATGTTCGGCAGCGAAACTTTTTTAATGCACCTGAATAAAAGGTACGCAAGATAAATAATCCAAGGCCCGCCATAACCAATAATCATAGGAACTTGATATAATGAAGCCTCTAATGCAACCGTTCCCGATGCCAAAATCAAAGCATCAGAAACGCTTAAAAGTGCCTGATTTTCACCTCTTATTACTTTAAAATCAGTATCTTGAATGTATTTATCAAAAACATCATCACTCAAACTCGGAGCGTGAGAGATGCAGAATTGAATTTCAGGATGCTTTTTTTGTAATTTTTTTGCCCCTCCAATTAAAGTTTTTGCTAAAAATTTAAGTTCTAAAGGTCTTGAACCTGGGAATACCGAAACGAGCGGACGATTGATATCAAGCCCGTGTTTTGCAAAAAACTCCTGCCTGTCAGCTTTTGGCGGCAATTGCTTTATTAACGGATGCCCGCAATAATGTACATCAATTCCGTATTCTCTGTACATTTCTTCTTCAAATGGAAATATGCAGAGAACTTTATCAACATATTTTTTAATACCTTTTATTCGCCATTTTCTGCTTGCCCAAACTTGCGGAGGTATGTAGTGGAAAACTTTTATGCCCTTACCTTTGAGTCTTTTTGCTACCCTCAGATTAAAAGTTCCGTAATCTATACACAAAACCAAATCGGGCTTATATTCATTGAGAATGTAGTCACAAACTCTTTTCTCTAAAGAAAGGTGGTCAATAATCATTTTTAAACTCAGACCAAAACCCGCCATTTTTGAATGGTCGCAGAAAAGTTTTGCTCCTGCCCTTTTAAGGTTTTCTCCGCCGATACCTTCTATTTCAATATCTGATATTTTAGATTTTAAAAGCTCGGCAACTTTACCGCCGTGGATATCACCTGAATATTCGCCTGTAATTATAAAAACTTTTTTCATATGTTCCTTTTTTTATGAGCGGAGTCGACGGATTCATGCTTGCCGACTGTATTTGCCCCTGTGTAACAGATAAATTTTAATTATTAGCTGGATCTTTCGGGCTAAACGCCCTCAAGATGACAGGGCACTTTCAATTTCAACTTGCGTCATTCTGAGACACTGTGTGTCGAAGAATCCAGCTTTTTATTAACCGTGACTAATTCATATTATATCATAATATAAATCATTCCAATTTGGGTTATTAATCTCAATTAAATCTAATTTTTTCTTTCTGGACAGCTTTTTTAACTCTTTTTCCCGTTCTATAGCTGACATAATTGAATCACAGATTTCGTAATATCCGAGTTTGTCTACGGAGTACTTTTGCGAAAAACCTTTAACAAATTTATTCTTATGCTCATATACTCTTTTTGTAAGATTCGCTGTTACACCTATGTATAAAGTCCCATTTCTTTTACTGAATAATATATATACAAAACCCTGCTTCAAAACATTCTCCGAATTGATAAACAGTTAATACCCTGCTTCAAAACATTCTCCGAATTGATAAACAGTTAATTAACGGCTGGATCTTTCGGTCTAAACGCCCTCAAGATGACATGGCACAATTGTTTTTGTGATTGCCGTCATTCTGAGACACTGTGTGTCGAAGAATCCAGCTTTTTATTAACATTAACCATTTTTTTATACAATTTCAAACTTCAAATACTCTTACCCTGCTTCAAAACATTCTCCGAATTAATGAACAGTATGTAGGTCAGGTTTTACCTGACAAAAACATTATATTTACCCCTAAACTGCCATAACAACAATACCATGCCTGTTGGCAAATTTTATAACTTCTTCTTTATCAACAATAATAGTTTCGCCAGCTTCGACTGCAATCAAGTCAGCTTTATACTTTTTCATTGTTTTTAATGTTCTTAAACCAATTGCCGGAATATCAAACCTCTTGTCTTGCGAAGGTTTTGCAACTTTTATTATTCTTGCGTTTTTCTTAGCAATCTTAGCGCCGCGCCTTATACATTTGTCAGTACCTTCAATCGCTTCAACCGCCATAATCATTTTGTCTTTAATAACAACAGATTGACCTATATCAAGCTTTCCTGTTTCTTTTGCAAGCCAATATCCGTAGTTTACATCATCAACTTGCGCCTGTGTTGGCTGAACACTTCCCAAAACTCCCGATGGTATCATAAGATTTTTGATAAACAATGTTTGGTCAAGAATTGTAATACCGATATTTTCCAATTCTTCAATAAGCATAAGCATGACTTTATCGTCATTTAACCTTACTGCTCTTTTTATAAAATCTATTGCCTTAGAATCGAACTTAGGTCGTTTTAGAATAAGAGTTTTGCTAACTTTACCCAAGAAGGTTAACTGCTTGATGCCTTCTTCTTTAAGAACTTTTTCTATTTTCAAAGCTTCTCCCGGACAGAAGGAATAAACTTTTGAACAATATTTTTTTAGCTGCTTGTAATTATCACTTGATAAAGATATTGCAACAACATCGAACCCGTTTTCTTTGGCGTATTGAGCCATTTTAACAGGCAAAAGCCCATCCCCTGCAATTAAACCTTGCTTTTGTTCTAAAACAACAGACATCCTTCCCTCCCAGTTCTTTAATCATCAGTATACAATAAATAAAAAAAGGGGTAAAGGGGGGTAAATGGGAAGGAGGTAAATGGGAAGGAGGGGTAAATATATAAAATGGTGAAGGAAAAATTGCCAATAAAAAAAGCCGACAACTTGTCGGCTTTTTATTCGCTTTTATTTGATTAAAATACTCCAAGTTGCATTTTTTGTGCAGGTGTCAATTTGTCAATTTTTCCTTCTTTAATTAAATTAAGAGTATCACTATTGGTGTCCAGATACTTAGTTGCTAAATCAATTGCCTTTTGAGTTTTTGCTTTGCTGCTATTTTCAGGTAAAGCTCCTTCTGCTGTTAACTTTTCAGCTGCTGCCTTTGCAGCTTCTGCATCACCTGCTTTTATTGCTTTTACTAAATCATTTTTTGCATCTGAGAAATTATTTATTTGACGCTTTTTAGGGCTGAATAATCTTGAAACACCGTTTCCGTCACCGGCATCAAGTACCTGATTAAAGTTTGTATCCTTTTGTTGTGCTTCCAGTTCTGTTTTTTCTTTTTCTAATTTATCAATCTCAGCTTGTATTTCTTCTTTTTTAGCAGCTATTGCCTCTGCTTTATCTTTCTCAGCTTGAGCTTTTGCTTCTTTTAATTTTGCAATTGAACCTTCGCCTGTTCCGTTAAGCTTATCATATTCTGCTTGTTTTTCGCTAATTTCAGTTTCTTTTCTTTGAATTGCCTTTGTGTATGAACCGTCTGTATTATCTTTAGCTTTTAGTTCTCTCAATTCACCTTCCAGTGTTGTTAAGCTGGTATCAAGAGTACCTCTTCTTTCAATAGCTTTATCTACAGCATTAGAAGCTGTTGTTATATTTTTATCATATTTAGCATCAATTTCTTTTTCAGGGTTTTCTTTTTTTGTTTCCAATGCACTTATTTCTGCATCTATTTCAGCAAGTCTTGTTTTTGTTGTTTCAGCAGGTTTGTCATTGCTCTTATGAGTTGATTCAGAAGAATTGATGCTACCATTAAGAATTCCGCCCAGCATATTTAATCCGCCCATTGTCAAGTTGTAGCCTAAAGCTTGACTACCATATGGATCAAATCCGGCACCAGTAAAACCGCATCCGCTCGCAGTATACATCATTGGGTTGTTGTAAACATTTCCGAATAAATTAGTCATATCTTTTATTCCTATCTTAATCTTACATGTATATAAAGTATATACAAAATATGCAATTTCACATGTTTTTATTATTGTTACAAAACTTAACAATTTGACTGGATAATTGAAATATTTACCAACATGACCAATTAAAAAACGCAGATATTTGTCATTTCATGTTTGAGTTGAGGAGGGTTTATGTACAAAATTTTTTTAACACTTTTAATCTTTTCTTGTTGCCTGCCAACTTTTGCATCAAGAACAGTAGTAACTCAAAATCCGTATTACAGGAATATTCACTCACCTTATTATAACAATTACTATGCTCAGGAAAACCGTTTCAGACAACCATATTACCCACAGAGAAGGTATTATAACCAATACTCAAACAATTTAAGCGAACTTGAGAGGTATATATACAACAAAAATTTTACAAGAGAAAACGAGCTTGCAAGATTGGAAAGACTGGAAAGACAAGCTTTCGGGGCTGTGCAGCAGGGAGATTTTGACACCAGGTATGACAATGTACGCTCAGCTATTTTATCCCGACCAAACATAAATACTTATCAAAAACCGTCACTTTTGAGGAGTATCGGCAATTATTTTTCGGGACAACTAACAGGATATACACCTGAACTTGATGATAACTTCTATAGTTATACACCGTCAAATTATGGCAATAGAAGATATACAACATACTCTTCTCCGTGGGGAAACGGGTACAGATATAGCGACTATGACAGCGGTTCATCTACAGGGGTAAAAATATTAGACTAAACATTAACCGAAACGGAGTAAAAAAGTAGGGGAATGTATTCCCTCTCCTAAAAGGAGAGGGTTAGGGTGAGGTGGTAAACAATTAATCCATAGACTTTTATAAAGAACTCATTATAATAAGATTATGAAAAGATTTTTTGCCATCCTATTTTTATTATTTTTGTCCTGTATAATTGTAAAAGCTGACGATATGACCTTGTCAGCAGGAGTATCGGTTAATGAAGTTCCCAAAGCATTTTTTGGAAGCTGGCGTGTGGTTGCAAAGTTGGATGACACAAACAGCTATAAAACATTTAAACCTCAGAGCGTAGATATGTGGAACTTGTCACGAGTTGGCGACATAATAACTTTAAATAACCCTTTTACAGGCGCGAATGCTGATATATCTCTAAGAACGGTAGAAGGCAACTTGATAGTATTTTCAAAAAAAGCGCCATATGATAATAAAATTCTAACTGATACAGTTTCCATAAGACTCGAGGATGGAAAGTTTTCCGGCATTAATACTCTTACGCTGGAATATCACTCATTAATAGACAACCACCTTATGAAAACCGAAACCGCACGCTATATAATAAAGGGCGAAAAAATTGCAGGCGAAAGCGTTATAGAGAAATAAACAACACCCCCTTTTTAATCATATAAGCTATGTATTTACATTTATCCTAAAAAATTGTAAAATAAATGGGTTAAATAAGTACAAAGAGAGGATTTTATATGAAATTTTATATGCAAGTGTTAATAGCACTCGGTTTAGGCTTGAAACGAAACTGGCATATTTTTGCAGGCCTAATTCTTGGTGTGTTTGTTGGTATATGGATGCACCATCACCCTAATGCAGTCCTAATGAATACACTAACATTTGTTGGTCAGGTCTTTATCAGACTAATTCAAATGATTGTTATTCCTCTTGTAATTTCAGCAATTGTAATCGGTATAACAAGTGTTGGTGATAGCAAACAAATTGGTAAACTCGGAACAAAAATGGTTCTGTATTACGGTATTATTACATTTGCTGCAGTCGCAATCGGTGCAATACTTGCAGTATGGATGCAGCCCGGATTGGGAGCGGCTCATTATATCACATCTGATATAGCAAGTGATATTCAAGCACAAGTCGCAGCTACAATAGAGTCACAAAGAGGAAATCTGTTAAATATAATCTTAGGTTTTATACCGCAAAATCCGTTGTCATCAATAGCTAAAGGTGATATGGTTCCGATTATTGTATTTGCGCTAATGTTTTCAATAGCACTTGCAAAAGTCGGGGAAATCAACAGACCGTTTGTAAGCTTTTTTGAATCAATATTTGCGGCAACAATGAAGATTACGGATTGGATTATGGCTTTTGCAGCCCCCGGTGTATTTGCTCTTACCGCAACTGCTGTTTCATCATTTGGTATTGATATTTTTGCAAGTATATCAAAATACTTGGGAGTTCTGGCAATAGGTTTTGCTATTCAATTCTTCATTGTATATCCGATATTCTTGAAAATATTTTCAAAAGTTCCCGTTATGATGTTGTATGCAGCAATGGCAGAGGCTATGATGGTTGCATTTGGTACTGCAAGCTCATCTGCAACACTTCCTTTGACAATTGCTTGCTGCGAAAAGAGAGGAATTTCTCATAAGATATCAAGTTTTGTTCTTCCTTTAGGAGCAACATTAAATATGGACGGTACTGCTATGCTGCAGACAATAGCCGTTATTTTCTTGGCTCAAGCATACGGTATTGTACTAAGCCCATTCTTAATTATTCAAATTGCACTTTTGGCAATTGTAGCATCTTCAACTTGTGCCGGAATTCCAGGGGCAGGATTGATAACTATAGCACTTGTTCTTAACGGCATGGGCTTAAGTCCTGAACAGTTGGTTGCAGGGTTTGCGTTCTTGTTCACAATAGAAAGAATTACAGATATGATGCGAACCTTGTTGAATGTAGTTTCTGATGCGGTTGTTTGCGCGGCTATTGCGGATAACGAAAACGAAATAAATTATGATTTATTAAATAATCCCGAAGAATACAGCGAAATAATATCATAACATTGTACAAAAAGCTTGATTATTCGGCTTAATCAGCCTCAGAATGACATGAGGCAAAGCCTGCTGGTAGAGCGTCATTGCAAGGGCGATTAGCCCGTGGCAATCCAGCTGATTAAATATTTATTTAATCAAAATTTCCGTCATTCTGAACTCCTTTACCCATTTACCCCTGAAGAATCGCCATAACTTTTAAAACCTTTTTGACACCCTCTTTTTGTTATATAATATAATTAACGGAGGGAGCAAATATGGAAAAGAATATTGATTGGGGTAATTTGGGTTTTGGATACTCAAAAACGGATTTTCGCTATGTTTCTAACTATAAAGACGGAAGGTGGGATAGCGGAATTATTACAAAAGATTCCAATATAGTTTTAAATGAATGTGCTTGTGTTTTACAGTATGCACAGACTTGCTTTGAAGGTCTTAAAGCATATAGAACCGCAGATAATAAAGTAGTTTGCTTTCGTCCTGATTTGAATGCAAAAAGGATGGCAGATACAGCAAAGCGCCTTGAAATGCCTCCATTTCCGGAAGATAGATTTGTAAATGCAGTTGTAGAAGTTGTTAAAGCAAATATAGACTGGGTTCCGCCTTATGGTTCAGGAGCAACATTGTATATAAGACCTTATATGTTTGGTTCAGACCCGATTATGGGTGTTAAGCCTGCAAATGAGTACCAATTCAGAATATTTACAGCTCCTGTAGGCCCATATTTTAAAGGAGGTGCAAAACCAATCACATTAAGAATTCCTGATTTTGATAGAGCTGCTCCTTTAGGAACGGGACATGTGAAAGCCGGACTTAATTACGCAATGAGCCTGCATGCAATAGTTGATGCACATAATCAAGGATATAATGAAAACATGTACCTCGATTCTGCAACAAGAACCAAAATAGAAGAAACCGGCGGAGCAAATATTATATTTGTAACAAAAGATAATAAAGTTGTAACACCAAAATCATCAACTATTTTACCTTCGATTACCCGAAGATCATTGATGTATGTTGCAGAAAAATATTTGGGACTTCAAGCAGAAGAGAGAGAAATATATAAAGAAGAATTGTCTGAATTTAAAGAGTGCGCATTATGCGGTACTGCAGCCGTTCTTTCTCCTGTCGGCAAAGTAGTAGACCATGGCAAAGAAATTTCGTTTCCATCAGGTATGGAAAAAATGGGTGAAGTCACACAAAAGCTTTATGATACATTAACAGGTATTCAAATGGGCAGAATAGAAGCTCCTGAAGGTTGGATAAAAGAAATCGGGTAATTTTGATTTTTTAATAATAATAACTATAATATAAATATGAAGAAGATTGTCGCACTGTTAATAATAATGAGTTTTGCTCTGCCTTCGCACGCTTTCTTTTGGAATAAAAAAAATAAAGCTTTAGAGCAGGAGCTTCAAGGAAAAGGGTATGCAGGAACTCTTCCTAATATTGGAGAAGGCAGACAAGGAGTTCCTAAAACAAAGACAAGTAAACCGGCTTTTGAATCTCAACCGGGATTTGATAATCCTGCCGAGCTAAAGCCTGTACCTAAAGATAACCCTGCATTCGTTGATATTATTCAAAAAAAAGATAAGGTATCAGAATATTCTAAAGATGCAAATGCAATAATTCCAATGCTTGAAAAACTGTATGACTGTATTGAAGATAATGAAAACTTGCAGTTATTTATCACAAAAGCAAACTTGCTCACTATTAATATTGACTATCTTGCAGACAAATATTACGACAAACCTGAAGGTTACTATGAGTCATTTAAAAAATTGCAGGAAGTAAACAGGTACACAAAATCAATAATGACATTGAGGCGCGAAGCCGTAGTTTATCAAAAATATCTGGCTTATTCAGAAAGCGGTTCGATTTATAACCCTGAAAATATAAACCAACAATTAGAATACCTGAAAGAAGAAATTAATTCTGCAATATTGCTTTTGAAAGAAGAAGGCTAGGCAAAAAATAATATAATAAAACCTATTACAAAATTAGTAAAAACTAACATATTGTTTTTGGGGGATTCGTTTTTGTATAAATTGGCATAAAAATATACAATTGTTAAGTTTTGTAAAATAGAAAAAACTAATTTTTATTTGCTTAACATTCTTAACATAATTTTATTAAAACCAAAATGCTTAAAAATAGAGCGTTTTGGCTTTTTATTTGCTGCAAATATTAAGTTTTGTTACAAGCACTGATGCTTTTCCTCAAGATTTCGACAACCGCTCCGTAAACACAAACATAAGTTGATTACGAAAAAGTTGATAAAAGGAGTCAGTGTTATGAAAAAAGTTTTAGTATTATTTGCAGCATTTGTATTTTTGACATTAAACCAAGCATTCGCTTACAGAGCAACAGATTTTTCTTCAGATTCTAAAATTGTTGCAGCAATCAATATGTTAGAACAAGCAGGTGAAACAGATGTTTTAAGAAGCCTTCAAAGATATGGCGTAAGAGTTTCATTTGAAGATATGTCATCAATCGGAGTTACTAACAAAGCTTTTGCGGTAAGCACATACAACAGATACGGTTCAAGAGTTATTATGATTAATTCTATGTACAAAAATGCTCCTGTTGAACAAATTGCTTGCCTTATAGCTCACGAAAGCTGCCACACAAAAAGAGTTGCAGATTTAGAAGAAGAAACAATTGCTACACAAAAAGAAGCAGCAACTTGGATAAGACTTAAATCAGCATCAAGAGTTTATCCTGAAACAAAGTTAACAGCTAGACTTGATAAGTTAAGCGGTATGTATATGGCTTCTTCTCAAGGTAACAACCTAATCCAAAACAAAATAGCTTCAAACGGTTTCTACAGAACTCAATTAGGTTTAAATTAATAAAATAAATTACACTGAAAATATCAACTAATCAACAACCCCCTTTAAAAAGGGGGCTTATTTTTGCAATTATACAAATTTTCTATTGACCAGATGGTCTATAGACAACACTTTAAAATTTAATCCCTTGATTGATGGCATGGGCATGCCAATCTTGTACACTAATATCAAGGGAGAGAGTATTATGAAGAAAGCGTTGTTATTTATTGGTTTAATTTTATCTATGCTCACAGTTTGTGCAGAAGATAATGTTTTACAATCAATTGAGATTGTTCCTGTTAAGGATTCATACAATATTGTTCTTACTGCTGACAAATCAGTTGATGTAAAGAAGAATGTTCAAGCACCTAATAAAATTACTTTGGACATGAAAGGTATTAGGGCATCAAAAACTTTAAACACCGTTTATAACAATGTATCTAATGTTGATACGGTAATGGTTGAACCTACAAATAACGGTATAAGCCTATTTTTTCAGGCTGAAAATGCAGCAGGCGCAAGCGTAACTTTTGATTCTATTGCTCCTGTTGTTCCTGTTAAGAATACACAAGAAACAAAAAGTGTAAAACTAAGTAGCCCGATGGACAGTTATGCACCAATCTACAGAGAAGATATGGCTCCAAAAACAAGCTCTATCTTCGACAAGATTGTTAACAAATCAAATGGTATGAGCGAAGATATCAAAGACAGTGCATCAGAAACTCTAAATAAAATATTTTCTTTTGGTTTAGTAGGTCTTTTAGGTTATGCATTAGTAAGACTCTTTAAACGCAGAGAACCTGAAATGAAGATAGGTTTGACTCCAAGCATTCAAGAACGCGAAATGGATATGTATAAGAATTTGAGTCCTTTAGGAAATTCTTTTACAGTTCCCGAAAAACCATATACAACTGTTAACTACGGAATTAATGCGTACAAAAGAGAAAGTCAAAATCCATACGAACAAGAGGCTCCGACTTTCCACAATCCGAGATTGCAGCAATATGTTAGTCCGCTTACAAGACAACAACAAGCAATGAATCATGCATTTACTCATCCGCAAGCAGTTCAACAGGCAGTTGCAACAGCACCTGTTCAACAAACGGTAAAAAAACACACAACACCGGTAAATACTGCACCGGTAAATCAATCAAATCCAAATATTGATAATTTAAAATTTTTAGAGTCAATGACTGCAATATACGAAAAAAGCGGAAGGCACGATTTGGCACAAGGTTTAAAAGCAAGTTTAACAAAAAACAATCTTAAGTAACATACAACGCAAGCCCTTTTCGAAAGGGCTTTTTTTTATTTATTGTTGGGTTTCACCCAACCTACAAGCTAAAACTGCATATTGCAATATTTTTTTACTGCTTTAATAAATCCGTTCTCTTGTACGCTATCAGTAACCCAGTCGGCTATTTGTTTAAGTTCATCCGTTGCATTTCCCATTGCAATTTTGACACCGCCTGCTTGAAGAAGTGCTATGTCGTTATTTTGATCGCCTATTGTTAGAATTTCTTCTTCTTTTAAATTCCAATATTTTTGCAAAAATTTTACCGCACAATATTTAGAACCCTCTGGGTTAGAAAATTCCAAAAAATACGGTGTAGATTTAACTATATATAAGTTCGGAAATATCTTTGGCAGCTCTTTTTCGTACAAATTTATTCTGTCAGGATTGTTATAATCAATAGCTAAAATTTTATTAACCTTATCTTTTTTGATTTCAGAAAAAGGTTTAACGACATAGTTTGTATGCTGATTATTGCAGTATCGTTGAATTTCCGTGCAATCAGTTTCAGAGTATAAGATATCATCGTTATACAAATTCAGATGAATATTTTCCTCCTTGCTCCATTTTATTATTTCTTCTGCTTCATTTTCAGTTAAGTATCTTTCATATAGCGTTTTGCCGTTTTCTTTTATAAGTCCGCCTTGATAAGAAACTACAGGGCTATTTAAACCGAGCTCTTTTGCGATAAGCTGTGCTGCGGCATTCATTCTTCCTGTTACAAGTACAACTTTTATACCGCTATAATCGAGTTTTTTTATACAATCTTTAACTTCTTGAGTAAATTGTCCTTCAGGAATCAAAATAGTTCCGTCTATATCTGTTGCTATTAGTTTAATCATATTTGTATTTTATCATAAATTTACAAAGTATATCTCAATATGATACAATCAAGAGTATGAAGATATGCTTTATACCAATTGATAACAGACCTGTTTGTTATAATTTAGCAAAAGATATTTGCGCTATTGACGAAACGATTGAGCTTTTTATTCCGCCAAGAGAAATGCTTGGCAGTTTAACAAAATCTGCAGATATTGAAGGTTTATTTGGCTGGCTAAAAGATTTACCGCAAGATATTCATTGTATGGTTTTATCTCTCGATACTCTTGCGTACGGAGGATTAATACCATCAAGGAGAATAACAGACAGTTTTGATACGATAAAATCAAGAGTAGAAAGATTAAAGCCGATACTCAGAGGCAAAAAAGTTTATGCTTTTTCAAGTATAATGCGAATTTCTAATAACAATGTCAACGAAGAAGAGAAAGAATACTGGTCAGAGTGGGGCAAGAAGATTTTTGAATTTTCTTTCAATTCTTGCAAATACAAAAAACCTATTGAAACCGATATTCCGAGGGAAATTTTAGAGGACTATTTAAACACAAGAAAAAGGAACTTCGGAATAAATGCGCTCTATCTTGATTGGCAAAGCGAGGGGCTTTTTGATACTCTTATTTTTTCAAAAGACGATTGTGCAGAGTTTGGGTTTAATGTTTCTGAATCTATTATGCTCGAAAATTGGGGCGCAACTACAAAAACCGGAGCGGACGAAATACCGCTAACACTGTTGGCTCGCGCAATACCAAAACAAATTAATATTTACCCACAATTTATTGAGCCTGAATACAAAGACAGGATTTCCAACTACGAAGATGTATCAATAGAGCAGTCCGTTCTCGGGCAGTTAGAGCTTGGAGGATTTACAGTTGTTGATTCTCAATGGGAAGCCGATGTTGTACTTATTATAAACAATTTTAAAGAAAAACAAGGTGAACATGTTATGGGCTGGGATACAGAACCATATAAATGGGGTTACAGAGTTCCGAACAAACCGTTTGCAGTAGCGGATGTAAGATATGCAAACGGAGCTGATAACGAGTTTGTCAAAACACTTCTTAACTACAAGCTTCCTGATTACGGATATTCGGCTTGGAACACGAGTGCTAACAGTTTAGGTAGTCTGCTTGCCGGAGTTAAGGTTAAATACAGAGCCTTTAAGTATAATGAACACGCATATAAAAAACTGCAAGCAGTCAGATATTTAGACGATTGGGCATATCAAGCGAATGTTAGGGGGCAAATTTCAGAGTCTTGCGACATATCAGAACTTATGATTCCTTACGAAGAAATAATAAGTTCAAAGCTGGGCATCCCAATTCATGCAAAGTACACTTACCCCTGGAACAGAAAATTTGAAATAGAAGTTAAGCTTGATTAATATCGCTTAGGATTTTATCGATATTTTTTTCTGCTTTTTGCAAAATTTCTTCTACTTGAGCTCCTTCTATGTCAAGTCCTTCTGCTTTTATATACTCTACATCTTTTATTCCGTGGAATTTTTGAGCGAGTTCTTTTATATACCCAAATCCAAACTCGTCAGAGATAATTTTACCGCCTGATGTTGTTAAATAAACGAGTTTTTTTGCCCTGCACAAGCCTTCAACTTTTCCTTCGTTAGTGTATCTGAAAACAATTCCGTTGACATTTATTGTTTCTATATAGTTTTTTAGAGATGCAGGAAAAGACAAATCCCAATACGGTGCAACAACAATTATCATATCAGCTTCTGCGTAATCTTTGGCATAATGAAAGATTGCATTATCAAACTCTTTTTCTGCAGTTAGTCTTGTTCTAAGCTCTAAAAGCTCGTTATTCAACGGTCGTATATCTTCCTCTCCAAGATTAACAATTTTTTTCTCGGCAGGAATTCTGTCTAAAAGGTATCTTGCAATTCTTTTTGTTCTTGAATCAGGTCTTACGGATGCGTTTACATATAAAATTTTCATAATATTCTCCTTCTATAAGGATATTATACATTATTATCGTGAATCGTAAATTGCCCAACCTACTTTTTTTTGATTAATATCGTATCATAATGGTACGATAAATCTAATAAAATGATACGAGGGGTAAATGAAGGCGGTAAATGAGGGGGGTAAATGAGGGGGGTAAATGAGGGGGGTAAATGAGTTTGTAGGTTTGGGTTTCCACCCCAACAAAACAAAAAATAAGGTGCATCATTTGATGCACCTTTTTTAATAATATAAACCCCACCCCGACATCAAAGATGTCGACCCTCCCTCAAGGGGAGGGTGCATAATTTATACCAAACTCATTGGTTTAGGACCTGCGTTTACGATTTCTGAAGGCATGTTAGGATACTTCTTAGCGAAGTTATCGTTGAACATTGTAGCCAACTTGTTAGCAGCTTCATCGTAAGCTTGTTTATCTGCCCACATTCCTCTTGCATCTAACATTTCAGCAGGAACATTAGGACAAGATGTAGGATAATCTACATTGAATACATCGTGGTGTTTGAATTCGATAGAATCGAATGAGCCGTTAAGAGCTGCTGTAACCATAGCTCTTGTATAAGCAAGTTTCATTCTCTTAGCACCTGATGAAGCTGAGCCGCCAGCCCAACCAGTGTTAACTAAGTAAACCTTAGTCCCGTATTGGTCAAGTTTGTCACCTAACATCTTAGCGTAAACTGAAGCATCCATTGGCATGAATGGTTCGCCGAACAATGTTGAGAATGTAGGAACAGGTTCTGTAATACCTCTTTCAGTACCTGCTAGCTTAGAAGTGAAACCTGTTACGAAGTGGTACATTGCAGCATTCTTATCTAATCTTGAGATTGGAGGAAGAACACCGAATGCATCAGCTGTCAAGAATACAACAACTTTCGGAATTCCGCCTTTTGAAGGAATTGCTGCGTTGTTAATATAGTTAACAGGGTAGCCTACACGAGTGTTTTCTGTCAAAGAACCGTCAGCAAAATCAAGTTCTCTTGTTTCGTCATTCATAATAACATTTTCTACCAAAGAACCGAATTTGATTGCGTGGTAAATATCAGGTTCATTTTCTTCAGTAAGGTTGATACATTTTGCGTAGCAGCCGCCTTCAAAGTTGAATACACCGTCAGGTGACCAGCCGTGTTCGTCATCACCGATTAACTTACGAGCAGGGTCAGCTGATAAAGTTGTTTTACCTGTTCCTGAAAGACCAAAGAAAACAGCTGTTTCACCTGATGCAGGATCCATGTTAGCTGAACAGTGCATCGGAAGAACATTCTTCTTAGTCATAACATAGTTCATAGTTGCGAAAACTGATTTTTTGATTTCGCCTGAATATTGTGAACCTGCAATAATGATTGTATGAGCTTCATAATCGATTGCAATACAAGCTTCTGAATTTGTTCCGTCAACAGCAGGATCGCATTTGAAGCCAGGAGCACAAAGGATTGTGTAATCAGCTTCGCCGTATGATGCTAATTCTTCTGCGGTTGGTCTGATTAATAATTGGTGAATGAACATGTTTTGTGAAGCAAGTTCATTGATAACTCTGAATTTTTGAGTATATTTTTTATCAGCACCTGCATAACCGTCAAAAATAAATACTTCTTTACCGTTCAAGTAGTTAGCAATTTTATCTCTGATTGAGTTAAATGCTTCTCTTGAAATAGGTCTGTTAACATTGCCCCAAGCAATATCATTGTGAATAGATTCTGTATCAACAATGAATTTGTCCTTAGGTGAACGACCTGTGTATTTTCCTGTAGTAACAACTAAAGCACCTGTTTCAGAAAGTTTGCCTTCGCCTCTTCTTAAAGCTGCTTCTGTAAGTTGTGCAGGAGTCCAGTTTCTGTGAACTTCACTCGGAGATGTGATTCCCCATTTTTCAATACCATAAGTTTCCATATGTAAATTCTCCTTCTTTAAGTAAACCTACTTATACATGCCCCATTTTACTATATCAAAGGCGAAAATCAATAGTTTTATTGTAGGATATACACTATTTTTGTAAATTTGACTTGGTGTACAAAAACTTAAATTTCTAATATTTTAACCCCTCACCCCACCCCTCTCCCTCAAGGGGAGAGGTAGTTGCGGTATTGTTGTATTTTTTATACTGCTTTTTGGTTACTCTCTCCACATAACTAATTAGCATAACAACTTGTCGATAGGTTGTTTCTTAATTTGTTTAATGCTCTCATTTCTGTTTGTCTGATGCATTCTTTGGTTACACCAAACATTTTTCCGATATCTTCGAGTGTTGTTTTTGCAAAGTTTTCTAACCCGAATCTCATCTTGATAACTGCCTGTTCTCTTTCTTTCAATACAGACACAATTTGAGAAATTTCCTTCTTCAATTCTTCGTACTCAATGTTTTCTTCTACTGAAGTTTTGTCATCTTCTAATACATCTGCAACATTTAATTCGCTTCCGTTGTTTGCATCAAAAGTACCTTCAATTGAAACTGTTGATGAGTAAGCTGACAAATAAGTATCAATTTTTTCAGGCTCAATGTTCATTTTTTCTGCAACATCTTTGTTTGTAACCTGACAGTTATAAGCTCTTTCCATCTCAGCTTTAACCTTAGAAAACTTTGACAATGTTTCTTGGATATAAACAGGTATCTTCATGCAATATGATTGTTCTGAAATTGCTTTGAACATAGCCTGTTTAATCCACCATGTTGCATAAGTTGAAAATCTGTATCCAAGTTCGGGATTGAATTTTTCAACCGCAACCATTAGTCCTAAATTCCCTTCCTGTATCAAGTCAACCATCGGAAGCTTTGAAACATGAATTGCCTTTCTTGCAATTGTCAAAACTAATTTTAAATTAGATTGTACAAGAATTTTCTTAGCCTCCTTATCTCCTCCTTTTGCTCTCAATGAGAATTCCTTTTCTTCTTCTGCTGTTAAAGATTTAAAACTGTTTGCTTTTCTTAAATAAGCACTCATATCTTCAGAAGAAGAAACTGACACAAAACCTTCTCTTGCAGGATTAGTAACACCTGTTCTTTTCATACTGATAACTTGATCTTTCATAATTAAACTCCTATAAATGTATATTTTTGATAACACATATCTATAAGGAATTGATGGGGCAACACATAACAAATACAATCCTTATATACTTATGATATATCAACGATATATAAAATTCAATAGTTTTATTAAGAAATATTACAAAAACACCCGTTTTTTGAGCAAAGTTTTACAAAACTTAACAATTTGAAGCGGGAAAAATTGCTACTGTAAGCCTGTGTCAGAAATGGTTTCAACCGATTTTGACGGAGTTTTTATTATCTGATTATATAATTTTAAATCTGCTAATCTTTCACTTAGTTTTGTTACCAATTTATCAGTTTCTTCTTCTATATCTTTTTGATTTTTAAATCTGGTATGGAAGAAAAGTATCGTTGATGTATTATTAACGATATTATTTTTCAAGTCAACAATCGCTTTATAGATGAGTGGATCAGTAAGTTCTTTGTTTTCACAAAGTGTTGTGAAAATTTTTCCGAACCACCACTGAACTTCTTCTACATTGTTTGATTTCAAACCTTTTCTTGCTTTTTTTAAATCTTTGATGATAGAAGAATATATTTCTATTAAATTTTCTTTTTTCTTGGGAAGTATATTTTTAAAATATTTCATTGTTTGTTCGTAGCCCAGGTTAATAAGCTTTCTTCGAGCATCTTTATTTAGATTAAAATCAGCAAAGAATACATCTCCTGTATCAATTTTTATGCAATCGTATCTGTCATTTTGACAATAGAGCTCCGAAACAAAATCTGTTGCAACATCAGTAACACAACTATATATGGTATTTATAAATGAAATCGGGTTATTCTCATCTTTACTATAATCACCCTCAAGTCTGAATTCTAAAATTCTACTCTCCGACTCGTTTAGATTTTTAGACAATCGCCACATTGGTGATGCTTTTTGTAAATCACCATCTACCAAATATGAGCCGTTATATTCATACGGCGCCATCAACCCCGGCATGCTTGATGAAATTTTTATAGCTTGAGCAACCTCAAAATCAGGTGTTTCAAATACAGAAAATTCTTGTGTTTTGAAGTTTTTTATATCCGTAGTAATAACAACCAGCGGCTTTTCTACGCTTTTAAAGGTTACATTCCCCCCGCAAGAATGCTGGCATTTATTATTTAAAAGTTCATTCAACCAATCCTGAAAAATTCCGCCTTTTGACAAAGCAAATCCTTTGCCAAAGCCTAAATGAATATCTTTAAACAAATCAAAATTAACTTTCATAAAGAAATTTTCTATTTCAAACGATTTATAACCGCTTGCAACAAGGGCTGCTATAATAGAACCAACCGAAGAACCTCCGATAATATCATACTCAACGCCAAGCTCTTCTAAAGCTCTTATTGTTCCTGCATATGCCAAACCTCGTACAGCCCCGCCTCCAAACAAGCAGGTATATCTCATAGGGTTATTGGTCATTTACTTTTCTCCTTAAGTTGTTTCCAAAGAATCCTTCAAACATTGATTGTTTATAATATTCAAGATTATATTTTGGTTCAATATAAGATTTTTTTACATTATCGCGTTTAACAAATATTCCGCACTGTCTGCCGTCAAACAAATGAACCCACTCTTTATCTTTTTTTAAAACTTCGTAGATGTCAACCGTCTTTTTAGTCATTAATATGTCTGTATCGTATTTTGTATATATATCTCTCCAATTTTGTTCTGCTAACTCATAGTTTCTCAATGCTTCATACTCTTTATCGTTATACACCTCTTCATATCTGCCATCCATATATATATGATTATTAGGGTATAGTTTATATGAAACATAACTGCCAAATCCAAAAGGAACAACAATATTTCCTTTTATATTGTTAATTTTTAGAAATTCAACTTCATACAAAGGAAATTTGTACAGAGCTGCTCTGGGGTATGTCGGGGAAAACAATGGAACAGATAAACCAAGCATTATAATTACTGCGTATAAGCTTTTTTCTACATGTTTCAGCATTGTTTTATATTTCAAGAAGGCATGACTCATTTCTTTGTAACACAGTGCTGCTGCCGTTATAATTGTCAGTGATAATAGTTTTACATGTGCTAAACCTTCAAAAAGAGTTATTGTTAACAGTAAAATCTTTACAACATCGTATTTTTTGAGTTTTAGTTGTTTTTTTATTGACACGAAACTTGCATAAATTCCGTACAATGACGGTAAAAGATAATACAACCAGTGTCTTGCAGCATAGAATGGCCACCATTCTACTATATATTTTCTATTCTTTGTTGTTGCAGAAAATAAGAATGCCAAATATTTTATACCGTAAGGATTTATTACAAGCAATGGTAAAGAAATACAAAAAACATACAAAAGCTGTTGCCAATTTTTTTTCTTAAAAATGGCTATAATTAAATATATAAAGAGTATTCCTAGTCCTGATACAACTCCACCATGCAAATTATTCCACACTACAACAAGCGGGGGAATCAGCCATATAAGTTTTGAATTGTACTTTCTATAATGTTCCAGCAAAAATAAAAACATACTAAAAAAGAAAAAGCTGAACATTTGGCAGCGTATCAAGTTCGGGTTTAGATGTGCAAATAATATTAAAAATATAGACATGAAAACTAACGAAACAGGATAAGAATGTCTTTGTAATCTTTGAATTTTTATAACAAAAAATGCAACCCCAAACATTAAAATTGCGTGCAAAAACAAGATTCCTGCACTTCCGAAATATTTAAGAACGAAGTAAAATACAACTCCCGAACCCCATTCATGGTCATACCAAGGATGGGTAGGGGTATATGAAAGAAAATCTTTATAGGGAAGAATTCCGTGTTCTATAAACTGTTCTCCAACTATTAATCTGGCAAAAAAGTCATAATCATAATTTATAGCCAAACAGCTTAAAAAAATGCATAACACACCCAGTACAGTATATAACAAAATTTGTTTCATCAATACTCTATCCCTTCCAGATTTGATTTTATCATGAATCAAACTTTTGAAATAGTACTACTAAAATATTTAAAATATGCAAACTATATAAATTGGTGCAAAAAGCTTAAAAGAAATGTACTTTTTGTATGTTCATTTCTTTGCCAGCAAAGAAACTTTTAGCTTTACTTCCAATCTTGTATTGATACTACAAACCGAATTTATTTGCCCCCCAAAGAAAGCACCCAAGCTTTATTTCCATTCACTAATCAATTGTACGGTTCGACCAAAGACGGGTAAAC
>CACYUI010000023.1 GCA_902777605.1 uncultured bacterium | reverse complement strand
GAACATTTTGCAAAAACTCTCCAGCCTCCGCTCGTTCGCGCCGAACCGAAAAAGTCGGTTTTCCCCTTCGACCACAAAGTCATTAAAAAAGCTCCCAAAGGAGCTATTAAAATTTGCCGATGGTCGGGGTCGAACCGACACGTAGTTGCCTACACCAGATTTTGAGTCTGGCACGTCTACCAATTCCATCACATCGGCATATGTCAATTGTATATTAATTTATCAATAACTTTATTAAAACAAAAACAAAAATAAATATCAAATTATTAAATTGCTTTTGTGTGTTAAGTTTTGTAACAAAACATGTTCAAAAGCGCAATTTTACTGGAAAAGATGTTTTTCATGATATAGGTGTAGAACTCATTGGAGGTTAGTATGGCAGTATCATTTTATGGTAACAGTGGAGAAACCACAGGGTCGGTATCTAACAGAAGAAATATTGTAGGGAAACCATTGCCGGAGCCGCCAAATGCAATTCATGAAACAACAGGAAGCTGCGGTTATTTGCGAGAGCAAGCTCCAAGGATTGAAACATTAGATAAAGATACGGTATGTTTCAAAGGTAATATGGATAAACAAGAAAAATCATCCTCTTTCTTCGGAACATTTTTGACATTAGGCGCTTTGGCAGCAGTTGTTGTCGGAGGTTTGGGCTTGGCGCACAAATACAATGCCGTAGAATACATCAAAAATGATAAATTAAGAGACTTACTGAAAAATTCAGGGAAAGTAACAGAACCTTGTTACAATTGGTGCAAGTCTGTTAAAACATTTTGTACAGAATATTATGACAAAATAGCAAAAAGATTTAAAAAATAAAAGTCGGGCAAAAGCCCGATTTTTTTTTGTGCTAAAATTATGAATAAACATAAGGAGGGAAGTATGATTAGTGAAAAATTAGAAGCTGCATTTAATGAGCAAATCAACAAGGAACTTTATTCTGAGTATTTGTATCTTGCAATGAAAGTAAAATTTATGGAATGGAATTTGCAAGGTTTTGTAAATTGGTTTAATGTTCAAGTTCAGGAAGAACACGCTCACGGCATGGGTATGTTTGATTATCTTGACGAAAGAGGGGGAAATATTAAGCTTGAAGCTATTGCAAAACCTGAATTTAAAGGTACAACTCCTCTTGAAATTTTTGAAGAAGTTCTTAAACACGAGCAATTCGTTACATCAAGCATTAACCATTTAGCTGATGTTGCGGAAGAAGTAAAAGACAGAGCTGCTCTTCATCTTCTTGATTGGTACATAAAAGAACAAGTTGAAGAAGAAGCAAATGTTGGCGGTTTATTAGCTACATTAAAACTAATCGGTGACGATAAAAAAGCTTTATTAATGCTTGATAAAGACCTAGCTGCAAGAACATTTGTTCAGCCTGTTATCGGATAGGAGTAAATATAAATTTGGCCGACTTTAAAGTCGGCCTTTTTAATTAATAAAAATACAATGTCAGTTATAGAGTTATTTGATTTTGATAAACAATTTAATAAAACAATTATAGGCACTGATGAGGCTGGGCGTGGTCCTGCTGCGGGCGGGGTTTTTGCTGCTGCGGTCAACTTTCGCGGGGGTAAATATAAATTAACAGATGGTTTAATTAAAGATTTGGAAATATTAAACGATTCTAAAAAGCTTACCCCTAAAAAACGAGAGTCTATTTATGATGTGATTTTAAATAATACGGAAAATAAAATTGTTTGTGTTGAAGTTGATGAAATCGAAAAGATAAATATTTTGAATGCATCACTAAAAGCTATGAATATAGCTTGTTCTGCAATAATGCAAGAAAATGCCTTAACGCTTGTAGACGGAAATAAATTAATAAGAAATTATACTTATCCCCAAAAATTTATTATAAAAGGTGATTCAAAGTCTGCTTCAATAGCTGCTGCCAGTATTTTGGCAAAAGTTACCCGAGACAGGTATATGCTAAAATTACATGAAGAATTTCCTATGTATAATTGGGCAAAAAATATGGGATATCTTACAAAAGAACACCTTGATGCGATTGATAAATACGGACTTACAAAATATCACAGACCGTCTTTTCTTAAAAAACATTTTGCTAAACAATTGAGCTTATTATCTTAGTTTGTTTATGTTATTATTAAACTAATGTATTTTGAGAGGAGAAAATTATGGAAATGATACATGCATTTGTGTCAGCGCATAATGTAATGATATCTGCAGGACTTTTAATTCTTGCATATATCTTTATTGCGACTGAAAAAATTCCTAAAGTTACAATTGCACTTTTGGGAGCAGGTATTACAATACTTTTGGGTTTGGTAAGCCAAACAAAAATGGCGAATGAAGTTTTAAATCCACATTATTTCATTAACTTTGTTGATTTCAATGTAATATTTTTACTTGTTTCAATGATGATTATTGTAAATATTTCAACAAGAAGTGGTGTGTTTAACTGGATTGCAAACGAGCTTTTGAAACTTACAAAAGGACATCCGATAAGAATTTTGGTAGCCTTAGGTTTGTTTACTGCAGTTACAAGCGCATTTTTAGACAATGTAACGACAGTAATTCTTATTTTGCCGATAACTTTTGCTATTGCAAGAAAGTTGGAGATTGATCCGCTGCCATATTTGTTGACTGAAATATTTTCATCAAATATTGGTGGTACGGCTACATTAATCGGTGACCCCCCAAATATCATAATCGGTAGTGCTGCAGGGTTCTCATTTATGGATTTTATTTGGAATTTGACAGATGTTGTTGCAATAATTCTTATTGCGGTAATTATTGTTTTAACTCTTATTTTCCGCAAAAAACTTCACGCAGATCCTGAAAAAATGCAAGAGGTTGCAAATTTGGATAACTCAAAAACAATCACAGACAAGAATTTAATGGTTCGTTCAATGATTGTTTTAGGTCTTGTTATTTTGGGTTTTGTAACTCACGATATTACTCATATAGAAACTTGTATCTGTGCAATGCTCGGTGCGAGCGTGCTTTTACTGTTTGAAAAACCCACTGATATTTTGAGAGATGTTGAATGGAATACAATATTTTTCTTCATCGGCTTGTTTATAATTATCGGCGGTGTTGAAGCTTCAGGTGGTATAAAGCTCATGGCTGAATGGATTTTGAATGTAACTCAAGGCTCTCAACAGGCGGCATCAATGCTTATTCTATGGGCATCAGGTTTGATATCGGGTGTAATCGATAATATTCCTTATACTGCTACAATGGCACCAATGATTGTGGAGATGGAAAAAGTTATGGGTGCTGAATATGCATTTCCTCTTTGGTGGTGCTTATCTCTTGGCGCATGCTTGGGCGGAAACCTTACTATTATTGGTGCTGCAGCGAATGTTATTGTTTCTGAAAATGCAGCAGCGGAAGGTCATCCGATTACATTTATGCGATTCTTGAAATACGGTATATTGGTTGTAACTATTTCGCTTGCGATTTGTACAGTATATATGAATATTAAATATTTGCACTAAATTTTAATAATACAAAACAAAATAAATAAAAAAGCACAGATTTTTCTGTGCTTTTTATTTAATATAAGTTACATTTACCATTCCCCTCTCTACAACATCCAACTTGTAGTTCTAATACAATATAAATTTTACATTTACCCCTTTACCCCCCCCTTGATTTGACCTTGTGGTTAAAATATAATTTATTTAAAGAGAAATCCAATGAAAATAGCGAATAATAATGAGCAGGAAGAATATATTGAATTCCTGAAACATATAAGAGAAGAAAGAAAAGGTACATCAAATTTTGCGAAGCTTTTGTTTACAATAGTTTTAGCTTTGTTGTGCGCTGTAATTGTTTGTGTAACTGTTTTTGAGAATTCTTATCTCATGGATAAATTTTTTAATGAACAGGCAGATTCAGCAAACGGATTTTTCAAATTTAAGAGAAGAAATGATTTTCAGGTTCCGTTTTCTCCGAGAAGGCAAAATATTTTGCTTTTGGGAGTTGATTCAAATGGTGCGGGGACAGATTTGTGGGAAGGTACTCGTTCTGATACAATAATGATAGTTAATGTTGACCCTAAAACACATACTGTTAAAGCGATTTCTATTCCGAGAGACAGTAAGGTTTATTTGGCTGATAACAAAGGTGTTCAGAAGATTAATTCTGCTCACGCAATTGGTGGAGTAAATCTTGTTAAAAAGACATTGAAAGAAACTTTTGGTATCAAAATTGATAAATATATTATCGTACATGACGAAGCTGTAGAAAAGATTGTAGATGCATTAGGCGGTATTCCTATATATGTAGAAAAGCCGATGAAGTATCACGACTGGGCTGGGCATTTACATATAGATTTGAATAAAGGTGAAAACATTCTAAATGGAAAGCAAGCTGTTGGATATTTAAGATTCAGAAAAGATGGTTTGGGAGATATAGGTAGAACACAGCGCCAACAATGGTTTATGAAAAGTTTGTTTGAAAAACTGCATTCTCCACAAGTTATAACAAAGATACCTGAAGTTCTTAATATTTGTAATACATATGTTAAAACGGATATGAGTTTTTATGAACTTTCTCAGTATGCAGCATTTGCACGAGGAGTTGATGAGAATAAGTTAGAAATAGCTACTCTCCCCGGAGCACCAAACCAAAAAGGATACATCAGTTATTGGATTTTAGATCCTCAAAAAACGCAGGAAGTAATTGATAGAATGATATACAGAGATAGAATTAGTGCTGATGTTACTCAATTTAAAGCGGGAATCATGTATTCGCCTTTAAAAGAGGCTGAGGCTATGGCTATAAAAGAGGAGCTGTTAAATTTGGGGTATGAAGTTAATACTTTAAAGATTACGCACCTTTCACACACTAGATTTGTAGCTAATAAAAATGCTGTTTCAATGGATTTCTTTAATCACTTGCAGAAAAAAATGCCTGCATTAAATAAGATGCAATTTGTTTATGACCCGACTGAAAACTTCTCTGTAGGTAGTGATTTTACAATTGTTTTAGCCGAGGGATAAACTTAGATAAGTTCAGTAATGTTATCTCTTGTAATTACTGCATCGTAGTTTTTGTAACCCAAAATGTTTTCAATGTCGTTTGAGTGCGAGCCTACGATTCTTCTGCATTCTGCTGAACTGTAATTAGCCATTCCGCGGGCAAATTCAACATTATTTTCGTCCATAATTGAAATGACTTCACCTTGCTTAAACTCGTTAATGACATTGACTATACCTATCGGTAAAAGGCTTGAGAATTGTTCTAATATTGCCTTTTTCGCGCCTTCGTTTACGACAAGACCGCCAAAAATATTTGTGGCATAACCAATCCAGCGTTTTTTGTCTGCAAGACTGCCTTCTGCCGGCAAAAACATAGTTCCCAAATCTTCTCCGTCAAAGATTTTGTTAATTATATAAGGAATTTTTCCGTTTGCTATAAGAACTTTTCCGCCAAATCTTGTAACAAGCTTTGCGGCTTCAAGCTTTGTTCTCATACCGCCTCTGCCGCCTTCCGAGGCATCGGTTCCGAGTGCCATAATATCTTCTGTGACGGATTCAACTTCTTTGATTAATTCAGCGTCAGGATTTTCCTTCGGGTTAGAGGTGTAAAGTCCGTTTATGTCAGTCAAAAGTATTAATAAATCCGCGTCAAGTTCGCTCGCTACGAGGGCTGAGAGTTTATCGTTGTCGGAAAAATTAACTTTCATTCCCGAATTTATTGAACCTGACTGAATGGGTGTTACTGTGTCATTTTGGTTAATTATAGGTACAACACCGAATTCAAGAATTTTATTCATTGTTGTTCTGAGACTTAAATATTTGTGACGAAGTGAAAAATCATCTTCTGTCAAAAGAATTTGAGCAATCGGAATATCATAAACTCCAAAACCGCTTTCGTAGAATGACATAAGACGGCTCTGACCAATTGCTGCACAGGCTTGCTTAACCCCTTCGTCAGCGGTTGAGTCGAGATTGAGCTTCTTTTTACCTAAACCGACAGCGCCTGAGGTTACAAGAATAACCTCCTTGCCTGCTTTTACCAGTTTTGAAATATCTTCAATAAATGAATAAATACGGGAAAGTGCAACCTCGCCGTCTTCGTTTCGAATAATATTTGTGCCTAATTTTATAACAACTCTTTTTGCTTTAATAAACTCTTCTCTTTTCATTTTTGTACCTTTTTTCTTTTAAGTTTTTGTCAGGTGGAACCTAACCTACATGTAATTTTACTATAACAAAATCTTATTGTAAATTTTTGTTAAATTATACTCAAATTCTTCTAAAGTTAAAAAAAATAATGCCGATAAATATTATGAACAATTATGAAAACAGATGGAAAATTTATAATACAAAGTGGCGGAATAACTCAAGGTATTCAAAAAGAATTGGGCTTGAGTAATCAAGAATGTAAACAATTAGGAAGTATTTGGACACAAATTATAAACGAATTTGATGATCCTAATAATATGCAAGTTTCAAATAATCACAGTGATAAACCTGATAAAAGTAATAATTATTTAGTTCATAAAGAAGCAGTTATACAATTTTCAAAAGCGTGTTGGCAAAGAATTGTTAATTTGGTAAATAATGCTTTGCATAAAAATATTGAAGTTGAAGATAATAACGGTACACAAAGTAGTACATCAGTTGCAAATCAAAATCCTGATTTAGAAGAAGTCGATTTAGCAGGGAAAGTCGAAGATGAAAAAGTAGAAGAGTATAAAAGACACTGTCAAGGGTTTGTTGAAAATGCTAAACAAATATTAATAAATAACAAAAAAAATTTTGGATTAACGCAAAATGAAATAAATTATATAAATTCTATTAACTATGAGTCAATTAAATATGGTTCTGCAAGGTGGGATAAACAAGCTGGACGAATACATATTAATTACAACGATCAAAATGTAATAGAGGCATTTAATAATACAAATTCGGATATTCCTCTAAAACCTGATGTAGGCTATTTTGTAAAACTCATATTACATGAAGTTAAACATGCCGATTTGAATACAAATCAAAATACACAGAGTGAAGAAAGAGCTTGCGAAGGACGAGCTTTAAAATTAGCATATCGGTTGTATGCAAATGCTGATGATAAAGATAAACAAAAATATAATATGTTATTACCCGATAGCAGAAATAAAGCTCATAGATGTATAATGCTTTCTGACTTAGGTAATGGTATAGAAATAGATGAAACAAAGCTTGAAGAATATTTAAATCAATGGTTAATTGATTGTGGTTATTCAGAAAGATTAGAAATCGGTTCAACAAAATATAAATATTAAACAATATTTACTCATGTAGGTCAGGTTTCACCTGACAAATACTTTTTACCCCTACCCCTATATACCCATTGCTTTCAATACATCATTGAGGTCTGATGAAGTCTTTTTGACATCGGTGTTTGAATACATGATTGCGTTATCAGGGTCTTTTAAACCGTTTCCTGTCAAAATACAAACGATATCAGAGCCTTCTTTGACAAGCCCTAATTCTTTTGATTGGATTAATCCCGCTACAGAGGCAGCGCTGGCGGGTTCACAAAGTATGCCCTCGGTTGATGCCAAAAGTTTATAAGCCTCAACTATCTTTTCATCATTTACGCATCCGATTTTACCGTTACTTTCATCTCGAGCGGCTTCTGCTTGTTTCCAGCTTGCAGGATTGCCTATTCTGATTGCGGTAGCAAGTGTTTCAGGGTTATAAATCCTTTCCCCTCTAACTATTGCAGCAGCACCTTCTGCTTCAAATCCCATCATTTTAGGTAAATGAGGAATAATACCGGCATTGTGATATTCTTTATATCCTTTCCAGTATGCGGTAATATTTCCTGCATTACCTACAGGTATAAAATGGTAATCAGGAGCTTTTCCGAGTGCATCGCATATTTCAAACGCGCCTGTTTTTTGACCTTCTATTCTATACGGGTTAACTGAGTTTACCAGTGTGATAGGATGTGTTGCGGAAATCTCTCTTACACACTCCAAAGCTTGGTCAAAATTACCTTGTATAGCAATAATTTCAGCACCATACATCATAGCTTGAGAGAGTTTTCCGAGGGCTATGTATCCGTCAGGTATAAGTACAAAAGTTTTAATTCCTGCCTTAGCACCGTATGCTGCAGCAGAAGCTGAAGTATTACCTGTTGATGCGCAAATTATGGCGCCGGCTCCTTCTTCTTTTGCTTTGGTTACAGCCATTGTCATACCGCGGTCTTTAAAACTTCCCGTAGGGTTGCATCCTTCAAACTTGAGATAAATATTAGCTTCTAAGCCAATTTTTTTCGCCAAATTATCTGCCTTGATAAGCGGTGTGTTGCCTTCGTTTAGAGTAATAACAGGTGTTGAATCTGAAACAGGCAGGTATTTTCTGTATTTATTTATAAGACCTTGGTAGTACATAACTTTTATCCTCTCTTTTTTTCTAATAATATCATAAAAAACAGAGCATAATTAAATTTTATTTCCCATGCGGATGAGCGGTTTCGTAAACATCTTTCATGTGTTTCATGGAAACATGGGTGTAAATTTGGGTATTAGAAATTCCTGCGTGACCGAGGAGTTCTTGTACAACACGAAGGTCTGCACCGTTTTCTATCAGTTTTGTTGCAAAACTGTGTCTAAAAACGTGCGGGGTAACTTTTTTGGGAAGTTCAATTCGTTCTACTGTTTCATTAATAACTTTTCTTATTGTCTTATTTTGAAGTCTGTATCCCGTATTGTTGATAAAAAGCGGAGAGTCCTCGTTAATATCGTTATTTCTGTATTCGGGAGCGGGTATTAAAGCACGGGCGGAATTTATGTATTGCTTCAAATAATCTTTTGCTCGATTTGACATAAGCACAATTCTTTCTTTTGCACCCTTACCAAAAACTTTAATTTCGTTTTCTTCAAGATTTATGTCGCCAAAGTTCAGATTGCTGAGTTCTGAAACACGCATTCCTGTCGCCCAAAGAAGTTCTAAGATAACTCTATTCCTAAACCCTGCCGGAGTATCTATTTTTACATTATTTAGAATTTGTTCAACTTCTTCAGGGGTGAGAAACTTTGGTAAAGGTTTTGGGCGCTTTGGTGCAGATAATGAAAGAGCAGGGTTTGAATCAATATATTTTTCTCTGAATAAGAATTTGTAAAAAGTTCTTATAGATGCAGTTTTACGCGCAATTGTTGTTTTTTTGTATTCAAATCTCTGAATAAAATGCAAGTATTCACGCAATCTGTCAAAGTTAACATCTGTACAGCTTGTATTATCAAGCCACAAGATAAAGCTGACAATATCGGAACAGTATGCGCTAAGAGTGTGTTCGGAAAAATTCTTTTCAACACTTAAGTATGTTTTAAAATCTTCTATATATTGTTTATCTTGTTCGTTCATATTTACATTCTCTCCCGAATATTATACAATAGTTAGAGTCGGAATAAAAGCAGATAAAGATTTATGAATATATTTAAAACCTTTGAAACATACCTAAAAGAACCCCTTAGTATACTAAGAGATAATCTTATTCAAATTGTAAGCGTTCAAACGGGAAATATTTTTGAGCAAAAGCCGTCAATTGATGTAAGTATGATAAACAAAAAAACCCAAATTACAGTTGTAAATAATGAAAAATTGTATAATCTGCTTTCGCTTGTAACACATAGAAAAGATATAAAAAAAGAAGTAGATTTAAGGGGTGAAAAGGATGAATCAACTAAACGCTAATTTTGTTATAAGTGCGGAAAAACTTTCTCAGTGTCCTGATTTTTCACTTCCCGAATTTCCTCTTTTGGGACGCTCAAATGTTGGAAAATCTTCTTTTATCAATGCTCTTGCAAACAATAAAAAACTTGCAAAAACTTCTAATACCCCCGGAAAAACAAGGTTAATAAACTTTTTTAATTTTTCTGACTTGTTCACTATTGCCGACCTTCCGGGATACGGTTATGCAAGAGTTTCTCGCGAAGCTCAGGCAAGATGGCAAAAAAATCTTGAAGAATATCTATTAAAAAGAGAACAGATAAAATCCCTTATCCAGTTTATAGATGCAAGACATGAAATCCAAAAAAATGATTTTCAAATGAGAGAATGGGTTGAGGCATACAATTTGCCTATTATAACGATTGTTACAAAAATTGATTATGTACCAAGAGGTAAACATTTAAAAATATTATCTGATATAAAAAAGAAACTTTCAGGAGATGTACTTTTATTCAGTGCAATCGATAGACAGTATTGTGAAAAAGTTCTTGAACATTTATTGAATTTATGTGAAAATGACTGATAATATGTTGTATAAAAAATAACATTTTAAAAGAAAAGAGGATGTTGTGTTTAAACAGGCAGTTAAGTCCGAATTAGGTCAAGTTTCTTTGACGGGAGTGCGTTCTTTAGTTTTACTGGGACTTTTGATACAAGCTCCAAGATCTTTGGAAGAAATAAAACGGTTATTCGTTAATTTGAATATTATGGATGAATCAAATTCATATGATATTTTGCGTATAGATATAAACACTTTAAAAGCAATGGGATGTGAAATATCACGCGCATCTAAGAAAACCGATTTTAAATATGTATTAGAAAAACATCCTTTTGTTTTGAAAATAGATAAAGACGAAATTGATATTCTCAAAAAAACATTTAAAAAAATAAAAAACAAAACAGATATAGAAACTTTGGTTCAATATGACGAGTTGTTTGAAAAACTTGCCGGATGTGTGGCAAATGAGGATATAAAACAATCTCTTATTGGGTTATGTTCATTAAAATCACATAATATAGAAAAAATCAGAGAATATAACAAATACTGTAAAGCACATAAAATATTGACAATTTTGTATAAATCTCCTGCTTCAAACGAAAGAGAAAAAATGGAGGTTGCAACGGAAAAATTAGGTTTTAAAAACGATAAAGTTTATATTTATGGTTTTGATATAAATAAAAAATTGGCAGTAATGCTGCATATAAAACGCATAGTTGCAATTACTTCCGCAAGAGAAAACGATGATAATTATAGTTCAGAAAAAATAAAAACAAAATTTATTTTGAAAGACTTTACGGTTGCAGGACTTGAAGAAAATGAAAAAATTATTGAAAAAAATGAAAAAGGTTATTTAATAGAAGGAGAGTATCATAACGAATTTTTGGCAATGCAGAGGATATTATCTTTTGGCTCTTCTTGTATTTTGCTTGAACCAACGGATTTGAAAGAAAAAATTGTTGAAACTTTGAAAAAAATGAAGGAAATTTATAATGGCTAGCAAAGTATCTTTAAAGAAAAATTTATCTTCAATGCAGGTGTTAAAAACCTTAAAATTACTTATGGAAGGTGATTATACAATGCAAGAAATTGTTGATAAGCTTAATACAAAAGAAGATGATGTTATTTTTAACAATAGCGTTATAAGTAAATATATTAATACTTGCAGAAGCTTAGGTTTTGATATTCCTAAAATACATAACAAATACTATATAGCAACACTTCCTTTTGGAATCAATATTTCGGATGTGGAAACAGATTTGATAAAAACTTTGTATAATACTGCAAAAAATGAATTATCAAGCAACTGTTTTAAGGTTTTTGATGGTTTAGTAAAGAAAATAAATCGCTATGCTAACAAAAAAATTACCAGAGTAGATAAAGACACATATCAGTTTGCTTGTGAAATATTTGAACAGGCAATAAAAAGAAGGAGGAAAATAAATCTTCTTTTCAAAAATAATATAAAGATGGACTGTATTCCTTTAAGTATAGTTTATACTGAAAATAAAACCTTTTTCAAAGTATATAATAAGCGCGAAAGAATGATTGATTGGAATAGGTTGTCGGGAATAGAAATTTTGCAAGAATCATACAAATATCCTTATAAAAATCAACAAATAGTTGTTTATGCCTTGAAAAATAAATTAGCGCAAAGGTATGAATTACGAGAGAATGAAGAACTGAAATCTTTTGAAGATGGTATAAAGGTAATTATCAATAAAGATGAACCGCAAGAAGAACTTTTTTCAAGACTTCTCAGATATGATACGGATTGTGAAATAATGTCTCCAAAATTTTATAGAGATGATATGAAACAACTCATAGAAGATACTCTCGCAAATTATGGAGCTTAATTTATATGTATTTAGTTGTTGATATAGGAAATTCAAATATAACTGTGGCATTGATGAAAAATCAGAATTTGTACAGTACATATAGGTTTCAAGCGCAGAAAGATTATTCTGAAGAATATTATGAAGGGCTGTTTAAAAAGTTATTTAAAGAAACTAAAATAGAAGGATGTATGATTTCATCTGTTTGTATAGAGCTGAGTAATATTGTTAAATATGCATTAGATAATGTTTTTCATGTAAACTCTATATTTTTAGACCAAAAAATTAATATTGGTATAAATATTGATATTCCTCATCCGGAAATTGTTGGGGCAGACAGGATTGCAAATGCTTATGCTGCATTAAAATTATATGGAGTACCTGCAATTGTAGTTGATACGGGGACTGCAACAACTTTTGAAATAATAGATAAAAAAGGGAATTTTTCTGGCGGAATTATAATGCCGGGGGTCGGCACACAGCTAAAATCACTATTTAACAATACATCGTTGCTTCCACAAATTCAACCTGCAGAAATAGATAATGTTATAGGTATTGATACTGAAACTTGTATTCTTTCCGGTGTTATAAGAGGGCATGCTGCTGCAATTGACGGACTTTTATCTGATTGTAAAAAAGAAATGGGTTTAAAAAAAGTTACTATAATTGGTACCGGCGGCTACATTGATTTGGTATCAAAATATATGAAACAAAAATTAGATTATGTTAATAAAGAATTGACATTACAAGGAATCGGATTAATTTACGAATTAAATAAAAAATAAAAAAAGAGCGGAAATATGTCTACGACAGAAGAATTGATAAATATAGGATTTGATTTACATCAGCAAGGGCGTTTGGAAGAAGCAGAAAATGCTTATAAAGAAGTGCTTAAAACAGATGACAAAAATTCTGAAGTTTATAATCTTATTGGTGTTTTAAAACTTCAGCAATCTGAAGTTGGTACGGCAATAGATTTTATTGAAAAAGCTATTCAGCTTTCTCCACAGGCATATTTTTACGAAACACTTTTTCAAGCATATATAAGAAACAACGATTATGAAAGAATTATAAGCAAAAAAGATTTTGTTTTAAAACTCTATCCTGATAATTTTTCTTTGTTGTTCAATCTCGCACTTGCTTGTAAAAATTTGAACAGAAACAGAGAAGCAATACAACTATACGAAAAAGCTTTAAATATTGATCCGTCTTCTTATGATGCGTGGTTTAATTTGGCACATCTCTACAGTGTTGAGGCAGAAACTAAAAATGCGGTTTCAGCAATGAAAATTTGTAACAAACTAAAACCAAATGATGACGAAACAGAATACTTTTTATCTTTAGCTCTAATGCGCATTAAGGATTATGATAAAGGATTAAAATATTTTGAGAAAAGACTATGCAGAGAAACGGCCTTTGCACTTCAAAACAAGTCCTATCCGAATAAAGTCAGAAAAGATAATTTGTGGAAGGGTGAGAATATAAAGAAAAAAACACTTCTTGTGTATTATGAAGCAGGATTTGGCGATACAATAATGTTTGCACGCTATTTGCCGATTGTAGCAAAAATGTGTAAAAAAATGATATTTATTACATCAAAACCGCTTTCTCTGTTGTTCAAAAACAATGGACATTTGGGAATAAGTGAAATTTATGATACTTTCGTTCCGGAAGAGAATTTAGAATTTGATGTTCATATTCCTCTTATGAGTTTACCTTATATATTAGGTTTAAAAGGGAAAGATGTTTTTGCTTATTCAGAAGGGTATTTGACTGTTTCAAAAGATAGTACGGAAGAATGTAGAAAACGCTGGTTTGATAATGATGATATAAAAATTGGTATTAAATGGCAGGGAAATACATATTATGATAAAGATAGGGTTATTCCTACCGAGATGTTTAATACATTAACGAATTTAGAGAACATCAAATGGTACTCTTTCCAAACCTTTGAAGGCTCAGAAGCGGCATCAAAATTAAATGGTGTAACTGATATTGGAAAAGATTTGATAAACTTTCATCAAACTGCAACAGCGCTTGCAAATTTGGATTTGGTTATATGTAATGATACTTCTCTAGCGCATCTTGCTGGTGCAATGGGTATTCCTTGCTGGATATTGCTGCCATACGAAGTCAATTGGAGATGGCATACAGATTTGAGTATTTGTGATTGGTACGATAGTGTAAGGCTCTTCCGCCAAAAATCTATAGGTGATTGGAACAGTGTTTTTTCTGAAGTCAAAGAAGAAATAAACAAAGTTTTATCAAAGGATTAAATCTTTATACTCAATTAGTTTTGATAAGTCTTGTGTTTTAATAACTTCATCAATTTTTTGTTTAAAATCTTCTGCGCCTTCTGTTTTTATATTGTTTGGAAGAACAAGGTCTGTATTTGTTTTTGTATCTACAAAGCCTTTATTAACAATCAAAAACTCTTTATACATTTCTAAAATTTCATTAACCCATGGTTCAAAAGAGAAATTTTCTCCAAGAAAGTATTTCATATCCTTGGGAAATAATCTTACAAATGTTATCATATACTCAGTTTCTGAAATATTTTTTTCTTCATCATACTCTTGACCTAAGCAATGATTATTTAAAATTTCTTGTTCTGGTTGTGTTTTTGTATAAGCTGCCCACATTAAGCATCCGATATAAAAACCGAGATTGTTATACAAAATATCAAGGAATTTTTTGTAATATTGTCTGAATTTCATTTTCTTTTGTGACAAGTTTTTGAATCTGTTAATATCAAGATACAAATACTCTAAAGTTCCTTGAAAAGTTAGTATAAATGGTGCAAAACCCGGATCAAATTCTAAGCCTTTTGTCATAAATTCCTCTTTTCTTATGCCTAACATTCTATCATAAATATGTTATAATTAACGATATGAAAAATTTTCTGACTTCTCTTTTAGATTTAATTTACAGGAAAAAATGTTATTTTTGTGGGAAATCACAATATTCTATAAAAATGTGCCCAAAATGTTATGATGAACTATTGTTTAATGATTATAGAGCAAATAGAGTCATAGAAGGTGTTGATATATATTCGTGCGGAGTATATGAACAAAATTTGCAAAAACTAATTAGGGGATTAAAGTACCATAAGCAAAAAGAACTTGCTTTTTATCTTGCAAAGTTTATGGCTGAATATTTTGATAAACTGGAACTTAATAAAACCTTTCAAGTTATTCCTGTTCCTTTGCACAAAAACAGGATAAAAAAGAGAAGATACAATCATATGAATCTTGTTGCAGAAGAATTCTGTAAGTTGACCAATAATGTTTATAATCCAAATTTAATCTACAGAATAAAAGATACTAAGCCTCAGTATAAGTTGAACAGACAAGAGCGAATGAAAAATTTATCATCAGCTTTTAGTGTTGATTCTTCTAATAATCTTAACCTGCCATTACTTATAATTGATGATATTTGTACAACAGGTGCCACATTTGAAGAGATGATAACAACGCTAAAAAAAGAAGGCATTAATGATATAGTCTGTGTGTCTGCATCAAATCCGTAAGGTTATATAATTATTTTCGTGATACCATGTGTTTATGAATATACTTATTACAGGTGCAACAAGAGGAATTGGTAAAGCTATAGCTGATAGCTTAAATGGCAATATTTTTGCAACAGGCAGAAATGAAAACCTGCTTAAAAAATTCAAAAACTTCATTGTCTGTGACCTTGCTAAAGAGTCTGATTTAGAAAAATTGGGTAAGTATATTGAAGATAATAATATTGATATTTTAATCAATAATGCAGGAGAGTACATTTATTCTCCAATTGATAATGTAAAATATTTTGATATAGAGCATATTACAAGAGTAAATTTGGAAGCTCCGTTATATCTTATATCAAAAGCTGTTCCGTATATGAAAAAACAAAAATGGGGCAGGATAGTTAATATCGGTTCAATTAGCGGTGTAATGGGAGAAGCTTGTGCAAGCTTGTATTCTGCAACAAAGTCGGGGCTTATTGGTAGCACAAAAGCTTTAGCTCTTGAACTTGCAGAGTTTGGAATTACAGTAAACACAATAAATCCCGGTTGGGTAGATACTGACATGGGAAATTCTTCTGCAGAAGATGGAGATTGGTCAAAAGAAGAAATTGTTGAATGTATACCTCAAAAAAGGTTTGTAAAACCTCAAGAAATTGCCGGTATGGTAAAGTATTTGATTTCAGAAGATGCGAAGGGAGTTACGGGGCAATCAATTAACCTTTGTGCCGGATTGAGTGTAGGATATTAGGATGCCACTTTTAAGACTGTTTTTGATATTTGTTAAAATCGGTGCAATTCTTTTAGGCGGAGGATATGTTATCTTCCCAATAATGTCGAATGAATTTGTTGAAAAACGACAGCTCATAAAACAAGATGAGTTAGTGGATTACTTTGCTCTTTCCCAGTCATTACCTGGAATTATTGCCGCTAATATGACTATGTTTATCGGATACAAGCTGAAAGGTAAATTGGGTGCAATTGCTGCAATGCTTGGAGTAATTTTTGTACCTTTTTGGACAATACTAATTTTAGCAGCAGTATTAAATGCTCTTGTTAGCAACAGCTGTGTTCAGGGCGGTTTGTGGGGAGTCGGAATTGCTGTCATCGCACTTATTATGCTTACTGTTAGAGAAGTTTGGCAAAAATCTAAGCGAGGAATATTTTTTTATATTATTTTTCTTGGGGCGTTAATTTCACTTTTGATATTTAAACTTACACCTGTTCAAACGATACTTATATTTTCTGTTATTGGAATCTTAGTTAAAAGCATAAGGAGGCAGGCATGATAATTTTTGCTTATCTCTTTATAGAGTTTTTTAAAATAGGTGTTTTTTCGTTTGGCGGAGGATATGCAACTATACCGTTTTTGTATCAAATCTCAGAAACATATGGTTGGTATAGTTTTAGAGAACTTTCTCAAATGACGGCGGTTGCATCAATTACTCCCGGGCCCGTAGGTATAAATGTTGCTACATATGCGGGACTCAAAACGGCAGGTATTTTGGGTGCTATGGTTGCAACTGTTTCAGAGATGTTACCTTCACTATTTTTAGTAATTATAGTTTCAAAACTTCTTAGGAAATTTAGTGATAATTTTTATGTGAAAGCGATGATAGAAACATTGAAACCTATAAGCTGCGCTCTTTTAACTTCTGTCGCAGTCGGGCTTTTGAAACCTGAGCTTGGCAATATTAAATCAATGATACTTTTGGGGGTGTTATTAATTTTGAGTTGGAAAACCAAAAAAACGCCACTTTTTTATATTCTGATTTCTGCAATTGTAGGTGTTATTTTAGCATTATTTATTTAAGAGTTATTTCAAAATTGCCGTTATAAAATCTTATGTGTAAATTCAATGTTTCGTTATTATATCCGCTTGGAGGCGGTGTAAATTTTGGAGTAGCCATAATTGCCTTATATACAGCATCATTAAGTGTTATATTTGTTGATTGTTGAGCAAATGAACGGTTTGTCAATTGTCCGGATGGACTTATTTTGAAAGCAACAACACAGCTTCCATCACCTACAACTTTAGTAAAATCTATTTTATATCCAATCGTGTTTCTTAAATTTGTTTTATATGCGCTAAGTTCTTGCTTTGCAGCAGCTGATTGTCTGGCTTTTGCTTCTGCATCTTGCTTTGCTTTTAATTCAGCCTCTTTTTTTGCTTTAGCCTCTGCATCTTGCTTTGCTTTTTCAGCTTCAAGCTTTGCTTTTTCCTGAGCTTTTGATTGAGCAACTGTTTTAGTATTAGTTGTTTTTGTAAGTTTTATGGTTGTTGTTTTTGGTGCAGCCTGTTTTATTGCAGGGATTTTTGCAGGTTGCTGTTTAACAACTTGTTGTTGAACAGGTTTGATTACAGGAATTACTTTTTCTACGATTTCTTTTTTAGGCTCAGGTTTTTTCTCAGGCTCTATAACTTTTGGTAAAGCATTATTCCAAAATTTATCAATAGGTGGAATATTTGTTATTGTTTCTTGTTTTGTTTCAGTTTTTTCGCTTGTTTGTTCCGCAGGGTTCCAAGCAAAGAAAATAACTACAAAAGATAAAATAATGCAAATTGTAAATATAATAAGTGAAACAGGGTCTAAAGAAGATTTAAACCGTTCTATTTCGGGATATTGTTCTTTAAAAGACTTTTTCTCTTGCTTATGAATTTGTTCTTTTTTTATTTCTTTTACAAATTCTTGTGCCGGTTTTGGCTCATTATTTATAACTTTTTTTGCTGGTTCTTCTGTAGTTTTGTTTTCAGTTATTCCAAACTCTTCAAACTCATCGTTTCCGCAATCGCAAAAATCTGGTTTTAGTTCGTATTCACATCCGCATTCTTTACATTTAAACATTAGTTATCCTTTTTATAAAAATGATTATAGCAAAATTGAATGTAGGAGTGAATACTTTTTATGAATTATTATCTCGGAATAATCCAACCCCAAAACGGTTCAAGATTACAGTTTAGAAAACAAATATAAGTTACTCTGCATTTTTTGCATCCGGAAACCTTCATATCACCGTACCCAAAAGTTATTGCATTTATGTATTTTTCCCCTATGAACTGAAATGCTTGTTCTGTATGTTCTCTTTTTACAGTTATATGCGTTTTTCTGTTTCCATGAGATTCTGCGTATATTTTTTCAATGAATATTGATGCATTTGTTGCCGAAACAGATAGTATTGAAAGATAAAAACATAAAATAAAAACAAAAGCCTTCATAGAAAAATCTTAGCATTTTCTTTCAAATTAAATAATTGCCATGTTTACGGAGTTTGAAATTTGTGTTAAACTCATATTTGTACTAGTTAGGGGGATCCGCCCCGGGAGGGGTAAATATATTTGACTTGTAGATGTTACTACAAGCTGAATACCCAAAATCCCAAAGGATAGAAAGAGAAAATATGGAAAAAAACAACGAAACTTTGAGAACTCTAAGACACTCTTGTTCTCACATCATGGCACAAGCCGTACAAAAGCTGTTCCCGAGCGCAAAGTTAGCTATCGGGCCGGCAACCGATGATGGTTTTTATTACGATTTTGATTTGACAGACGGTTATGCTTTTACCCAAGAAGACTTAACTAAAATCGAAGAAGAAATGAAAAACATTATCAAGCAAAACTTGACATTTGAAAGATATGAAGTTAAGGATGTTGATGCAAAAATTGCTGAGTTTAAGGCAGAAGGTGAAGTATATAAGGCAGAACTTCTTGAAGAACACAGAAATGACAATCCGACATTATATTTAACAAAAGATAAAGACGGAAATGTTCTTTTTAATGACCTTTGTGCAGGGCCCCACATCCCTAATACTTCTTATATAAAAGGTAATGCAATAAAACTTCTTAAAGTTGCAGGTGCGTATTGGCGCGGTAACGAAAAGAACAAGATGCTGCAAAGAATTTATGCAACAGCTTATTGGAACAAAGAAGATTTACAAGCATATTTGACATTTATCGAAGAAGCTGAAAAGCGCGACCACAGAAAATTAGGTAAACAATTAGACCTGTTCTCAACCCGTGAAGAAATAGGCGGAGGTCTTGTATTGTGGCACCCAAATCTTGCTTGCGTTCGTGAACAAATCGAAAACTACTGGAGAGAAGAACACAGAAAAAGAGGATATGTAATTGTTAATACTCCTCAAATTGCAAAATCTACTCTTTGGGAAATTTCAGGTCACATGGACCATTACAAAGAAAATATGTTCTTTGTGCAAAAAGATGAAGATTCTGACGACCAATTTGTTGTTAAACCTATGAACTGTCCGTTCCACATCCTGATTTATCAAGCTAACAGATATTCATATCGTTCACTTCCGCTAAGAATGGCAGAACTAGGTACTGTATATAGAAAAGAAAAATCAGGCGCTTTGTCAGGTTTAACTCGTGTTCAAGGGTTTACTCAAGACGATGCTCACATCTTCTGTACACCTGAACAATTGGTTGATGAAATCAATGCTATTATTGACTTTGTAGCTGATACAATGGCAATTTTCGGTATGGAATTTGAAGTTGAACTTTCTACTCGTCCCGAAAGCTATGTAGGCGAGCTTGAGAACTGGAACAAAGCGGAAGCAGGATTAAAAGAAGCTATGGAGCGCCGAGGAATGAAATACGACATCAACGAAGGTGATGGCGCATTCTACGGACCAAAAATCGACTTCAAGGTTAAAGATGCTATCGGCAGAACTTGGCAATGTGCTACTATTCAGCTTGACTTTAACTTGCCGGCAAGATTTGACATTAAATATCAGGACAAAGACGGCAGCATGAAGACACCTTTAATGCTTCACAGAGTAATCTTTGGTTCTATGGAAAGATTCCATGGTATCTTAATTGAACACTATGCCGGATGTTTCCCTGCATGGCTTGCTCCGACTCAAGTATCAATTGTTCCGATTTCTAACGAAAAACATGTTGATTTTGCTGAACAAGTATACAAGAAAATGCGCGAAGCAGGTATAAGAGTAAATCTCGATGACCGTTCTGAATCAATGAACTATAAAATTAGAGAATCTCTTCAAGATAAGAAAATCAATTATGTTTGTGTAATTGGTGATAAAGAAATTGAAACAAACTCTGTAGCAGTTCGTGCAAGAGGAATTGGTCAAGTAGGAACTATGGGAATAGATGAGTTTATTGCTAAGTTGAAAGAAGAAATTTCAACTCGTTCAAACAATTCATTTGCTAAAGCATAAGCAATTTATTAGTGAAAAAAAGAGATATCCTTATTTAGGGTATCTCTTTTTTAATATAAAACCCTCTTTATGATATAATTTTTTTATGAACCGAAATAATGTAAGAAACTTTTGTATAATAGCGCACATTGACCACGGTAAGTCTACCCTCGCAGACAGGCTTTTGGAAGCAACCGGAACTATTGCTGAACGGGATATGCAAGCGCAGCTTTTGGACACAATGGACATTGAGCGTGAACGCGGTATTACAATTAAGCTTAATGCTGCAAGGATGAACTATACATCTAATGCCGGTGAAAAATATATTTTTAACTTGATTGATACTCCTGGGCATGTTGATTTTTCTTACGAAGTTTCTCGTTCTCTTGCTGCTTGTGAAGGTGCATTATTAATAGTAGATGCAACACAGGGTGTTGAAGCACAGACATTAGCCAATGTTTATATGGCAATTGAACAAAATTTGGAAATAATTCCTGTTATTAATAAAATTGACCTTCCGTCTGCAGATGTAGAAAGAGTAAAAGCGGAAATTGAGGAAATATTAGGGATAGATTGTTCTATGGCAATCCCCGTGTCTGCAAAAACAGGTGAAGGAATTGATAAGGTATTAGAGGCGATTGTGGATTTTGTACCGCCTCCCGTTGATACAACAGAAAAACCTTTGAGAGCACTTGTTTTTGACAGTGCTTATGATCCGTATTTGGGAACTCTTTGTTTCTTCAAAATTATGGACGGAAAAATGCGGCTTGGCGATAAAGTCAAATTTATGGCATCAGGAAAAGAGTATGAAATAGTGGAGCTTGGTTATTTGACTCCAAACAGAGTGCAAGTGGAAGAGCTCGTTTGCGGTGATGTAGGATATTTTGCAGGCTCTATTAAAGAGATTACCAGATTTGTTGGTGATACGGTTACCCATGTAGAAGCTCCTGCAAGCGAGCCTCTTCCTGGATATAAAGAAGCATTACCGATGGTATTTTCAGGCATGTATCCTGTTGACAATGAAGATTATCATGAACTAAAAGAATCACTAGAAAAACTTAAACTTTCTGACAGTTCAATAACATTTGAACCTGAAACATCATCTGCGCTAGGATTTGGTTTTAGGTGTGGTTTTTTAGGAATGCTCCACATGGAAATCGCACAAGAAAGGTTAGAGAGAGAATACGACCTTTCAATTGTAACGACAGCTCCTTCGGTTATTTATAAAGTACACAAAACAAACGGAGAAATTATTGAAATTGATAACCCTGCAAACCTTCCTGCGGCACAATACAGAGATTATATAGAAGAACCTTATGTGAAAGTTTCTATAATTACGCCTAATGAATTTGTCGGAACATTAATGGATTTGGCTCAGACAAAACGCGGCATTTTTGTTAATATGAATTATTTAGACAAAGTTCGCGTTGATTTGATTTATGAAATACCGCTAAGCGAAGTTATTACAGATTTTTATGACCAACTAAAATCTCGCTCTAAGGGATATGCAAGTCTTGATTATGAATTTTGCGATTACAAGCGCTCAAAACTCGTTAAACTAGATGTTATGCTTGCAGGTGAAGTAGTTGATGCGCTATCTGTAATATGTCACGAAGATAATGCTTATTACATCGGTCAAAAATTGACAGAAAAACTAAAAACCATAATTCCTAGACAAATGTTTGAAGTACCCATTCAAGCAGCAATTGGCGGAAGAGTTATCGCAAGAACAAATATCAAAGCACTTAGAAAAAGCGTGTTAGATAAATGTTATGGTGGTGATATCACGCGTAAACGCAAACTTTTAGAAAAACAAAAACGAGGCAAAAAGCGTATGAAAGCCATTGGGCGTGTAGAAGTTCCGCAAGAAGCTTTCATGGCTGTTTTGAGCTTGGAAGAAGAATAATTTACGCACTCTTTTTTGCAAGTGTTTTTGAATAGATTTCTACTTTATCTTGAATGTTGTTTTTGTGCGTATCTATTGCATCATTAACATCCGATAAGAGTTTTTTCTGTACTTCTTTTTCTCTTGTAAAAACATCCATTTCCTGTTCTTTTGCATAAGAATTTATTTTTGATTTATACAAAAACCTTGGAGCAAGAAACATCATTGCAACACCTGTTGCAACAGCACCAAAGCCTCCGGCATGGCGCCAGGACGAAGTATAACTTCTGGCAATTACCGTAGTCAAAGCTCCGGTTACTACTGAAAGTCCGCCGGCATTTAGAAGAGCAAGTTTCTTTTCCATTTTCCTGTTTACAGGATTTTCGTAACCATTGACATCACCCCTGAACATTACCTTAGGGGTAAAGGCACTCACAGGCTGAATCATAATCACACACTTTCTTTATATTCCCTTTTATGGTTACATGATACAATAAAATTTATCCCTTGTAAACCACTCTAAAGAATGGATTTTACTGGATTTTAAAGTGTTTTTAATACAATTAAAAACGCTTTAAAAAATACAATATTTTATATATTTTGATGCAAAAATCTTAAAAGTAATGTACTTTTTATATGTTCATTTCTTTGTTCGCAAAGAAACGAACCAAAGAAACTCCCCAAGCTCGAACTACGCTCATTAATCAATTCTAAAGTTCAGCCTAAGGCGGATAAACTCACTTCGTTCAGACAATATCCGCCTTGTTATTGCTTCACTAAGATTGATTATTCGCTCCGTTAGGCTTGGGCAAATTCTGTTACAT
>CACYUI010000022.1 GCA_902777605.1 uncultured bacterium | reverse complement strand
GAAGGAGATTAATCTCATGGCACGTGAAAAGTATGAACGTACGAAACCACACGTTAACGTAGGTACAATAGGCCACGTTGACCACGGTAAAACAACATTGACAGCAGCTATTTCTGGTGTTTTAGCTGCAGCAGGTAAAGCAGATGCTAAGAAATTTGATGAAATCGACGCTGCTCCTGAAGAAAGAGCAAGAGGTATAACCATCTCTACAGCTCACATCGAATACGAAACTGATGCAAGACACTATGCACACGTAGACTGCCCAGGCCACGCAGACTATGTTAAAAACATGATTACAGGTGCTGCTCAAATGGACGGTGCAATCCTTGTTGTTGCTGCTACTGACGGTGCAATGCCTCAAACTCGTGAACACATTCTTCTTGCAAGACAAGTTGGTGTTCCTAAATTGGTTGTATTCTTGAACAAATGTGATATGGTTGATGACCCTGAACTTCTTGAATTGGTTGAAATGGAAGTTAGAGAACTTCTTTCATCTTATGAATTCGATGGTGACAACATTCCGTTCATCCATGGTTCAGCTCTTAAAGCTTTAGAAGCTGTTCAAGCTAACCCGACTATCGCTAGAGGTCAAGATAAATGGGTTGACAAAATTTGGGAATTGATGGATGCTATCGACTCTTACATCCCAACTCCTGAAAGAGACTTAGACAAACCGTTCTTGATGCCTGTTGAAGATGTATTCTCTATCACAGGTCGTGGTACAGTTGCTACAGGTAGAGTAGAACGTGGTGTCGTTAAAGTTGGTGACGAAGTTGAATTAGTTGGTTTAGGTGAAACTAAGAAAACTACAGTAACTGGTGTTGAAATGTTCAGAAAATCACTTGACCAAGGTCAAGCTGGTGACAACATTGGTGCATTGTTAAGAGGTATTGATAAGACTGAAATCCAAAGAGGACAAGTTCTTGCAAAACCTGGTTCAATCCACCCACACACTAAATTTACTGCTAACGTTTATGTTTTGACAAAAGAAGAAGGTGGACGTCACACTCCATTCTTCCCTGGTTACAGACCACAATTCTATATCAGAACAACTGATGTTACCGGTTCTATCAAATTTGATGGTGAAATGGTAATGCCTGGTGATAATGTAGTTATGGATGTTGAATTAATCGCTCCTGTAGCTATCGAACAAGGTATGAGATTCGCTATCCGTGAAGGTGGTAGAACAGTTGGTGCTGGTGTTGTTGACAAAATTACTGAATAGTGTTTGTTAATACATAGCTAACTATATTTAAGAGGATGATTTAATTATCATCCTCTTTTTTAAATTTAATCTAAAAAATCTGCAAGTATAATATTGCTTAGCAGAATACCTTTTAAATTAAGCGTGTATCCTTGCTCTGTTTTTTCAAAATAATCACAATACTTGTTTAAAACATTTTTATATTTTTTGTCAAAATCAATTTGATAATGTTTATTGATATGCTCAACATTTATCCCTGCAGTTGTACGAAAACCGAGAAAAATTTCTTCTTCCAGCTTTTCTTGTTCTGTCAGGCATTTTTCAGTTTCATTTAACAATGGGGTTTCTATGTATTTTTCAATTGTACAAGGTTTAGAATATCTAATACCATTTTTGTAGCCATGCGCAGATACTCCAAAACCGTAATATTCTTCATTGTTCCAATAATTTAGATTATGCTTTGATTCAAATTCATTTTTCGCGAAGTTACTTACTTCATATCTTTGAAAACCTGCTTTTTCCAAAGTATCATTAATTAGCAAATACATGTCAGCTTGAGCATCGTCATCCGGCAAATTTTTTGGTATATTTTTCCCGAAATATGAATTTTCTTCGATTTTTAATCCATATGTTGAAATGTGCTGAATATCAAGAGAAATAAATTTATTCAAATCCTGTTTCAACACTTCTAGTGTTTGTGTCGGAAGTCCATATATTAAATCTACACTTATATTATTAAAACCGGCCGATTTAGCACTTGAAACAGCCTCTATGATTTGTTGTGAATTGTGTCGCCTGCCTATTAATTTTAAAATACCATCATCAAAAGTTTGAGAACCAATGCTTATTCTGTTAAAATCAATATTTTTTAATTTTGATAAATATTGTTTATTCACACTATCAGGATTTACTTCTATAGTAATTTCCGCTTTTGCAGCAAACGAAAACAGTTGTACTACTTGCTCTAACAAGTCTGCTGGAACTAGCGAGGGTGTCCCACCTCCAAAATACAGTGTATTTAATCTTTCACCTGCATAATTTACTTTAATTTCTTGGATTAAAGCATTAACATATTCATTAATAAGCTCTGTTTGATTGAAAGAAATAAATGAACAATATTTACACTTGCTTAAACAAAAAGGTATGTGGATATAGGCACTTTTTGGCATACTATTCATCCAATTTTATGTAATTTGTATCCCATCTAAGATCAATGTACTTAACTTTTTTATTCAACATTTTTACTTGTGGAAGCAATGAAGGTATTCTATGAATTTTATCAAAACTTCCTGCATTAAAACTACCAAGTCTTATGTTAACAGTCGGAATTTTTACATAAACATCTTTAGGGTTTCTGTAATCTATATATTCGACTTCTTCGCCCGAATCAGCTTCAACATACATTGCAAGTTTTTTGAAATTGTTAATTTTTGCTTTATCCCAATTTCTGTAGTCGTCACCGCTTCCGTATGTTATTATCCTAACAGTTTTAAATTCATCAGAGAGTGGCATATAATCACGACCGATAAGTTTTCCGTCAGAAGAGAAAAAAGCTATTGGCGGAACATCAATATCAGGAGATATTGTTATAGCAGGAATTCGTTCTATTACAATTATTTTTAATCTTGCAGGGAACCAAAATCTTCTGATATAAACATTTTGAACAGGTTCAAGCTTCATTATGCTTTCTTTAAGTTCACCTGTTTCTACTAAAAAAATAGGTTTGGTGGAAACTTTATTCCGTCTGAGAGCCATAAGAATTTTTTGCGCAGGAACGATTTTGTTATTTACAATTTCTAAAGAAGGCTTATTCAGGCTGTCAAAAGCATTAGTATGTAATCTCCACTGTGGCATTTTAAGTATGCCGTAGCTTATAACAATAAGCATAATCAAAATAAACAACTTCCACATAGAGCGCAACTTATTTAATCGTCTTTGTGAATGTCTTACCTGACGCTGCATTTTTGCCTGTTTAAGACGGCGTTTTTGTCTATATTTTGAGGTTACTATTATTTCTTCTTCATCAGACATTATTTATTTAGCCCTACACTGTTTAGTATCATTAAAACAAGATGATCGTAATCTATGCCCATAACCTTAGCTTGAGCAGGAAGGTCGCTTGTATCGGTCATCCCCGGATTTGTATTGATTTCCAAAAAGTATGGTTTATCATCTTTAATCATAAAATCAACTCTGGAAACACCGTTGCAGCCGGCAGTTTGGTGAGCTTTCACTGCTATCTTTTTAACAAGCTCTGTAGCTTCTTTGCTAAGACCGGTTGCCGGAACTATGAACTCTGAAAGTCCTTTTGTGTATTTTGCATCGAAATCATACCATTCGGTTTTTGTTCTTATTTCAAGGATTTCTGTTGCAAATTCTTCACCAATTTTGCCTAAAACTCCGACGGTTACAAAGAAACCTTCTATAAATTCTTCTATTAAAACATCATCATTATATTTGGTTGCTTCATTGTATGCTGCTTCTAATTCTTCAGGTTTGTTGACTTTTGTCATGCCAAAGCTTGAGCCTTCAGAAACAGGTTTTGTAATCATAGGATATTTTAAATCCTTGACAGCATCCTTCACATCCTCGCCTTTGCGAACAAAAACTGACTTAATTAGAGGAATATCTTTACAATTTGCCAAAATCCTTTTTGTATATTCTTTGTTCATGCAAATTGCACTCGACATAACACCACACCCTGTATAAGGAATCTTTAAAATTTCTAAAATTCCTTGTATGCATCCGTCCTCGCCATATTTTCCGTGGAGGGTGTTGTATGCATATTCAAAACCTTTTAAATCATTCATTATGCTGGGTGATACATCAACAATTTCAGCATTTTCATAACCCAATTTTTTCAAAGCACCAAGTACATTTTTCCCAGAACGCAGTGAAACTTCTCTTTCAGACGACATGCCGCCACAAAGTACTGCTATTTTTGATTCTTTTGGTACAAGATATTCCATAATTCTTCCTCTTTTTTAGTTTTATCCCCGATGTATATTATTTCAGGTCTAAGCTCAATTGTATACTGGTTCTTTACTGCATTATACATCATAACCATTAATGTTAAAACATCTTCCGATGTAGCTTCTCCTTTGTTCACAATAAAATTTGCATGATTGTTCCAAACCTGAACTCTTGGCAAGTCAAAAGACTTCACTCCGGCTTTATCTAAAAGCCTTCCAGCAGAATCATTTTCCGGGTTCTTGAAAACACTTCCGGCATTTGGAGTTGCAAGTGATGGCTGAATAGATTTTCTAAACTCCAAATTTCTATTTATTAATGATTTTATCTCTTCTTCAGGTGCTCTTTTTAAATCAAATTCTGCATGAAGTAATATGTATTTCCCGTCACTTAAGCAGGAATGCCTGTAACTAAAATCTAATTCACTTTTTTGCTTGTATTCAACCTCGCCTGTTTCACGATTAAAAACAGAAACTTGAACTAAATTGTCAGAAATACATTGACCATGCGCACCTGCATTCATGCAAATATCTCCGCCTATGGATCCGGGAAATCCTATCATAAATTCAAAACCGCTAAGTCCTTCCTCTGCAGTTTTCTGAGCAAGAAAAGGTCCTTTTACGCCTGCAGAGGCAAAAACTTTTGTACCTCTGATTTCGAACTGTTTTAACTCACTTGTCATTATAACATTACCATCATAACCTGCTGATGAGAACAAAATATTTGAACAACTTCCCAAGACTATATAACTCTCTATAGTTCTTAAAAGCTCAGTGAATTCAGATTGATTTTCGGGAAAATAAACTCTTGTAACTTTTCCGCCGATTTTATATGTTGTCAAATTTTTTATTTCAAAATTCTCTTTTACTATCAATTGAAAAACTCTCTTTTTCTAAAAATAAAGCGAAGTATTCGCTTCTTCCCCACTAAATTATAGCACAAGTTTTAATAATAAAAAATCAAAAGAATATATTTTAAGGCTTACTTTTTGCTTGATAATGTTTTAATCCTTTATCAGCGTAATTACCAAGTTTATTTAGTATAATACCTGATAGGAACCCGAGTGCTAAAGATTTTCCTCCTGATACCAATTTGGTAGCTGAAATTATGGATGTTGCAATCGCTCCTGCAATAGGAATCCCTGATTTTAGCATAATAGAAGTTCGTTCGCTATTATCTTTAGCGTTGCCAAGACCAAATGATATCATAATAAATGAAACTAATATTGTGAGTACATCTGTAGGAGCAGAACCGAGTTTTAAATCCCTCACTTTATCAAATAATTCGATTGATTCCAGTTTTACGGACTCGTCAAATTGCTCAACTGTTTGCTTTAGTGCATTTCTTGCTCCAGATTTTGCCAGTTCATAAGGGGCAATTGTATTATATATGGATATCACATCTTGAAGAATTCCATTTCCTCTGTCTTCTATTTGTCGTTTGATAGTATCAATACAGTTCTCCTTATACTCTTCTTGAACTTTAATAATTTCTTGGTCAACGACTGTTGAAATTTTATGAGTCTTAAGTTTTTCAAGTTCTGCCAATATATACTTTTTATTATCAACCATTGCTTGAGGAGTTTCTGCCAAATACTTGATTTTTTCTACAATCTCGTATCCTTTTTTATCTGTAAGTGGAATTAAGGTAGAAAGTTCATTAATATTATTATTTATTAAATCTGTAATATAACTATCAGTATATGCAAGAAGTTCTCTTGCATAATTTATATTTTTTACTAGATGTGTCTTATCACCCTTTATCTGTTCAGCAGCAATAAAAGTTTGCCACATTTCCTTTTTTTTAAATTTATTATCTTTTGACCAAAAATCTTTAAAAGAAGCATCCCAAAACTTCGAATATAGTGTAGATGTAAGTTTATCCATATATTCATATCTTTGGTTTTGTGATGTTTTGTCAATAAAGTTGTATATAAATAAAGATGCTATCTCCCGATGGTCTTTAGCTCGTTCTATCAGTTCTCTCTTTGATAATTTCTCTTTATCGTACTCAAAAATTTCTTCAGGATTATTTTCTAATATTTTTTTATCAAGATTGTCAAATAAAGTATTCATTTTTTTAAAATACTTTCCTGCTTTTTCGTAAGATTTTTCAACAGTTTTTCTAGACAAACCCTCAAAATATTTTGTGATTGAATTATGTATTTTTTGAGTGGGTTTTGTTTTATACATAAGTTTCATAAATAAAATATCTTTTAAAGAGGTAATATTATTTATACTTTCAGACTTGTGTAAAAAAGAATTTATCCTTCTTATCGAATATTCATAAAATTTTGCTTTTTTATTAGAATCTTCAAATCCAGATAATTCCAATTTGTTTTCAAAAAATTCTTTCATCTTATTCAAGTACTTTGAAGAATTTTTTTGAACCCCTCTTGAAAACATTAGTGAACCACCAATAATTGCTAAAACAGTAAGTCCTAATCCCGATGTCCAATCTACTCCCATTTTTTCTTTGTTAATTTGGTTGTTAATATCAGTATTTGGCAGTGCTATTTCAGGAATAATATTTTTGTTATTTTTATTATCCCTAAAAACGATGTGTGTATAATTGTATGGTTGAATTTGATTTTGCATAAAATTAGCACTTTGTATAATACTTTTTAATACTAAACACAGAACAAAAAATAATTTGCGCTTACAAATTAATAATACATAAATAAAATATGATGTATATTAAGAAAGAGAAATTTTTTCTAATTCTTTTCCAAGCGCTGTAATTGTTCCAGCCCCTAAACCTATTACGATATCACCACTTTTAAGTGTTGGTAACAGTTTAGCAGACACTTTTTGCATATTTCCTGACAAATATTCGGAACCTTTAAGTTCTGAGGCAAAGTTTTTGCCGCTGATTCCTTCTATAGAATCTTCGGATGCTGCATATACATCAGTAACAATGATTCTGCCTGCATTACCAAAAGCGTTTTTAAATTCATTCCACAGACTTTTTAGGCGTGTGTATCTGTGGGGCTGAAATACCGCAACAATTTTTTCTTTGCCAAATTTTAGAGCCGCAGCATCAAGTGTTGCCTTTATTTCAGTAGGATGATGGGCATAATCGTCATATACAGTAAAACCATTTATCTCGCATACTTTTTGAAATCTTCTGCCCATACCTGTAAAATCGTAGAAATATTTTTTTATTTTGTTAATATCAACTTCTGCCTCATGTAACGCAGCAACTACTGCTAGAGTATTATAAACATTATGAACACCTGCAAGTTGTATTTTTATATCTGTAAGAAATTTATCATTGTGATATATTTCAAAAGTCGTACCTTCAGAGTTATAACTAATATTTTTAGCAGTATAATCAGCTTTATTTAATCCAAATGTGATAAAACTACCTCTTAGATTCTTAATACCTTCGTTATCAATATTAACAATAACTTTTTTAGCTTTAGAAATAGCATTTTCAAATGTTTTTATTAAATCCGGCATGCCATTTTTATAAAAATCCATGTGGTCTTCTTCTAAGTTATTTATAATCAAAATATCAGGGGAATATTTGACTATTGTTCCGTCACTTTCATCAAGTTCGGCAATAAAATGTTTTCCACCCTTGTGCTGAGCATTTGTATTAATATCAGGAAGAATTCCTCCATCTACAAAAGATGGTTCAAGTTTTGCCATTTCAAGAACATAGGAAGCCAGTCCGCTTGTTGTAGTTTTTCCGTGAGTGCCGGAAAAACCTATAAAACATTTTCCGTTTTCTTGTGCATTTTGAGCAATTTCTTTAAGTAAATCAGAACGATGATAAATTTTTAACCCTAATTCTTTTGCTCTAATAAGTTCAGGATTGTTTTCACGAATGGCAGTGCTAATGACAATGGTTGCATCATTAGGAACATTCTCCGCACTATGTCCTATACTTACTATTGCGCCAAGTTTTTTTAATTTGTCTATATATTTTGATTCAGCAATATCAGAACCTGATACAGTGTGACCATCTTCAAGCAAATATTTTGCAAGTCCGCTCATCCCAATTCCGCCAATTGCTATAAAATGATATTTTCCCATTGTTTCTCTCCAAGCCAAAATTCTTAAACTGTATAACAGTTCAAAAACAATTATATTAAAAAGAGAACTTGTTTACAATCATTTCTTATTTGCTTAAAGTTTTGGATTTATTTTGTTTTTTATTGGTAAGCCATATATTAAGCTTAGGAAGAAGTATTCCCAACGCTATTATGGAATATGCAAGTCCTGAAACCTGCGCTATATTAAGTTTCCACATATTTTCCCTTGCAAAACTTTTTCCATTTACGGCAATTTCGTTGTGCGATTTTAAAGATATATTATTTAACCAATTTTTAATTCCTTTTCCGTTTACATTGCCATTGAACAAATTTTTTCGCTTCGGATCAAGAATATTTGCAACACCTTTAGCCGTAAATCCGCCTAAGACAAGCCAATTCAAGAAACCAAAATAGTCTCGTGTTACGGTTTCTCTCAATTCGTCTTTATTATCTGATGCTAAAAATCTTCCGACAAGAGTTGAGGCATATACTGTTTTTATAACATTTCCGCTGTTTACGGGACCGATAAATTCCAATTTTTTAACAAAATCTTTTGGTGATTTTATTCCCATAACGGCAATAGCCATTGCTACCATACCAAGGCTCGCCATAACTTTTTCCATTCTAAATTTGAAGGTTTTGTCTTTATATGATTCTTTATTCTCAACTCTGTCTTTATAGTTTATGTCGCCTACAAAACCTTTAGTGCCGGTTCTTTTTTCTGTTATTTTTCTGTTTATATATTGATTTGCAAGCCCAAGAATAGATGCTAAGCTCAATGCACCAATACTTTTTACTTTATTTATACGAACTAATTTTTTTAATAATATATCTTGTTCTGCAATTGTTTTTGAGAATACATCTCTTCCAATATCAACAGTATCACGCAAAAGATTAAAAACAGAAGTTGAATGTTCTGTGTTATTTATTTTTAAATTAACATTATCAGTGTTAATCATATTGATAGTTCTGAGATTCAGAATTTTAAGAAGTTTATCTTTGTCTGACAAAGAAAGTTCTTTATCTTCAATTATTTCAGTTAAAATGTTTATCAAAGAATCTTTATTAGTAATTTTTTGATGAATATTTTTATATTTTTCATTATCCCACTTGTATTCAAACCAATTTTTTTCATCTATCCATTCATCAGGCTCTTTCAAATTAGGAATTGTATTGACAATGTTTTTAACAAAATCTTTAGTGTTTTTAGCACCGATATTTGCTTCTTTTAGAAATTCTATGCTGCTGTTAGAAAACCAAGAATTTGGGTTTATCTTATTTTTTTTCGCAATAACATTGTTGATCCAAGCTGCAATCCATTTTGCAAAATAGCTCGCACTTAAGCAGACTGTTAGCGTCCCTGTAAATTCGCGAAAAAATGTTTCAGCTCCGGCATACTTGTTTCTTTCTTTTGTATCAACATAAGTTCTTGGCCCAACCATAGCAACAAGGTCTATTCCAACTGCATTCACCATTGGATTTTTATCTAATGTTCTTAATGCTGTCGTGATAGTACCATCTAATACACCTTTTGATGCTATGCCGGGCGTTTGTACATTATTATAAATTTTCATTATTCCTCCAAAAAAATAAGTTCCCTGCCAAAAACTTCCAAGGAACTTATTCTTATATATTCATATTTTAAACTGCATGCAAAATCAAAGTAAGTTCCGACATCGAAGCTTACAGCTGCAGCATATTAATTTTTTTAATATATTTTTATTCATTTATATTTCCTAACAAAAAATTATATTCACGAACCAATAAATTTGTCAACATACCAATAGCTTTTTAATTTAGTTTACAAATATTAACAAAACCTTTTAAAAAAGCATTTTTGCAATTGCTAAATACTTTATATATATAAGATATATAACAAAAGAAAGGATATATTATGGGTAACGATTTTAATGTAGAGTATCCCTCATCGGTTTATCATAAAAAACCGAAAGTGCCATTAAAAATACCATATAAGACGAAACCGCAAAAAATTCAAACTCCTAAAGCGGCAGAGCCAAGTAGCAAAGAAAAAGAAAAACAAATAATGGCAGGTTTAAATAAAATTGTTAAATCTTTTTCCGGTGGTACTACAGACCAATATAGTCAAACAATAAACTTATGCAATTCATTGGATGGTACATCAAAATGGACTCGTAGAGAAATGCAGTTGTTAAATTATGCCGCAAAATTAATAAATACGGTTTCTACTCAAGGTGCAAAAGATGTTGTTGCACAGATAGATGAATATGCGGCAAAAGAATCCAAAAGAAGTTTTAATGGCGAATATATATGCTATGAAGCATAATATAAATTTTAAGTATGCAAAAGTCGAAGCTAAATTTAGCTTCGCCTTTGTTATGTATTTTAAGTCTATGCCATAACTAAATCTAATTCGCTTAGCATTTGTTTGTCTTCATCAGCTTTAGAACCACAGGTAGTAAGATAATTGCCTACAAGAACAGAGTTTATACCTGCAATTATACCCATTTTTTGGTTAAATTTGCTTAGTCTTGTTGTTCTTCCGCCCGCATATCTTAGAAGAGCTTTTGGAAGTATTATTCTAAATATACAAATGGTTTTTAAAATTTCTTCTTCATCTATTTTATCTTCAAAACCTTCTAATGGTGTGCCTTTGATTGGATTTAAGAAGTTTATAGGCACAGTTTTTGGATTAAGTTCCTTTAAAGACAATGCCATGTCAACTCTGTCTTCTCTTGATTCACCCATACCGATTATTACACCACAGCATGCTTCCATTCCGTATTTTTGAATCATTTTAACCGTATTAACTCTGTCTTGGAAATTATGAGTTGTACAAATTTTTGAGTGATAATTTTCTGATGTGTTAATGTTGTGATTAAATCTCTCAACACCTGCTTCTTTAATTTGTTTAACTTGCTCTTCGGATAGGAGCCCCAAAGAAGCGCAGCAATGAATGTCAGGAATTGCAGCAACTTCTCTTATCATTTCCAATATTTTTTCAAAATCTTTCCCTGTTGGTACTCTGCCTGAAGTTACTATGCAAAAACGAGTAGCACCGTTTTCTTTTGCGCTTATAGCGGCTTTTTTAACAGTTTCAACATCAAGTAGAGGATGGCATTCAATTTCTGCATGATTGTGTTTAGATTGAGCACAATACTTGCAGTTTTCAGAACATTCGCCTGTTTTTGCACTAATAATACTGCAAGCTTCTACCGTATTATCAAAATTTTCTAATGTAATTTTATGCGATATATCAATTAAATCCTCTAAAGGCAATTCATAAAGCTTTAGATAATCTTCTTTTGTCATATTTTCCTTAAGTTCCATAATTTATACTCCTCCAGTGTAATACTATAATATCACAAACAGATTTTCCGTGTTTTTTGAAAAAACAAAATAAAGCTTTTTATATATTTTGGCGCAAAAACTTAGAAAATCAGATTTTATGCCACTTTCTTTAACCGTAAAGAAAGTGGCGAAAGAAACTCTCAAAGCTCGACCTTCATTCGCTAATCAATTGTATTGTTCGCCCCAAGCTCGCAAACTCGCTTCGCTCAAACAATGCTCGCTCTGTTGTTGCCTCACAAACATTGATTGCTCATTACGGTATGCTTTGATTTTTTTGCTAAAGTCGTTCGTATTATAACCTCGACCGTGTTACCGAAGGTAACCATAGGTCGAGTAAGGGATTCGGCTTTGCCGAACAAGAAAAATGCCCGTAAGGGCATAGAAAACGATTGCATGTTTTTTCTTTCTTTTCTTTGGTACTTTCTTTGTGACTCTTTTTGATTGCTAAAAAAGAAACAAAGAAAGTACATACAAAAAACACTATTTGAGATTTTTTACTGTATAAATATTCAACACCTCACCCTTACCCTCTCCTGTTAGGAGAGGGAAGAGTGTAGCATAACATACTTGCCCAACAACAAACTCAATTCACCAAAATATATATTTAGGAGGAAATATTGTATTTTAGTGAATAAAATTATCTTAAAAATAAAATAATAATCCTTTATTTAAAGGATTTAACAAATATAAATCTATAGTTTAATATACATAGAATAGTATACACTTCGGAGATAATTATGGATATTTTTGCAGTAATAGGTATGTTCCTTGGTATAGGTTTTATTCTAACAGGCCAAGCCATGGAAGGTGGTAATTTAGGCCAACTTTTGCAAATTACGGCTGCTTTTATTGTTTTGGGTGGTACAACAGGTGCAATTGTGTTGAGCTTTCCTATGGATACGCTTATGTCTGCAATCAAAATGTTGAAAGATGTATTTATGCCGCCGAAAGCTGATTTCGAAGCATTAATTACAGAAATTGGCGGGTTTGCTACTAAAGCAAGAAAAGAAGGTATTATTGCGTTAGAAAAAGAAGCAAATAATGCTTCAGACCCATTGTTAACATTAGGCTTGGGAGCTGTAGCTGACGGTTCTGATCCTACATTAGTAAGAGAAATGATGGAAAATCAAATAAGTCAACAGGAAGCCCATGTTCATAATGCAGCAAAGGTATATGAATCATTCGGCGGATATTCTCCAACTTTAGGTATCATTGGTGCCGTAATGGGGTTGATTCAGGTTATGCAGAACTTGTCAGACCCTTCAAAGCTTGGTGCAGGGATTGCAGTTGCCTTCGTTGCAACTATTTATGGTTTGTTTGCGGCAAACTTGGTTATGATACCTTTAGGTACAAGAATTAAATTTGTATACCAAAAAGTATTTTTATACAAAGAAATGATATTAGAAGGAGTTCTGTCTATTCAAGCCGGAGAGAGTCCTGTTTTAATAGAGAGAAAACTTCGCTCATTCCTACTAACAGAAGTAAACAAAGAAGAAAAGGGTTAATAAATGGCCAAAAAGAAACCGCCAGAAGAGCATGAAAACCTTGAGAGATGGTTAGTTTCATACGGTGATTTCATCACCCTTCTTTTTGCTACATTTGTAGTTTTATATGCTTTGGCACAGGTGGATGCAACCGATTTTGCCAAGTTAGAAGAATCCTTAAAAAATGCGTTTGACCAAACTAATATTTTTGACGCTCAAGAAATGCTTTTAGACGGCAGTCAAAATATTTTTGACCAACAGCAAGCAAATGCCTTTATACCCAGTTTGATGCTGGAATATATAAGCCCTAAATATGAAGAAGATTCTTTTAAAGAAATAGTTGAGAGTATAAAAGAATTGCAAGCAGCGGGTGAGCTTGACGGAATTTCTACAAAAATGTCAGATAAAGGGCTTTTGATAACATTTGATGATAAGTATCTTTTCGCCCCAGCTTCTGCTGAATTAAATTCTAAGGCAAGAAAACTTTTAGATAAAGTGGGTGTGCTTATATGTAAAAAATTTGTCTTACATTCAATGAGGGTGGAAGGTCATACGGATTCTCAACCAATTTTCAGTGAAAAATATCCGTCAAACTGGGAATTGTCAGGAGCAAGAGCTTCATCGGTTGTAAGGTATATGATATCAAGATTTAAGTTTAATCCTGCATTATTTAGTGCAATAGGTTATGCAGATACAAGACCGTTAGAAAATGCTCGTTCATCTTCGGATTCTTTAAACAGAAGAGTAGAAATTTTGATATTAAAAAACAGTTATAAAAATAGTTATGAAAATACATCACATTCTGCAATGAATCTGACAAAGGCTGAACAAGATAAAATTCAAAAACAAAGAATGGATGTTATAAAATCGGTTGAAGGAGACTCGTTATCACCGGCTGCAAGAAAATTGTTAGAAGATAACCGACAACGCATTATTGACAGACAAAAAAGCGAAAAACTTTCAAGAAAGAATATGGACTTGTACATCAAGCTTGATAATCCTTCTTCGGACAATAAAATATTACCTGTAGAGGAAAATAAAGTTATAAAATTAAAGACAAATATTCCGGAAGACGAGGATTTTGGTTTATGATAACACATTTTGTCGGAGTATCATTAGCGCCATCTTCTTCTATTGAAACTGGGGTTGCGGTAAGAGAAGTTTTGACAGGAAAACTTATTCATATAGATAAACTTTTTTCAATACAGGATGTGCAGTTATTTTTTGATAATTATGTATCAAAAAAAAATTCAATAATATGCGTTTCTCTTCCTTGGGACAATACCATGCTGGAAGGAAAATGGAGAGTACTTTCAAAACAATATCAGCTTATACACAATGATGAAGATAAATTTCTCAATCGTGATAATTGGATGCAAAGATTTTCAACAAGAGGGTGTGAACTATTAACACATTTAAAAGAAGAAGGGTGTGATGTCACAAGGTTTGAAGTATATCTTGCAAGACAAAAGCTAAATTTATATTCTAATTATAAAGAGCGATCTTCTGCAGATTGTAAATTCCTTCAATCGACATTAAAATTTGAATACGGATTTGATGAATTACCTCCAAATATGATGCCGGTAGCACAGTTAGAAGCTATTGTCGGTACAATTTTGGCTGAAAAAAAATTGCAAAATAAACATGAAGAAATTTTTGAGTTTAAAGGGTTGAGCGTAATCAACTAAATAAAGTTTCTATAGTTGTTTTGTGTAAGTCGGATTTAAAAAGCCGAAAATACCATTTTCAAATTATTGCATTATCATTATGTAAATTTTTGTAAAAATAGTTTATATATATAGGCAATTTTTTTTATTGATAGGATTTAATAGTATTGAAAGTGTAGCAGTTGAAAGGAATAATATTATGGTTCAATCTATTGACAGTTTGCTGAATAAGCCGGTTTATAATGCAGTAAATATAAATATTCGTAAACCGGAAGTTAATACTCCTACAGAAGATAATACTGTAGTTATGGATAATGGCATATATAATGCAGTAAAGATTAATATTGATAAACCGGCAGTCAATCCGATTCATAAGAAGGCGATTTATTGTTATCCGGAAGCACATGGATGTGTAACCTGTGATATGGCAGGTTTAAATAGTTTTGAACTGCCAAAAGGATTTCCAATCGCAGCCGAGTATCATTCAGCAAGTGTGATAGTTCCTGAAACAGAAGAAGTAAAGCCGGAAGTTCCGGAACCAAACTATACAACTGTTGAAGCAGAAAATAAAAAAGACACAAACGATTCTGTATCTGTTGAAGATAAGGAGGATAAAACCCCATCAGGGGTAACCTTTCACGGAACCGAATCAACAATAAAAAAACCTGAAATAATTCCTTCAGAAGATATTAAACCTGATGTTGATATATCTTTGGTTGTAAGTAATTTAAACAGCAGTAATTTTGATGTTCAAGCTCAGCAAATGGAAGAAATTGTGCGTAAAGCGCTTGATGATGAAAAACAGGCTATTCCATATATAGTAAGGGATGTTTATTCTCAATTAATAGATATTACAAAGAAAGATACATCTACCCTTGCGACACCTTCTACTGCTCAAATAGAAGCGAGAAAAAAACTGATAGCAAATTTCTTAACATTAGAACAAAATCCAAATGCAAAGGAACTTCCGTTTAAACTAACAGACAATGAAATAGCTTTGGCAAATGAAATCTCTCCAATGGAACAAGCTGAGAGAAACAAAGAATATGCACTTTATACAATGGCAGTTTTGTCAAAAATATTTATAGATGAAGTTCAAGCTGATACAGGCAATGTAGTTCCGTTTACTGATATTCCGGGAGTGTCTGATACAGTAGATGCTCTGAGATATAATCCGAATCCGGGAGTGAAATCAGCGGCTATTGATGCTTTGAGTTATATTCAAAGACCTGAGTATAAAGATGAATTAACAACTCTATACAATTTAGCTCAAGCTGATAATAATCCAATTGTTGCAAAATCAGCAGAACGAGCAATCGCAAAATTAAATCAACAATAAGCAACCTTTCATTACACACTACACATAAAAACAATCCTAAACTGATACAATTGGTTTAGGAATTGTTTTATATAAAAAGAAAAAAGGACAATGATAATGTCCTTGAAATGGTAAGTATATTAAATTTGTAGTTTTATTTTAGGTAATTGCGGGCAGAAAATCCGTTTAACTGCCCGCTAAAAATTAGATATAATTAAGCAAACTCATATTCATAGTTTGAGCTGCAACTTGTAAACTTGCTTGATAAGCATATTGAGCTTGATACCAATCGGAAACGGCTTTTGCAATATCAACTTCTTGAATTTGAGATAAATAACCTGTAAGATTTTCATTATTTGTTTCTAATGTAGATTCTGTCATTTCAAGCCTGTTGTATACACCACCAAATTTAGTTTGTTCTGTTGTTATTTCATTCAATGATTGTTGGAACATATCCATAGTTGATCTCATTTTGTCATAACCTGCCGTTTCAGCAGTAGGATCTTTTGCTTCTTTTGCATCTATAACTTCTTGAATAGAATTGCTTAATACTTTCAAAGCACCCATAACTCCGGAGTAATCATTTTCATCTTTGTACCAGCCGAAAACAACATCGCCTGTTGTATTAATAACTTCAAAAACTCCGTCAGCAACTTCTGTTTGTCTTACATAATCAGGATTATCATGAGGAGTTCCTGTATATAAAATTTTTCCGTCATCTGTCATTTCATAAGGTAAAAGTTTCGTATTAGCGCCTGCAAACATATAATTGCCGTTGAATTCAGTGTTTGCAAGGTCAACCATAGTTTTGGTGATTTCATCAATTTCGGTCTTTAAAGCTTTAAGAGAAGAAACACCGTATGTACCGTTGTTAGCTTGAGCAGCTTTATCCCACGCAGAAGAAAGGTAGCTTCCTGCCAAATCCATTAAGTCATCTAAGGTATCAAGTTCCTTCATACCCATTGCAACATTATTGTTAAATGTTTCTATCTGACCTAATTGGCGGTTGGTATTAATTATATTAACAGCAGCAATCGGATCATCAGAAATGCTTGTAATTTTCTTTCCTGATGCCAATTGTTGAGTAATTCTGTTATAGTTAGCCTCATTTTTTTGAATGTCGGCTGTTAACAAATTGTATCTTGCTGCTGTTGAAATTCTGTTGTTGTACATAATTCTACCTTCCTAAAGTCATTAAAGTATCGAGACAAGAATTTACTACATTGAATACCTGCGCTGCAGCTGCGTATGCAGTTTGGTATTTTACAAGGTCAACCAATTCTTCATTTAGGTCAACTCCGTATGCCGAATCAAGTTGATTTTCTAAAGAATCAACCACATCACATTGTGTTTCATAAAGAGATTTTGCGCTGTCACCTGCAGAAGCAATTCCTCCAAGCATAGAAGAATAATAATCTTCTACAGACATACCGTTCAAATCTGCTTGTTTTTGGCTTCTGGTATTTAACATGGATACTACATTTTGAGAGTTACCTACAGCGTTAATGTCATAGTCTGCAGGATCCTCAAAATATGCACAAGAAATGTTCCAAATCCCTTCCTTGGTCATTAATTTGTCGCTTAATTTGATATTTCTTGCAGTAACCCCTGCCCCTGTTCCGTTTGAGCCTACAAAGATTAAATTATCTGCATCAGTAGCCTTCAAATGGTTTGTATTTGTCGGGTCGATGCAATAAGCGTTTCCTCTTGTATTTAAATCATTAAAAATATTAGCTAAAGATTGAGCTAACTTGTTCAAAGAGTCTTGAACAGTTCCGGCATTGACGGTTCCATCTTTGTAATCTGTAGCAGAGTGTATCAAACCGCCTAATGCACCGCCTGTTATTATATCGTTAGCATTCTCAACGATAACGGATTTTGTTCCGTCATCTTGTATATTGACAATACTTATAACAGCATTTTCACCTTCCCAATCGTCAGGATAAACGATGCCATGATTATCGCAATAATGCTTAGCGGTTTCAATGTCTAATGATCCTGTTACAACAGCACCTTTTACAAGAGCAACATTACCAGTGTATATACTTACAGAACCGTTCGCTTTTTCATCAACTGTAATATCAACAAATTGAGAAATATCATGCAAAATTAAATCTCTTTTATCCAAAAGATTGTTTGCAGTCAAAGTTCCTGTTTGAGTAGTTTGAAGAGCTTTGTTGACTGCTGCCAATTCTTCAAGAGAGTTGTTAAGTTCTCTGTATTGAGTATAAATTCTTGAATTTTTAAGAGCATCTTCTGAAGAACCGTCACCAAGAGCTTCGCCCGTCAATTTACTCAATTGAACACTTTTTTCGTTCATTGTAGCCGTTAAGGTTTTTGCTCTTTCAATGAAGTTAGCTCTGGCAGTTGAGCTTGCAGGATATTGGTTCAAGTTGTTTAATGCTTCATAGAAATCAGCTAATGCACCGTCAATACCTTGACCTTCCAAATCGTCAAAAATTTCTGCCAACTCATCAAGGTTTCCTAATTGCTGTTCAAGTTTATTTTTTTGAGAAAGTTGTTCTCTATAGTAGTTATTAAGATAATCGTCATTATATCTCATTACATTCGCAATCTTAACACCACCGTTTGCACGAACTTGGTTGTCAGGATTGTCACCGATTTGTCCTGCGATATTTCTAGCCTCAAGGTTAACTCTCTGTTTGTGGTAGCCTTCAGTATTCATGTTAGCTACATTATGAGAAACAACACTTATTGCTTTTTCGTTTACAGAAAGTGCGCCTGATGAAATGTTAAGTGATGACAGTAAATTCATACTTTTACCTCATTATATTTCTTTGCTTATGGTCCACATGTCAACATCATGTGTGTCTGTTTTTCCTGCTCCGTTATAATAACTTCCTTGAGGAGCAAAAGCATCTATAATCGTTTCCAACATCTTGTTAGTAATTATAATGCCATGCTTTAGTAATTCCACATTTTGGTTATTTAATAACGTTATCTCAGGAATAATGTTACAAATCTTTACCTTTCGCTCTGTAAGCTGTTCGACGAATTCAGGAGCTTCAGCTTGCGCAAACTCAATGAATTCAGACATGTTAGCATCTTTTCCCAATAGCTTTTGAGCGATTTCCTGCCTTGATTTGTTTAGTTCACCAATATTATTATTTAGTGCCAATATCTTATTGTCAAGTACACCCAAATCATCAGATTTTGCTCTTTTCAAGATTTCTCTTTTTTCAGCAAATAATTCTTTCAGATTCGTGTAGGCAAGAATTTCTTTGTCTAATACTGATATTAATTTTTGAAATAATGTTTTATCCATTTTCACCTTTTTATTATTAGTATAACTATTTTTTTAAACAAATTGTTCATTTTTGATTTTATTAGAACAAGTATCTGATAAATCTGTTGAATATACCTTCGTTTTGGCTTCTTGATACAGAGCCTCTGCCGGAGAGCGCAAATTGAAGATTTGATACATTGTATGAATATACTTCTCCGTCTACATTGAGCCAACGAGGATCTACTACACCTGTTACAATAAAATCAACTCTTTCGTTTCCGTTAACAAGTGTTTTCTTCCCTTGAACACCAAGATTACCATTAGGCAGCTGCTGAACAACTTGGCAAGCGATTCTGTCACCCATAGACAAAGCTCTTTGACCGTTAGCAGAGTTTGTAACCTCGTTGCTTCCGCCATATCCGCCTGTATCTTTCAAGAAAGACAGATGAAACCACTCTTTCAAGAATGAAGTAAAGGAGTCTGTTGTATTTGATTCTTTTGCTGAAGAATAAGTCAGGTTATCACTAACCGAAACATTTTCTGTCATTCTTATGGAAATCAAATCGCCGATTTGATGTGCTTGAACCCCGCCAAACAGTGAGCGCGGTACTCCTTGATAATTTTGATTAGCGCCAAGAGTAAACAATGATTCTGCGTTAGCAAAATTTGTTCCTGCTAATGTCAACATCAAAACTGCAATTGTAATTAATACTTTTTTCATATTTCTTCCCTTATAATTAGCATAACCATTCGGCAATTACACTTCTGCCATAAATTAAACCGTATTTTATATCTTCATCCGTTATATTAAATTCACCGACTGTTTTTGCGCATTCTCTTATCTCATTCACATCAATTTTATCCAGCAAACTAGGTGTAGAAGTTGTTTGTGTTCCGCTTGCGGTTTCTTTCGCTCCGACTTCTTCAGCAGGCTTAACGGTTTTGTTATTCCTAAAAGCACTGAGCGCGCTGAATTGTTGTACTGAATTTACACTTGAATTTGCTTGTGTTTTTTGAATGTCCATTCTTTATCCTTTTCTACTACTTTTTTCTTTTTCCCCGCCCTTTGAGGGAGGGGGTTAGGGGGTGGGGTTTTACCCGCACCTTTTATTTATTTTGTCGGGTTTCACCCAACCCACTTATCTCATTTATTTTCATTTATTGGTTTACCGTTTTACCCCTACCCCACAAATTTTTCCATTTGTCTGTAGATTTGATCTGCAAATCCAAATGATGTTCTCGGATTGTTTGCGAGATCTCTGCCAATTTGCTGGAACATAATTCCTTTGAATGCTTCTTCGTATTTGTTATCGTTTCCGAACAGTCCGTCTTTTTCTTTATCTACTGTTTTGTCCATTTCTTGGAGCATTTTTGTAATAAAAATAGATTCAAATTCGGTTGCGGCTTTTTTCAACTGCTCTTTTTCCGTTTTTGCACCTTTGATTTGATTGTATAATTCTTGATCAGCATTAACCGTTCTTGCGTGGTTAAGACCATGCTTAATTAAGTCAATTGTTCCTGATTGTATGTCTGTAGAATTTGTTATATCCATTTTTTAACCTATATGATTATTAATTCTGCTTGTAAACTTCCTGATTTTTTGAGTGCTTGAAGTATTGAAATCAAGTCAATCGGAGCAACTCCAATTGAATTAAGAGCTTTAACCAAGTCGTTCAAGTTGCTGTTTGCTCCCATTTCGATTAAACTTCCGGGAGTTTTGTTAATTTCAATATCAGCATTTTCAAACCCGACTGTTGCACCGTTTGAGAATCCGTTAGGCTGAGATACATCGTTTTGTCCTGCAACCGTTACTGTAATGTTTCCGTGTGCAACTGCAGCAGGCATAAGTTTTACATCAGCTCCGATTACAACTGTTCCGGTTCTTTCGTTAACAATAACTTTCGCTCTTTCTGCCGTCGGTGCGACTTCTAAATTCTCTAATATTGATAAGAAAGTTACTCTGTCATTTTGAAATTTTGAAGGGATTTGAACTCTTACTGATGTTCCGTCTATAGCACGAGCAGGTGCAATTCTTGATACTGCATTAGCTATTCTTGATACAAGCGTGTAATCAGAGTGATCAAGAGTCAGTGTAATAGAAGTTTCATCACCAATCTCTGTATAAATGTCTCTTTCAACAATTCCGCCTCCGGGGATTCTTCCTGTTGTTGTAATAGCAGTACGAGCGGAAGAAGCACCTGCAATTTTGTTAATACCGCCTACGGATACAGGTCCTTGGGCAACTGCAACTGCCTCACCGTTTGGAGCCTTTAAAATTGTTTGAACTAAAACACCGCCTTCAAGACTCTTACAGTCAGCCATTGCAGAAACTGTTACATCAATTTTGTCACCGTTTTTGGCAAAAGCGGGAACTGTAGCTGTAACGATTACGGCAGCAGATGCACCCTTTTGGATGTAGTTTTCTTGCTCAATTACGGTTCCCAAGTTTCTTAACATCATTTTGTTGGTAATCTGAGTAGAACGAGAGTTGTCACCTGTTCCCGGAAGACCGACAACTACACCGTATCCGACAAGCTGATTTTCTCTGACTCCTTGAATGTGAGCCAAATCCATTATTCTGACAGTTGCCGCTTGAATTGGCATTAAACCGATTAATAATCCAAGCATAACTGCAAATATTCTTTTAAAAGTTGCTACTTTACAAAGTGTTTGAGTGATTGAGTCAGTATTAAAATTAATTTTCATATCTTACCTCTTTTTCCCCATACCCTAATACGAGTGAATTAAATCCACTGTTCATTTTTTACTTACCATTCTCTTGAGGGTTTGATGAGTACATCTACCCCTCCCCACATATACTATAAATATATTTGAGCAAGTTGACATCATTCAAAAGGTGGAAATATTTTCCATCTTGATATCGGTTGATGCTATTATGTCTGATTAGTAATATAGGTCGGCATTACTTGAAGTGCACCCCTAAAACAGGACAATAGTTGTAGGTCAGGTTTTACCTGACAATAACAATTTCAGTCGAGTTGGCAATGAGGACTTGTTTAATATTATACTTCGTATGAATTTCCGAGAGTATAAAATCCATTCTCTTTTGAATAACCGATTTTTATATCTAAATCCGGCATTAAGTTCCAACCTTTTTCGGCAACTTTGTTCAATAAGTCTTTTACATAGTTAAAAGCAGCACCTTTGAAATCTAATCCGACAGAGTTTGAACTTTCTATGCCTTCTTTTAAAAGTTCATTTACCCCTTGTCCGTCGGCTGTATAATATTCTCCGTCTTTGAGTATTAATTCAGATAAATCAAGTCCTGTATATTCTTTTAGTGAAGTATAAGCACGATATTTTGTTCTTGCATCACTATCTACATTTTGACTTTGCATACCATAATGCAGAAGATTTGTTGAATTGTTGTTTTTATCTAATGCTTGCAGGAGAATAGACTTCATATTTAAATCATCAATACCATCAATTTGAATTCCATTTACCCCGGAATAAGGGTTAATAGAAAATAACAAAGAATTATTACCAATATCAATTCCGTTATTTTCAAGTAGATGAGCCATATTGTTGCTGATAGAATCGTGTTTTGCCTTTTCTTCCGCTTTATCGTATTCATCTGCGGAAGTAAGTCTAGGGTCTTTTAGGTTGAATTGATATGCTTTTACTGTGCCATACATAACCATATTCAAGTCATTTTTATACATAGCATATTTTTCAGGTTCTTGGTCTTTCATAGTATAACCGATTCTCTCTTGTCCGAAATATTTTTTGCATAAGTATTTATCAACATCATCAGCATTTGAAAATTTTGTTCTCATTCCCTCAGCCCAAGAAGCAAGTTTTTCATCTAACGCGTGTGTGCTTTTGTTTAAATCGGAATAAGGGTTAAGCATTTCATCTTTTGTTCTAAGGTCATCTGACTCATATTGATTAACCATTTTCTGATACCAATCATCAGGTGTATCAACATTTCTGCGACCTTGAATATTGTAATAATTATAATATCCGATTTCAGTCATTCGATTCTTCTGTTTCTTCTGTTTCTTCTGTTTTATTGTCTGATTTTTGTGTTTTTGAGTCTTTAGAATGTTCTTTACAGTATTCCATATACTCTTTGTAAGTTACCTTGTCGTCACTATTCGTGTCCATAACTTCGTCATATTTACCGTCACCGCGTGTTGCATAGACCGCTTCTTCTGACAATTCTACTTTGTCTTCTATATTTGGGAAACTTTTGTTGTTTGTTTCCGCTCTTTTTTGCGCTTGCATAGTGCGGTATGAATTTGCCATTTCTACCATTTTAACCATTTCTCTTGAAGAAATACCGTTTGCCTGACAGTATTCTTTAAATTCATCAAAAGAAACGATTCCGTCTTCATCTGAGTCCATTTCTTTCATATACATTGGCTCGCCCTTTTTTGCATAATAGGCTTCTTTTCCGCTTGTATTTTTCCCGTAACCTGAAACCTTATTAAAAAAACTATTCTGCAAATTAAAACTGTTATTTTTATTCGTAATTGCATTATTTTGAAAAAAATCCATTTTCAAAAATCCTTTCATATCCGTATATCAACATTATATCTCATGTTGAGCGAATCTCAAGCTTTGTGCTGAAAGTCGGGTGAATTTATTTGGGCTAAATGTTTACTAAAACTTTGTTTTCTCCGATAATTTTTCCGTTATAAACTTTTTTGTAATTTTTATTTTCTACACTTATGTAGTCGCCAAGCATTCCGTCTTTCATTGCCGTTCCGTCAATAGTTACCATAACAGCACCGTTAGATACAAAGAATACCCTGACATCCGAATACTTTGCAACATCGGGGCGCATTTTTACAAAACGCTTGTCTATGATTTCACCTTTTTGGAAAATTTTTCTTGTAGTAATTTCTTTATCAAGCATTTCTTCGCCTAATACAAAATCGGCTTTGTTTGCAACATCTACTTTTTTTACTGTAATACAATCTTTTGTGAGCATTTGTTCTCGATTAATCATATCGTTTGCAACGAGAACATCTCTATATACAGAGGTTTGTGCCGGAAGATTTAGTGTCCTTTGTAGAATGCCGTTAACATAAACATCAACTCTTTTAACATCACGAGGAAGGATTTTATCTCCGCTTGCGATTTTATAAGTCACTCTTCCGTCAGGAAGCTGCAAGTCTGCAAACGGAGTTGCGGTAATTTTAACCTGCACATCTCCTTTTACTGATTTTGCATAACTCTGTTCAAACAATTTTGCAACCTGAACTTTTACCTGATTAGCGGTTATAACTTGTGCGTTAACATTTGGAGTGAATAGCATAATTGCAAACAAAAACAGAATAGCTCTTGTTATGTTAAAAAAACAACTTACATTTTTAATATTAATTTTCAACTTTCCATTTTCCATTTTCAATTTTCCATTTATAGTTAATGTTGTATAGCCGGCAACTTAAAGCTGCTGTCTATATTTACCCTTCCCTATGTCATATTGTTAGTAACTTGAAGTATGTTACTTGATGCGGTAATCAATCTTGAATTAGATTCAAATGCACGCTCAGCCTTGATTAGACCTACAAGCTCATCAACAATTTGAACATTAGAACCTTCTAACATACCCTGTTGGATTAAACCTAAACCGTTTTGCCCCGGAGTATCTTGAACAGGGTTACCTGATGCTTGAGTTTCCTGATACAAGTTGTGACCTATGGATAACAAGCCTGCTGGGTTTTGGAATTTAACCAACTGGAGTGAACCGACCGTTGATTGTTGTGTCTGCCCTGGAAGAGTTACCGAGATGTTACCGTCTTGTGTAATAGTGATTTCGGTAGCATCACGAGGAATTGATACAGACGGCTGAATTAGTAAACCGTCATTAGTACACAATTGACCGAGTGAGTCAACCTGTAAACAACCGTCACGAGTGTACGCAAGCGAACCGTCCTCTTTCATTACCTGTAAAAAGCCGTCACCTTCGATTTCTATATCAAGCTGCCTTCCTGTAGAGATTGCAACACCTTGAGTGAAAACTCTTGTTGTAGCTGCGGTTTTTACACCTAATCCGATTTCAATACCTACAGGCTGGTATGTACCTTGGTTCATAAGAGCACCCGGTGTCCTTGCCGCCTGTGAGAGCAAGTCCTGAAATTCAATACGAGATTGTTTGTAACCTGTAGTGTTTACATTTGCCACATTGTTTGCAATAACATCAAGATAGTTTTGTTGTGCTATCATACCTGTTGCTGCTGTTGTAAGTGCTCTTAACATTTTTCTCTCCTAAAGTCTGGTAGTTATTCTTTTATTAATTTGGTTTGCTGTTTTATGTTCTAAGTCTTCCGACTGCTACTGCAGTAGTCAGCATTTCACCGTTTGTGCTAACGATTTTTGCTAAACTTTCATAATTCCTAGTTGTGTTAATTGTGCTTATCATTTCTCTGATTACATTTGAATTAGAAAGTTCAAGCATACCTTGTTGTACCGAAAATTTTTCCGAACGAAGTTCTGGATTTTCATCTGGCGTTTTGGGAATAAATCTTGTATCGCTGATTTCAAACAAATCATCTTTGTTCGAAAAATCCCAAATGCCGATTGTTTGCATAGGTATTTTTTGCATACCTGCATTCAATTCTATGTTACCGTTTTCACCGATAATTATTTCAACTTTATCTCTGATTAAATCAGGATCCAAGTCTTCCGGAATCATTCTTATTCTTCTGTTTCTGACATCAAGAACATATTCCCCTTGTTTTGTAACAAGGTAATCGTCATTGTTGCGGGTAAACGAACCGTTTCTTGTGTAAGAAATTTTTCCGTCAGAGTTTTGAATTTTGAAGAAACCGTCACCTTCTATCGCTAAATCGTAAGGGTTATCGGTTTTTGTCAATGCACCTTGAGAAAAATCGTGAGTGTATGTGAGCGATTCACTTCCGACACTCAAAGTTCCTAAATATCTTGAATCGTTAGAAGAACGGATTACACTGTCGTTTTGAGAATATATGGCAGATTGCATAACATCTTTAAAACGAATAGAACCCTTTTTGAAACCGTAAGTATTTACATTGGCAAGGTTATTTGCAGTATTGTCGTTTGCATCCATAAGGGCAAGCATACCGTTTGCGCAAGCTTCCATTCCTCTTACTATCATTAGTTTGCCCCTTTCATTCTGTCATAACGAGATAATACATTTTTTACATAATTTTGGGTTTCCTGATACGGAGGAATTCCGCCGTATTTCTTTACTGCGTTAGGACCTGCATTGTAGGCTGCAAGTGCTAACGACTTGTTGTTATCAAACCTGTCCATAAGTCCTTTAAGGTACTTTGTTCCGCCTTGAATATTTTGTTCGGGGTCATAGGCGTTAGTAACACCGAGTCCCTTTGCAGTAGAAGGCATTAATTGCATTAAACCCATTGCTCCGCATTTTGAAGTTGCGTTAGGATTGAATCCTGATTCTTGATTTATAACAGCTTTAACAAAATCTACATCCAAACCTGTTTCTGTTGCGTATTTGTCAATCAAATTGTTAATTTCCGTTCTTGAAGTCGGTGTAGGATTTTTAGTATGTTCTATTGAACTGTCAAGAATTTTTTGAAAATTTTCGGTTGGTTTTTGAGCAGTGTATGACATAAGCGATTGAAAACCTTGTTCAATCGATTGAATTCTATGTAAAGTTATGTCCAAACTCGTAAGATTCATACTTACGCTATACCTCTCTCACATTTTTACAAATTTGGAGTTAATGATTAATATACCTTTCTCATTTACCCCTACTTACCACACGGAGGGAAATATATTACCCTCCACATACAATATAAACTGTATTTTGTATACAGACATCAATCAAAGGATTAAAATTTTTTTGTAATTTTTATAAAAAATAGACCATGTGGTCTATTTATAAAACATACTCAAAAATAATGCTCGGCTCTTGAGTGACTTCTTTTCCAAAGGCTTTTGTTTTAGAAGAAGTTGTTATGTATAACTTTTTCTGAGCCCTTGTTATAGCAACATATAATAACCTCAAAGATTCTTCCGAATTAAATTCTTTCAACTCCAATTCCGTTTTCTTTTTGTAATTCGGGTTAAATGACTTTACTTCCTCCATAAAGATAGAAGAAGATTTCAGTTTTGCTTGATTAACATCTATTGAGAGTGATTTTTCCGTCATTTCAGGCAGGAATACATAATCAAATTCATCGCCCTTAGATTTGTGAAGAGTCATAATTTGAACTTTTCCCTTTGCAGCATCCTTGTCCTCTTCTTCAGAGAAGAACTTAAAACCGCTTAATGACGGCTTTTTAGCGAGTGTGTCGAGTCTTTCAAGAGTGATATTAAAATCGTTTGAACTGTTTAATCTTTTGACTAAGATGGCTATTAAATATACATTGGACTTCTCAATGTCGCTTGTGTAATAGAAAAGACCTATTTTTATTACAAGCTCTTCAAGAGGAAGTGTTGAGGAATTCAACCAATATTGCATATCCCATAAAAATTGTGACAGCTCAGATGATTCAATATCATCGCCGTCTTTTTCTATAAAAGGAGTTTCGCAGGCTCGTATTTCCGTTTGAAGTCTTGGCTTGTAGAACCCAAATTCGGAAAGTGTTTCATAAGCTTGCGCCAAAATTTCGTTATCAAACGGAGTTTTTATAAATTTTAGTATTGAAAAAATAGTGTTAAACACTGCTTTTTGACCGAGTGATTCACTTCTTGTAATTGTTTTTAGCCCTGCATCGTTTATAAAACTTGTCCAAGATGCAACTTGAAAATTGTTTCTCAAAAGTATTCCGACAGTTGCATCTTTATTTTTGGTCAGAATATTTTTTATCTCTTTTAATATATAGTTACGCTCTGCAAAGGTATTTTCAAAAACTCTTGAAAAAATTGCATTGTTCTGAACAGGATTCTTTCCTTCAACTCCGTTCATGTGTATTTTATAGAAAGCTTTGGGTAATAATTCGCTACCCCAATCAACAAGCTTGTTTGCCAAATTCATAACATCTTGCGTGCATCTTTGAGAGCGGTTCATCTCAACTGTTTTGTCAGCAGTTTTTATAAAGTTTCTGAACCCTTCCACATCTGCGTTAGAAAAAGTTGTTGTAATAGCCTGATTTATATCTCCGCACCTGATAAGGTTTTTATGCTTTCCGCTCAACAATCCTATGAGCCTTTGCTGAACACCTGATGAATCCTGTGCTTCGTCTTCGATAATATATTCACAAATTTCTTGATAATATTTTAAAATATCATGATTGTTTTCAAGAAGTTTTACCGACAAAATAAGAATATCATCGTAATCTATCATATTAAATTCTCTCAATTGTTCTTGATATTGTTTATAGAAAGTTTTAAATTTTTCAGTTTTTTTGTCGCCTGATGGCGTATCAATATTTCCCTCTTGAAGCTTTAGTACAGAAATTGCTCTGTCAAATTCTTCAAGCTCTGTTTTTGTATTTTTGCCGGAAATATTTCTTATAATTCTCATTCTCTGAGTGTCATCGCAAATCTCAAAATCCGAACTTAAATTAAGCCGTTCAAAATTTGAATTTTCTTTAAGTATTTTGAGGGCAAGCCCGTGGATTGTACTAATGTTCGGCATTTGCAGGGAATTAGGACACATGTTCTTTATTCTTTCCCTAAAGTTTCTTGCGGCAGAATCCATGTATGTGAGTACATAAATATTATTGGGGTTAACTCCCCTATTCATAAGTTTTACTATGAGCGCTAATAATATTGTTGTTTTACCTGCTCCTGGGACAGCAGATATTGCCATAGAGCCTTTTTGATAATCTAAAACAGGTTTTTGGTCATCTCTTGGAATGATATGAAAAGCGGGTTTAATATCTTGTTCTGTTTCATTTTTACCTGCAAGATACTCTTCTATACCACCGAGATTTTCTACTCCCGATGGATCGAAAAGACTGGATAGCGCCCAAATTTCACCTTGTGATAAAAGTAGTAATTTCCTTAAAATTCTTGCAGTTTTTTGTTTTGATAAGAAAATATCATCTTCTACCGTATACTCATCTTTTGTCCAATCAGCCTGCATTACCCAAGCGTTATATAGTGGTCCCGTATCTGTTTTTACCCAGTCTGAATGTGAAACATCAAGCCAAAACTGGTATTTAGAAGTTATTTTATTATCTATTATTTTTTGCGGAGTCGCTATTATTAAATCATTTTCCGTAATTTCAAGCGTTGAACTCGGGTTTTCTGCAATAATTGAATTTTCAAATTGAGTAATAATTTCTTTTGCGCGCTCTATTACCGTTTCAGCGCCTAAAACATTTTCAAAATCCCTGAGCTGTTTTATAAAGAAATTAAATTTATTAATCTTTGTTTCGTCTGTATATTCAACTACTCGGTAAAACATTTCAAAAACTTTTCTCGAAAGTTTCATATCAGCATCTTTTATTTCAGAAAATGCAGAATAAAATTTTTGATATTTTTCATCGTAATTGGAAATTTTTGCAGGTAGTTTTTGAGAATTTTTATATGACTCAATGATTTCTTTTGAATATTTTAGAGGAATTCCTATGTAATCTGATATTATACTTCTTAAGTCAATCTCGCTAACTTCAATATCCAACATGAGTTTAAGAATGTTTAAACTCGCTTTTACAAGCGGGTTGGAAATCAGCTTTTCATTTCCTGATAAAAATAAAAGGCTGCATTGCTTATTCAGTTTTTCTTCAAGCGTAAATTTTAGCATTTCATCTTGAAGCGGAGTTATTATTACAATATCTTTCGGCTTAATATTTTCTGATAATAATTTTTTTATTTTTATAATTGTGTAATCCAGTATTTCCGCTCTTTTAGATAGAGATATTAAACTAAAATTCTCTAATTTTTCATGCCTTTCTTCTAAAACATTTCCGAAAATAACTTCACTGTTTTTAAGTGTTTGAGGATTTATTTTTTCATCAGAATTTGTAATTTCTTCTCCGAACAGTTTTTTCAATTTGTATTCAATAGAAGTGTCGGCGCTTAGGTATCCGCACCTGCTTGAGCCGAGTGAGTCAAAACAAATATACCAATCTTTAAGCTGAGGTTTTAAGTGTGAAATAAACTCAAAACATGCAGGAGTCATTTCATCGGCATCATCTAAAAGAAGATATTTTATATTTTTAAAATAATCCGTATGTTTATATATATGTTGAAAAATTAGAGTCTGTCTCAAATAATCTAAACTTCTGTTTTTTAAAGTTAAAGAAAGAAGCTTTTTCATAATAATTTCCGTATCTTCGAAGAAAGGCTCCTTTAAAATTTCAGCTCTTCTCTTAATATCATCACTGCTTAAATTATTCTGTACAATAAGAGAATATCTTCTGAAAATTTGGTTGAGTAAAGATTTTTTAGAATTATAACCCTTGACTTCGACCTCTTTTAGTATGTCTTTTAATAAGAATTGCGAAACTTCAAGCCCAACAAGGTTGGGTAGTATGTGAGTTTTTCCTGTTGGTATTAAATTTTCAACAAGACACCAATTGTCAACAAGTGTATTGTAAACAATTGCAAAGAAAGAAAAAATATTTAATTTTTCAATTGCGCAAGTAGAAATTTCTTCCAAAACGATGTCCATAAATTGTTTTTTTAATGTTGAATTTTGCACAAGAACCAGTATTTCAGACGGTTTTACTCCTTCTGAAATAAGCTTAATATATTTGTCAACTAAAAATTTTTGCCCAAAATTGGGTTTAATACAATTTAATAACATACTCCTTATAGACTATTTTATCACAAAAACCCTTCAAACCACTTGCCAAATAAGAAAATTTTTAATAGAATGAAATTCGTAAGCTATTTTACAAACACACAATATATTTAGAAGGAGATTAGAAAAATGGCAAGAACAAAAGAAGTAAAAATGGGTATCCAAGAACAAATCATCGAATCAGCTGGTCAAATCTACAATTACCTTTCTAATAAAGGCGAAGTTTCAATCAACAAAATGAAAAAAGATTTGAGCTTAAACGACAACTTCACAGAAATGGGTTTAGGCTGGTTATCAAGAGAAGACAAGCTTGAATACACTCAAAAAGCTAAATCAGTTACTGTAAAATTAAGATAGTTTTATTGAAATACTGATTACAAAAGTTAAAAAACTCCCGAATTTTTCGGGAGTTTTTTGTTCAATTTTATGGTTTAGGATATAATAGATTTATGTTAAAAGACAAAAATATCTTAATCGGTATAACAGGCGGAATTGCGGCATATAAGATATGTAATCTTATAAGGCTTTACAAAAAAGCGGGAGCAAATGTAAGTGTAGTTGTTACACCAAATGCGCTGAATTTTGTAACAAAACTAACACTACAATCTCTTTCTCAAAACGAAGTTTATTCTGATTGTTTTGAGATTGATGAGTATAAACCTGAACATATTGCTCTAACAGAAGCGGATATTTTTGTGATAGCTCCGGCTAGTGCTAACACTATATCTAAACTTGCAAACGGAATTTGTGATAACTTACTTTTGTCTACAGCTTGCGCTTATCAAAAACAAATTCTTATTGTTCCTGCTATGAATACCGGCATGTGGAATAATAAATTCATTCAGGAAAATTTAGTAAAATTAAAAAATTCAGGATATAGTATTCTTTCTCCATCCGAAGGCTTTTTAGCATGCGGCACAAACGGTGTCGGAAGAATGCGAGAGCCTGAAGAAATTTTTGAAGAAACTGAGAGAATTTTAAATTCAACTAAAAAATTGGCAGGAAAAAAAATACTAATAACAGCAGGCGGAACAAAAGAAAAAATTGATCCCGTGAGGTTTATAACTAATGCTTCTTCGGGAAAAATGGGGCTGGCTCTTGCTCAGCAAGCTCAAAATATGGGAGCGGATGTTACCCTTGTATCTACTTTTAAAGCGCATGGTTTTAACAATATAGTCACAGAAACTGCTTTTGAAATGGAAAAAGTTGTAAAAGAAAATCTAAAAGAAAATGATTGCATTATTATGACGGCTGCAGTTGCTGATTATAGAGTAAGAAACTATTCCGAGCAGAAAATTAAAAAAGATGATAGTGACTCTATGACTTTAGAATTAGTAAAAAATCCCGATATTTTAAAAGAAATTAGTGAAGAAAAAGAAAGACCAATGGTTGTTGGTTTTTGCGCAGAGTCAGAAAATTTGCTGGAAAACGCAAAATCAAAAATTCGAAAAAAAGGATGCGATTATATTATTGCAAACGATATTTCAAGATGCGATATCGGGTTTAATACTGATGAAAATGAAGTTTATATTATAAATAAGAATTTACAAACAAAACATTTAGACAAAGCTTCAAAACAAGAAATTGCAAAGAAAATTTTGGAGGAAATTTTTGAATAAGTATGAAATTGTTCAAAAAATAGAAAAATTTGCACCTTTGGAAACCCAAGAAAAATGGGATTGCTCTGGCTGGGGGGTAAATTTAAGGGGGGTAAATTCAAGTGGGGTAAATTCAAGTGGGGTAAATGGAGTAAATGTAGAAAAAATCATGTTTGCGCTCACGGTTACTGATGATGTTGTCAGACAAGCAAAAGCAAAAGGTTGTGACATGATAATTTCACACCATCCATTGTTTTTTGTTCCTTTAGAGTATAAGGATATAAATATATATTCAGCTCATACAAATTTCGATTTGGCAGAAGGCGGAACAACAGATACACTTATAAAAAAACTCGGTTTTACTAAAACTAAGAATGAAGGGTTTGTGCGAATAGTAGAACTTGAAACTCCTATAAAGACAGAAGATTTAAGGGAAAAACTTTTGAAGATTTCTCCTAAGCTGAGATATGTTAATAATAAAAATATAAAAGAAATAAAAACCATAGGTTTTTGTGCAGGTTCAGGTTCGGAATTTATATCAGAAACAAAAACAGATGCTTTTGTCACAGGAGATTTAAAGTTTCATACAGCACTTGATTCAGAACAAGTTGTATTTGATATAGGACATTTTGAAAGTGAGATTTTTGCTCCCGAAAGGTTAAAGGAAATTACTGAAGTTGGAGAAAGGGGAATTATAGCTGATGAAAAAAGTCCTTTTATTTAGTATTTTGCTAATGTTCTCTGTGCTTTCAGTTTTTGCATATGAAACTATCATTATAAATTATCCTGACGGTGAGCTTTGGGAAAAAGCTTATTATAAGAAAAAAGGAAATGAGGCACTTTTGCAGTATGTGCCGGTCTACCAGTCATCCGATGATTGGACTCGCTCTATTGTTATTCACTCGTATAAGTATCCCACATCAACAATGCGCGTTTTTGTAAATAACAACTTGCAAAAGCTGCAAAAGGCTAACCCTACAGCCAAGTATAAGACAATAAAGTTCAGAGATACTGATGCAATGTTTACAAGATGTACGGAAGATTATAAAGAAGTAAAAGGTCAGTGTGAATTTTTTCGTTTGACAAACGCGCATGGAGGGTTCGTTACGATTCATTATATGAATAGAGATAAACAGGATTTTAAAAATAATTATACTCTTTGGCAGGAGATAATACGAACTGCAAAACTTTATAACAGCTATTGGCGAGATGAAAGAACTTTTGACAAGTCGCAATATTTTGAATTGTGGTAATTACATCTGTTCAAGAATTATGGCAATTGAAAGTAAAATTCCGAAATAAATCATTAAATTTCTTGACTGGTATATTCTAATCATAAAACTTGCTGCGCCAATTTTGGCGATATGTTTCATATTTTCCATTGGAAAATGATACCATTTATGTTCTGGAATCGATTCTGTATCTATAGAAAAATCCTTCATTGATTTATACAAATCGACAGAAAGAGGTATGGTAAGAAAAACCAGTAGTATTTGCCAATCAAGAATGTCTAATATGCATAAAAATACTAATGAAGCATATGCAATTATTGTGAAAATTTTTAAAACAATAAGAGAATCCAACTGTGAATCAAAAATATTAGCAACAGTAAGATGTCCTTCTTTTAAATCGAAATCAAAATCCATAATTGTGTGTATATATAAAAGAATTATAGTTACAAACATTGTTGGTAAAGATAGCCAAAAAACCTCAGGTGATATTGTTTTTGTCATAACATAATATACACCTCCGAAAAGAAGTGGTCCGTATGTTATGCCAACCGCAAATTCTGATAAACGGAATCTTGATAATATCGGATAAAGAACAGCCAAAATACCTCCGCCAGCTGCAAAGTAAAGAACTGTTGTTCCGCATAATTTGTAAAAAAACAAACCAATAAAAGCTGCAAGCGCAAAATAAAAACCTGCAAGAGTTAAAATTTCTTTTTCGCTTACGATTCCTGATATAAGATGTCTACATTTTGTTTTTTGTGTATTTTTTAGATATTCGTGTTTATCAAATCCAACTTGTTTTATCAAAAATTTATAGTCAAAAAAATCATCAAGCACATTTGTTCCTAAGTGCGCAGCGCACAGACCTATCAGAGAAAGTACGCCATACAATATGTTTCCTGATTCAAAACACGCATATGTAAAAATTACAAGCCAAGACATTATGGTCATTGGTAAAGAATATGCTCTTGAACAATCTGATATTATAGTAATTTTATTTAGCATAAGAATATACTACCACACACTAAATTAAGAAGATATTATTCAAATGTTTAAAAATATTTTTGTAAAATTTTGTGAAAGATTTAAATAAACTATGATATAAAAATAACTCAACATTATTTTAGATATATATAATCTATTTACAAAAGTTAACAATTGAATTAAAATATTTAAAGAATAGGTTAACATTTTGTAACAAATTCGCAATTAAATTTGTTTTAATAGTTTATTTAAAATAAGATGGTGGTGTACGGATAATTAATCCAAAATTTTAAGTAGGAAAAATGGAACTATGAAAAAACACTTAAGTTATTTAGTCGCAATTTTTTGTTTTTTATCAATGACAAATGCTCAGGCAGAAGTATTGCCTGTAGGTCCAAATATGGGTGGATATAACCCCGGAGCATACAATACAACGGATGTTCAAAACCAAATGAACTATGAGTTGGATAAAGGGTATGTTCAATCGTTAGATGATGTAACAAAAGATGAGCAAATTTATGATGCAACAGTAGAAGAAAACCAAGCAAGAGAAGGTACATTATATAACCCTCACTTCTTGTTGGAAAAAATAAATTTTGAAGGAAATACTGTAAAAGATATCAAAGAAGCAGATCTTCAAAAATTAGCTTTAGAAGTTATTGGTGAAGATATTTATTTTGATGAACTTTTGGAAGTATGTTCAAAGGTTACAAACTTATACCGTTCAAAAGGTTATTTGACTTCATATGCAACAGTCCCACCGCAAAGAATTGTTGACGGTGTTGCAACAATTAAGATTGTTGAAAGCAGAGTTGGCGACATGAATATTGAAGGTGAAAAATGGACTCGCGAATGGTACTTGAAACATATAATTATGGGTAAAGCAGGCTTGAGACAAGGTGAAGTATTCAATGCTAAAAACCTGCAAAGAGCCATGAAGGAAATTAACAGAGAAGACTATGTTCAAGTTCAAACAGAAATTGAAAGACAGGCAACGGGAGATGAAAATACAGAAATCACTCTTAATGTAAGAGATAGATTTCCGATTAACTTTGATGTAACATACGATGACTACGGTCGTTCTTTAACAGGTGCACAAAGAGTTTCATTCTTGCTTGGTATGCACAACTTGACAGGTCTTGGTGACAAAATATATGGTGGTACTATTATATCATCAGGTGCAACAGGCTGGATGGCAGGATATTCACTTCCTGTTTCTTCATATGGTACTCGCTTATCATTTGATTTCAACGACTCTCATGTAAGACTTGGCGGACCATACAGAGCACAAGGTGTAAAAGGTAATGCTCAAAGTTACTTCTTTAAATTAACTCATCCGCTTGTTCAAACAGCAAAATCTGACTTATTCTTATATACAGGTTATGATTTAGTTCGTGCAAATACATCTGCTAATGTTGCAGGCAATCCGCTCAGACTTTCTGATTATACATTGAATGTATGGCGTTCAGGGTTATACGGCATGACTGATGACAGCTATGGTCGTTGGATTGGTAACTTAGGTATAGACTTTGGTATGGGTGGAAACGGACACGGTGCAATTCAAGACACTTCGTTCTTCAAGTTAACAGGTGGAGTTACTCGTGTACAAAGATTGTTTGCAAGAAGCTTGGGTATTGTAAGAGTTAACGGTCAATACTCACCTAACAAATTATTCGCAGCTGAACAAATGCAGTTAGGTGGTCCGTACACATTAAGAGGTTATCAACCGGCAGAACTTATTGGTGATTATGGTGTAACAGGTACTGTAGAATACAGATTCCCAATACCGTTCTTTAACAGAATTGCTCCAAGACTTGATGAAAGAATTAAACTTGCTGCATTCTATGACTTTGGATGGATTGGTGAAAACGGACATGTATACAACTATCCGCATGAATTCTTACATTCAGTTGGTTTCGGTACATATATTACATTCTGCGATTGGTTATCAACTCAAATTGGTGTAGGTTTCCCTCTTGGTCATAAATACTATGGTGAAAGTACAGCAAGATTTTACTTCAGTGTAAATGGTGATTTTGATAGAATTTTACCGCTAAGAGATCCTGAAAAAATTGCAGAAAAGAAAGCTCAAAAAGAGGCAGCAAAGCAAGCTAAGAACCAAAAATTATAAAAAATATAATTTAATACAAAAAAGACTCCTATAAGGAGTCTTTTTTGTTGCTTAACACTGTGTAACAGATTGACACAGAGCTTTATTTTACTGATAATTAAAATAGGGAAGGGATTTTGATGTATATAAAACAACTGGAAATCGACAATTTTAAGTCGTTTGCCAATAAAGTCGAAATACCGATGCTTCAAGGATTTACTACAATATCGGGGCCGAACGGTTCAGGAAAGAGTAATATCATTGACAGTATTTTATTTGCTTTGGGTTTATCTACAAGCAGAACTCTTCGTGCAGAAAAACTTTTTCATCTGATATCGACCTATAATAAAAGAAATGAAGCTTTTGTAAAAGTAACATTTGGCGGGGTAGATGACGGTGATTTTACCGTAGCCAGAAGGATTAGAAAATCTTCGCAAGGTTTTAACAGTATTTATTATATGGATGACAAAATTGTTACCCTTTCTGATGTACATTCAAGGCTTGAAAAATACAATATTACCCCAAACAGCTATAATGTCATGATGCAGGGTGATGTTATGAGTATAACAAACTGTACTCCTAACGAACGCCGTAAAATTATAGATGAAATAGCAGGTGTTGCTGATTTTGACAGAAGAATAGAGCAAGCAACTAATGAACTTGAAACTGTAGAAAAGCGTGTTATAAATTCAAATCTAATTTTGAACGAGGTTAATGCACGATTAGAGCAGTTAAAAGAAGAAAAAGAAGTTGCTCTAAAGTATCAAAAGCTAAAAGATGAAAAATCCGGCTTGGAGAGCCAAATTAGCACTGTTAAATTTTTTGACTTAAAAAGAAATCTTGAAAAAGCCCACGAAAATATTCTTGAATTTACAAAAAAGAAAAAAGAAGAAGAACTGAAGTCTAAAGATTTAGAAGAACGACTAAAAATCATTAAAGAAAAATATGAAGAAATTTCTGCAACAATAAAAGAAAAAGGCGAAGCGCATCAACTAGAACTCAAACAAAAAGCAGAAGAGATAAAAGGTTCAATCGAAAGAAAAAATTCATCTATTGCTTTTGCTGATAAACAAATTCAAGATAATCTTAAGACTGTAGAAAATACGAAAAACGGTATTGAGGTTCAAGAAGGAAAAATTAAAGATGCTGAGTTAAAAATTCAGCTCAAGCATGACGAAATAAAAGGCATAGAAAAAAATATAGAAATTGAAAAAGCAAACTTGCACAAGATTTTAGAAGATATGGCAGGTTTGAGCGAGTCAGCTGAAAAGCATATAGAAAAAAGAAATAATTTAAGAAAAGAATTAGAAGATTATCAAGACAAAGAAACAAAATTAATTCAAAAACAAGCTCCAATGGAAGCAGAACTTTCTTCAAAGAAAAAATCTTTAGAAGAAGCTAAAATAAAATTATTGGAACTTGAAAAATTCAAATCTAATTATTCAGAAACAAAGGCTTCAAAAGAACTTCTAATAGAACAGCTTGGTAAAGAACTTGACGATTTTAAAAATATCCTTAAAAACACACTAAATGAACTGGATAAAACTAAAAACGAAATCACAGATATGGAGTATGACCTGCAAGCTGCACATAAGAAAATTTATCAGCTTGAGGCAGCTAAGCAAGCGAACGAAAGCTCTGACATCGGGCGTGCGGTTAATACAATTGTAGACGCAAATATTAGAGGTGTTCATGCTCCGTTGATGAAGTTGGGTACTGTAGATGAAGAGTATTCTACAGCAATGGAATTTGCCGTTGGCGGAAGGATGAAACATATTGTTGTAGACGATGAACATGTTGCATCGACTTGTATTGAGTTTTTAAAATCAGCAGGAGCCGGCAGGGCAACATTTATTCCTTTGAATAAAATTGTTAAGTGTCCTAAAAGTTTAACCCTTCCAAAAGACAAAGGAGTTATAGACTTTGCCATAAACCTTATTGATTTTGATGACGAGTATTTGAATGCGTTTTATTATGCAGTAGGTGAAACTCTTGTTGTTGAAGACAGAGAAACCGCAAATAAGCTGATCGGTAAATACAGAATGGTAACTCTCTCCGGCGATTTGTATGAAAAATCAGGCTCTATTACTGGTGGTGCTGTAAGTAAATCCGGTCTTAAATTTGCTCAAAATTCAGATAGTGAAATTGACAATTTTAAAGCAAAATTGAAAGAAATGGAAAGTAAGTATAATAACTTAATTTCAAAACGCAACAGTTTAGAAAGCAAAATGGAAGATATAAGAGGCAAATATTCATCTTCTACAACAGAATATAACAAGTCTAAATTAGAATTAACAAATTTAGAAACAAGTTTTGCAAATATTCAAAAAGATATTGATGAAAAAGAGAATTTTATAAAAACCACATCTCCTGAAATCTCGTCCATAGAAAAATCATTGGATAAAATTGAGGAAGAGCACATAACTCTATCTGACAAGATGACGGAAGTTCAAACTTCTATTCAAGAAATAGAAAAATTGATGAATGATGCAGACCTTAAAGATTTGAAAGAAAAAACATCAGGAGTAGAAGCAGAAATTAAGCGCTACGAGAAAAATTTAGCAGATGCTAATAATGAAATAGAAGGTTTAAACCAAAGAATAGAATTCATAAAAACTACAATAAATTCTCATAACGATACAATTGCTCGTTCTTTGGAAAGAAACAGAGAATTAGCATTAGATAAGGAAAAATTTAATACAGAAATCAAAGGGCTAAATGAAGAACTTGAAGTTTTAGAGGTTCAAATTAAGGAAATAACTGATAAATTAGGAGAACTCTTAAAGCAAAGAGATGATATTAATAAAGACCTTGTTGATATAGAAACACAGCGTAATTTAAAAGCTGCTGATATAGAGAAGATTGCCGAACAAATAGAGTCTTTTAGAGCAAGAAGAAGAGAGTTAGAGCCTCAACTGGAAGAAACAAAAAATGCATTAACAGAAGCCGGAGTAAATATCAATGAGCTTGCTCCTGTAGAAATGTCTATTGAAGAAATTACAAATAGAATTCAACGGCTTCAAAAGCGCATGGACGAGTTGGGTGCTGTTAACATGAAAGCTCTTGAAGATTATGAAACGGTTTCTAAGCGTCAAGAAGAATTGCAGGGACAGATTGAAACTTTATCAAGAGAACGAGCTCAAATATTAGAGCGTATGAAAGGTTATGAGGATTTGAAGAAAGAAACTTTCTTAAAAACTTATAATGTAATTAATGAAAACTTTAAAGAAGTTTTCCATAAATTATCAGACGGTGAAGGTACTTTAATACTTGAAAATGAAGAAAAACCGTTCGAAGGCGGACTTGATATAGAGGCTCAGCCAAGAGATAAGAAAAAACAGCGTCTAGCTGGTATGTCGGGCGGTGAAAAAGCACTTACGGCACTTTCTTTTGTTTTTGCAATTCAAAGATATATGCCGGCTCCGTTCTATGCTTTTGACGAAGTAGATGCAAGTTTAGACGGTATAAATGTTGAAAAACTTGCTCACATTGTTCAATCTCAGGCAGATTCTACCCAGTTTATTGTTGTGAGTCACAGAAAACCAATGATTGAGTCTGCAAACAGAACTATTGGTGTAACTCAAAAAGAAAAGGGTATATCAAAGGTAACAGGTGTAAAACTAAGAGATTAAGGGTAAATTCTTTTTCAAACGCCTTATATATGGTATAATAACCGAAGGGGAGACATTAAACTCCAAACTAAAACTCCTTAAAATAGAGGAGTAATGAAGAAAAGATATAGTATAAAATGGGGTATGTGAGTTGATTAACCTCACCCTAACCCTCTTCTCAAGAAGAGTGGGAGTAGAACGATATGGTAGCAAATAATGTAGATAGTATGAATATGCCGCAGCAGGAGAATTTTGTTCACGAAGCAGAAGTGGACGGTATTGAAATTCTTGTAAACATGGCAAGACAGGGTAAGATTGATCCTTGGAATGTCAATATAGTTGATGTTACGGATAAATACCTTACGCATCTTTTTCAATCAAAGGCTCAGAACCTCAGGATGACAGGTAGAACTCTACTATTTGCAGCAATACTTTTAAAATTAAAATCAAATGTTCTTGAAGGTTTAGATGTTATGGATTTTGAGCCTCAACACGAAGAAGATTTTGATTATAACGATGACGATAGTCAGTTGGATTATGGTACAGAAGAATATATTCCGACAAATAATGTAATTTCAATAGATGAAGTTTTGCAGAGGAGAACTTCTGTAAGATTAAATCATAATCGTGTTGTGACATTGAGAGATTTAATCAGACAGTTAGAATTCTATGAAATGCTTGATAAAAAGCAATCTCTAAAAAATGCACACGAAAGAGCAAAAAGAAGAGTACAAAATTATGCGAGATTATCTCCTGAAGATATTGTAAATCTTGCGCATGATGAATATATAGACCAAGGTGTACAGAGATTAAGAGCAAATCTTTCTGAAATATTGAGCAGACAAGATAAAATAGAGCTCAATGAACTGACTCTTCTTGGCATGGATAGAATTAGCGCCTATATTTCACTGTTGTTTTTAACTGTAGACAGTGATTATGATTTAGAGCAAGACGAATTTTATTCTGACCTTTATGTTGTAAAAAGACCGGCTGTACAACATGCAGAAACAGAAGATGATAATATTTTTGATGCGGTAAATAATGCTCAAGGCATACTAAAAGAGGAAGCAAATGGAACAGTTGAAGTCTAGGATTGAAGCGGTTCTTTTTGTTACCGCAAAAGTGTTGCAAGTAAACGAAATTGCTGAAATATTGGAAGAAGAACCCGAAAAAGTTGAGGAAGCTTTGCTTGAACTAATTATGGACTATGCTTCCCGTGAAGGCGCTTTGGAAATTGATGATGAGAATGGTTATATTTTACAGGTTAAGCAAGAACATTTGGATATTGTAGAAAAGCTTTGTCCTGTAGAATTAAAACCGCCTGTTCTTAAGACTCTTACTGTAATAGCATTGAAAGAACCGATAAGACAAACTGTTCTAAAAGATTTGAGGGGCTCAAATGCATATGAACATGTACAAGAGCTTTTGGAAAAAGGTTTGATATCAAGACATAAAGATAAAAACGGACGGTCATTTAATATAAAAACCACACCAAAATTCGCCGAATATTTTAAACTGAAAGGGGATGTCAGATCTCTTGTAAAGACTTTAAATATTGATAACGGTGTAAAAGATAATGATGAGGAATAAAATATGAAAATTGGCAAAGTAAGAATAATTTTTTACACTTTGCTTTTAACTGTTCTTCTTTTTGCGTTGTATTATCATAATAACACAGCGTCTATTTATTCTTATTTCGGCGATTTTTTAATAAAAAATAACCAATCACAAAAAGGTCTGGACTATTATGAAAAGTCGATTTCGTTGGGAAATACGGATTCGAAGTTTAGAGAAAAATATGTAAATACTATTATAAACCAGCCATTAACTATTGATTCTCAAGAAAAATTAGTAGATATTGCAGAAGGAGAAATACAAGATTCGGCATCTTCTACCGCAGAATATTTTTTGTACAATTTGAAACGCGAAATTCATAATAAGTATCCTCTAAATTACATAAGACAGGCTCCTTTTAATCAAAAAATAATGCATTGGGGACAAATGCCGATAACTTATAGCTTCAAAAATCCGCATATTGTGCCTGAAGAGATTGTGAAATCAGTAAATGATGCTTTTGATGAATGGGAAAGAGCGAGTTCGTGTCGCATAAAATTTAAAAGGATTAACAGTGGAATTGCCGATATATATGTAACATTTATTGAAGAAAAACCAAATCAATTAAAAGAAGGTGAAAAATTTGTAGTGGCTTACACAACACCTATATTGCAACAGAATAAACTGAAAAATATGACTATAAAGCTTAATATATATGACACAGAAGGAACAATTTATTCAATAAATCAAATTTATAACACTGCTCTTCATGAAATATTTCATGCGCTTGGATTTATGGGACATAGCTATCAAAAAGATAACATAATGTATATGTCAAAAGACAAAGACTCTGTTATGAATGATAGCAGAATAATTCTAAATGATGCAGATAAGAGTACATTAGAACTTTTGTATAAAATAAAACCTGATATAACAAATTCAAATGATTTAAAGTATGAATATATTCCATATTTGGTTTTGGGTGACAATGACGATATTAACTACTCCAAAATTAACGAAGCAAAAAATTACATAAGAAAAGCACCAAGATTGTCTATGGGATATATTGATTTGGCAGAAGGTCTTGTTGCACAAAAAAAATATCCTGAAGCAATCGGAAATTTGGAAAAGGCTCTTCGTTTGGCAAAAAATAACGAAATACGCTCAATTATATACTATAATTTAGCAATTTCGCATTTTTATATAACTAATTATGACTTAGCTTTGGATTATGTGAATCTTGTACAAGAAATTAAAGACGGGGATGATCTTCATTTATTGAAAGCAGAAATTTATACAAAGCAAAAAAACAGTGATATGGCAGCAAAAGAATATCAATATTTGGTAGAAAAAAATCCGAATAATATTGATTATGCCGTTAATTTGGCAGGTATTTATTACAATAAAAAAAATTATATAAAAGTAAGAACGATTATAAAAACTTTTTTAGAAAAAAATCAATCACAAAAAAACAATCCAAAAATTAAACAGTTTGGAATTTTAGCATTATAACTATTATTTTAGTGCTACATTTATTGACTTTATGCTCTGTCTGTGGCTTAATGTAAGGTAACCGTAAGGGTGTAGAATATACAACTATGGAAATAAAATGAGTACACTTGTCGAAAAAATTAATAAGCTTAAAGAAGAGAAAAATGCAGTAGTTCTTGCGCATTGTTATCAAAATGTTGAAGTTGATGAGGTTGCGGATTTTGTCGGAGATTCTTTGTACTTAAGCAGAAAAGCAAAAGAAACGGATGCTGATATTATTGTTTTTGCAGGCGTTTCATTTATGGCAGAAACGGCAAAACTGTTATCTCCAAATAAAAAAGTGTTGCTTCCAAGACTGGAGTCAGGATGCTTTATGGCAGATATGATAAATGTCACTCAGCTTAGAGAGTTTAAAGCATTGCATCCGAATATTCCCGTTGTATGTTATGTGAATTCAACAGCGGCAATAAAGGCAGAATCGGATGTTTGTTGTACAAGCTCAAATGCAGTTAATGTAGTCAAAAATATCGGAGCAGAAGAAGTTTTGTTTTTGCCGGATACATATTTAGGCAAATGGGTAGAGAAAAAACTAAATGGTAAAGTAAAAGTTACAACTTATAACGGTTTTTGTCCTACGCACTTAAGACTTAGGGTAGAAGATGTTGAAAAATCAAGAATGGAACATCCAAATTCAAAAGTCCTTGCTCATCCTGAGTGTCATCATACTGTTTCAGAGATTGCAGATTTTGTCGGAAGTACAAAAGAAATTATGGATTATGTTAAAAATACTGATTTCGCGGAATATACAATCGCTACTGAAAAAGGGGTTTTTGACAGATTAAAAAGAGATTATGCTGATAAATCTTTTTATCTTCTCTCTGATAAACTTGTTTGTCAAAATATGAAATGGAACAGTTTGGATGATATTTATAATGCACTTTTAAGAGAAGAGCATGAAATCACATTAGATGAAACAACTTCTAAAAAAGCAATGGATTGTATAAACAAAATGTTTGAAATTACATCTCCAAAACAAATCGGGAGGGTATAGATGAAGGTTCTTGTAGGAATGTCAGGCGGTGTAGACTCATCTGTTACGGCACTACTCTTAAAACAACAAGGTCATGAAGTAATTGGTGCAACTATGGCTATATGGGGTGACAGAGGTGTAAAAGCTCAATTAAGCGAAAAACTTCCTAAAAGACATGGTGCATGCTTTGGACCTGATGAGAAGGAAGATATTGAAGGCGCCAGAAAAATAGCAGAAGAAATCGGTATTCCTTTTTATGTTTTTGATTGTGCAAAACAATACGAAGAAATAGTTTTGGATAATTTTAAAAAAGAATACTTAAGTGGAAACACTCCAAACCCTTGTATTTGGTGTAATTCACTTATAAAATTTGATGTTCTTCCGAGACTGGCTAAAGCTAATGGTATAGACTTTGATAAATTTGCAACAGGACATTATGCTGCAGTAACTATAGGAAAAGACGGACGATATATACTAAAAAGAGGTTTGAATCCTAAGAAAGATCAATCGTATTTTCTTTACAGACTGAAACAGGAACAGCTGGCAAATATAATTTTGCCTCTTGGAGATAAAACAAAAGAAGAAATCAGAGAAATAGCAAAAGCCAACGGGCTTACCGTTGCTGAAAAACCTGATAGTCAAGACTTTTACTATGGAGATTATAATGAACTTCTTGGTGTAGAAGATAAAGAGGGTAATATTGTTGATGTTAACGGTAAAGTTTTGGGTAAACATAAAGGTATCTGGAATTATACAATCGGTCAAAGAAAGGGTGTTGGGGTATCTTCTACCGAACCGTTGTATGTAATAGAACTAAGAAAAGATACAAACGAAGTTGTTATTGGACCAAAAGATAAAACAATGAAGGATACCTTGAAGGCTGCAAATCTAAATTGGATAATTGAGCCAAAAACAAATATTTTTAAGGCGCAAGCTAAAATTCGCTCAACTCAACAACCTACAGAAGTTAGTGTAGAAATAGTTAATCAAGAAATTATTGTAAAATTTGATGACATGCAAAAATCAATTGCAAAAGGTCAATCAATAGTTCTTTATGATGGCGATTTGGTCTTGGGCGGAGGAGTTATCTCTGAGGTCTTATAGTATTTATTGTGCCTGTTTTAAGTAACTTTCAAAACTTTTGTCTTCAATATTGTATCCGCACCCTTCATGAAGTTTTCCGGGATAGCCGATTTTTGATGCAGGATACTTTTTGCACATTTTGAGCCTTTTGTTGTAAACAGAACACAATCCTTCGTCTGTAACATATTTGCAAGCAAATATGAGATTTCCTTCTTCGTCTTTTCCTCGAATGTAAAATCTTCTGTATGACGGAAACAAAAATTGCATAATTTTAAAATCAGTAGTTGTGTATGTATCAAAACTGTACATATATCTGCAGCATTTGCCGCATTTTAAACACTTGCCCGTTATTCTGTACTCCATTTTTTCAGGAACAAAATATGATAAAAATTCATTTTTTAAAATTGTCAAAAAACTTAACATTAGCTTATTATTTATCCCAATCATAATATGTCTTTGGTAAAATTATATTGATATTATACTACACAAATATTACAGTTTTACTGCATTGATAAGGAGTAGAGATGGGCAGCTATAATGTTCCGCGAAACAGAAAAAGAGGAAGTTCCAAGCGTCTTGTAATAGAGAATCCTGTTATGAGATTTATAACCGGAGTGTTGGTCTTTTGTATAGGTGTTATGCTTGCAGGGTTGATTGCACTTAAATTATACTTGGTTTCTCTTCCGCCGATAAAAAATTTAAACTCTTTAAAACCAAATATTGTTACGACATTTTGCGCAGGTGACGGTCAGGTTATTAAAACCTTTGCTGCATATACATATTCTAATGTAGAACTAAAAGAAGTGCCGGAACAGCTTGTTAAAGCACTTATTGCAACAGAAGATAAAAACTTCTATTCTCATGAAGGATATGATCTTTTCGGTTTGGCTCGCTCAATGGTAGCAAATGTTTTAGCAGGACATGTCGTTCAAGGTGCAAGTACAATTACACAACAGCTTTCGAGAATCCTTTTCTTGTCTAATGAAAAGACTTTCACTCGTAAGATAAAAGAATTGCAAGTAGCAGCGCAGATAGAAAAAACTATTTCTAAAGATAAGATTTTAGAAATGTATATGAATAATGTATATCTTGGCTCAGGAGCATATGGTGTTAAAGGAGCTGCAAAAATTTATTTTAATAAAAACTTAAATCAGCTTACTTTGCCCGAAATGGCTTTAATTGCCGGACTTCCGCAGGCGCCTTCGGTTTATTCTCCGTATAACGATAAAGAACTTGCAAAAAAACGCAGAAACCAAGTGCTTTTGAGAATGTATAAAATGAAATACATTGATAAAGAAACTTATAAAAAAGCAAAAGAAACTCCTATCGTTCTTTCTACAATGCCTTTGATGTATGCGACAAACAAAGCACCATATTTCTGTGATTATGTTATGAAAGAACTTCAAAAATTGGGATTTTCTGAGGATGAAATTGTTAATGGCGGCTTAAAAGTTGTTACTACTCTTGATTATAATGCCCAAGTTAAAGCAAATGAGGCCATTGTTAAAAATCTTAATGCATGGGGAATGAAGCAGGATAAAAACCAAGCTGCCGTATTTTCTTTTAATCCTATAGATGGCAGAATTTTAGTATATGCAGGTGGTAAAGATTATACAAAGAGCCAGTATGATAGAGTTACGCAATCGCAACGACCATGCGGTTCAGCGTTTAAGCCTATCATTTATACTGCAGCGGTGGAAAAAGGTTATTCTCCAAACGATATGATAGAAGATATGCCCGTAAAATTGGGTAATTGGACTCCGAGAAACTATGGTAATAAATATAGAGGAAAAATACCTTTGTATACAGCTCTTATGATTTCATCAAATGTGTGTGCGGCAAGGCTTATGGATGAAATTGGGGTAAGACCTGTAATACAACTTGCAAGAGTTATGGGGATAACAACACCTATTCCTTATGATTATACTATAGCTTTAGGTTCTCACAGTGTTAAACTTTATGAAATGACAAGAGCTTTCGGTGTATTTGCAAATGGAGGATATAAAGTTGAGCCTTATGCAATTGAAAGGGTAGAATCTTCAAGAGGTACAATTCTTTACGAAGCAAAAAAAGCAAGAACCAGCAAAGTTTTGAATATCAATACAGCTGCTACAATGACTGCTATTATGAAAACAGTTATAACAAACGGTACTGGTAGAGCAGCTAATATTGGAAAACCGGCAGCAGGTAAAACAGGTACAACGGATGACAGTAAAGATGCGTATTTTATAGGATTTACTCCTGATGTTGTGACCGGTGTATGGGTAGGTAATGATGATAACTCAAAAATGGGCGGAGTTACAGGTGGTACAATTCCGGCATTGATTTGGAAAGATGTTATGACAGTTGCAACTCAACCGTACGGAAATGCAGACTTTGAATATCCTGAGGTTGTATTGAATCCATTCTCAGCATCCTCTATTTCTGTTATTAAACAGGGCGAAAAAGCTTCCGTTGAGAAAGAGCAACCTAAAAATGACGAAGAGGAAGAAAATATAGAAGCTCAAAAGAGTGTAATTAAAGATCTTATACAACAGCATGCTGCACCGATTCCTAAAAAAGAAGTTCAAAAAATAGAAGTGCCGCAGCAGCGTGTAGAGGCTCCAAAGCCGAGTTTTGCTCCTGTCCCTATGACAAGTGCTCCTATTGGACAATAAACAACAAGAAAGAAAAGGAAATTATGAATATAGACGAAATAAAAATAGTAAACGGCGAAAATGCATTTCAAAATGCAAGTTTTGAAAATAATGATAAAACAATCGATTATGAAACAAGCAAGAATTTATCTTATACTGATATAATAAGTCTTTTAAAAGGTTTAGATGTTATAAGCGAGTTTTATGATGTAAAAGCCGCAGTGTCAACTTCAGGAGCAGGAATTTGTGCAGTATCTATAGGAAAAACTTTGGAAGAAGCTATTGTTAATGTAGTTGACTCTAATCCGATAGACTTTATGTCATCAACTATAGTTGTGTCTTCCGAGGTTGATAGCGAAGTGGCAAAACTTTTAAAAGATACAAATCGAATAGCCGCTCCAAAATTTACGCAAAATGCAATCGAGTATTTAGAGGCTCATGATGTGTGTTATATAACCATAAAAACACCATTAAAAGATTATAAAAAATATCTTTCCAACGATGTTAAGATAACACCTCTTGGCACACTTACACAAACGCCAAATTTGAGTGAATTAACAAAAGATTCATTTAATATAGTTTCAAAAACAAAACCAACAGTAGAACAAATAGAAGATGCAGTTTTTGCGTGGAAAGTTGCAAAACACGCAAGTTCGCAAGCAATTGTTATAGCAAAAGATCTTAAAACAACGGCAATTGCACAAGGTTTGCAATCAGCATCTGTTGAATTTGCGGTGGATTATTCTTGCGAGATGTCAAAAGATGCAATTTTAGCATCTGATATGGGCATAACAAAACATGATATTGATGTAGCAGCTCAGGGTAGAATTGGTCTTGTAATACTTCCTTTTGCTTCAAGAGATTTGATTGCGGCAACTGATAAATATAATATGGCTGTAATAACTACAGGGTTTACAAATATTTTGTATTAGTAAAATTTTTATAATAAATAACGACCCAAACTATATAAATTGGTGCAAAAAGCTTAAAAGTAATGTACTTTTTGTATGTTCATTTCTTTGCCCGCAAAGAAACTTTTAGCTTTACTTCCAATCTTGTAGTGATACTACAAACCGAATTTAT
>CACYUI010000021.1 GCA_902777605.1 uncultured bacterium | reverse complement strand
GAATGTTACTTTACCTTGGTTCAAGTCGCCATCCATACCCCATTCTGCTATCTTGTTAAACAATTCTGCAAATGTTGTATTTGCGCCTGTTGTAAAGCTACCTATGAGATTTCCGTCTTTGTCTTTTACGTTCAGCACTCTATTTGCACCGATACCAAAGTCAGAGAGTTTGTTATCGTCTGTTGCATAGTCGGTTTCTGAATACTGTTTCAAAGTTCCTGTTGTTTGCGAACCTACGGTCGTATATGTTGTTACGGTATTATATGTAATACTTACTCCGAGAGCATCTGCCAATGAGCCGTCTACATAGCCACCAAAATCATGTACAAAGGTTACTTTACCTTCGTTTAGGTCACCGTCCATTCCGTATGCAGCTATTGCATTAAACAGTTCGCCAAATGTTGTATTTGAACCTGTTGTGAATGAGCCGATTATGTGACCGTCTTTGTCTTTGACATTCAATACTTTACCTGAGCCGATACCAAAGTCTGAAAGTTTATTATCATCTGTTGCATAATCTGTTTCGGAATACTGTTTCAAAGTTCCTGTTGTTTGGGAGCCAACTGTTGTATATGTTGTTACTGTATTATATGTAATACTTACTCCGAGAGCATCTGCCAATGAGCCGTCTACATAACCGCCAAAATCATGTACAAAGGTTACTTTACCTTCGTTTAGGTCACCGTCCATTCCGTATGCAGCTATTGCATTAAACAATTCTCCGAATGTTGTATTTGCGCCTGTTGTGAATGAGCCGATTATGTGACCGTCTTTATCTTTTACATTCAATACTTTACCTGAGCCTATTCCAAAGTCAGAGAGTTTGTTATCATCTGTTGCATAATCTGTTTCGGAATACTGTTTCAAGGTTCCTGTTGTTTGGGAGCCTACGGTTGTATATGTTGTTACTGTATTATATGTCGTTGTTACACCCAAGTCGCTTGCGAGTGTACCGTCTACATAGCCGCCAAAATCATGTACAAAGGTTACTTTACCTTCGTTGAGGTCACCGTCCATTCCATATGCAGCTATTGCATTAAACAGTTCGCCAAATGTTGTATTTGCGCCCGTTGTGAATGAGCCGATTAAATGACCGTCTTTGTCTTTGACATTCAGCACTCTGCCTGAGCCGATTCCAAAGTCAGAGAGTTTGTTATCATCTGTTGCAAGGTCTGTAGATGTATACCTTTTGAGCGTACCTGTTGTTGTTGTACCAACAGTTGTTGTCGTGATTACTGTTGTATAAGATGTACCGACACCAAGTGCCGTAGCCAAACTACCATCTACATAACCGCCAAAATCATGTACAAAGGTTACTCTGCCTTCATTTATATCCCCATCCATACCATAAGCAGCGATTGCATTAAACATATCTGCAAAAGTATCATTTGCTCCCGCAGTATATGTTCCTATTACATTACCATCTTTGTCTTTTATATTCAAAGTTCCAGACAAGCCATAATCCGAAAGTTTATTATCTTCAGATGCAACATCCGTTTCTGTATATTTTTTGACCTGCGTTGATTGTTGAGTTCCAACAGTTGTAGTTGTTGTTATTGTAACATAACTAACCTCTACACCCATGGCTGATATAACATCACCTGTTAAGTATCTCTTATTATCAGAAGAGAATAAAATTACACCGTCATGCATATCACCGTCTATGCCGTAATTTGATAATTCGCTGAATAATTCTTCAAAAGTAGTATTATTATCTATACGAACAGTACCAATAACATCACCGTTTTCTTCGTGTATTGTTATATCCTTATTTTTAGGCAAGGTTACAAAATTAGAAATTACATCACCATCTACAGCAGCAGCAGTCTTTGTATATGTCATTGCTTTAGATTTAGCTCTTGTCAATGAAACCGTAATATTGGCATCAGAATTCAAGCCCAACAGAGAAAGCATATTTGTGCCTTTTCTGTCATTAACATCAGTTTCTGTTATTCTATTGTTATTACATAGCGAAACAACTTCCGCATCCGTTAAAGTATCAAATGTTCCGCCTGTAATAGTCAATATACCATTCTCTGCATCAAGTTTTGCATTGATACCAAGATTACCCAAATCGGTAATCAAATCAGAAATTGTCATTCCTGAATAAATCTTTTCGTAATAAACATCACCATCAGGATTCGTTATCTCAAAGTAGCCTTTTGATATATTTAAGTCTTCTACAAGTTTTGTTGTAAGTTCAACCTTATTCGGAACAATTATCGTTGTCGTAAGTTCGTTACCGGTAACCATCGCACTAACAGGATCTTCTTCCAAACCGAAAATTGATTTGGCATCAAAGCTTCCGCCTACAATATTACCGCCTGATATTTCCAAAATACCATCTTCAGTAAGATTTGCATATAAGCCGCAGTCTTGAAGATTTGCGATAAATTGAGAGAGTGTTGTTGTGCCTGTAACATTGAATGTTGAAATATCTCCGCTGGAGTTTTCAACAATAACTTGTTTTGTCCCTGATATTGTCGTTCCTCGTCCGAGTTCCGCAAGAGTTGTATTTAAAGTAGCGACATTTACAACATCTTGCGTTTCTTCAGTCTGCCAAATTCCTGATTGGTAACCTTCATTGACTTTTACAAGACCTAATGCATTTACAATTCCTGTATTGTCAATATCATTAATATCACCCATATCAAGATTTACGGAGAAAATCCCTGAATTTTCATTATAGGAAGCATCTACCCCTATAGATGCCAACTTGTCTACAAATGAGCCTATTGTCTCAAACTCACTCAATATCAAGCCTCTCTCTACCCCATTTACCTTCACCCCAACACTTGCTGCACCATCTATTCTTACCCCCAATGATGTCAGCGTTGAATTTTCAGTAGCGGTCGTTGTCTCTGTATATGTTGTTGTATAACTATAATCCGAATAAGCAGCAGTATAACTTGCAAGTTTCTCTACTACAATTTTATATGAACCTTCTTTTGCCTCTGTTGAAGCTATAGCAGTAAATACATCAGCATCTGAAGTATTGGCTATATTTTGCATAAATAAGTCAATACTATCCACACTAAATTTTGCATCAGTTAGTTTTTCCAAAGATGATTGGAATGTTGTGAAAAAGTTTTTTATATCACTTACGGCAGCACGAGTAATCTCTACATCACTGACCTGAGTTTGCAATGATGTAACCTTTGCCTTCTTGAGTGCTACCAGCGACTCTACCCAAGAAGAGGTATCTAAACCTGATGCTAATCCGCTAAATGAAATAGACACAATTCAATCCTTGTATTACTACTTACATTTTAGCAGCAATGTCGATATTTGGGGTAAACATCGTATTTTTCCATAATATTGTTGAGCGTATACGCTCATGTATTACATCGCTACTTTATACAAATATTATATCACATTTTTTAACTATTTCAAGTGGGGTGGGTAAATGTATTTTGGTAGGGTTTGCAACTACAAGGGGTAAATGAAGAATTTTGGAGGTAAATGTATTTTAGTTAAATTTGCAACTACAAGGGGTAAATGAGACACAATTATTTACCCGCGATATGCTACCAAAAGTCCTCCGGGGAGTTCTGCTATCATATATTGGAATTCTTCGTCAGCATCAATTGCATCTATAAACGGCTGAACTTTTTCTGCATGAGATATTATATTATCTGCAACAATCATAGCTTTATCCGTCAAATGCGGCTTCACAAGTTTAAAGTATTCAACATACTCTCTTTTGTTTGCATCTATAAAAACAAAATCAAATTTTTCATCAGGTCCCAACCATCGTAGAACCTCACACGCAGAACCTTCTATCGGACGAACAATATCAAAAACTCCACATTTTTTGAAATTTTCTATCGCTACACTTTGTCTTTTTTCATAAAACTCAATAGTAGTAAGCCTTCCGCCGGTTTCCTTAAGCGCCTTTGCAATCCATATTCCTGAATATCCGTTAGAAGTACCCAGCTCCAACACACTTTTTGCACCCATAGATTTTATGAATGTATTTATAAGTACACCTGTTTTTCTTGGAATATTCCAAAACTCGTGCTGTGTCTTTTCAAGCTCTTTTAATACTTCATTTGTTACCGCATCAAATTTTATATCCAATATTCTTACTCCAAAAATTATTTAAACAATTTTATTTTATCAGTAATTACAATATCCTTAATCGGTATATTTAATGAGTATGTCGCAATTAAACCATCTGACTTTAAATCAATTATTGAATACAAATTCTGTTTTAAATCAGAAACAAGCGCCAAATCCATTCCATCTATTTTCTTTAAACCTGACGAAAAACCATTTGTATTAAGATTTATTGTGCCTATAAGGCTGCTGTCTGACGGATTAAGAATTTGGATTTCGTTACTCTGAGCACCTAATACATACAATTTGTTATTGTAAACCATCATTGAAATAGGTTTGTTTACAGTAGTGAATTCACTTTGTAGAGTGTTTGTAGCATAATCAATTACCGCAATTCTGCTCTTTGTTCTGCTTGCTATAAAAAGCTTGCCATCAGCATATGCAAGTGCTGACACATTTGGGAATTTACCTATTTCTTTGAGTTCATAATTGTTATCTAGTTCTATTGACCAAATTTGGTTATTGAATTTATCAACATAGAATAATTTGCCTTGATTCAAAACCATGCGTTCACAGTAACCGTTAATTTTTATTTTCTGTATTAGCGCCATTGAATCTAAATTAATTACATAAATCGTAGAAACAGACGGGGCTGCAACATATGCCTTATTATTAGCAGCATCAAGCATAATTTGCTCAGGATTTGCATCCAATTGAATTTGTTTGATAAATCTTGAATCTGCAACAGAAACAATATCCAAAAACGGTCTGTCATATGAAGTTACGAGCAAAAATTTACCGTTATGAACAGCTTTTACATCAACAGGAATAGATTTTTGAGCTAAAGAATAATCAGGAAGGGCTCTTGCTGGTTCAACCACCTGAATATTTTTAGAATAATTTGTCGTTACAAATAAAATTTTATTCTTCAGTTGCGAAATCAAATTCTGCTTGGTTACAGGCTCAGAAGACGACAAAAATTCTTCAAACGCATCCTCATTCTCAACTTTGATAATATCTTCACTCTTAGTATCAATTTTCAAGTTACCGATAATACCCTTGATATTCTCGGGAATAATCAAACCACTCGGAACAAGCATATCTTGCGGAAGCAATGCTGTTCTGATTTGCACAGGCGGATTTGATTGGTGCAATACGGTTCTATGACCTTGACCATCCGTAAGAACCTTCATCAAAACAAAATCATTATTAAAAATTACAACATCAGGCTCTTGCGACAAACTTCGATTTGCCGGATAGGTTTCTTTTATACTCAATTTTTTTATATCCGTAAAAAGTGACGGATACAACGGTAAATAAATAGTGTTTGATGGCAAAATAATTACACCATCAAATCTTATATCAACACTCGGAAAAACATCTTTTATATAATTTTGTACATCATTAGGAATCTTTGCCGCCCAAGACGATGTACAAGAAATTATTATTGCTGTAATCAATACCAAAAATTTTCGCATTGCATCTCCAAGCTATATTAACTTTCTTATATTACCACAATATAAATTATTTAAAAACACCTTTAACTTTATCCTTAAAAGATGCTTTATTTTCACGCTCCCTTTGAATTTGATAAAGTTTTTGGTACAAAACTTTCTCTTCATTGGAAATATGAGTAGGTGTTTTTATTGACACAACAACAATATGATCGCCACGCATTGAAGGTTTAGATATATTTGGCACACCTGCACCTTTTATTTTAACGGTTTCTCCATTTTGAATACCCGCAGGAATTGAAACACTCTTTTCACCGTCAAGAGTTTTTATTGTTATTACATCACCCAAAACAGCCTGCGCAGGAGAAATTTCGAGCTTTGTATAAACATCAATTCCATCTCGTTGATAGTAAGGAGAAAGATTAACATGGATAACAATATATAAATCACCTGCTATGCCGCCATTAATACCAGCATCACCTTCGTGTGACAAGCGCATTTTTGAGCCATTATCAACACCGGCAGGAATCTTTAGTTCAACCTTTTTCTCAACAGTTTTTCTACCTTGCCCATGACAATCAGGACATGGATCAGATATTACAGTACCTTTACCATGGCAATGAGGACAAGTAACAATTTGAGTAAAATGTCCTAATATCGTTTTTGTTGTTTGTTGGATTCTACCTTGCCCTCCGCAAGTTTTACATGTTTGAGGTTTAGAACCTGCTTTAGCACCGGTCCCGCTGCAAGCATGGCAAGTTTCTAAATGATCAATTTTTATTTCTCTCGTAAGACCAAAGACAGCGTCTTCAAAATCTAACTCAATATCAAGTCTTAAATCATCACCTCTTTGAGGAGCATTTGGATCTTGCCTTCTTGATCCGCCGCCAAAACCGAAACCGCCGCCGAAGAATGAATTAAAGACTTCATCCAAATCACCGAAACCACCCGCAAAAGGTCCTTGCGTACTAAATCCGGCGTTCTTAAGCCCGTCTTCTCCATAACGATCATAAGTTGCTCGTTTTTCATCGTCTATAAGAGTTTCATATGCTTGACCTAGCTCTTTAAACTTAGCTTCAGCCTCAGGCGCCTTGTTTACATCAGGGTGCCATTTTCTTGCCATTTTTCTAAAAGCACTTTTTATCTCGTCTTTTGTAGCATTCTTATCTACACCTAATATCTCATAATAATCGCTCATTATCTTTTCATACCTTATTTATGTTTAAAATTAGGCTTTAGTAGCCACATTAACTAATGTAGGTCTTAAAACCTTATCCCCAAGTTTATATCCTTTTTGAAGCTCAGCAATAATAGTATTTTCTTCAATATCTTCAGAAGGAGTTTGAATAACCGCCTCATGGAAATTCGGATCAAACTCTTTGCCTTCGGCTTCAATTTTTTCCAAACCGGCTTTCGTTAAAACATCATTAAAATTCTTGTATGCTAGATTGTAACACTCTTTTACTTTGTCACAATCTTCAACGGTTTCAATAGCTTTGAGTCCTCTGTCGAAGTTATCAAGAACCTCAAGCATTTTCTTTAATGTGCTTTCTGCTCCGTATTTTAGAAGTGCCTCTCTTTCTTGTTCAGTGCGCTTTCTAAAATTATCAAAATCAGCAGCTAGTCTTATATATTGATTGTTTAACAAATCGTACTTTTCTTGAAGTTCGAAATTTGGATTTTTTTCGTCTTCCTTTGTTTCCTCTTGAACATCTGTTTCTGAATCAGTTTGCTCAATTTCTTCTGACTCATCATCAATAACATCTAACTTTTCTGAGTTATTTTCATTTGTTTCTTTTTCAGATTCTTTATTAACCCCTTTAAACGGATTTTCCATGGTTTATCCTCCCTTTTAAATATTATATACAATAATTATATGTTATCAAATGAGAATAGGGGATAAATTTTATTTTTTTTTAATTATTTGTCTAACTAACAGTTTGAATGTTATTGTCAGGTGAAACCTGACCTACTGCACTCAGAATGACAGGAGGCAAAAACTGCCGGCAGTTTATAGGTTGGCATTACTATGCCAACAAAAGTTTTTGTCGCCTTGGTAAAGGCGACCTATTATTCCTACCCTGATTAGAGGAGGTTAGGTGGGGTAACGGTTTTTCTTATTAAACATTATCAATACCCCCCTTGCCCTCCCTAATAAGGGAGGGTTGAACAAATATTCGTTTTCGTCACCTCACCCTAGCTCACCATTTACCCCCTCCCTTACCCTCCCCGTTGGAGAGGGGATGGTCTTTAGAGTCCTAAACCCTCGCCCCTTGAGGGAGAGGGAAGAATTTCTATATGAAAGCTTTGCTTGAATATTAGAAATTCGGGTGTGGGGTATTTTTCTTAATTTGATGGATAAGTAAGGTTTGACACCTCACCCTAACCCTCTCCCTCAAGGGGCGAATGTTCTTTTTTCAGCACCTCACCCTGTCCTGCTAGCAGAGGGGAATTTGTTTTGTCATTCTGAACTTCTTTACCAATTTGCCCCTGAAGAATCGCCTTAACTTTTTGGGCAGGTAGAACCTGACCTACATCTTTTTTATCAGGTGAGACCTGACTTACAAAATCAGCGAAAGTATGCTCTAGCGAGCCATTAGAGGTTACCCCCTCCCCGCAATGCATGGCTACGAGCGAATTTCAATGCTTGCAAAAACTCATACATATCATTCCTTGATATTTACACTACAACATGTTTCTTATTACTTATTTTTTGAATTTTATAACACCTTTTCGCATAAATCGTTACAAAATTTAACAAAAAACTCCGAATACTAAATTCGGAGTTTACAAAAAAAATAAAATTGTTTGTTATTTAATTAATTAAACAAGTCATAAATTCTTTGACGAATATCTTTGTCAGACAGTTCTTCTGTTATTTTATTCAAATCTAATGTCATTTGATAGTATTCAGCCGCTTGAGCCTTGTCACCTAATGTTTGATATGCTCTTGCAAGGTTAAAATAAGCTAAAGTATAATTTGGATTTATATTTATTGCATTTTTAAAATACTCAACAGATGCCTTTGTATCACCAATACCATCAAGGTAAACTACACCAAGATTATTTTGTGAAATTTCAAAATCAGGATTCAAATCAATAGATTTTTGAAAAGCAATAATTGATTCTTCCAAATAATCTTTTTCCCACAGTGCAAGACCTGTTTTTGCATAGGTTAAATAATTATCCGGCTCAACTGAAATAGTATCACAATAAGTTTTAATTGCTCTATCAATATCATTTTGCGCCATATACAAGTCGCCTAATGAAAGCTGAATATCAACATTATTTGGATCTAAAACCATTCCTGCGTTGAAAGTTGCTTCTGCTGCTTCAAAGTTACCTTTTATTTCGGCATAAATTGCACCCAGCGCATGACAAACTATTGAAGTCCACTCAGCATCAGGATTAAGTTTTATTGCCAATTGATAGTATTCAATAGCGTCATCATAAAGCTCAGCTTTTACATAAGCATAAGCAAGTGAATTGTTATAGTATGGATTTTCAGGGTTTAATTCTTGTGCGAGTTTAAATGCTGATACGGCATGTAGCTTATCTGACTTATTCAAATATAAGTGCCCGAGTTCGTAATAAATTTTGTCTAAATCTTCTCCAAATTCAAGAAGAGTATTATAATAATCAATTGTTTCATCAACATTATTGGGAAAATATGTTTGACTTATAGTTGCAAGTTTTACAACAACATTTCTATCCATTGGATTAAGTTCATGTGCTTTTTTGAAAAACTCCATGCTTGCTTCAATGTTATTGCATTCTAAAGACAAGTCACCCATCTTTTGATAAAATAAATTACCTTGCGAAGTTTTTTCTAAACCTTTAGAATAAGCTTCCAAAGCTGACGGGAATAACTTCATCTTCTCAAATGTTTCACCGAGAGTCTTATATGAAAACACAGAAAAATCATTCGCAAGGAATTTACAAAACATCTTTATTGAAGGGCAATCCCACATTATCATCATACTGCCTGACAATAAATAGTATAAGAATTTAACAACATCCTTTGGAGTTGAAATATGATTTTTGATTTTAGAATACAAAAGTTTAGACATAAATAATCTTGGTCTGGCAGAATTTCTTCCCGAACGGGATATAGCCAAATTGAATTCTTTTTCAGCCTCTTCCAAATCACCGTTTAAGCATTGAAAATAGCCTGAATATATATGCGCGTTAGCGTTATCAGGTTCTAGACTCAAAGCAGTTTTACATTGTTCCAAAGCTCCATCTACTGTTATTTGTCCTTTCATAAACAAAAGACTTGCTAACCTATAATAAGACTCAGAAATAGTTGGGTCAGCTTTTATTGCATCAACATAGCATTCTATTGCATGTTCCAAATCAGTATATTGTTGTCTTATCAAATAGTTTTCATGCGCATTTCTCGCTTCTTCCAAAAGCCCTTTCACATCTACACTTTTTAAGGAAGTAAAAGCCGGGGTAATTAATGTTTCTGTCATATTCTCTCCAAACCAAAAGTACTTATATTAATTTATTCGGAAAAATATTTTTATTCTTTAGCAAATTTTAAAGTAAATCATCTATATAGTTTAAATTTTTGTAACAAATTTTTGTAAATTTTTGTAACAATTTTTCTAAAATATTAAAGTTTTTAAATAAAAATGCCGATAAAAATACCAAAGGGACAATTATAAGGAAAAGCGATTAATGGGATTTTCAAGTTCACAAGTTAGTTTACTTGCACTCACAGGCCGAAATCATGATATCAGCGTGGAGCTTGAGCATTTGTCAAATGACAAAGAATCTCTAACTCGCCGTATGCAAGAAGTTTCCAAAGCATATAACAATGCTTTGAGTACTAAAACACTGAAATGGTCAAATAATTCAGGTGTTTCTTATACTAATTTGAATTACTCCACATTGATGACACCATCAGCTGCTAACCAAAACAAACCTTATTTGGTTACTAATAGCAGCGGTAAGATTGTATTGAACAATAAATATGCAAAATTTGCTTCTATGATTTCAGAAGATGGCAGTCCAAACGGAGATTATGAAAGCAACAGAATTTATATTTTAAGTCAGTTGACAGGAATACCTGAAGACAGATTTGATAACTATGGAGAAAAATTTAGTACAACAAATACAAAAGCAGATGAGTATGACAAGGCTCGTAATGCAACGACAGCTGCCAGAAAAAAAGCTTATGAAACTTTAAATTCAGAAAATTTTGTAAAAAAATGGGGCAATGCAGGAGGTATTGATTTTGCCTCAAAATCTGTTGGCAAATTTGGGTTGGTTGACATAGGCGATGGTTCGTCTAATGCTAAAGCTACTCTTACAAATATAGGCAAAGATATTGTTGCTAATTTATCTCCTTACTTAGAAGATAAAGATATTACAGCACTAAAAGAAGCTACAGACGGCGTTATTACAAACTACACGGGGTTAGTTGAAAGTATAGACGGCGGCAGCAGTAGTGATATTGTAAAAAAGAACGGCAGTCATTTTGAAATAAATATGGACGACTTTATATCACAAATAATGGGCGGATTCGTTTCAAAATGCGGTGAATTAGGAAGCGGTTGCGCAACAGAGCAATCTGACGGAGATTACAGATTTGAATGCATCGGTGGAATAGGCAAGGATGATGACAATTATAAAGCATATCTTTCTGCTAAAGCCGCAGAAGAAACAGCAAAGGCAGAATATAACAATGCCATTAATGACGAAAATCAAGTTTTTACTGCAGAAGAAGAAACAAAAATTGAGTTTTATGACCTCATATTTAATGCTATCGCAGAAAAAGGCTGGATAGAAGATGCTCAAATTGAGGATAGTGATTATTTGAATAACACATTCCAAAATAATATTTATACAATTACTACTGTTGAAGAAAATTCGAACTACGACAAAGATGAAAAATATGACAGCACTAAGAAAAATCAATTCAATTACACAACAGACATTGCATCAAATTTTGATAAATTTTTCTTCGTAAATGATGAAGATGCTCGTCAAGAAGCATTAGCAAATTATGAATACGAAAAAAGTATAATAAACTCAAAAGAATCTCGTATAGATACCAGAATGAAAAATTTGGAAACTGAACAATCTGCAATAAAACAAATGATTAAAGGTATTGAACAAGTAGAAAAAGATAACATAGAAACATTCTTTAGTATATTCTCATAATTATTAGTTTGTGTTATCCTAGAATCAAACATTAAGGGGATATGTACTATGTTTGATTCATTATCGGATAAATTACAGGATATTATACAAAAAACCGCAGGACAAAAAGAACTTACGCAAGATAACATGCAAGATGCACTGCGTGAAATCAGGCGCGCACTATTAGAAGCAGATGTTAATTTAAGAGTAGTAAAAGCTTTTATTTCAAACATAAAAGACAGAGCTGAAGGTGAGAATGTACTTACTGGTATAAATCCTTCTCAACAGCTTGTAAAAATTGTACACGATGAGTTAGTAGAACTTTTAGGAAAAGAAGTTAAGCCACTCGATTTATCTGCGCGCCCAAGTTTAATTATGATGCTTGGACTTCAAGGAAGCGGTAAAACAACATCTTCCGCTAAGCTTGCAGTAAAGCTAAAAAAAGAAGGTAAAAATCCGCTGCTTGTAGCATGTGATGTATACAGACCGGCTGCAATTACACAATTGAAATCACTTGGAGAACAAATAGGAGTTGAAGTATTTTCAAAGGATACGCAAGATGTTCAAAATATTATAAGTGACGCCGTCAATTATGCAAAAGAAAATGGTTTTAATGTATTAATACTTGATACTGCAGGTCGTTTACAGATTGATACGGATATGATGGCTGAACTGCTTTTAATCGACAGAGTTTTCCATCCGTCCGAAAAGCTTTTAGTAATAGACTCGATGACAGGACAAGAGGCCGTTAATGTTGCAGAAAATTTTGATGCACAACTCAGCATAACAGGTTTGGTTCTGACAAAATTAGACGGCGATTCGAGGGGCGGTGCAGCACTAAGTATAGTATACTGCACAGGAAAACCAATAAAACTGACTGGTACAGGCGAAAAATTAAACGCCCTTGAAGATTTTTATCCAGAGAGAATGGCAACAAGAATTCTCGGAATGGGTGATATAGTATCACTTGTAGAAAGAGCACAGGAAGTATTTGACGAAAAATCCGCTAAAGAAATGGAAGCAAAAATGGCTAAAGCTGAATTTTCATTTAACGATTTTCTCAAAATGCAATCACAAATGAAAATGTTTGGCTCTATTGAGAATCTGCTTGGTATGCTACCGGGACTTGGTCTATCACGAGATGACAAGCAAAAAATTTCTCATGAGGGAGAAAAACAGTTTAAGCGCATAGAGGTATTTATTCAAAGTATGACACCTGAAGAACGCGAACATCCTGAGCTTATGAACACTTCTCGAAAAAAAAGAATTGCACAAGGTTCAGGTTTGCCTTTGCATGATGTCAATATGTTCATCACTCAGTTTGAACAAATGAGAAAAATGATGAAGGGATTTTCTGATGTCAAAAAAAACATGGGGAAAATGGCTGGAAAATTTGGTTCAGAAATGGGCGGAAAACTTTCCATGCACCAAATGATAAAAAATATGAGGCGATTTAAGTAAGGCTGAATATGAAATTAATTGTAGGACTAGGAAACATAGGAAATAAATACACTTTCACAAGGCATAATGCAGGGTTTATGCTTGCAGACAGTATTGCCCTAAATTCAGGTCTTGATTTTAAAGAAAATTCAAGGCTAAAGTGTTTTATTACAAAATTTCATTCTAACGGTGAAGATTACTTACTTATAAAACCTACTACTTTTATGAATCTCTCAGGCGAAGCTGTAAGAGCCGTAATTGACTATTATAAAATTGAAATCAAAGATATTTTAATAGTATTTGATGATTTATCACTTGATCTTGGCAAAATAAGATTTAGAGCAAACGGTTCTGACGGCGGGCATAATGGTATCAAGTCAATAATTCAGCACCTTGGGACTAAAGATATTCCAAGGCTAAAGATCGGAATTGGACCGCAGCCCAATATCCCTTCTGAAGTATTTGTACTTCAAAATTTTTCAAAAGAAGAATTAGAAAAACTAAAAGAAACATTAGCAATTGCAAAAGAAGCAATTGCGTGCTACTTTACGGAAGGTATGCAAACTGTTCAGAATAAGTATAACTAAGGAGAAAAAATGAATACAGCAGAACAACTTGAGCAAAGTGAAAAATATGAAGAAGCTTATGCAGAATACAAAAAAATGCTAGTTTCAAAGCCTGATGATGTAGAGATTTTTACAAGATTAGGTCACTTAGCTTTAATTTTAGATAAAAAAGAAGATGCGAAAATTTATTATGCAAAGATTTTAGAGTTAGATCCCTCTAATATACTTGCTCATGAACAGTTATTAGATTTGTTTATCAATGATGATAAGTTTAAATATTATCTATTAAGAGGCAATATGCACGCTCTTCAGCAGCAAATGAGTTTTGCAAAAAGTGATTACAAAAAAGCAATATCACATGCTAAGACTCCAGAGGAAGCGCTTCCTGCAAGGTACCTGCTTGCAGGACTCTGCGAAGGTCAAGAAAAATATAACGAAGCAATTGACGAATATCTAAGGATTTCAGACTATGATGACAAGAATTCCGTTATATTTTTAAAACTTGCGGAGCTCTATGAAAAAACGGAAGGTATTGAATCTTCAATAGCGACTTTGGAACGAGGGAAAAAAGATTACGGATTTGATGATTATGACGAAGTTTTAGCAGGATATTATATAAGAAATTCTCAGCCGCAAAAAGCTTTGGACATCACTCAAAATCCGCTTACTAAAGCAAGAGCTCTATTTGACCTTGACAGAAATGATGAGGGGTACGAGGTACTTATGACTCTTAAAGACAAACAAGGCAAAAACAAGATTTTTCATTCTTTACTTGCTCAATACTATTTTCAAAAAGACATGTATGAAGATGCATTCAAACAAATTGATGAGTATGCGAAGCTTGAACCGAATTCGGCTCTAATTTACCAAATGAGAGCATTAATATACGAAAAACAAAATGATGCTTTTAATGAACACTTAAACTGGGGTAAATATAATATAGTAAGAGGTGACAAAGATGTTGCTCTCAATGAATATATGACTGCATACAGATTTAATAATTCTGATATAGATTTAATTGAAACTATTGCTGCTCTTCTTGAGGCAGAAGGAGATAAAACCAAAGCCAGTGAATTTTACGAAAGACTTGCTGATATTGACCCTAAAAACACTAATGCACTTCAAAAACTTGCAGAGTTTAGAGAATCAATAGGTGATGACGGCGGTGCAATTGATTATTTGGAAAAACTAAAAACTATAGATCCTAGAAACCAATATGTAGCGGATAACTATGACAGATTAGTTAATGGCAACGGCAACGGTGGTAGTAGTTTAATGTCATTCTTTAAAAATATTTTCGGAAGCCGTATGAGGTAATGATGTCATATACAGAACTTCTTGCACCTGCAAAAGATAAATATACAGCATTTGCAGCAATAGATTGCGGGACTGATGCAGTTTATATAGGTGCAGGGAATTTTGGTGCAAGAAAAAATGCTCCTAACTCTTTAGAAGATATAAAAGAAGTTGTTGATTATGCACACAAGTTTTGGGCAAAAGTTTTTATAACACTTAATACAATTCTTACAGACAGTGAATTGGAAGAAGCAGTAAAACTTGCAAAAGAACTTGATAGCATAGGAGTCGATGCAATACTTGTTCAAGATATGGGACTTTTGAAACTATTGGGAGAAGATGCATCTTTTACAACCCCGCTGCATATGAGTACACAATGCGACAACAGAAGTTTAGATAAAATAAATTTCTTTAATAAAATTGGTGTATCAAGAGTAGTTCTTGCAAGAGAACTTTCTTTAGAACAAATAAGAAATATTCACAAAGAGAACCCAAAATTAGAGTTGGAGACATTTGTGCATGGAGCTTTATGTGTCTCATACAGCGGTCAATGTTACCTTAGCCAATATATAGGCGGCCGCTCAGCTAACAGGGGGGAATGCGCTCAACCTTGCAGAAAAAAATATAACATCCTAACTGATAAGAACGAATACATAAAAAAAGATATTCACCCGCTATGTTTAAAGGATTTTAATGCATCAAAACATATAAAATCGCTAATAGATTGTGGAGTTTTTTCTTTCAAAATAGAAGGAAGACTTAAAGATATCGGATATGTTAAAAATATTACAGCATATTATAGACAAGAATTGGATAAATTTTCAAAAAAAACATCTTCTGGTAAATCTATATATCCATTTACACCTAATCCTGAAAAAAGTTTTAACAGAGGATTTACCGATTACTTTTTAGAAAAGCGAAAAGATTGTTTCAACTTTGTTTCTCCAAAATCAAGGGGTGAATATATTGGAACAGTCAAGAAAGTTGAAGGAAACAAAATAATAATAAATACAAAGCTGAAGTTAAATCCCCAAGACGGACTTTGTTTTGAGAACAAAAACAATCTTGAAGGATTTCTAATAAACAAAGTCGAAGGATGTGTTATCTTCCCCAATAAAAAAATATCAATTAAAGTTGGGACTAAATTATACAGAAATCAAAACATTGAATTTGAAAAAGAACTTTTAAAACCTGTAAAACGACAAATTGGACTAAATATTATTGCAAATTTAAACAAATTGGAAATAACAGATGAGGATAATATCAAGACAGAATTTGAACTTCCTATAGGAGAGAGCGCAAAAAATCAAGAAAAAATGAATGAAACTTTTATAAAACAATTCACAAAGACAGGAGAAACAGATTTTTATATAGAAAAAATAAGAGTCAATACAAATATCCCATTCATGCAGGTAAGCCAAATAAACCAATTCAGACGGGATTGTTTTTCAAAACATATGCAAAAAAGAATTGAATATTACCTGAACAAAAGAGAAAGAAAGCAACAAATTAAATCAACAGAATATTACATAAAAGAATTGGATTATAGAGCAAACATTCATAACAAAACAGCTAAAACCTTTTATGAAGAATGCGGAGTAAATAATATAAAAGAGATGAGTTTAGAATCAGAATCCCCGAAACGACAAGTAGAGCTAATGAGAACAAAACACTGCATCAAGTATGCTCTAAACATGTGTAAATCTGATAAAAACCTGTTGTTAGAGGATGAAAAAGGGACAAAATTTCCACTTAAGTTTGATTGCAAAAATTGTGAAATGGCTGTATTATCACCAATAAAATTTTAACAATACAATATTATTTTTTTTGATATAATAAATATATGAAGTGTGGATTTGTAACCATTTTAGGTCGTCCTAATGTTGGCAAGTCGACTCTTTTGAATCAGATTTTGGGTCAAAAGATAGTAATTGCAACAGATAAGGCACAGACTACAAGAAAGAGAATTAAAGGGATATTAACAGATGATAACGGACAAATCATTTTTGTAGATACCCCGGGGGTTCATCGTCCTTTGAATAAACTCGGAGAATTTTTGCTTGATGAAGCTAAAGTTGCAGTTCCTGATGCTGATTTAATATTGTTTCTGGTAGATGGTTCAGAGCCTGCAGGAAAAGGCGACAAGTGGATTGTCGAAAACATTCTGAAAGGAACAAAAATTCCTGTTATCTTGGTTATGAATAAACTGGACAAAATTAAAAACATGCAAAAAGTAGAAGAAAATTTAATGAGTTATAAATTGCTTTTTGAGGATAATATTCCGATAGTTAGAATTTCTGCTAAAACAGGAAGAAATAAAGATACACTTTTATCTAATATATTAAAAAAACTTCCCGAAGGAGAAAAACTATATCCTGATGATGTAGTTACAGAAGAGAGCATGCGCTCAGTCGCCGAAGAAATAATAAGAGAAAAAATACTTATTAACACTCAGGACGAAATTCCTCACTCAGTTGCTATTAAAATAGACAAGTACGAGGAAAAAGAAGATATTGATAAAATTTATGCAACAATATACTGTGAGCAGAAAAGTCAAAAAGGTATACTAATAGGCAAAGGCGGAAGTCTCTTAAAGATAATCGGTACACAAGCGAGAATAGAGCTTGAAAATATTACAGAAAAGAAAGTATTTTTAGGATTGGAAGTGAAAGTTGAAAAAGACTGGAGAAAGAAAGATAAAATATTAAAAGATTTTGGTTATGTACAAAATGATTAATATCATCCTTTAGAGCTAGCAAAAAATTTTTTAAGAAGTTTATATAAGTACAAATAGGAGTGTGTGTAGAATGAGAATTCAAAACATTGGGAGCTACAATTCAAACGGAGCAAAAGCAACAAACCGTAATACTTTATCAAGTCAACCATCATTTGGCAGAGTTTGGGCAGAACATGTCAGTTGGGGCGCGAATTATATAAAAGATAAAGGTAAAACTAATTTTAAACTATTCTCATTCCCAGATGCAAAAGCAGTTTTTGTAGAAGTAGCAGATAAAGCTACTGCAGGCATCGGTAACATAAAAGACCGTCTTGTTAAAGTTATAGCAGCCGGCGCAGCAGCCGGAGCAACATTAAAAACAATTGATGATACATCCAAACTTTATCCAATGAAAGATAAAGGTGATGGAATATATGAAGCTAAAGGCATAAAAGCCAGACCGAATGACAACTATAGATTTGTTATCGTGACCAAAGATGACAAAATAAATATGGTAAAAGACCCATATGCAAAAAAACAAGAAAATATTCACGGTTGGAGTACTATATACGATCAAAATGCATATAAGTGGGAAAACACGGATTGGATAGAAGGTAAGGACCCGAGAAGAATTGTTCGTAATCCTGATGAACCACTTAGAGGACTTGGCAAGCTTATAATTGATGAAGTAAATATTCCGACCTTGTCATTAGATGGTACTTTTGAGAGCGCTAAAACACGCATTGACGAAATTGCTGCAAGAAAAAATGCAACAGCCGTAGAATTTATGCCTGTTGAAAATACATTTTCTAAACAATGGGGATATGACGGAGTTGATAAGTTTGCTGTAAATGAAAAGTTAGGCGGACCGGATAAATTAAAAGAACTTATAGATTATACTCACGGTAAAGGTCTTAATGTAATCATGGATATGGTACCAAATCATATGGGACCGGATGGCAATTATTTAGGACAAACAGGTCCATATGTAAAATGCGGTTCAGAATTTGGTGACAAACTTAATTACGAAGGTGAGAACAGCAAATATGTAAGAGATTGGATGACAAATGCCGCTCTATGGTGGGCAAATGAATTCAAAGTTGACGGTATTCGTTTTGACTTAACAAGTTTCGTTGATTCTGACTGGCTTTTGAGACAAATTGCAGTTGAACTAAACGAACACAACCCTAAAGTATTTTTAATTGCTGAAGATCACAGGCACAAACAACACAATGTAACAAGTTATTACCACAATGATAAAGCTACTCACCTCGATGAATTAAATTTCATTGATATGTCAGTTGATAATATATCAAAAGGTTGGTGGACAATTCCTTGGAGCATAGGTTTTGACAGTGAGTGGGACTCGGAATACAAAGAAGCTTTAACCGATTTGGTGTTAACTCCGGGAGCTAATTTATTGGATAAATTAGATAATTATTTAAAATCATCGCACTACAGAGTAAAATACGGTTATAGCCACGATGAAATCGGAAACGAAGACGGAACCAGATTTATTCCAAAATACATCGTAAGGCATCTTGATTTATATAACAAAGTTTATGGCAATAGTGACTCAGAAAAAGGTCAAAGAGCCGCTCATGCTGCTCAAAAGCTAGCAGAGCTTACCGTATCTGAAAATTTTGAAAATATGAATAATCAAGAGTTAAATGAGGCAGAAAATAAAATAGGAATTAATACATTTATATCTCATTATGACTTGGCTAATGTGTTTAAAACAGCAGTAGCGAAGCAAAAACTTATCCTAGGAACTGTTATGACAACACCCGGCCCAAAAATGTTTTTCCAAGGGGATGACGAAGCTGATTTATCGTACTTTAAATTCTTTAGAGAATTTGCAGGCGAAAAAGCTGACAGAAAAGAACATCCTGAGATTGTACAGGATATAATAAATAAAAAAGGGTATGACACATTAGAAGAAATTGCAAGACCTGATTCTGTTGTTGGCAGGATAAAACCAAGCGGAATATTTAAGGACCTTAAAACACAAATGCTTGATTTCGATAAAGATTTAAAAGCTATTCTTGATAATCATCCTGCTCTTAGCGAAGGCGAAATAATAAGCACATACAAAGACAATAACCACAATGTGCACATACACCAATTAAAAGCAGGAGAAGATGAACTTCTTGTAATAAAGAACTTTGGACACGGTTTCCATCAAAACAGTTACGAATACTTTGGATTCCCTCAAAACAGCACTTGGACAGAAGTATTCTCAAGTGATGATAAAAAATATGGTGGAATGGGTTATTCAAATGCCGGCAGAACTGACATAACAAATATAAATCAACATCTGTCACTTGCTCCAAACAGCTTCATTATTCTAAAAAAAATAGGTTAGATATTTACCGAAAAGCTTGTTTATGTTACGATAAATGAGCATTTCGTTTATATTATAGAGGAAGGAGATTTATAAATGGCACAACGCATTGGTGTAGATGTTGGCGGAACAAATGTTAAAATAGCTTTGGTTAGCGATAAAGGTAAAATTATTTATTCTAATTCTATCCCGACCCGTGCAGAGATGGGCTATGAATATACAATAAACAGCATGAAAGATGCAATAAGAGATTTATTAAAAGAAACCAAGATGAAACCTACTGATATAGAAGGTATGGGTTTTGGTTTCCCCGGACAAATAGATTGCAAAAAAGGTGTAGTAAGACTTGCTCCAAACATCCCCGGCTGGGTTAATGTTCCTATTGCAAGTATTATGGAAAAAGAATTCGGCATCCCTACCCGTGTAGATAATGATGTTAGAACGGCTGCACTCGGAGAACTGAATTACGGTGCAGGTGTAGGATGCGAAAACCTTGTATGTATAACAGTCGGAACAGGTATCGGCTCAGGTCTTGTTGTTAACGGCAAACTCGTGCGCGGTGCAAATAATGCTGCAGGAGAAATCGGTCACATAAAACTAAATTATCAAGGCGGCCCGCTTTGCGGATGCGGTGACAGAGGTTGTTTGGAAGCATACGCATCAGGTCCATCCATCGTTGCACTTGCAGAAGAATATATTAGAGGCGGAAAATCTACTAAGTATAGAGAGCTGGCAAACCCTGATATTACGCCATATATCGTTGCAGTAGCGGCAAAAGAAGGCGATCCTGTCGCAAGACAAATTTTCAAAATCATGGGTGAATACATAGGAATGGGATTAACAAGCGTAGTTAACCTTCTTAACCCCGAGAAAATTATTATCGGCGGAGGTGTTGCGGAAGCCGGAGATATTCTCTTTGAGCCTATTAAGAAAACAATAGCTGAAAGAGCAATGACAATACAAAGAGAAGTCGAAATTGTTCCTGCACAGCTTGGAAACACTGCAGGTGTAATCGGCGCAAGCTTATTGATTAAATCATAAAAATTTATAAAATTTATCTTATAAAATAACCCTTTACATTTGTAAAGGGTTATTTATCTTATCGGATAGTATTATAAGAGCAGGGTTCATGGTAATATTAAACTATGAGAGAGGATATTAATAAAATTGAAGAGCTTTTAGAGAGATGTTTGACCTCAGAAAATATTGTATACAATGATATTCGCTCGTTTGTTTTATCAAATTCTAAAAGAATTCGCTCAAAGCTGGCACTTTTATATTTAAAAGCTAACAACAGTGAAATAACAGATGATATATACAAAATTCTTATGTCGGGAGAATTGGTTCATAACGCTTCGCTTCTTCACGATGACATAATAGACAACAACGATGTAAGACGAGGCGAAACCACAATCGGCAAAAAATATAGCTCAAAAATGTCTATTATTGCAGGAGATTATCTGCTTTCTATTGCAGTAAAAAATTTGTTAAGCATTGACAACAGTGAAATTTTAAATAAGTTTTTAATTTGCACTCAAGAAATGTCAAAAGCTGAAATCAAGCAGTTTGAAAACAGGGGTAAAAAACATCAGTTAGAGGAATACTTGGAAATTTGCAGAGGAAAAACTGCTGCCCTATTTTCCGCGATACTTGAAAGCTCTGCTTCAATATGTAATTTACCCCAAGAAAATGCTAAAAAACTGGGCGAAGTCTTTGGAATACTTTTTCAAATAAAAAATGATATTTCACCTTCTTCAAGAGATAACGACAAAAAAAACGGTGTATTCACAGTCTTCGACATATTAAGTGTTGAAAAAACAAACAATTTAATAGATAATTATAAAGAAGAGATTTTGAGCATTATTTCAAAATACCCGAATGAAGAGTATAAACAAGGGATAGAGGACATAATAAACTCGTTATGATAGATAAAGAGAAATTGAAAGCCAATATAAAAGAAACCATTGATACTATAGTGTTTGTAGTAGTTGCGGTTATTCTTATAAGGTTTTTTGTGGCAGAGCTCAGATGGATTCCTTCAGGCTCAATGAAGCCGACACTTGTTGAAGGTGACAGAATTGTTGTAGAAAAGCTTACAAAATATCCTAATATAATCAAAAACCACGCGTTTGAGAATACTCCTAAAAGAGGCGATGTAATGATATTTTACCCTCCTTTTGTAAAACTTAGCACATCACCTGTTGCAGTTTTCAAAAGACTAACAGGATTTTTCTGTAACGATATTGCATACATAAAGCGAGTTGTCGGACTTCCGGGAGAAAAATTAGAAATTAAACAAAACAGCACAGGCGCTTACAAGGTTTATATCAATGACAAGCCTTTAGAAGAAGAGTACATAATGAGCGAATACGATTTTCACAAATGCAAATCAGATATGTACTGCGGGCCATTAATAATACCCGAAGGTCATTATTTCATGATGGGTGATAACAGAGGAAACTCTTTAGACAGCCGTTTTTGGGGCACACTTCCAAAAGAAAGATTTATCGGAAGAGCAGTATTCACATTTTGGCCTTTAACTCACTTGAAAGGCTTATAAATTAGTCCGCTCGGCAACATTGTATTTATCAGTTTTTGATATAATTAGACACAAGAGGTTAATATGATTTACGAAAATGTGCTTGAACTAATCGGCAATACTCCGCTTGTTAAATATAACGACAATATTTGTTTAAAATTAGAATATTACAATCCATCTAATTCCATAAAAGACAGGGCTTCTTATTCAATGCTCAAAGGCGCAATGGATAGAGGGGATATAAACAAAGATACAGTAATTATTGAGCCGACCAGCGGTAACACAGGCATCGGGCTTGCTATGTGCTGTGCGGTTCTTGGTTTGAGAATAATTATTTGCATGCCGGAGAGCATGTCAATTGAGAGAAGAAAATCGATTTCAGCATATGGAGCAGAACTGGTTTTGACACCGAAAGAAAAAGGTATGCAAGGTGCAGTAGATAAAGCGAAAGAACTCTTAAGCGAATATAAAAACAGTTATATGCCAATGCAATTTGCAAATCCTGATAACCCAAAAGCTCATAAGCAAACTGCGGAAGAAATTAAGAATGCCGTTGAAGGGAAAGAAGTTGTCGTCGTTGCAGGAATAGGTACAGGCGGAACTGCTTGCGGAATAAAACAGTATTTCTCGGGAGCAATGGTATTCGGAGTTGAACCGAAGGAAAGCCCTCTGTTTACTGAAGGCTTTGCAAGTGCTCACAAGATTCAAGGAATTGGAGCGAACTTCAAGCCTGAAATTTGCACAAACCACAATTTAGACGGAATAATCGCCATAAAAGGTGATGATGCAATAGAAACAGCTAAAGAGCTTGCTAAAAAACACGGAATATTTTGCGGAATCAGTGCAGGTGCAAATTTAGCAGCCGCAAAGCAGCTTCAAGAAAAATATCCGAATAAACAAATTGTTGCAATAATTCCCGACTGCGGAGAAAGGTATTTATCAATTTGGTAATAGTATGGGATTACAAACACTAAAAGATGATATAGATGTAATATTTGAAAAAGACCCTGCTGCTAACAGCATACTTGAAATTGTCCTCTGTTATCCGGGGTTACATGCACTTTGGGCATACAGACTTGCGCATAAGCTTACAAAATGGAATTGGGTACTTATTCCAAGGTGCATTTCAAACATAGCAAGATTTTTGACAGGTATAGAAATTCACCCGAAGGCTGATATAGGCAAGCGGTTATTTATTGACCACGGAGCAGGTGTTGTAATAGGCGAAACAACAAAAATCGGAGATGATGTACTTATTTATCAACAGGTTACACTGGGCGGAACAGGTAAAGAAAAAGGCAAGCGCCATCCGACCATTGGTAACAACACGATTATCGGTGCAGGCGCAAAAGTATTGGGCGCAATTACAATCGGAGAGAATGTAAGAATAGGTGCAGGTTCGGTTGTTATAGAAGATGTTCCCGACCACTCAACAGTTACAGGTATCCCCGGAAGAGTCGTTCAACAAAAATTTGTAAACAATGACGGTATTCTTATGCACAACAGAATCCCTGACCCGATTAAGTGCGAATTAAACAGGCTCAAATACGAAGTTCAGGATTTGAAAGAGAAAATTAACCAAGAATAGAATACTTTTCCAAACGCTTATATTCATTCAATAAAAGTTGTTTTTGCGGATTATACTCAATAACATCCCAAGGAAGAGTTTCATCGAAATCATACCCGTCTACCATTTTTGATATATCGAGTTTCAAGTCTTTTAGTGCGGATTTATATGCGCCAAGCTTTCCACCTGCTCTATATACATATATCATAAGTTCAGAGATTGTTTCATCTCCTCTTGATAAAACAGTCTGCCAATAATCCCATTTCGGGCTTGAAAATTTAGATTGAACACCGATTTTTGAGAGCTCCTTCTCTAAATATTTTTGTTTTTTCTCTAATGTTTTTGTATCTTCTCTCTTTGACCACTGAAGAGGTGTTTGAGGTTTCGGCACAAAAGTTGAAAAAGAAAACTCTATATTTAACCCTTTATTTTCATCTTTTATTTTTTTTGCAAGCCGCAAAAATTCATCGATATCTTCTTTTGTTTCAGTTGGTATCCCTAGCATAGAATAAATTTTAAGTCCTTTGAGTCCGTTTTCTCTTGCTATTTGAACCGCACTTAGAATTTGTTCTTCCTTAAGATTTTTATTAATAAATTTGCGTAATCTTTCACTTGCTGCTTCAATTGCAATAGTGGAATGCTTTTGTCCTCCTTGCACAAGTATTTGAATAAATTTTGGATTGACAGCATCAGTCCTTAGAGAAGAAATCCCGAGTTCAATTTTCACTCCATTATCCATTTTTTCTTTAATATAATTCATTATCTCTTCAAACCTGGGATGCGCACTAACTTGCGCTCCCAAAAGAGCTATTTTATTTGTATATTTTAGTCCCAAATCTATCGTTTCAATTATTTTTTTATACTCATTTTCTCTAAAAGGAAGATTTGTATATGAAGCTGTACAAAAAGCGCATCTGTTCATACACCCTCTTGCAATTTCCAAAATAAATGTATTTTTAAAATAGCTTTTATCTGAAATTATAGGAGTATAAATAACCTCACTTAGATTTGCTGAAGCTCTCTTTACAGAAAAATTAGGAATGTATACCCCCTCAATTTCTGAGAGTTTTTGCAAAGTTTCTTTTTTAGGAAGTTTTAGAGATAAAACTTTTAGAACTTTACTAAAATTTTCATCCCCGTCACCCAGCATCATAAAATCAAAAAACTTTTGATAAGGAACAGGATTTGTAGTAATAACAGGCCCTCCTGCAAAAACAAGCGGAAAATCTTCGCCTCTTTCATTTGAATAAAAAGGAATTTTCAATTTGTCTAAAATTTCTAACACTCCTAAATAGTCAAAATCAAATGAGAGTGAAAATGCCAGCGCATCAATTTGAGCAGAGTTAACATTAATTGAGTCTGTAGAAATCCTCTCTGCAGAAATTCCTTCAGTTTCCGCAGCAATCTTATATAGCCACATATACCCCAAGGAAGACAGTGCAAATTCTTCCCTATTAGGGTATACCATCACAAGTTTATATTCTCCATGATTATGTTTGTATAAAACTATATCTGCCATACTATTTAATGTTCTTTATATACAATTCTTCTATCAAGACGCAAACCGTTGCCGCTATAGGAGGCGCAAAAATAACCCCGACAATTCCTAAATACTGCGCTGTAACAAGTAAAAAGAAATAAATTATAAGCGGATGCAAATCCATAAATTTGCTGAAAATATAGGGTCTCACAAGATTATTTTCCGCCCATTGAGCAAATAAAAATATGAATATTACAAGACCTATCTTTAGAGCGCCAAGTTTATAAACTGCCAGTAAGATAATTACAAACGCAATTGTCGGACCAACGACAGGAACCAAATCAAATAAACCCGCTATTAAACCTAACAGAATTGCATAATCAACTCTCAAGATTAAAAGACCTAATGCAACCAAAATACCTACACTTGCAATAGTTACAATTTGTGCAACAACATAACCGCCGACTTTTTGAGAAATTGAAGTTATGATTTCATCAGCTTTGTTTTGTATATGTTTAGGGAATAGCGTTAAATATGTTTTCCTTATAACTTTTTCATCCGCCAAAAAATAATATGTAATTAAGCACCCTGCCAAAATATATATTAGGGCAGCTGCAATTCCCTTACTTAGTATAATAGATTTATCTAAAATATTTGTCGTAATTCCGCCGGCAGACGATACCAACTCCGAATAATTTAAGTTGTTGAGATGTTCAGCGTTAATAAACGGTAGCCCTGCAAGGTACATCTTGATTTCCGCCAAATGTTCGGGAAGCAAACGCATGAAATCTCTAATCTGTATTCCGCCCATAACAAAAATCGGAACGAAAAAGGCTAAAACTATAAGTATTGCTCCACCCAAAACAACTGCTGAAGCCGCAGGACGACTCATTTTTTCAGAAAGTTTTTTTACTAAAGGTTTCAGCGAGCATGCAATAACATACGATGCAAAAAATAGTATCGCTACATCCTTTATCCTTGAAAGAAATATTAAGAATAAAATTGTTATAATGAAAAAAATTATATTTTTCATGCTTAGATATTTGCTAAAAATTTCCATTTTCACTCCTTAAAAATACAAATTTATATTACCATAAAATTACCCTTGTATATATTTTAATAACTTCAAATTAATGCTAAAATACACATATGGATAATCTGATAGATATAAAAGAGTTGACGGTAGAATATACTAACATCCAAAACGGCATAAAAACAATAACAAGGGCTGTTGACAATGTATCTTTTTCTATAAGAGAAGGAGAAATATATGCCTTAGCAGGCGAATCAGGATGCGGCAAATCAACACTTTCTAAAGCTATCACAAAATTAGTAAAGCCCCTTAGCGGTGAAATATTATTTGAGGGAGAAAATATATTCACTCAATCTAAAGAAGAACAAAAAAACTATCCTAAAAATGTTCAAATGATATTTCAAAATCCATACTCAAGTCTTAACCCTAAAATGAAAATTGGTGAAATATTAAAAGAACCCCTTGATATAAATACAAAATATTCTAACAATAGAAAACAAACAATAATTAAAAATATTTTAGGAGATGTAGGACTTACAGAAAAAGTTTTGGATTTATATCCGCACGAATTTTCAGGAGGTCAAAGGCAAAGAATTGCAATTGCTAGAGCTCTCATATTAAATCCTAAATTTTTAATCGCGGATGAGCCTGTGAGTGCATTAGACGCAAGCATACAAGCACAAATTATTAATTTATTAAAAGATTTAAAAGCTCAAAAAAATTTGACTATTTTGTTTATATCACATGACTTGAGTGTAATAAGATATTTGGCAGATAGAACAGGTATTATGTATTTTGGCAAATTAGTAGAAGAAAACTACACTTCAGCCATTTTTTGCCGTCCAAAAGAAGATTATACAAAATTGCTCCTTAATTCAGCTCCTCGCTTACATTTATAACATTTGTAACAAATTGTAAATATTTATTGCATGAACCTAAAGTTTTTTATGCTTTATGCCGATAAATAACCTGTAAGGTGAAAAGGAAAAGTAATGAAAAATTTAACCGGCATAACTTTAAATGGAGAATGGTTAGGAAACAATGTACTTATAAACAGTATGTTTAGAAGTATTTGTACTATTTCACCGATTGTTATGCAAGAATTCATACACATTATTAATGGGATTGACCAGCTTGAGGATGCAGTTTCTATTCAAAACTTCAATTGCAAAGATAAAAATAGTATTGACATAGAATTTGCAAACAAGGAACTTTGCGGACTCGCAAGTCTTTATTTCACAATGAATGACGGAAATCCTGAATTAATTAACAGTTTTCTTAAACTTGACAAAAAGGAAGATATTGTAACTGAAAATGCTATTGAAGTAATTGAAGAATCAATAAAATCAAAACCTGCAAAAAACAAAAGGAGAAAAAGCAAAAAAAATAATCAAGCAGATATAGATAGTAAAAATGATTATTCAAATGATGCTGACTATAATTACGCAGAAGATAATGAGTACATAGAAGATACGGATTATGATAACAACTACGATGAAGAACAAGATGTTGTTAACTATTATGATACACCTGCATATAACAATTGTGATGATTCAATAGAATACCAAGCAGGAAGCTATGACGGATATGCTGAAGATGACGAACAACAAGTACAAATAAAATATGCTAACATAACAATTGCTCAAGAAGATAGAGGAAATTCTCTAGCTAGACAACAAGATAATGAGTATTACGAAGAAAAGAATATAAATGATTTAATAGATAAATCAGAAGAAGTAGCAATAGAAAATAATTGCTCACATAGAGATAATAATGAGAATGCTTCTGAATATCTTGACAATAAAAAAGAATTTGACTCAAAAGCAAGAACAGAAGAAGATAAGAACAGTGATAACAACAATGTGAACAGAACTGCCAGAGAATCTTCCGCAACGGCACGCCATGAAAGAAATAGCCAACCCTCAAGACAAAGAGGTATGAGACCCCAAAATCTTGAAAGAACTGCGACTCCTGTTCCATCAAGAGGCAATACTCAAGGCAGAGGTCAAGGGAGAATTAGTGCAGATTCAGACTTACAACAGATTGTTATTACCGCAAACAGCATTAACATAACTCCTAGTGATTTTGAGCAAAACGGAAGAAAAAGCAGAGGACACAACTTAGAAAGTGCTATTGAAGATAATACAAAAAATAGAAACATAAATGATAATGAAATAACAGATACTGAAGCGAATAAAGAATTCATTGAAAATAATGAAGAAAACAAAGATGTAAATAAAAACGATCATCAAATAATCATTCCTGAAATTATTAATGAAAATTACAATCCAGAAGACATTTCAGAATTTCTTGCAGATTTCTATACTTCAGATAAAATTGAAGCAGAAATAACTAGAGAACAAGCATTATTAAAAGAAATACAATCTCTTAAAGAAGAAATAAATGAGCTTCATGGACAAAAAAGAGGTTCTGAGGAAGAGGAAGAAGAAACTCCTATGACCTTGGAAGAATTTTATGCTCGTCAACTTAAAAAAGCAGAATCAAAAGCTAATACATACGGATATACATTTAGAATTGTTGGAACAAACAAGCGTCTACGAGCTAATGTTGTTGACCCTGAGTTGTTTATTGCAGGTGATAAACTGTACAGATGGGGTGAAAAATTATATCTTGAAAACTAAAATGATTTTTCAGGTATACGATAAATTCCTAATAAAGTTTTGTACTTGTCATCTTTATAAGCATATATTTCAATTGCATATTGTTCAAGTTCTTTTCTTGTAAATATATTTTTTCCAAAACTAACTTCTATTTCAGATGTTTCAGAACCATTTGAAAGAAGTGGTTCCTGTTTTGTTACACAATTAAATGTATATCTTTCTTTTTCTTTGTTACCTTCTTTGAGAACAAAATCTACTGACATTCTAAAAATATCATTTGCAGAAACATTTTTTATCCTATACTTACCTTTCAAATGATACTTAAACATGAATTTTTTAATAGAAAATGATGTACAAAAAACTTCAAGATCATCTTTGTAGACAACTTTTTGATTTAGAAACAAATCTATTGAATGGATTTTATATCGGTAATACTTAGCTTTTACAGGTTCGCCTGACATATCTAATATAGTTGCCGCTTTCATCAAAGCGCGAGTATAAACAGTATAGTCAATCTTTTGAGGAATTTTATTTAACAGAGGTTCAAAAAATTCAACGGATTTTAAAGGATCAGAATCAGAATATATTATCGCTAATTTATATCTAATAAGATAATCATCAGGAGCATATTTAAGAGCTTTGTTAAGATATTTTGCAGCATCTGAATTGTAACCTTGTTTTACGATAGCATCACCGGTTTCTACATATGCCTTTACTAATCTTTTGACAATTGACTCTTCTACATATTTATCTTTTTTAGAAAATTTATCATAATAAAATTTTGCTCTTTCATAACATCTTGCAGCTTTTATTGTTTTACCAATAGATAAATATTTGTCACCCATAACAATATATGATCTCGTTTTACATTTTATTAATCCAACATTATTGGAATCTGATATTGAATCTAAAAGTTTTTCCGCATCATCAAATTTAGATTGAGCAATATATACAATCGCCAATTTTCCATGCGCATTATATACATTCGGTTTTGATTTTTTTACAGCTAAATTATAAGCATACTCTGCTTTTTCATAATCACCTGCTGTATCATACAAATTTCCAGCTTGTAAACATACTGCATAATTTTTCGTATGCAAAGAATCTAATAAGTTTGATTGTGCAACAACTTGTTTTGCAATTTGCTGATCTATTTTTTTGTGTTCACTTGCATTTTGATAAAGATTTTTTATCATTTCATTGCGAGCGCGGATAGTTAGCGATACTGTAATAATTGCAGCAACTGCAAATGAACATAAAATTGTCCTTGCATATTCCCAACATACTTGTCCAAAAGTTTTATTTTTTTCTTTATTCTTTGATTTTTCTTTAATCATTTAATTCCTGAATACTTACAGAATCTGCATCTGTTATATCGCCTAATTTATAATAAATTTCATTCACTACTTTTTTATTGGAGAGTTCAAAAGACGCGGATATTTTACTTTTTTCAGGATTTTCAATAAGTTTTTTGGAAGTAAAATCGCGCATATCATCTACTCTTGTAACCAAATAATCATAAATAGCTCTAACATCATTACCATTACAGTATATTGAAACTTTGTATCTTTTAATTTGCTTGCCGCTTGATGGTAAAATTCTGCGTTCAAACACTCTGATAATCGTAAGCACCGCAACACTAATTACCGTAGATACAATTGCTATATCATACATTCCTGCACCACAAGCCATACCAATACTTGCCGCAATCCACAATGTTGCAGCCGTTGTAAGACCAAAAACCATTGGCCCGTTTCTTAGTACAGTACCCGCACCTATAAAACCGATACCAGTTACAATTTGTGCTGCGATTCGGGCTGTATCTCTGACTCCCGTTGCTTGATCAATTATGACATTATCACCAATAGCAAAAGTCGGGAATCCGTATACGGAAAGTATTGTAAACACACATGCACCTAAGCAAACAAGAATATGAGTTCTTAATCCTGCATACTTATTTGTAAGTTCTCGCTCCAAACCAAGCGCAAAACCTAATATTAATGCTAAAAACAATCTTAAAATTAATTCTAAGTTAATAACTTCCATATACTCTCTCCCAATAATATTAATAATACACTATCTGAGCCAAAAATACAATGTTCGGTTTATTGTAAAAGATTTCACAATTCTGTATAATTTTGGTATGAATATTGAACAAAAAACAATCAAAGACGAACTTGAGGAACGAGAATACGAAATTCTCAGCCCATATGCAACAAAATGCAAAGAATCAAAAGGACGAAAAAAACCGCGAACAGAAGTATTTGAAATAAGAACCGCCTTTCAAAGAGACCGCGATAAAATTTTACACTCAAAGTCTTTCCGCAGACTTAAGCATAAAACACAAGTATTTTTGTCACCTTATAATGACCATTTCAGAACAAGATTAACTCATACTCTTGAAGTTTCGCAAATAGGAAGAACTATGGCAAGAGCGCTCAGACTAAATGAAGATTTAGTAGAGGCAATTTCTTTGGGACACGATTTGGGACATACAGCCTTCGGACATTGCGGAGAAGCAACTCTAAATGAGTTGTTACCGAACGGATTTCACCATAACCTTCAAAGTGTAAGAGTAGTAGAAGTTATTGAAGATATGAATTTATGCCAGGAAACTATAGACGGTATTTTGACTCACACATGGGGATACAAACCTAAAACTCCCGAGGCTCAGATTGTACAATATGCAGATAAAATTGCATACATAAACCACGACATCGAGGATTCTATAAGAGCAGGAATAATAACTGAAAGCGACCTTCCAAAAGACTGCATAGAATTCTTTTCCGCAAATCAATCTAACCGCTTAGGCAAAATGATAACGGATGTTATAACTTCATCAATGGATAAACCTGATGTAAGCATGTCAGAAGAAGGATGGTTTTATGTTACAAAGCTTAGAACTTGGATGTTTGACAATGTATATCTTGATCCTGTTGCAAAAGCAGAAGAAAAGAAAGCTAAAAATATTATAAAATCATTATTTGAGCACTATATGGAAAAATTACAGCCTTATTATTCGGAAGAAGAAATTCCACAGATAATAACAGATTATATTTCAGGAATGACAGACCAGTATGCAATCAGAAGATACTTAGATCTTTTTGTTCCGTCCCCGCTTTCTGAACACGCCAATGATGATGCTCTATTGAAAGGATTAAAGGACAGATAAATTGAAGTTGCTACGACATAAAGTGTATACCGGCAAAGATAATATGCAAATTGATTCGGATTTGCTTGATAATGCAATCAAAGAGCAATCAAGCGAGCCTATTTTCAGGCTGTATGGCTGGTCACCAAAGTGTATTTCTCTAGGGCGAAATCAAAAAGATGATTTTTTGAAAGATATTAAAATTGATGTAGTTCGCAGATTGACAGGCGGAAGAGCATTGCTGCATGATGATGAAGTTACATATAGTTACATTACACCCGTTTCGGCCGTTCCTAATGGTGAAGGAGTAAATAATTCTTACAAATATATTTCAGGGATTTTGATTAAATTTTTTAAGACATTAGGCATAGAGCTTGACTTTGGCGAAAATAAAAAGGTTTCCACGCATTTTGATTATTGCATGCTTCTCTCAACAGGCGCTGATGTTTGTTTTCAAGGTAAAAAAATAATCGGATCGGCTCAATTTAGAAAAGAAGGTTACATCCTTCAGCACGGTTCTATATTATTCGGATATGACAAAGAATTATTGGAAAGCCTTTTTCACGAAGAAGTAAAAGGAATTACGACAGTCAAAGAAATTCTTCCCGACATAACAAAAGAAGATTTTATCAATCAGCTTGAAGAGTTTGTAAGTCAATTATAGCAACATTTTCTATGTGATATGTATGAGGAAACATATCAAAAGGCTGAACATATTCAACCCTTGCACCAAACTCTTTTAAATATTTTAAATCTCTTGCAAGAGTTGAGGGGTTACAAGACACATAAATAATTTTGCTTTTGGTAAGCTTCATTGCATAATCAAGGCTATTTTGCGAGCACCCTTTTCTCGGAGGGTCAAGAATAGTTATATCAAACAGTCTGCCTGTTGATGTTTGGTCTGCAAAAAAGTCGCCCGCATCACCACAATGTAATTCAATATTTTCTATCTTATTTTCTTCTATAATTTTTTTTGCTAATTCTACAGAAGCTTTTTCTTCTTCTATACTTACAACCTTAGAAGCTATATCCGACATACAAATTCCAAATGCAGTTATACCTGCGTACGCATCCAATATCGAAGGTTTTGTAAAATTTTCAGCAATATATTTTTTTACATACCTAAAAATATCGTCTGCAGTATATGGGTTCACTTGAAAGAATGTTTTTGCACCAATTTTAAATACCTTGTCACACAATTCTTCTTCTACAAACTCTACACCCTCAAGCAAAATTGTTTTGTCACCAAGTATTAAATTTGTCCTTTTACTATTTAAATTCACCAAAACACCTGCTATGTTTGGAAGTTCAGCATAAATTTTATTTGCCAAAAGTTTTAATTTAGAACTAATTCCTTTATCATTAACTACCAGTGTTACAAGAACCTGCTTTGTCATCTTTGATACTCTTAAAACAATATGTCTTAGTTCACCGTTATGTTTATTCTCATCATATCCACTTACATAACATTCTTTTGCGCATTTTCTTATAAACTCTACAATTTCATCACAAGCAGAAGGTTGAATCGGGCAATATTTTATATTGACAAGTTCATGTGATTTTGGCTTATAATACCCAGCCAAAATTCGCTTTGAGTCTTTAGTTTCTGACACAGGATATTGGATTTTGTGTCTGTATTCTCTGTCTGATTTAGATGGAATAACATCCCTAATCTCTATTTCCTCGTCAAATACTGACTGCATAGCATCTTCGACCATTTGTTTTTTGAGTTTCAGTTGAGCGGAATACTCAACAAACTGAAGCTGACATGCTCCGCAAACCTTTTGCATCTTACAAAACGGTTCAACTCTGTATTCTGAAGGCACAATTATTTCAACTACTTCTGCGTTAGCATAAGTTTTTGTTTTTTTATTTAACCTTACTTTTACAAAATCGCCTGTACAAGCCCCCGATACAAATATTACATACCCATCATATTTTGCAATCCCAAAGCCCAGATTTGACATTTTTTCAATCCGGACATCTAATAATTCGGGAACATCTTTTTTATTTGCTATTTGCATGGTTTTATAACTTGAATATTTCTTGTTTCAGATATTTCTTGACGTGCATCTCTTATAATTTCTTTGTATTCTTCAGAAAGACTTAAACCGTTACATAGTCTGTCTACAAACCCGTTATTTACCTTTACTGCTTTTTCAAGAGCACCTACATCTTCAAGAACAGCTTTTATATCAGCCAAATCGTAAGAGAATGATTGTTTTGACTGATATATCATAGTTTCACCCGTTTCAGCAACTAAAGGTTCACCGCCTAAATCAAAGTGAAGCTTAAATACAGATTTCAAATCCTGTAGTTCAGCCTGCATAGTTGCGATGCTCTGCTGAATTCTTAAATATCTGTCAAAAAGATAATCAACATTTTTTAGTTGCTTTTTCTGCCAATCTAATCTTTGCAAGTACAATTTCTTGAGTTTCGGATACGCTAGCGCCAAGCCCATTGTATCAGCCATTGCTCTATGGTGATTATTAAGTTCTACATTGAATCTTTGAGTTAAAGCCTCAAGTCCATGCGATTCCAAATCAGGAGCAATTTCTTTAAACATCATCTGGGAATCAATACGAGGATTTTCCAGTTTTTCACCCATCACTCGAAGTTTTGCTTCATTCAAAAACGAATAGTCAAATATTACATTATGAGCAACAATCGGATAATCACCAATAAATTCTAGTATTTTCGGCAAAACTTCTTCCTCTGTCGGAGCATCAGCAACCATTTCTTGAGTTATGCCGTGTATTGCCATACTGGATTTTCTTATATGTTGTTTAGGATTGATTAATGTTTGGAACTCATCTTTTATCTTTCCGTTTTCTAATCTTACAGCGGCAAATTCTATAATTCTCTCTCTGGTATAATCAAGCCCTGTTGTTTCTGTATCTAAAACTATTTCAATTTCTTTTTTTCTAGGCATCCCTTTTCCCCGCTAAATATTCTAGAGTAAAATGTAATCTCTTCACCCTACAACAGAATGATAGCACAAATAAGATTAACATGCTAATATTAATAGGTAAGTTAGGAGAAAATATTATGGTAAAAGAAATAGATACAAACAGCTTTAACAGCGAAGTAATTAATAGCGGTCAAGTAACAATTGTTGATTTTTTTGCAGATTGGTGCGGACCATGCAGAAAATTGTCACCAATATTAGAAGAAGTCGAACAAGAGCTTCAAGGTAAAGTTAAGTTCACGAAGATAAATACGGATGATAATATTGAAATAGCAAGAGAATATCAAATTAGCGGAATTCCGTCACTATTAGTTTTTAAGGACGGTAAGCTTGCAGAACGCATGGTCGGATTAATGCCAAAGAGTTCAATTATCACGAATATAGAAAAACATTTATAAATTATAAAATAGGAATTTATATATAAACTTATAGCAAATAAAACTAAACTTATCACAAGAAAAATAGGTTTAGAAATAGCGGTTTGCATAGATTCCGAACAAATTATGCATAAAGTGTAATATAAAATTTCCAAAATATAACTTGATTTAGAATTATGTCTGTGCTAGATTAATAATTGCTGAACGAATAGCGCACTATGGGTAGTTTCACTGTATGGTTAGAGCACTCTGCCGAACAAAAGGTGACTAAATGTCACATTTTGTGAGAGGCCCTGATAAGGTATAGCCCGTAAGTTGAAAATTAAATAAGTTTATAATATAGGTGGTTAGAGCGCACCCCTGATAAGGGTGAGGTCGGTGGTTCGAGTCCACTGCGGCCCATATAAAAAGAGGTAGGTTTATCCTACCTCTTTTTATATTGTGTTGTTATAGGTTTTCAGGACAGTTGTGATGCGTTTTTATTGGCTATGCTGCCGAGTTGTTGGGAGTTTGAGGCGGATTTATAGTTTAGAGATTTGCCGGACTATTTTTGCACTTTTGTCCTGATTTTTGCACTATTTTGCACTAATATTCTGAATTTTTAGAAATATTCATGCCTTAAAGTGCCAATATATTTGAATATTTACCCCGTGCAAAATAGCGCAATAAAGTGCAAAAATTATTTATCTTTTAGTTTGATATGTGTCAAAATATCTCTGAGATTGGGATTTAGGACTTGATGTTTCCGAGACAAAGAGCGATTAATGTGTGTATAAAGGAATACGCACATGACAGAATTTACTCCAGAAAAATGTAAACAAATAGCACTCGCAAGACTTGATGTAGTCCATCAATGGCTCGAGTTCAGAAAGAAATCTCAAAACAAACTTCAAGCTGATTATGATTTTGTGAAATTGCATAATACTTCAAACTCGCACTTGTTTAAGATTTTAGGCAAAATATCCCGTGGTAGTTTGCACCGTTGGCTTGCGATGCTAAATGGTACTGAAGATTATACAAAGCTTTTGCCACAGTATAAATATTGTAGTGTTAAAGATTACAGAACTGTATTAAATGATGAAGAAATAAAGATATTTATGGGTTTGCTTTTACATCCGAACAGATTATCAATCGGCAAAGCAATTGCGCTAACCAAATATAAATTAAAAGAGCAGGGACAAAGTTTTATTCCGGCTGATATCACATTTAGAAGATATGCAAAATGGTTTAAGGATAATAATTACGACA
>CACYUI010000020.1 GCA_902777605.1 uncultured bacterium | reverse complement strand
TCGTTCGACTTGCATGTATGAAGCACGCCGCCAGCGTTCGTCCTGAGCCAGGATCAAACTCTCCATTGTCAGAAAAGTTATGTCCTTCTCTTTCTTGTCTCCAAGAAAGATGCTCGACTTTTTGTTGTCCGTTCTTTCGTTTCGAATTAACAAGTTTTTTCGTCTTCTATTCTGTTTTCAAGGTTCAACTCAAAGTGACTCTCGTCACTTTTAAATTTCTAACCTGATTGCTATTTATCAAAGTTTTAAATTTCGGGTTTTAGTTCGTGCTGATTCTTGAATACTCAATACTTCCTCAAGATGTGTTATAAAATGGAGACCTCGGTAATCATTTGAAATGAACCCTTCTGCATCCTTAACACTTTATCTGCACCGGCGGTTTCCTCACCGACAAGGTATATCATATTACATCAATTTTTAATGTCAACACCTTTTTTTAAATTTGTTTTTACATTTCTTAAACATTAGACAAAAAATTTTTTTAGCAGCTTATATATTATTGTATGAATATATCTTCTATCACTGCTTTTAATATCTATAACACAAGCTGCTCTTACGCAATACAAAACAATGCAGAGCGTTTTTGTACAAAGCCGATGCCTTTTGATTCGATTTGTTTTACAGGAGTTCAATCAGGAAGTGTACCTTTAAAAAAACTTGCAGCATATGGAATTCCTGACATGTACAACGGACTTAAGCTTCTTGATCCGAAAATCTTAGAAGGGTTGTTACAAAGAAGTGTTTTTGATAAACCTATATCACAACTCGTTCCAATTATTTCAAAGTACAAAGATACATTTTTGCCTGTTGAAAGACAAGTATTGGAATACATTACAATAGCAGCAGAAAAACAATCAAACCTTAAATTAAATGATGTTCTTAAAAACTTGAATCAAGAGCACCAGAAAAAACTACTAAAAATACAACAACCAATATTCGAACAACTTATACAAAAAGCATGCGATTTACCTCCTGAATTATACAAAGAATTTTGGGATTTAATGAAAATTACCAACAAAAGACTTTCTAAAGAACCTGTTGTAATACCATTCAGTGAAAATGATTTCATATACAAATTACAGAGAATAGCACCAATTATTAAAGCTAGAAATATCCACAAAGAAACACTAGCTATAAATAATTTAATAAAAGAAGCAAAGCTTGTTTTTGCTGTACAGGAAGAAGATGCTATAAAATTTGGCAGAGGTAAAAATGGCAGAAATAAAAAATTAGAGTACCAAATGCGCCCTGCTGTTTTAAAGCAAAATATAGTAAAACTCAAGTATTTAGAAGATATTTTTGCAAAGTCAGTATTAAGAAACAACAAAGATATACAACAAATATTTCAACAAACAAGTGCAAGAATCCATGGATTTCCAGCAATTACCCCGTTCAAACGAAAAGAATTTGTTCATGAACTTAAAAATATAACAAAAAGAGTAAAGGACGAAACATTAGCTAAAGAAATCATAAAAACAGCGCGTATTTTACCAAAATCGACTGATAATGTTTCTGCGTTTATAGTAAAGTATACAAATGATACCAACAATAAAATAGGTTATTTTATTATGCATTCCGGCATTTGTTCTATTGATCATCTTGATGCAAAAGCAAATGGAGGCAAGAACAAGTTAAAGAATTTTGGGTTATGCGGTACATATATTAATTCACAAAAAACAAATATTCCTTTTGATGAATGGGTCAGAAAACATCCCGAAACAAGAGTTAATTGTCAAAAACATGTTGACAGGCTAATCGAATTATACAATGACGGAACTTTTGACAAAGTTGGATTAGATAGAAGTTACATCACAGATTTTGCAGAACAAATAGAAAAACTTTCACCAAAAGAAAAACCTCTGATTTTAGACATAAGCAAATTAAACAAATAAAAAGGCTGATTTTATCAGCCTCAGAATTTAAAGTGTAGAAAAATTTATCTGTGTGTATACTTATTAATCAACCATGCCCATCAATCTGTCCATTACTAAGTCCATTACAACAGGAGCTTTTTCAGGACCAAATTCTTGTTCAACTATTCCGTAGATTAGTTCAAAGTTTTCCATATAACCTGCAACTCTGTCTGCAACTGTAGGATCTGTTTCAACACCCTCTACAGGAGCCGGAGCATTAGTTACATTAACGAAGAAATTGTTAGCATTCAAGAAATCCATAACCTTGTTAGGATCTACTTGAGTTTCTTCAAAATTTTGTTGTGGTTGAGCTTGTGCTTGCGCTTCTGCTTCAACATCATTCCCTTTTCTTTGCGGTACATAAGGCCCTACACCATAATTACCATATCCGCTAATGTGTCCAATATTGTTTGCCATTTTTCTACTCCTTTAATATTTTCTTTTCTTTACCCCATGTATATCGGCACTTTTTTTGAAAACTTTAGGATTTTTAAGTAATTTTTCAAAAACTGTTACAAATGTTTACAATTTAGATTAAAAACAATAGAAACGGGGGTTTTTGCCTTAGGCAAAAACCCCCGTTTTATAAAAATACCGTGTTTATCAATTAAACATGATCCAAATCTTTTGCAAGGCGAAGAAAGTTTTCTTTAATAACCTGCTCAATTCCTTGTTCGTTTAATTTATCCAAAATATCCTTAGTAGAACCAAATCCAATAACTGTTTCTGCACCATAAGGTGAACCTTTTCTCAGGGCAGCAACTTCCAAATATCTTTTATCTTCTGAGCCTTTTACACCCGTATTTGATATTTTCAAAAGACCATGAGTTGCGCCGATTGATTTGTCTTTGTTTTCAAATTCTGACCAAATAACATCAAACTCTCCGCGTTCAGGCAATTTTTTTGTATCTTTTGCCTTTTCTCTCAGCTCTGTAACCATTTTTTTAATAAGCTCGTCTATCATCATTGCCCCCTGCCTCTTGTGAGTTGCAACCTTGTTTGCATTAACCCATTTTGCGCCAAATTGCGGATTGCTAAAACTATTATAACTAATATTGTTAATCATGTCACACACCTTTTTATTTTATCATTAACAATACTAAAACCCGTAAAAATAAAATTTGCTAGTGGGGTAAATATATTTAGTTGGTTTTTGTTGTTACAAATTTAAAAAGCAGGGGTTGAACCGATAATTTAACGGTGCGTCAAACGACGCACCCTACATGCTAAAAACTTACTGTTTTAGCGCGGGGGAAATATAATTTAGCCTGAATTGAGCTTACAAATTTTGCGTGAACTCAAAATGAGGGGGCATAATTTTAAGAAGTAGGGTTTGGTTTTAACCGAACCGATAAATCCAATGGTGCATCAAACGACGCACTCTACAAGCTACATTCTTCAAAATAAGCCTTTGCTTTTTGTTGCAACTGCATATCATCTGCACTTGCCATTAAATCTTATTTTTGCACGATAGATTTTTGTTCAACAGTTGGTTTTACATAAGGTTTTCGTGTTTCTACGCCCACAGCCTTATAATACTCTGCTACTGCGTTTTCGGGTGCAATGCGGTGTTTGTTTGTTAACTTGGATAGTTCTATGGTTTCTTCTTCAGATAAATTTTGCTCACTTACCTCTTTTTGTTTGAGTTCTCTGAATCTTGTTTCATTCTGAACAGCCTTAGCCACATCATCAAGTTTTATGAGGTTTTCTGCGCTCAAGCGTTTATCAAACTTGAATCTTTTTTCAACACCTTTTTTGTCTGTATAAATTTCATAATCTTCCATTCTCGGTGCTTCTGAATCAAAACCGAGTTCGAGTTTTCTAAGATGTGTATTATAATCCATCAAGTATCTTTGGTGGTTTTTATATGCTTCTTCAGGCATTACGTTTTCTTCTATCAACTCGCCAATAGGTTTATACAAGCTTTCTAATTCAGGGTGAAGTTTCCATGGGCATTTGCCTGTTCTCAAATCATAAAGCGGGTGTTCAGATTCTGCCAATTTTCCTGTCAATTGACCGCGGAACTGGTGTTCAAAAACCATGCCCGATTTGGTTCTAAAGTTTACTTGTATTGCCATATATCCTGTTGGTTGTTGTTTAGTTGACGAACCCTTCACAAACTCTGATGTTGCATCAGGGTGAATATCAGATGCCAGTTTTATAAAGTCGACTCTGACACCTTTTTCTGCGCCGTACTGCTTAATTTCGCACAATTGTTCGCGTGAAAGTATAGAAATTCCCTCTTTTGAAGTATAGTTTGTAAGGCGCAACACTTCTACATCGCCATATTCTTCTTTTATTCTGTCAAGCATGGCTTTAATTTTTTCTACATATGGTTGTGATTGGATTTCTGCCGCAATTCTTGATGCATCAAGCATTTTGGACTCAGCAAGTTCTGTTTTACCTTCCGCTCTGAGTTGTTTAGCTTCATTAACAAGTTTTATTATATTTTCTCTTCTTTCGAGTTCTTGCTTCTTCAAAGCAATAGTTTTTTTATCAGCATTTTGTTGTTCTAACTGCGAGATTTCGTTTTTAAGTGCTTGGATTTTTGCAGGGTCTGTATATGTACCTTTTGCTGCACTTTTAAACTCTGTCCTGCAAGCATATGCATCTCGTACATCTATATATGCGTCATACAGTGTTTTTATCGGTTTTTCAGGGTCTTCTTGTCTGTCTTTGATTGCATCTTTAAGATAGTTTTCCAGTTTCACTTTCAAGCTTGCTTCACTTTTTATTCTGGAACTAAATGTTCCATCACTGTCTAACTCATTAAATTTGACCGTTGAATTAAGTTCGTCTTTTGCTGCGGCATATTGTTCGTGGATAAATCTTGCTACAGCATTGAGTTGCGCATCACTCACCTCATAATCTTTGGTTGGGTTTTTGAACATATCAAGAACTATTTGAAGTTCGTCTGCTCTGTGTGGCTCTGTTTTTCTAAGTTCATCAATACTTACCTGTACTTCCTTTATTTTTGCAGGGTTTTTGGCAAAATCTTCGGGTTTAATATCAAAGACTTTGTTGCCCGCGCTAATATATGTATTTTGTTGGGTTTCACCCAACCTACCACCTGTTACCCCTTTGTCAGGTGAAACCTGACCTACGGTTTCTTTTTCTCCACCGAACCATCTTTGAATAGTTTGTTTTGCGTGGTTGATTAGTCTGGTGCTAGGCAAAGGACGGATTGTAGACATTGCCATGCCGGAAGTGTTATTGTCAGGTGAAACCTGACCTGCTATTTTTTTGCCAACATTTTCAACGCAATCATACACATTTACTAATATATCTGCTTGTGTTGGCATAAATTTATGCTGTAATTCAACTCCTCGCATTGCAATAGAATGGTCATTATTTATCAATCCTGAAGACAAAGCAAAAGTTTCTGCAATAACTTCTTTTATATGGTCATTGGGCTCTGTTAATAAATCCGTATGAATATCAGTGAAATAATCTACAATCCTGTTCCCTTCAATAGATGCTTGGTTTTTATACATTGCTACATCTTGTTGGAATATTTTACCCAAGATTTCATCGTTACAGAAATCATTCATTAACAAATTATCTATTGCATGTCCCAATTCATGCGCAAATACAAACGGATTATTTGCATGTTGCTTCGCTATATAAATTGTTTTCTCATATGCGTTATGCTGAGAACCACCGGGAACATCAGATAGTACAACTTTCAGCCCTGTTTTAGCAATTATAAATAAGAAATCTCCGGGCAACTGTTTATACAAGTCTCTTAATTGTGGGTCTAAAACATCCGCACCAAGTTTAACCGTTTCAGTTTTACCGTTTTTGTTAGTTTTTGAAACTTTAATATTATTATCTTCAAATAACATTTCATAAGTTTGTCCATTTAATGTTGATTTGTAATGATTTTCTGAAATTTGTCTGTTAGTTCTTTCTATGTTTATAACTGTTTTTTCTGCTTTATCTTTAATTACATAGCTGGACTTACCACCCTTTGGACCTTGTACAATAGTTGATACAGTTTGCATACCACTTGGTGATACTAAATTGCGTATTACTTTTGCCGCAGGAGATTTTGTTCCATATTTTTTAGCAGTACCTGCTACAGAAGTTGATAAACCTCTTTCTTGAACATGAATATCAAATGCTCCTTCTACTTCATCGGAAGGGGTATATGTTTCTTTGTAAATTGGCTCGCCTTCACGCTCGTATAACATTTTTGTTTTGTTTATTGCAACTTTTTGACTTTCAGTACCCATGACAAGAGTTTCATATTCAATCTTCTCGGTCATAATTCTACCGTCAGCAAATTCAGTTCTTATATTCGAAATATTGCCATTTTGTTCTGAAAATTCTCTAGAAATAACTTCAAAAGAACCACTTTCAATTGGTTTAAATCTCAAAGTTGTTGATTTATTATCACTCGTACAAGTGAAACTAAATGTTCCCTCAGCTGAATTTGGGTTTAACTTCAATGAATATGTGTCATTTGGTATATTTTTTATTAAAAATGCTTCAAGTTCCGGCACATTATACAGAATATCCCTGATATTTTCATCTGTTTTCAATAATATTTGGCACCTTGCTTGATGAGATGTTTCAGGATTTTTTAAATCGGATACAATATTGGAACTGTCATCTAAATAATATTTTACATCATCTATTTGCTCTTGTGAAAGTAAGTTGTATTTACCGTCCAAAGACTTCAAAGACATTAATAACAGCTCTTTTTGTCCTAATTGACCATTAATATATGCAGCTATCATATTACCTGAAAAGGCATATGTTTCTTGATTACCATTTTTTATTTTTGCAGAAACAAAGTCCCTGATTTTAGAATCCTTGTCTATATTATCTAATATTAATGCTATGTCACTTGAAAAGAATAAGTTTTCTCCCTTTAAGTCTTTTCGATTAAATAAATCTTTGAATAATTCAGGATTTTTCGTATAAGCTTTTTCAAACTCTGAAATATTGTTATACTTGAACCACCATTCAAGATTTCCGTCGCGTGAAAGCAACATTGAATATAAATCAGGAGTTTTCTCTGATAATTCAATCATTTTTTCTATTAATTCTACAGAATAATGTTCACTTTTATCAAGCCAGCTTTTCCATTCTGCCTGTTGCTTTAATACATCAACTACGACTTTCGGATTTTTTGCAAATAAAAGTTTTATCCGCTCAACCTCCGATAAAGAATATACGGTTTCACCTTCTTTTAACTGTTCTTCAAATTTTTTATTGCATGCTTTTAAAGTGTCCTCTAAGCTTGCAGTAGTTTCCTTTGCCAACCCATATTGACCTTTGTCGTTAAGGTTAGGATTGTTCGTTTGAGTCCCATTTACCCCTTTGTCAGGTGAAACCTGACCTACAGTTCTATCATTTACCCTTGCTCTGTCATTTACCCCTACCCCTACTACTTCATCAGTAGTTTTAGCAACCTCATTCATAAGTTCCGTCATTATTTCTTCGGGAGTTTTTGTTTCGTCGAAATTAATACCTTTTTCTTCTAATTTTTTATTAACATCTTCTACAATCTTCTTCATCTGTTCTGCAGAAATTTTTCTACCTTTGAGCTGCGGAATCATACCGCCAGCAGCATTTCTGCAAAGCATTGCAACTACAAGTTTTGAAACACCATCCATTTGAGATAATGAAATCACTGCTTGAGTATATTCCATACCATCAGAAAATGCCATATAACCTGCGTTTAGACCAAATGTTGCAGAGAAACTTACTGTTTTTCCAACACCTTCTGATACTTTTGACAAGTTATTCAAGAAACTGCGCATACTTTTTGTTGTTTTACCTGCAGCACCAATCATAGCCAAAGCTTTTTTAAGGGCACTTGATGTCATACCGGCTTTTAACCCTTGTCCCAAGAATTGACCTGCAGGGCCTGTAACTAAAGCACCGACAACACCAAATTCGGTAAGTCCTACAACGCCTTCTTTAAGCATTTCCGCATCTTGTACCAAATGTTCACTATCACCTGTAACAACATCCGTTCCTACCATAGCTGCTTTCGGAACATTAAATAGCAGTGCGCTGCCAAGTGCCGGTATGCCGGCTCTTGCAGGAACACCTGCAAGAACTCTGGCTGCAACTTGAACATTTTCTGTTAACAATTTACGCATTAACATTGATTTTCCTGCTTGGCGCATGGTAATAGACATACCGCCTTCCAAATATGCTCCTGCAGATGATCCATATGCACCAAACGCAGCTCCTCCGCCTGATAATACCATAAATGCTATTACTGCAGCCATCTCTGTCAACATTCCTCTTGTAGAAGTTCCTTCTACAAAATCTTGTATTCTTTTGTCTAAGCCTTTAAACGCATTACCTTCTATATTAAGTTTTTTGTATTCGGCTTCCATTTTTCGTCTTGCCTGTGCTTTTTTGTTGTCAGGCATTGAGTCCATTTTTTTATATAGGGCAAAGTACTTGTTTAACAGTTCTTTAATCTCGCTTTCCAATTTTGTATCTCTGCCATTACCCGCTGACAGTCTGTTTATTCTTTCACCAAATTTTCTATCAATTTGCACTGCAATCTCTTGCATTTCTTTTTCTATTTGTGCATTGTGATATTCAGGAGTTTGCTCGTATTTTCTTGATGCACTCAGATATGCTTCCAGTTGTTTATTATCAAGTTGTTTGCCGGCATAAGCTGAGTACATAGAATTGAATTTTTGCTTTTCTGCACCTGCAAGGCGTTTTCTTGTTTCAAAGTCCGCATCTTTATTTGCATATTCTTTTTTTATTTCATCCAACAGAGCAACAGCTTTTTTAAGTTTTTCCGCCAAGCCTTTTTCAAGATTAATTTTGCTTTCACCTTTAGTTAAATTATCACACCAAGCTTTTACCAAATCTATTTTTGTTAACAAATCTCCACCTTTAGACATTATGGTACTAAGTCCTGGGAATACTGCGTTAAACGCTTTTTGGTAAAGATCTTCTACGCCTGCATCTTTAAGTCTTTGGTGTGCAATTTGTCCGCCCATAGCTATAATATTAAACGGATTGCGTTCCAGTTCACTTAATTGACCTTTATAACCTTCAATAATTGACATAATTTGACCAATAAGCATTTCTGCTGCATATTTTCTCTCATCCAATTCTGTCGGTTTTGAAAGAGTTTGAATATTAGTATCAAACATATTTAGGTGAGGATAGTATTTCAAAATTTCGGAATTAATTTTCTTTGTATCTGTTATTCCTCTTTTTTGGCAATCTTTGACAACATCTAATATGTTTTGCTGTTGTTTTTTATTCAAACCATACAATCTTCCAAAGAAAACTTGATTTTTTTCTGTCGGTTTTATACCTGCTTTTTTAAATTCTTCCACCAAATTTGCATCAAGAGTTCCTTCGATAACTTTTATATTTGAACCCTTTGTATATTTAGCATTAGCTCCGTTTAATACCAAAAGTTCGTTTGCAAGAAGATTTCTTTTTTTCTTAAAATCTGCGCTATTAGGAGTTATACCGCGCATTTTCAAGATTGAAGCTGCATAATCATAAACAGATTTATAATTGTTTTTCAATGTCTTTGTTGCGATTTTGGAAGTATAAAGTTCGGATAAAGCGCCTTTTACTTTATTTTGCTCTTTCAAAGCATCCTTTGTAATTCTTCCTTTTAAAGTTTCTGAATCTGCGCTATATTGACCTTTAACTTTAAGTTTTGTACAAGGCGCAATTGTTTTGATTTCTTTATTCAAGTTCTTTAATTCCGCAACCGTCATTTTAAACTGTTTTGCAAGTTTTTCCCATGTATCATCCATTCTTGCAAATATATATGTGTTGCCTGCTCTATCATACTCTACAGACAAATTGTCTTCCGGTTTTTCAGAAGTTGGCACAATTTGGGCTGACGGAAGTTCTGTTCCTTTATTGTATTTATCTATTGTAGTATTATCGTAAACATTTACATGCAAGAACTTTCTTGTGTTATTGTCATACACATTTTCATACAATTTCCCGTCTTGAACTTTTAATTCGGAAATTGTTCCTTTGTCTTGATTTACGACAGAAGCTTCAAGAACTTGTGTAATTGGATTTCCGTCAGAATCAACTTTTTCAGTTGTATAATGTGATTGATTCATATGTGAATCAAACGAGCTTATTTGGACATGAGTTTTTCCTGACTCATTTTGCATATATGCATATGTTGTAGTCATAATATTGCCGTTTTTGTATTCAGATTTTTGTGAAGGTCTGCCGTTTGCATAAGCAATATAGGTGATTTCGTCTTTATTTTCTTCTGTTTTCTTATTTATTATTGTTTTTTGTATAATTTCGCCGTCTTTATAATATTCTGCAACATTATTGCCGTATGCATCTTTATATTCGTACAATTCGTTATATCTCGGGTCATTAAGTTTTGTTTTCTTAATAGAACCAAATGTGGCATTCAAATCACCAAGAAATATATTTAATTCATTTTCCTGAGTTGAATTCGAAAGCTGAATTGAGCCGCTCTTATCAGAATCAGCTTTTAGGAAAACAGACTTCAGCATTTCTTTATCCAAATTCAATTTTTTGGACAAATCGTCCAAGCTAAAGCTATCTTGACCTTTTAGCTGTTCAAGATTGAATTGCTTGCTGCCTCTGTTTGATTGTGACCAAAAATCAGAAAATCCCATTTTCCTTTTTGAACCCTTTTCCTTACTTTTCTTACTATTGTAATCAGGTTGTGACGTCAAAAATTTAAACCATCTTACATCATGTGTTTACGGCTCTTTTAAGCAAAAACTTTAAAATTTTATGGTTAATTTTTAAAAAATTTTACAAATGTTTACATTTAGGCAATTATTCTTTGAAAAACGACTTTATATACATGTGTAGTAATGAATAAAGGTGTAATTTTATGGCTATCAATTTTAACTCTGGATACGGAATGCCTACAGGCAACGGAATAGGACAAATGAGCGCACAGACGGGAAGTGTTATGCAAGGTCTAAAAGCAAAGTACGGATGTGAAGATTGTTTTAGAAAAACTCCTGAACCGCCTGCATATACAATGCCTGTTATGCCTGTTCCAAGAGAAGTTACAAATCCTTCTTTCTGGACAAGAATCAGAACCAGTCTTTTAGGAAGCTAAATCAAGTAAATTTATATCCACTATGGTAATGAAATTAAATAAAAATCCTTCTACAATATTTTGGGAGGATTTTATGATTATAGAATTAAATTCACAAAACTTTGATAATGAAATAAAAAATGGTCTTAAATTGGTAGAAGTTTATACATCTTGGTGCGGATACTGCAAGCAACAAAAAGCTGAATTAGAACAAATGGACAAAGTTTGGATAGGAATTGTCGATGCTGATAAATCACCTGATATCGCAAAAAAGTATCAAGTATCAGGATTCCCGACTTTTTTGGTGTTTAAAAACGGTAAAAATATTGATCGATTCAGCGGACTAAGAGATAAAGAAGAAATTATGTCTAAACTTATGCAGCACCTTTGATAGTAATAATAAAAATTTATAATTTTTACCAACCCTCTTTTTGTAAACTTTAATTAAATTTACCCTTATAAGTGTTCACAAAAAGATTAAAAGTTTGTATGATAATCTTATGATAGATATGTCGGAGTTATATTCAGAAGTCCCGCCGACAAAACTAAGAAATAAGAACGAAAAGTTTTGTAAGGCACAGACTTCACCCTTTTGGTTGTGGGTTGCTGATAGGTACTTTTACGGGATGTTAGAAAGCAGATTTTATGCATTTCGATACAAAGGTGCTGACAAATTTTATACACAAAAAGCACCAAACACACCTGTAATTTTATTTGCCCCTCATTGGAACTGGTGGGATGGGATTGTCGGATACAACATTTGCAATAGAATCTTTAAAAAAGAAATTCGCCTCATGATAGAAGAACTTAACAGATTTCCGCTAATTAGAAGAGGTGGTGCTTTTAGTGTTAATAAAAAATCTCCGCAAGCATCAATGCCAGCTCTCAAATTTGCAATAGATGAGCTAGGAGATCAAAATAATATTCTTTACATATTTCCACAAGGAATTATTAAACCACCAAACTACAGACCTATAGAATTACAGACCGGTATGACATACATTGCAGAAAAAGCCGCTAAAAAATATGGAAAAGTTGCACTTATTCCAGTTGCTGTAAATTATTTCTTTTTACGAGATAACAGGCCGGAAGTGTTTGTAGAGTTCGGTGATGTAATTGAACTTAACAATGATAAGCCTGATAGAAAAGAGTATACCCACTATTTAGGAAATGTACTGCAAGAACTTTGTGATAAACAGTTTGATGACATAAGTCATGCACGATTTGACGGTTATGACACCTTATTCCAAAAAAAGTTAAAATGGTACAGGCGTATAGAACAGCGTCTTAAAAAAATAGACAAAACTAATTCCGGTATATAGAAATTATTCGTTTGAAGATCCATTGAGTGTATTAATACGCTTTGCCGGATCAGTTATGTGTGTAATTCTTAGACCAAAGTTATCTTCTATAACGACAACTTCTCCATATGCAATTAATTTCCCATTTGCATACAATTCAACAGGTTCACCTGCTGCTTTATTTAGCGTTACAATTGAACCTTTTGTTAATTCTAAAACTTTTTTTATAGGAAGATCTGTTTTTCCAAGTTCTACGGAAAGTTGTAATTTTACATCAAGTAAAATATTTAAATTTTGATTTTGCGGTCCTTGAACTTGATCTAAATCTTCAAAAGAAGCAAACTGAACCGGTTGAACAGTAACAGTTTTTGGCTCGTTCGGATTTGTTTGTGTTTCTTCATCTGCTACATCAGTTGCTTCTTCAGTTGTTTCTTCCGCAGCAGCCGCAACATCATCAGAAGGCTCTGTGGATGGTGTTATTTCTGGTGTCCCTGAAGTTTCTTCAGGATTAATATCCTTTATATCATCGTCATCAAACATTTAAAATCCTCTCTTAGAAATAGTTTCTTAAAAGTTCATGCATTTCGTCATATACATCTGTTATTTTAACACAAACCTTATCTTTCATAGTACCCGGTCTTGCAAAAAATTTCTTTTCTCCATTAACTTTTACAATCAAGTCGTCCTCGACTTTGTTATCCAGTTTGATAATATCACCCTCTGTAAGTTGCAAAAAATCATCCAAAGTAATACTGCAAGTTCCAAACTGAACTCTTAAGTCTACAGTTGAAGAATTAATTTTTGAAATCATTTTCATTCTTTCATCATTTGATGCAATTAGACCTTTTGTTTGGAAAATATGCTGCGTACTTAAATGTCCCAACACAGTTTCTAATACCGGATATGGGAAACAAATACTAAACAATCCAAAATGTTTACCTGAAATTTGTACTTCAAAAGTCAATAAAGCAACAATTTCCCCTGCTGTTGCAACCTGAATAGATTGATAGTTATCATCTAAGCTTATAAATTTACCTGTTAAAGGAACAATTGTATTCCAAGAATCCTCAAGTGATTTTATAATAATATTTATGACTTTTTTAGCTAGAGCTTTTTCTATATCGGTCAATTCTCTGGATTGAGGATCAATAGACCCGGTACCTCCAAGCATTCTATTTACAATGCACGATATCACTTCAAAACTGATTCCTAAAAGAATCTGCCCTGTTAATGGTTCAAACTCAAAAACACCAACACTAATCGGAGATGGCATGGAGCGAACAAATTCTTCGTATGTTAATTGGTCAACGGACACAATTTCTATTTCTACTCTCATGCGCAAATAACCACTCAAAACAAGAGAAATTGCCTTAGAAAATTCCCTGTGTATATCTCTTAAGGCACGCAAATTGTCTTTGGAAAATTTATCAGGTCTTCGGAAATTATATAGTTTATAACTTTTATGTTCCCCTTCTTCTGAAAAATCTTCTTCCGATACAATTTCTTCGATTATGTTCTTTTTGTTTCCGTCCGCCATTTGCTTCCTATTGAATAATAAATTGTCCAAAACTTACTCTTAGGACTTCTCTTTCTCCCCCAAGTATTGAGTTTATGTCATTTGTAATTTGTTCTTTTGCCAATTCCTTGCCAGCTGCAGTTGAAAGTTCAGCAGAAGTTTTACTTGATAAATTAGTAATTACAGCATCCCTTATCGCCGGCTTATATTGATTCATTTCTGCTTGAATTGCAGCCATTGGGTCAGCAGGAGGTGCCGCTTCACCATGACCATGGCCTTCATTTTTTGCTTTTTCATCTTCTGCAGGAAAATCTGTATCTTTTTTAGTTACTTCAATTGCAACATTTACTTTTAAATATTTTTTTTGATTTTCGTCACATAGATTTAAAATAAAGTCACCAAGATCAACAATTATACCTTTTTGTATTTCATCACTTTCATCACCTTCTTCAACCTCTTCTCCTGTTGGTTGAATGGTTGCAATTTTTTGGCTTATTAAATTTTCCATAATTACATAATTTACGCCAGCAAAAACTAAAAACATTATAACAATTGATGCTATTGTAAGTATCAAAAATTTATTCAAATCTTGGTTTTTATTCTCTCCATCTGGTCTTTCATTTTCAGCCATACTATTCTCCGCCTTTTATAATTTCCCAATAAATATATTGCTACCCAAAACTATTATAACAGGATTTTTTTATTTGTGCTAAAAAATCATCTAAATATACTACATAATATAAAAATAAGGCAGGTTGCAGCCTGCCTTATTTTAAAATATTTATAGAATTAGGTTATACAACACCTTGACACTTCATCGCTTCTGCAAGTTTTTCAAAAGCGGCCAAGTTTGCTCCGGCTACATAATTTTCTGCACAACCATATTTTTCAGCATTACATTTACATGCATTGAAAATATTTACCATAATACAATCAAGTTTTTCAATAACTTCATCAAATGTATAATAATATCTCATACTGTTTTGTGTCATTTCAATCGCAGAAGTTGCAACACCACCAGCATTTGCAGCTTTTGCAGGACCGACTAAGATGCCTTTTTCCAATAAATAGTCGGTTGCTTCTTGTGTACAAGGCATATTAGCGCCTTCTGCTACAGCAAAAACACCATTTTCTACAAGTTTTTTTGCAGAATTTAATGTAACTTCGTTTTGTGTCGCACAAGGAAGTGCAATATCTGTTTTTATATTCCAAATCGGAGAATCATCACTGGTTCTTTCCATATATTCAGCTTTCGGATGTTTATTTAAATAATCTTTAATCCTGCCCCTTTCAACTTCCTTAATTTGTTTTATAAGAGCCAAATCTATACCGTTTTTGTCATAAATACAGCCGTTAGAGTCACTCATCGCAACAACATTAGCACCATACTCTTGAGCTTTTTCGCAAGCATATATTGCTACATTGCCGGAACCAGATATTGTAACGGTTTTTCCTTTGAAACTTTCATTGCGCGTTTTTAACATTTCTCTTGTATAGAAAACAAGACCATAGCCTGTTGCCTCTGTTCTTCCGAGAGAACCTCCATAGCAGATTGATTTTCCTGTTAAAACACCACCTTCATATGCATCACGAATTCTCTTGTATTGACCGAAAAGATAACCGATTTCTCTTCCGCCAACACCGATATCACCTGCCGGAACATCGACATCTTGACCTATGTGTCTGTATAGTTCAGTCATAAAGCTTTGGCAAAATCTCATAATTTCATTATCAGATTTTCCTTTAGGATCGAAATCGCTTCCGCCCTTACCGCCACCAATCGGCAAACCTGTCAATGCATTCTTAAATATTTGCTCAAACCCTAAAAATTTCATAATACTTTGATTTACTGTTGGATGAAATCTTAGACCTCCTTTGTAAGGACCTATAAGAGAACTGAATTGAACCCTATATCCTTTGTTTACAATAACTTTTCCGGCATCATTAATCCAAGGAACTCTAAAAGATATAATTCTTTCGGGTTCTACCATTCTTTCTAAGATAGCCAATTTTTCATACTCTGGGTGCTTTTCAACAAGATGTTCTACAGAACATAAAACTTCTTTAACAGCTTGTAAATACTCAGGTTCACAGGCATATTTTTTCTCTAAATCATTTATTACTCTTGTTATATATTCATTCATACTTTCAAACCCTCTATTCTATTGTTTTACACCATAAAAATAATTTTCTATTTACTTATACAATATTTTTTTTTTATTTGCAATAAAAATCAAAAAAAATTTATAAAAATTTTATATCGTAAAAACTATTAAATAGAAATCAAATACCAAGTTACTAAAGATAGATATATAGCAAGACCAATAACATCAATTGTTGTAGCAATTACAGGTCCCGAAGCTACAGCCGGATCAATATTAAGTTTTTTTAGAATTAAAGGCGTACATGTTCCAATCATCGTAGCAATTGTCATGTTAAGAGACATTGCACAACCAACAACCAATCCCAGTTGAACATGGTTTTGCCACCCCCAAGTAACAGTCATAACAAGCAAACCAAAAATAGCACCAATACTTAATCCTGTAATAGTTTCTCTTAATATATACTTCCAACCGGAACTTAGAGTAATTTGTCCTGTCGACATACCACGAACCATCAATGTAATACTTTGTGTACCAATATTTCCGCCAAGTCCTGCAAGCAATGGCATAAATGCAGCAGCAATCGGTAGCGCATTAAATGTTTTATCAAATTTGCTTGTAATAGATACTGCAATAAATTCACCTATAAGTGTAATAAACAGCCATGGTATACGAGCCTTTATTGCATGCCCAATACTTCCGGTCAGCACATCATCATCGTCATCACCAAGGTCTGTTACGATACCTGAAGATTGAAGAATCTCATCCGTTGTTTCTTCTTCTACAATATCTTGAGCATCATCCCAAGTGACAACACCTTTTAAGTGATCATACAAATCAACTACCGGCAAAGCATTAAACTGATATTTCATAAATACATCTGCAATATAGTCTTGATAATCATCAACATGAATTTTAACAATGTCTTTTTTCATTATGTCAGATACATTTATATCAACGGGAGTTGTCATCAATGTTCTCAAAGAAAGAACACCAACCAAATGCAAATTTTTGTCAACAACATAAGCATAATAAAGTTCCATGTTGTCTTTTTCGGCTTTTATACGAATTGTATCAAGAGCCTCTTTAACGGTCATATTATCGTAAACCGTTAAAACAAGCGGGTTCATGATACCGCCTGCCGTATCTTCGTTATATGTTAAAAGTTCTCTTACATCAGATGAAAATTTTTGAGGTAAGTTTTCTAAGAAAGCCTCCGTATCATCTTCTTCCATGTTTCCCAAAACATCGGCAGCATCATCGTGTGGAAGTTTTGAAACCAATCTTGATGCAAGATTTTCATCTATATCACCAAGAATTTCTACCTGTAGTTGTGGAGTTAAGTATTCAATAACATCTGAAGCCAATTCTTCATTAATATTAGTAATACACGCAAGACGCTCATCAGGCTTTAGTTCTTGGAAAATATCCGCAAGGTCTGCGGAGTGGTATGTTTCCAACTCTTCTCTGAGTTGAGCATTATCACCGTTATCAATTAATTCCCTTATTCTGTCTATTGTGTTTTCTATATTTAACATTTTAACTTCTCCACCTCTCATAATCAGAGAGGGTTAGATTTTGCAGTACTAATATAACCTTAAATATTAAACCAACTTGCTGTCTTATCTATAATTTGTAAACTGCAAAGGAATATCGTACTTATCCTCGTTCTTTCTCAATAGTCCGATAACTTCTTGCAAATCATCTTTGCTTTTACCACTTACACGAACTTGTTCACCTTGAATTGATGCCTGAACTTTAAGTTTAGAGTCTTTAATATCAGCAACAATTTTTTTCGCAAGCTCTTGAGTTAGGCCTTTCTTTAAATTAAAAACTTGTCTTACATTACCGCCAAGCGCATTTTCCATAGATTGCGCATCAAGAATTTTTATACTCAAACCTCTTTTTACAAGCTTAGTTTGAAGAATATCAAAAATATTTCTAAGCTTCATTTCATCGTTAGTTGTTATAGTTATCGACTTGTCGCCCTCTAAATCAATTGACGAATTTGAATTCTTTAAATCAAAACGAGATGTCAAATCGCGTTTTACTTGGTCAATTGCATTCACAAGTTCTTGCTTATCAAATTCAGATACAACATCGAAACTGCAATCTTTAGCCATAATAAATAACTCCTATTTTTGTAACATGACAAATATAACATGAATAAAAACGAAAAATAACCATAAAAATTATGTTATCAAGATAACTTAATTTATCAAAGCAAAAAACTGTTTACAAAAATTTACTTATTTTTCCGCTGATACCACTTGAAAAAAGGAAAAAATAGGTAATAATAATATTAGCAGTTAAAAATGCTGCACCTAAGTTCATCAAAGAATGGAAAGGGCCGAAGAGGCCCTTTCTATTTTGTTGTGTTTTTTTATTTTATTAGTTATAATTTAATATATGTCGGAGTGGCAAGGACTCCGTTGGCGTGCAGGAAAAGGTGACTAAATGTCACATTTTCCGTGAAAACAATTAAAAGTTTTTATGCTATACTTAAAGCCAATGGAGGGGAGCGAAGCTCCTTTGAGCCAATTGGAACTAACTTTCAATTGGGAGTGATAATTTAATATGTGTCGGAGTGGCGAAATTGGTAGACGCGCATGATTCAGGTTCATGTGAGTAACATCTTGTGGGTTCGAGTCCCATCTCCGACATTTATTGAAAATAAAATAATCGTACGGGGGACGAGAACCCCAATGCGGAGCATTTTGGGTTCGAGCGAGGAGCGAGCAGAGTGCGAAGGCTTGATTGCGGAATAATTGAAAATTATGCAGCAATCAACCGTAGACACGTTTAATGCGAGCGACTCAAGAGTGTCCCATCTCCGACATTATTGTACAAAGTATAAAATGTTTGCGTAAGGAGGAGAACCACAATGCGAAGCATTTAAGGGTTCGAGCGAGGAGCGAGCAGAGTGCGAAGGTTTGATTGCGGAATAATTGAAAATTATGAAGCAAGCAACCGTAGACACATTTAATGCGAGCGACTCAAGACTGTCCCATCTCCGACACCATATTAATAATGTTGGGTTTCATCCAGCCTACGAATTTATTCTGTATGTTAAATTACAAAAAGGTCTAATCTAATGAAAATCGGTAAAGTTTTTCGTAAAATCTTTCAAACAAGGCAATTAAACAACATCAAAAAATCAATACCACCTTGCCCTATTATATATGACCGCAATAATGTTACTTCTGAAGAATTCAGAGAGTACATTCATTGGCTTGCTCAAAATAGAGTAAATAGAACATTTTATGAGCCTGATAGATTTATAACAATAGCAGAAAGAAAAGCCTTAGAAAAAAGAAAAGTAGAGTTGGAAGAATATCGGAAATTTGTTAGAAATCTTAGCGAAAACAATATTAACAGAACTTTTTATTGCTAATTATACGCATTCTAGCATCAAAATTAAATAACCCGATTTGAAAAATTTTAGTAAATAAAATATAATAAGCCTATGGTAACTAAAGCAATTACGGCAGCAACAATCGGAATAAATTCCTGTAAAATTGAGGTTGAAGTTGATACAACTCAATCATTGCCCAATATTAGTATAGTTGGTCTGCCTGATAATTCAGTAAACGAGGCTCGCGAAAGGGTTCGTTCTGCTATTAAAAATTCAGGATTTTCTTTTCCAACCGGCAAAGTAATTGTTAACCTTGCGCCTGCAGACATTAGAAAAGAAGGGACACATTTTGACCTTCCCATAGCAATTGGTATTTTAAAAGAACAGGGCATAAACATTCCTGATGATTTGACAACTGCTTACTTAGGAGAGCTCTCTCTAGACGGGTCATTGCGATATATTAATGGTGTTCTGCCCCTTGTTAGCGGATTAAAAGAAGCCGGAATAACAACTGTTTTTGTACCTGAAGAAAACGCAAAAGAAGCCGCACTCGTTCAGGAAGTAAATGTGTTTGGCGCAAAATTTTTAGGCGACATAGTTAATCATTTTATAGAAACACCTCTTAATAAAACTGTTGTTGATATAAGTAAATATTTGGAAGAAAACGCTGATACTGATTATACATATGATTTTAAAGATGTAAAAGGGCAACAGAAAGCAAAAAAAGCGTTGGAAATAGCTGCTGCCGGCGGTCATAATATTTTAATGTCAGGTTCTCCTGGCTCCGGTAAAACCCTTATGGCAAAGTGTCTTGCCTCAATTCTTCCTCCGCTAGAATTACAAGAAGCGTTAGAACTAACTAAGATATATAGCATTTGCGGACTTCTAAATTCAGACAAACCTCTTGTCACAAAGCGCCCTTACAGAGCCGTCCATCACACGGCCTCAAAAAACGGTATTATCGGAGGCGGCACAAACCCTCGTCCGGGAGAAATTACGCTGGCGCATAGAGGGGTTTTGTTTTTAGATGAAATGGCTGAGTTTGAACGCCAAACTTTGGAAGTTTTAAGGCAGCCGCTGGAAGATGGTGAGGTCGTAATTTCCAGAACAAAGAATTCAATAAAATATCCTGCTAAATTTATGCTTGTTGGAGCTATGAATCCTTGCCCTTGCGGATTTTTAGGTGACAAAGAAAAAGAGTGTACCTGTTCAGAATTCCAAATTCAACGGTATCGTTCAAAGCTATCAGGTCCTTTGTTAGATAGGATAGATTTAGTAATTAATGTTCCAAGGCTTACCACAGACGAGCTTATTAATACAAAGTCTGATGCGGAACCTTCCTCTGAAATACAGAAAAGAGTTATTTCTGCAAGAAAAATTCAAGCAAAAAGATACAAAGGAGAAGGTATTTTAACGAATTCAGAGCTTTCCGGCAAACAGATAAAAAAATACTGTAAGCTTGATGAAAAAACCGCCGAATTTTTAAAAATTGCTGCACAAAAATACCAACTCTCAGGCAGAAAATATGACCGTATTTTGAAACTTGCCAGAACTATTGCCGATTTAAACATGGAAGAAAATATTAAATTTGAGCATATTTCACAGGCTCTGCAATACAAAGCAGATATCATATAAACATTAAAAAAAGAAGCCCAAAAGGGCTTCTTTTTATATCAATTTTTCCTTTTCGTCTTCACGACTTTCGTGTTTTTTAATCATATCATCAAGTTCTTTTGGATGAACTGTATTACAAGCTACTGCCCTTTTTTGCAACCCTTTTTCAAGAATTTGAGTTTCTTTTGCAAGAAGCGTATCTTTTGCCTCAGCTATATCCCTATCGTGATAAATTCCACCGATGCGAATAGCATTTTCAGAAGGTGCAGATATTTCTGCAACTCTGTCCTGAACAGGATAGCTTGCCCAATCTTCAGGAATTTCATCATAGTTTTTATAAAATTCTCCCTTTGGTGCAAGTCTTTTATTAACTTCTTTTTCTAGAACTTTTTGTACATAATCTTTTTGACTTAAAAATCTGCAAGGAATTATTATTTCAGAGCCGATAACTTCTTCAGAATCGCGTTTTTCATACTTCTTGAACATTTCTGAAGCAATTTGAAGATGTCCAAGCTCCATATCCAAAAAGATTTCCCAATGTTTTTTTATTCTCTCGTCAACTTCGTCTTCCATACAGGTATAATAGTTACAAACTTCTGTAAATTCGTGTATAAGGAATTTTTCCCACAAAGATTCGTTTGGATCTATTAAAGACTCATACATTGTTACATGCTCTTCTTCAACATCTTTGATTTCTGCATAAGTTTCTCTAAGTACATGGTCACCATACATAAATCCGTGTTCTGCGTAGAAATTATGAGTTTGTTGTTCCCCCGAAAGAACAGTCAAAATATTAACCTTTGTTTGCGGAGATGCAGTATTTTTATCATAATGTTTTCTTATTCTTAAGCCGTTACAGTTATGATGGTGCTGGGTTGGACGCCCTACTATAACATCAGTCTGTCCCTGAACGATTGCAGAAGGTTCTATGCCTTCATTTGCGTACGCAAATTGAGAATATCTGTATAAGTGATCAAAGTCTTCTAAAAGTCCAAAATCAAATACTTCTTTTACATATTTATCAGGTTCGTTTTGTGCAAGCCAAGCTGTTAAGTCAACTGCAACTTGCTCATACCCCAAAGTTGTTTCCAAAACTGTTTGATCTGCAGGCCCCATCCAATTACAACTCATCTGCTGAGTATTTTCTATTCTGCCGATTCTTGAGATATTTGCTTTATCTTCATTATCAGGCAAATATCTGCCAAGCTGGTGCTTAAAACCCCAAGCCTCTACTTCTATACCATTCATTAAAATTTGGCGGGTTCTTGTATAGCAATCTACCTCCGTTTTATTGTATGGTTTTCCTACAATCTGATGCCAATTTCTCATTTGTTTATCAAGCGGCATTCCTTTTTCTTTAAGCGGATTAAATGTCATAATAGTTATCCTTTCTGCAGTTATATTCTGCTCTTGGATAATAAAACATTAGTTTAAAATTTTTATCGCCTCTTTGGGCAATGTGAACTTTTGTAACAAAATAGTCAATTATCTGAGATAAAAATACTTTTAGTATATAAGGGAAAAAAATAAGTTTAGGAGCACATTATTATGGCAGTCGGAGCTAGGGATTATATCGACAAATTACTTGTCAAAAAATATGCGGATGAAAAAGTTGATAACCACGAAGCAATGGAATCAATGGTAAATCCAGAAAAAATGTTAGAAGCAATGAACGATGTAGCGATGGTTCAAAGAAATATGTTTATGCTGTCTCAAAAGCTTTGTGCTACATGTTACGGAATAAATGCAAAAGCAAGATACAAAGAAAAACCTCAAGCTGCTGAGGGATAGCGAAAAAATATAAATAGCAAAAAGACACCTTTAAAGGTGTCTTTTTTTATACTTTATCAATTACTACTTTATGCAAGCCTTTTGGATGATCTACATTTCTTTTCAGTTTTAAAGCAACTTCTAATGCAAGCTGCTGCAGAACAACAACATCAGCAAACATTTGTTGTATTTCATTTTCTGACTCAATATGAATATTATAATCAGGTTTAATTTCATCTGAAGACGGACCTATCACAATTAATCTGGGATTATAGTCTGCTTTAATCTTGTTTAAATTTGCAATTGAGCGTTCCGGGATTTTATCCACCGCAATATAAATAAGAGTAGATTTATTATTTAAAACCGCAACATGCCCGTGCATAAATTCACCCAAAATCGCAGCACTAATATTTTTATAAGAAGTTTCTTTTGTTTTCAGAGCAGCCTCCTTAGCCAGCGAGTATGAAATTCCGTCTGCAGTCATAATTATTATATTCTCTTTTGATAAAATTTTAGCTAATTTTTTTATTTCTTCTCGCTTTGCAAGGGCTTTTTCTAAAACAGCTGGAAGATGAAAAAGAGATTCTTTATACATTTTTGTAGCCTCCTGCCCGTGAATATTTTCTACCAGCTTTAGTGAAATAAGTATCAAACACAACATTTGAGCAGTAAAAGATTTTGTTGCAGCAATACCCTGTTCTTTACCAGCAAAGCAAGCTACTTTATAATCACACATTTTCCAAATAGTCGAGTCTTCATTATTTGTAATGCAAAGAGTTGCAAGATTTGCTGTTTTCTTAACTTTTTCAACTGACTTAACCGTATCACTCGTTTCCCCTGATTGAGTTATAAAAATATAAAGTGTATTTTCATCATGCGGTACAACATTTTTTAAAAGAAATTCGCTTGAATATATTGCTCTGGATTCTATACCTGAAAACTTTTCCAACAAATCTACTGCAAATCTTGCGCAATGGTAAGAAGAGCCACTTGCAACAAGAACAATTTTTCTAATATTTTGAGGTAAATCAATTTTAATTTCACCGCTTTCAGGATTAATGTATTTCATAAGAATATAAGGAATTATTTTTGTTTGTTCAATAATTTCCAATTCCATATTAGTTTGCGGCTTTTTAAAAAATAACATAACTCTCTCCTGACTTGAATACACGGTGTAAATATCATATTTTCAGGCACTATAGCCTGCTTTTTTATTTTACAACAATTTCATGCCGGTGTCTATTTTGATTTAAAATTTATTTTATTGGCAAAAAATTTTATTTTCGGGTATTATTTATACTGAAGAAAAGATTTAAAAGGAATTTTTCTGTTGAAAGATATAAAGAAAAATACTGAACAAAAAGAAACATTAAAAATAAAAGCTCCAATTGTTGAAGCTTTAAAAACAGCTTACGAAAATCCTACATATCAGTTCCATATTCCGGGACACACAAAAGGAAAAGCGGTTTTTAAAGATTTTAAAAAACTTATTGGTGAAAAAGTTTTGAATATAGATACAACTGACGAGTTTGATAATCTCGGTACTCTTCATCCTGCAACGGGCCCGATAAAAGAAGCACAAGAACTTGCAGCAGAAGCTTTTGGTGCAAGAAAAACATTCTTCCTTCTAAACGGTTCCACAGCAGGTAATCTAGCTGTTGCAATGGCTTATACCAAGCCTAAACAAAAAGTTATTGTAAACAGGAACTGCCACCGTTCAATTATTACAGGACTAATGATATCAGGCGCAGAACCTGTTTGGGTATGTCCAAAAAGGATTGAAGATTGGTCAATATGGGGAAATATAGATGCCTCTCAAATAGAAGAGCAGCTTAAAAAAGATAAAGACATTTCGCTCGTTTGGATTACAAACCCGACTTACGAAGGAATTGTGTCAGATGTGAAATCAATTTCGGAAGTTTGTAAGAAATACGGAGTACCATTAATTGTAGACGAAGCCCATGGCTGCTTGTGGAATTTTAACAAACATCTTCCAGAAACTGCACTCAAGCTTGGTGCAGATGCGGTTGTACACTCTCTTCACAAAACAGGCGGAAGCATGAGCCAAACTTCTATGCTTCATATATCTAAAGATTCTGTTCTTGATGAAACAGATGTTGAAAAAGCTTTAAAATTATTGCACTCAACAAGTCCGTCTTTATTGCTTTTAGCAAGCTTAGATGCCGCAAGAGCTAACCTTCAAACAAAAGCAGGACAAAAGCTTTTGGATAGGACTATTTCTAATGCTAAATATTTAAGAACAAGACTCGATAACATTCCTAATTTGCACCAAATAAAATCAGATTTTGGGTATAAAACAGATGTAACAAAGGTATTTATAAAAATTGACGGTCTTTCAGGAAAGCGCCTTGAATCAATTTTAGAGATAGATTTCGGTATAGAAGTTGAATCCGCATCTGATGTCGGAGTCTTAATTCTATGCAATCTCGGTAACAAGCGTTCTGATTTCAAATATCTTGCAGATGCGTTAGAAAAAATAGCCTCAGCAAACCACAAAGATATTTATTATCTTGAAGGCAGAAAGCATATGCCGATGTTAGAGCCTGAAATCAAAATAAGCCTTAGAGAGGCATATTACGCTGAAAAAGAGAGAATTTCCAAAGCTGATGCAATAGGAAGAATTTCAGCCGAAGTTGTAGCCGAGTGCCCTCCCGGAATTTCAATTTTACTCCCCGGAGAATTAATCACAGAAGCACATATGCCATACTTGAATGATTATGAAACTTTAGAAGTTGTAAAATAAAATTGTACAAAAAATTTTACAACTAAATTTTATGAGTTTTTATAATTTTTGCTGGATTTCCTGCTACTGTGACATTTGACGGTATATTTTTTACTACAACAGCACCGGCTCCAATAATAACATTATCACCTATTGTTATATTTCCAACTGCAACTGAATTTGCACAAAAAATAACATTATTGCCTACGATAGGATATCTGTCATCATTACTACCCGACAAACTATCACCAATTGTGACATTTTGGTATATTGTGCAGTTATTACCAAACTTTACATTTCCGTTTATGACTATACCGATAGGATGTGGGAAAAATGTATTTTTATCCAATAATTCATCCAACTTGGGAATGAAACACATATCTTCTATGTGTTTTAATAAAGGATAATCAAATTTTATTTTAAAACCAAAAATAACTACAATTATTTGTGCATTTGCTTTGTAAATGTTGAATAATTTTAAAAATATTTTTTTTAAAAAATTTTTTTTGCGCATAATCATCTCATTAATGGAATATCATTCCTGTAACAATTATTAAATTAATACCATAATATGGAATATGAGTCAAGAATTAAGAAAAATTTTAGCAGAAAACATTAAAAATTTGAGAAATCAAAGAAATCTTAAAAGAGAGGAACTATCTCTTGCTCTTGGCTTTGATAATTCTTATATATCAAAACTGGAAAAAGCAAAAGTAAACATAACAATAGATAAAATCGAAAAAATTGCAAAATATTTTAATGTTACGGCATTTACATTAATAAAATAAAATTTATAAAATAGCTCAAATTGGTCAATTGTAGGTCAGGCTCTGCTTGACAAAAGCTCTTATACAAGTTCTTTATACATTTCAAGATACTTCTTAGCACTTTCCTTCCAGCTAAAATCTGCTTCCATTGCGGATTTTCTCATAGCATTAAGCGTGTACTTGTCTTTATATACATTCAAAGCACACCAAATAGCATCCTTCATTGCCCAACCGTCATAGCCCCAGAATTTGAACCCGTTTGAGTTATCAAGAGGATAGCCTGTTACAGTATCTTCCAGACCACCTGTTGCTCTGACGATAGGAAGTGAGCCAAATCTCATAGCAATTAGCTGCGATAAACCGCATGGCTCAAATTTTGAAGGCATCAAGAAGAAATCGCTGCCTGCATAAATTCTGTTTGCCAAATCTCCCCTGTAACCAACATATGCTCTAATATTAGGAGTGTTATTAGAAAGCCATATAAACAAATTTTCGTACGATTTATCACCTGTTCCTAAGAAAATAAAATCTGCATCAAGGTGAGTCAAATCATTTTCAACCTGTCTTATCAAATCCAATCCTTTTTGGTCAACAAGACGAGAAATAAGTGCTATAAGAGGTCTGTCAGGATTATAATTTAGTCCAAACTCTTTTAAAATCGCTTTTTTATTTTCTTCTTTGTTCTTAAGAGTTTTGATATCATAGTTTTTTACAAGTGTTTTATCTGTTTTTGGGTTAAAGACATCGTAATCTATTCCGTTTACAATACCCCTAAGTTTTCCAGTATGTCCCCTTAAGGTATAATCCATACCTTCACCGTATTCACCTGTCAAAATTTCTTTTGCGTAAGTAGGAGAAACTGCCACAACTCTGTCAGAATAGTTTATTGCACCTTTCATCCAATTTACGCGTCCATAGTGTTCGCATCCCCACTCATTAAACACAATATCTTTTCTCATATTTGCAAAATCCAAAATATCTTCAAACCAAACACCTTGGTATGCGAGATTATGGATTTCAAACACATTTTTTGTTTTGCTCCAAAATTCATCAAACTTATAATTTGCCTTGATGTACAAAGGAATCATGGCAGTATGCCAATCATTTGAGTGAATAATATCTGCTCTGAAATTAAGTTGTTTTGCATATTCTAAAGTTGCAAGAGAAAATGCAATATATCTTTCGTGTTCATATCTCGGGTCAAGCCAGCGAGGATAGACTTCTTTAAAACAGGAGAAATACCAATCGTTTTGTATAAAAAATACATTTATGTTGGTATTCGGGAGTTTTGTCATATGGAGTTTAAACTTTTGAGGGTAACACCCGAAAGTTATCCACATTTCAGAGTTTTCAAGCTCTTTAAGTCCCCATTTATTATAATCAATACACCCATGCAGAGGAGTAAATATTGCAATTTCTGCATCTTTTTCAAGCGCCTTGGGTAAACTTCCGACAACATCAGATAAACCGCCTGCTTTAGAAAACGGTGCAACTTCTGATGCAGCAAACAATATCTTCATATCTAAACTCCTTCTCTTATTGAATTAAATTATAAAACTTAATTCAAGGTTTTACAAGTTAAAAACATTGCTTTTAAAAATTTTTAACTTTTTATGGAACTTTTTCTAAATATTTTCGTCTTATTTATTGAGAAGAGTTGGAGGATTTTTAATGACAAGAGCTTTTAATAATGCTGAAATTATAGAATTTAACGAGAATGATGAACCACGAACTTTTAGCACAATTGTAAATAACGACGATATCTTACAAATGTATCTGAAAGAAATCGGAAGAAAAAAAATGTTGACCAAAACTGAAGAAACAGAACTTGGCAGAAGAATACAGGAAGGAAGCATAGAAGATAGGAATAAAGCAAAAAGAGAGCTAGTTCAAGCAAATTTAAGGCTTGTTGTAAGCATTGCAAAAAAATACATAGGACAAGGGGTCCTTTTTATGGACTTGGTTCAGGAAGGTTCGATGGGATTAATTAAAGCAGCCGAAAAATTTGATTATAAAAAAAATTTCAAATTTTCAACTTATGCAACTTGGTGGATAAAACAGACTATTATAAGAGCTATTTCAAACCATTCAAGGACAATTAGAATACCTGTTCATATGCTGGAAAAAATCAGGAAATACAAAAAGGCATGTGCTATTGCAGAGTGTGATGAAACTATGGATACAGATGATGAAACAATTTCAAAAATCTGCGGTTTTGATTCTAAAAGGTTGGAAGAAATCCGTTGTGCGATAAAAACAGAGCCAGTTAGTCTTGAAACATATGTTACAGACGATTTATGCATCGGGGATTATGTTGAGGATAAGAGCTACTCTTCACCTGAGAATAATGCACAAAAAAGGATAAAAGAACACGATGTTATTCATTTACTATCAAGGCTTGATAAACGAGAACAGGAAATTATTAAAAGAAGGTTCGGGTTAGAAAACGATGAGCCAAAAACTTTAGAACAAATTGGGAATGCATTGGGTTTTTCAAAAGAAAGAATAAGACAAATTGAGAATATAGCAATACAAAAACTTAGAAATACAGATAAAATTAGTGATTATAGGGTATATTTAGATGAGGAATAGAGGTGGCGGCGGAAACAAAGTTTCCGCCGCTTTAATAATTCTTATTCAATTTTTATTTTAGTAGCGCGTTGTTTCAGAACAGTCACAAAATGCTTCTTCAGGGCGTGTTACGAGAAGCACAATTGCACTAAGCCCAACAAGTGCATAGACTATTCTTGAGAGAATTGACATATCTCCGAATATTGCTGATACAATATTATAGCCGAAGAAACCTACAATACCCCAGACTATAGCACCCGTAATTACAAGCGCATACGCTACCATTCTGAGTATATGCATCATTTTATACCTCCTTTCATTTTTTATTATCAAATTTTTATTTTGTTTTTCACTACCTTGATGACTAAGTAACGGATTAAACATTTTGCTAATGTAAAATTTTGATAAAAACATATATAACCTTTTTGTAATACAAGAATGAGGTTATACAAGTTATGAAAAAAAGTTTTTTAGTAATGATTTTAAGTTTTTTTCTTGCGGGTTCTTATGTTCAAGCAGAAGATTCGATTGCTGTGGTCGATTTACAGAAAGTGGTAAGTAACTCTTCCCAAGTTAAACAATTGAAACAAGAACATTCAAGAAAAATGGATGAACTTAACAAGATAATAATAAATGCAAGAGGAGAAATTGCAAACGAAGAGGATTCGAATAAAATCGTACAAATAGAAGAAAGATATACAAGAGAATTTAACACTAAAAAAGAAGCTCTCGAGAGAGATTACAACAACAGACTAGAAAGTATCGAAAAAAATATTAGGGAAGAAATTTCAAAAAAAGCAAAAAAAGACGGATATGATTATGTTTTTGCAAAAAGTGTAGTTTTATATGGAGGCAAAGATATAACAAACGAAATTAATGTAAAGTAATATTTAATATTTTAAAAAGTGATATACACATTTATATTGCCTTATGATATTATGTCGTTATAGTAAAACTAAGGAGGCGTATATTATGCACAAAAAAACATTTATTTCATTGGGATTAATAATTGCATTGTCAGCAGCAGCAGTTCCTGCTATGGCTGATACAACTATTTATACAGATAATATTGGCAGAATGCACTTTTTAGGCAGAGATGCCGCTTCTAATACCGGCAACCGTTCTAATTATACAAATGCTGCTGAACAAGAACTCACAAGAAAGTTATATTCTGAAACAGGTGATGTAAAATATGATGAAAACTTTAACCAACACCCTGTAAAAAATTATGAAAACACTTTCCCGAATTCTAGATTCACAACATCAAGTGTATGGAAACAACAATACCAAAATGATACAGAAGCATCAAAAGTTGACAAAGAAAATCTTTCAAAAGTTGACACTTCAAATGGTATTACTGTAACTTCTGAAAGAGCTAATAAAAAACTTAAAACAGAAGTAGCTGCTACAAGAGGTGATATGTACGGAAACAATCCATATAAAAACAATGTAGAAGAAGGTTATACTAATGTAATTCAAGATAAAAAAACAAAAAAACATTGGTGGAAAAAGTAAGTTATTTATTTTATAAAAAAGACAGGTAAAGTTTATTGCCTGTCTTTTTTGTTTGAAGTAAGATATTCAAGTAGAAACAATCCCGGATCGTCTAGCGGCAGGACTGAAGATTCTGGCTCTTCCAACGGTGGTTCGAATCCATCTCCGGGAGTTTTTTATTGTTTGCAATTTTTTGGATTTTTGAGATTTTGTTTTGTGTATCCTAACGAGCAGATAGATTATTAACGGATAGTATGATTATTTTTGGAAAAGTGGCTTGCTGTTTTGAGCTTTGGACGGATAGTATGATTATTGGTTTCAAACCTTTTCCCTGACTGAATGTAACACAAGTTTGATTATTTACGGATAGTACGATTATTTTGGAAGAGGAAAGTGTGAGCAAGTGGGTATATTTGTAATTAAGTTTAAATATTTTATGTTATACTTTACTCAAAAGGGATAAATTAAAGAAGTACAGGGGTAAATAATTATGCAAGTACAAGCAATAAATACTCAAAATAATAAAAATACAAGTTTCGGAGCAATTTTTCAGCCGAAAAATATTAATTTCAATAAGGTTCAAGAACCTATTGCAGAGGCAATAAAAAAAGCCATGAGAGAACCTTTGCAAAAATTTAAAGGTGAAACGGCAGAAGGTTTTTATAAGTCAAAAGGACTTGACTTTGAAATAACACCACACAGTAGCGAATCGGTTTATTTATCTGCATATAAAGGAATGAAAGAAATCGGCAGAGGTGTTGATAGATAAAAGAGAAAAAAAGAAACGATTTCGGATTTGGATTTGCAGTTGCTATTGTCGGCATTGCTGCTGTTCTTCAATTTACACTTGGTTTGTCGACAAAATTTGGTAGGAAAACACAGGAAACAACAAAACCATTAATTGAAAATGTTGATAGTATCGCAAATAAAGCAAAAGCTGTTTTGCCTGATACAACTGCGGTAAAGACAAAGGTTTTGAAAGCAATTAAAAAATAAGAGTAAAGGGGTAAATAATTATGCAAGTGCAATCTATAAATGCTTATAATAATCAGCCAAGTTTCGGTGCAAAAATTGTTATAAAAACAAAAGATATGCAAACTTATATGGATTATTTATCAAGATATACTAAAGCCGAAAAACCATATTATAATTCCTCAAAAGATTTGGAACTTACAAACAAAATTTTTGATGCGTTTGAAAAACACCCCTCAAAAGAAAAAATTGTGCCTGATGTTGCATATTTAAAAAATACATTAACTAATGCAAGAGGAACATTGGAATCTTCAAAAGCCGCATTTATTGACACCGAACCTGCAAGAAGTGATAGTATTGCACCGATAAAAAATATCTTTAGAAGAATATTAGATCCCGAAAACAAAAAACAATTTAACAGGCTTGTCGGTGAAGAACACGCACCAATATATGAAAGTTGGTGGAAAGAAAATATTGCACCGATTTGGGAAGATATAAATAAGAATTTTAGAGAAACAACATTTTTCAAAAAAAATTATGATAAAGAGTTTAATGCTGATTTCAACAGAGAAAGCGGAAAGTCAGAAGATTTTTTCAATCAAGAAGGTAATTTTTGGATAGAACTCCACCATAAAATTTATGGATAATTTAACAAAACAGGAAGTGAAAATCATCACTTCCTGTCTTTTATATACTACTTCTTAAATAGTTTTAAGATTTAATTGTATATTCAAGTATTTGGTGAGCATTTTCTTTCTTTGCTATATTGATACTTGGAGAATATGTACTTAAAACAGGAAATGCCTCTTGACTTTGGAATACTTTTTCACTTTCGTAGTA
>CACYUI010000019.1 GCA_902777605.1 uncultured bacterium | reverse complement strand
TTGACGCATTTGAACAAATGTATCAATGATTTTGATATTTATTTGAATAGCTCTTGCAGAATTAAGAACGGAAGATAGCATCGCAACACCTTGTTCTGTAAAAACATAGGGCATTGTTCTTCTTCCTCCTCGTCCTTTTTTTGATATCGCAATTTGCGATGTCAAAAGTTTGTACTCATCTTTTGTTAATTGAAACATATAATGACTTGGAAATCGTTCAATATTACGTTTCACTGCTTCATTCAATCTGAAAGTTTGAACTTCATAAAGTTCTGCAAGGTCACTATCTAACATGACCTTATACCCTCTGATTTCATATATAAGATTTTTTACTTCAATTAAGCTATTCATATGCTGATTTTATCAAAATTTTCGCATATAATCAATTATTTCAAATTACCTATTTTTGTCCGTTTGTGTCATATAGGTTTTGTCTATATTTGAGCCAAATATTTACCCCTTCAAAAGTCTTTTTGCGGACATTTTTGTTACCAAAATCGGACATTTCGGACAATTGCAGTCATCCAATTTCCGACCTTATAAAATTGCTATAATTTACTAAAATTAGCGATTTTACAAACCTAAAATATTTACTCCTTCCTACCAAATGTCCTGTTAAAAGGTAATTTATATCAATAAGCCTGTAATGTCCGTTATTATTGAACAAAAAAATATGCCGCAACTCGGAATTGAACCAAGGACACAGGGATTTTCAGTCCCTTGCTCTACCAACTGAGCTATTGCGGCATAAACATTATTTTCTTCTTAATGTCTTTATTTTACTTGCTAAATATTTTTAATCAAGAGTCAAAATAAAAACAGACTTTTTACTCAAAGTCTGTTTTTATTAAAATCAACATTTTATAATTGTTATTTACCCCTGCGGAGCAAGCCATGCTGTGACATTTCTTCCCTCTATCATAGGCTTTTTCTCGATTGTTATCGGATCATTTGCCAAGTCTGTAATAAACCTGTTTGCCAAATCTACTGCAAGGCTTGAGTGCTGCATTTCACGACCTCTTAACATTACTACAAGTTTAACTTTATTACCTTGTGAGATAAACTTTCTTATATTTTTTAATCTGACTTCATAGTCATGAGTATCAATCTTATAACGAACTTTAACCTCTTTTATATCAACCGTATGTTGTTTTTTCTTAGCTTCTTTTGCTTTTTTTTCAAGTTCGTAGCGATACTTTCCGAAATTTAAAATTTTTGCTACCGGAGGTGCTTGGTTTGGACTGATTACTACCAAATCCAAATCTGCATCCTCTGCCATTCTTAATGCTTCTGATGTTGGAACAACTCCGCAATTATTACCATCTGCATCAATTAATCTTACTTCTTTTGCCCTGATTCTTTCATTTATAAGGGGCTTATCCTTACCTTTATTTAGGTTTCTGTCTTCGTTTGAAATAACTATTCTCCTTTTTATTTAGTTTACATTTCTTATAATACCATGCTTTCAGCAATTTTCAAGTGATTTAGACTAATTGTCTATATAATCCTGACTTATTGCAAGCCATGTGTACCCTTCATTCGTTCCCGGAATGTCTGTTACAAATGTTCCGCCAAACTTTCCTCGTAAAAAATTGACATATCCGTCCGATTGAAGTTCATCCAAAGCTTTCTTTATTGTTTTGGGACTTACAGAATATTTTTTGCTGAATTCTTTTATTGAGGGTAATTTATCGTTTATTTTACAATTTTCTATTATATAATTTTTTATTTTTGTTTCTACAGTCTGGTAAAAATATGGTTTACGCTCAATATCATCACCTGCAACAATTGTTCCGTAGCGACCGCGTTTAGTAAATACAATTCCTTTTTTGATAAGTATCCTTATAGCATCATATATGGTTTTGACACTGACATTATACTTTTTTGCAAGTGTAGTATTTGATGGAAGCTTATTTCCTGTCTTTGTAGTATTTTTAATCTCTTCCCATATGTTATCCGCAATCTTTTTTACAAGAGTTTCCGATTTAACATCCTGAGCATAAAAATTGCGATTTATAACTTTATATCTGTTTTTTTGTTTTCCTACAATGCCTTCAAGAATTAAATGGTTAATTGCCAGCCTTAATGTTGTATCTGAAATATTTGTTTCTTTTGCAAGCTCTCTGGATGGTATAAGCAATTCTCCTTCAGAAATATTATTGTCAATAATATATTTCTTTATTATCGCGCACGCTTCTTCTCTTTTTGAAGTTAGTTTTGTGGGTTCTTCTGAAATTGCTTGAGCTTTTATATATGTCCCAACGCGTTGTTTTGATGCAACAAGGTGTTTATCCTCTAAAATCCTATATGCATTTTGTATTGTTCCAGAGCTGACACCAATATGAAATGCTAAATCACCTTTTAGCGGTAAAAAATCGTATGCCTTAATCTTACCGGTTTTCAAAGAGGTTATTATCCATGAAGAAAGCCAGTCTGCAATTTTATTAACTTTATTTTCTCCAACACCAAAAGAATGTACATGAGGCGACATTTCTTCTATGGTTATTCTTCTTGGCAAATATTCTTGTTGCATGCAATCCCTTTTCGATATTTTAATAATATCATGGTTGTTAAATTTTTACATAAGGTAAAAATAAAAGGCGCAGACTAAAAGTCTGCGCCTCCAATATTTTTCAGAAGTTAAAAACTATTTGCCGTTAACAACTTCTTTGAATTTTTTACCAGCTGAGAATACAGGAACTGTCTTAGCAGGAATCTTAATTTCTTTACCTGTTTGTGGGTTTCTGCCGTTTCTTGCAGCGCGTTTGCGTGGTTCAAAAGTACCAAAACCAACTAAAGTTACTTTTTTACCTTTTGATACAGTTTTTTCAACGGTTTCAATTAATGCTGATAATACTTCATTAGCTTCTTTTTGAGTAACTTTTGATTTTTTTGAAATTTCTGCTACTAATTCTTCTTTGTTCATATAAAACTCCTTTCTTAAGTTTTCGAGTTATATTATAGCGCTTTAATAAAAGAATGCAAGTACTACTTTTCTTAAAATACTATATATAGTTGGAATTTGGCGCATGGTATATATCGAAACAAGTAAAAAGAGTGATGTTTAGAGCATTCATAATGTTGCAATATATGTTTTTAGAGAATTTTCATTCTTGAATATTTATTAAATTGCCGGAATCGTTGCCGTCTCCATATGCTTGTTGTATTTTTTCTGCCTTTTGCGATTTTGCAAGCTCTGCTTGGACTATTGCCATGTTTTTTTGGAGTTTTTTAATATTCATCATTTCCATGTCTCTTAGTTCATCAAAAATAGCATCTGCTTCTTTTTGTTGCACAGGAGTGAGATCAAGATATCTGCGCATGGTTTTACAGCTCATGTATAACTTTTCTCTGGAATTTATCATGGTAATTGCGCTATCAAAATCTTCATTATCAATCATGCGGGAAATATCTTCGGCTCCATTTTTAAGTTGTTGGTATTGGAGCAACAGCTGCTCATATTGTTTTTCATCCTGCATTGTTTTCATCTCCATTTTGCGGTGCTGGATTTGCTGTTGCATTTTGCGCTTCCTGTTCTTTCATTACCTCGTCAAGAGTAGTAACACCGCTTTGAATTTCTATGGCTTTTTGAAAACCCCATCTTATGTTTGTTAAATCAGTAATTACTTCATCTATTTTATTTGCATTTTTTTGAATATTTGCCTTTATTAAATCCATTGCCATGCGATTATATAGTTTGAATAAATTTTTAGAAACATCATTTCCGTTTTCTAGGTCTATTGTTCGCATAAGTTCTCTGATAATTTTTCTTGCGCCATCTATATTTTGAGAGCGTTCTTGTAATTTTTTTTCTGCAATAGCGGTTTTTGCTTTTTGCAAAAATTGAATAGCACCGTCAAAAAGCAGTATCATTAATTTTTCCGGTGTTGCCGTTGTAATATTACTTGTTTGGTATTGTTTTATATATTTAGCGTATGGATTTCCTGGTGGCATTTATACCTTCTTATTTACAAATATTCCTGATGCCATGTTGAGCTTTTGAACCAATTCTCCTAATTCATTTCCGGATATTGTTTCGATTAATCTGTTCGTGGCACTATCATATAATTCTATTATATCATCTTTTATATTTAATTTAACATAAAATTCTTTATTTGGGTTTTCTATATCTTCAACATCAAATTCTTCTAATGGATTTTCTTCAATATTATCTTCTACAAGACCGTCTTGAAATTCTTCTTGTGTAAGGGTTTTACCGTTTTGACCGCCGGATTTTTCTTCTTCTTCCTTTTCTCTGATGCGTTCATTGTCACTTAAGCCCTGAACTTGTTGTGCAGAGTTTGTTGGGTCGTTGACAATTATCTGCTCTGTTCTTGCGTTCATTTCTGCAGATGTTTGTTCTCGTATTCCGGTACTTGCGATTGAAAAACCATCCATGCCCATAGTATAAAAATTCCTTCACATATTTATACTTAACACAATATTATGCTATAATCTATTGTAAAACATCATATAAAAGAAGGGTTATTTTTATGAGTAAGAGTTTATTTATAGATTATATGGATAAGATGCTTGCTTTTCCTTTGTGGGTAAAGCAGTCAATATTCTTAGATTTGTCCGCTGATCTTGCAACTTATTTGAGTAGTGAATTTATGGATGTTGAAGAAGGAGAATTGTTTCATGTTTATAAACCAGCTCTCTCACAAAAAGGACAAAATGAACTATTTTCGAAAGAATCAAACTACGATGAAACTATATATTCTTTTATGAATTGTTGTGCAAAAGGCATGTCGTTAATAGAAATTGCGATAGAAAATAATTTTACTATGGAAGAGGTTGCTAAAGCCTTTACTTTTTGCAAAACATCCGGTTTATTTTCAAGGGAAGTCCCAAACTTAATAAGCGCACTTGCTGGTTTTATAGCCGGTAAGTACAGAACAGGTGAGTATTTTATTCGTGCAGGAAAAATGACAATAGAACAGCTTGATGAGGTTTTAACAAAACAGCAAGAAATCAATGCATCAGGAAAACATGTATTTATTGCAGAGCTTATGGTTCAACTTGGCTTTGTGCGCGAACTTGATGTTAAAAGTATTATTTTTATGAAAGAAGAAGCAGGAAAAAGATTTTCTCTTGATCCTAAAGAAATGCCATCTGTAGCTTTAGAAAGAGAAAGTTATGATATAAGAGTGGAAAATACTCGACTTAAAGAAGAAAATGAAATTTTAAGAGAAAAAATAGATGCTTTATTGACATTTATTAAAGAGCATAAAGAGGACTAGTTTTCAGTTGTATATGAAAAGCGGAAAATGGGAAGTTAGTTATATACGCGACGGTCTTGTAGAAGAATTTCATGATGGGATATATAGTTTTTCAAATTGCTTAGATTTTGAGAAACCTTATTTTCTGCGCTCGTGCGCCAAACCTTTACAAGCAACTCTTTTACTAGATTACGGAGTAAAATTGGATGACAAAGAGCTTGCTCTTGTATGTGGTTCACATGCGGGTGAAGAATGTCACATAGAAATAGCACGAACTCTTCTTAGAAAATTTGAAATAAGTGAAAACATGCTAAAGTGTGGAATTCATGCACCATTATCAAAATCCATGCAAGATAAAATGCTATTAAAGGGAGAAAAACCTTCTGCTATACATAACAATTGTTCAGGCAAACATATAGGTTTTCTTATTCTTTGCAAACTTAACGGTTGGGATATGGAAACATATTATGAACCGACTCATCCTTTGCAAATAGAAATTAAAAATAAAATTAATAATATGTGTTGTGTTAAAAATGTCTATCCTTTAACTACGGATGGGTGTGGTGTTCCTATTTTAAGCATGCCTCTTTCTAACATGGCAAAAGGGTTTGAAAACTTAATTAATTATCCGCTGATAATTAATGCAATAAAAACAAATCCTTATATTTTTGGAGGCGAAAACAGAACCGATACTGAAATCATACAAAAAACAAATAATCTTATAGCAAAGGTTGGAGCAGGAGGGCTTTGTGTAGTTCTAAATATTAAGGAAAAATGTGCGTTTGCTCTTAAAATTAACGATTGTTCTATGGATGCAAGAAGAATTGCTATTTTTGAAATGATTAACTTTCTCGGCTGGGGAAATATTCAATATGATGACAAAATACATACAATTTCAGGTAAAGAAGTTGGTTTTATAAAAACAACGATTTCCGGCTTGTAACATTTCTTTACAAACACCCCCTTATCATGGCAATTTCTGAGCTTTAGTATACTTTATATTAATATATAAGTGTGAAAAGAAGGTTTGATTGTATGACAAATCCATTTATTAATCCTCAACCGAATTATTCGGGAGTAACTATACAAATTGCAAATCCTGCTGTTAATGTTGCACCAAATGGCGGGTACTGTAATTGTAATAGCGGAAATACCCAGTATTCTATACCAAATGCCACTCCATATGCTCAACAACCACAATACATGACAAATCCTATGCAAATAAATAATGCTGCAGAGCAAGGTCAAGAGCAAAGTCAAAAAACTCAAACGGGCTATCCAAATGCCTATCCTGCTCAATATTATTTGAACAATTATAATTATCAAAATAATGTATCAGATTCTAAAAAACAGGAACAAGATAATGCCATAATGAGCGAACAAGAAAAAAGCGAAAATGTAGTGGAAAATGCAGATAATGAAGCATTATTTGAAAATAATCAAACAAACCCTAATGCCGGAGCAGGTATTGCCAATAAATACAGTAATTTTGCCAAATCTGAAGTTCAACAAGAAGCTGATTTGACAACTTCTCAAAATATAATTGGTGATATAGAAAATAGAGAAGCTACTATAGAAGAAGAAAAAAGGAATACAAAAGAAACAAAAATTGTAGCATTAACAGATGAATACATTAAATCATTGGAAAATTATTTAAACAATCCTAATCAAGAAATTAGACTAATGGCTTCCAAAGAAATTTTAACGAGATTGGATGAAGATAAAGAACGATATGATGACGCAGCACTAAATGCGTTATTAAATAAAATGCTTCAAGATCCATCTAAGCTTATAAGAGTAGCTGCATTATCAGCATTTGCATCTCAACTTGCAAGCGGAAATGATTATACAGTGCAATTGTTGCACAACATTCAATCTAATCCTAATGCAGACAAAGAAGATGTTTTACAAGCAGCTGACATACTGCTTAAAATGTCAGCAGGAACAGAAATAAAAAACATACCAAATCCTAAAGTGAAAGAAAATCCAAAACAAGAACAGTAGGTAAATATGGGACTTGCATCGAATATAATATGTAAAACAGCAGGTATAGCAGGATTAAGCCTGGCAACTTATGATGCGTTAGGAAAAGCAAAAGTATTTTCTAAAGTCGGAGAACAAAAAGCAACCGCCGATACATTTGAAAGTGTTATTGCTACGAAACGAACAATGGGTGCCTCAAGCGCTACAACAAATGCCATGCAGGCTAAAGTAGCAGAGTTAAGAACCTCAAACCCTATAGTACCGTTTGTAGGCAAAATTACAGGATATTTTAAAGGATTTTTAACATCGGCAGGTGATAACATTGTGCCTGTTACATTCTCCGCAATGGCGCTTGGAGGCGGTCCAAAGTGGCGTAAATTCGGCGTATTAGGACTTGCTGCATACTCTGTTTATATGGTTCTAAAAGAAGGTTTTGGAATGGGCAAGGCCTCTCCAGTAGATTAAAATTATTACTTTAAAAAATAGGGTATAGTCTCATAACCTATACCCTATTTTTTTTAATTCTATCTTGACACTTATGGACTTTTATTGCGCAAAATTACCGGTATATCTCACCATAAGATTTGTCAATCGGTGCTGCTTTTCGGCAGCTTTTTCAATGCTTTGCTTGATTTCATCAAGTTCTTTTAATAATGTATTTAAATCCTTGCGTCTATTGCTCTCTAGGCGTACCTCCTTATTATGTTCTGCTCTGTTTTGTTCAACCAAGCCTTCTTCAGCTCCTTTCTCTTCATACCATGCGGTTGAACTACTTGAAACTTTTTGTACTTCTTCCAAATCAACTTCTATCCAATTTGGAGAAAAGCATCCGTTTTGAAAATCTTTTTTGTTCATTAATATAACTCCGATTAATAATTTTTTGCCGGTTTAAAGTAATCAACGATACCTTGTACGGTCCACGCAAAATTAGATATTTTGTTTCTGCACTCAATGTAATCATTCTTTACTTCTTGAAACTCCTTAGAGTTGAAGTTGAATGCTGTCATTTCTGAATATTCGATTAGCATTTCGTGTTCGTCGCGTTCCATTACATACTCCTTCTAAAATGTGACTTTTTTACAAATTCCCTAAAAAACAACTAATTTACTTTCGTTCATTTTTCTTACAAATTTGTTATCGGCAATTTTTAGAAAAACTTTAGAGTTTTTATATAAAATTTTACAATTTGTTACATAAAACTTCTAAAGCTTGTGAATTAAGCTTTTCATCAGGTTTTAAGGAAAAATTTTTATGCTACAATGTTTTCTATGAAGAGCTTTTGTATAAAATGTATAAAAATATTTTTGTTGATATTTTTTTCTGCAATTGTTTTTGTTGGTGTTGTTTATAAATATATTTTGCCGGCAATAGTTTCCAATTCGCAAATTATAAATTTAGTTGAGCAGCAAAGCGGGAAAATGCTGAATGCTGATATAAAAATATTAAATCCAAAACTACAAACTGGTGAAAGTATTGCTTTTACTTTAGAAAAGTTCTCAATTTTACAAAATAATAAAAATATTTTGACTCTAGAAGAACTTGATACTTTAGTATCTTTAAAAGAAATTTTTAAAAGACGAATAGTTGTCAAAAAACTTCTTGCGAAAAAGATTTATGCGGATGTTGATGATTTAATCACATTAATGCCCGAGCAAAAAAAGAAAAAAGAGAAAAAAGAATCTTTCTTTTTTGTAGATATGTACAATGTCTTAATGGGTGTAAAAAATTGTCATATTATTTATAATGCGCCCAATTTTGATTTAGATTTTGATGCATCACATATGATTTTTGACAGAACAAAAGAGAGAAAGTATTTGCACTTTGATTTCGACTTTGTTCTTGAAAGAGACGGACATAAAATCAAAGTTTCTGCAAATGATATGAACAGATTCTTCATGGAAAATCATGCCGCTTATATAGTGAATTTCCCAATAAACATAGATAAATCATCCGTTCTTATAAATGCCTTTATGACTAACAAGGGAGTTTATGAATTAAATATTTCCGCAAAAAACTTTAAAGCATCAGATATACATGACATTGTAAAATCTAATATTTTTGTACCTAATTTGCGCGAAATGATTGCACCTGTTGAAAATGTTCAAGGAAATGTTGATTTTAATTTGAAACTGGCTAAAAACACAACAAACGGTACTATAAATATTCATGATGTAACTTTTGAAATTCAGCCGCTTTTGAACATTCCTGTTAGGGTTAAGCAAGGTACGGTAGAAATAGGTAATAATGATATTGAATATAAAAATTTTGAAGGATATTATAACGAAAATAAAAAAAATACCCTAAAAATGGAAGGTTATACAAAAGATTATCAAAAAACTTGTGAAACAAAAATTAAATCAGATGTTTTTGTTACAAATGATTTCTTCAAAAATTATCTTTCCAAAATGCTGGGTTCCCCGGTAGGACTTGTTGGAGATGCGGATTCTAAGCTGATTGTGGAATCAAAGAACGGTTCTTGCGATATAAGATGGTATTTTTTACTTAAAGAAAATGAAGGATTCAAATTTGGCGACCAATCAATGGTTTTAAAAGATTATAAAACAGCTTTCAAAGTCGATTTGAGTATTCTTAAAAATATTTTAAAGATTAATACGATAAATTATTATATAACAAGCGAATTAAAACGCGGAATGACACCTCTGGTAACAATTGCCGGTAATATTGATATGGCTGACAATATGAAAATATTGGATTTAGATTTGAATATGCCTCGTCCTCTTCCAAGTGAATTTTTAAACTTTATTGCCTGCCAAAAAATCTTCAAAAAAGGTATGGTTTCAGGGAAAATGTATATTAATAATTATAATCAAGTACCGACAATGACAGGGGAGTTTGTTTTTGATAAAGTTCTTGTTCCTGCGCAAAGATTGTTTATTCGCTCGGCGAAATTAAAAGCGGAAGGTAAAAGAATTGCACTAAAATCAGAAGGAAGATTTAGGCGTGCAAACTATATATTTGACGGAAATGTTTTAAATGAACTTAAATTACCAATAATAGTCAAAGATGTTAATTTAAATATTGACAATATTGATGTCGAAAAAATATTGGAGCAGCCGACACCACCACAAGGAGAGGAACAGAACAAAGTAGAGGCGCTTGTAACTTCTGTAGAGGGAGAAGAAGACAGTGATGTTATGCCTCCGTTTGAGAAAGGTTTAATAGTAATAGAAAAATGCGGATTAGACTTAGTTAAAGGTGTTTATAAAGAAATAAATTTTGCTAATCTTCACGCTGACATGACACTTGATAAGAATGGGGTTTTAGATTTAAAGTCTAATAAATTTGATATAGCAGAAGGTATTTCTACTTTGAAAGTAAAAGCAGATTTGGTAAAACAAAATTATTACTTAAGACTTGGTGTTAAGGATGTCGATTCAAACATTATGGCAACGGCAATTTTGGGAATGCCTAAACAAATTAGCGGAAAAGCAATGGGGTTGATAGAACTAACTGCCGATAAAACACTAAAATTGAATGGTGATATTAAGTTCAAAGTAAAAAACGGAACAATTGCGCAAGTAGGGTATGTTGAATATATTCTGAAAGTAGCTTCTTTGTTTAGAAATCCTCTTGCAATGATTAGTCCTTCAATGGTGTTTGATTTAGTAAATATTCCAGAAGGTAAGTTTGACGAAATCAACGGCGAAATGAAACTAAAAGATAATATTGTAGAGAGGATGAAAATCCAATCTACTGCGCCTGAACTTGCTACACTTATTTTCGGCAGATATAATTTGAGCACAAATGATGCTTCTTTGAGGGTTTATACAAAATTTACCGACAAAGGAAAAGGGTTTGCGGGAATGCTCAGGAATATATCTTTAAATTCTCTCGCAAGCAAAATTTCTATAAGCTCAAGAAACGAAAGCAATTATTATGCTAACGAACTGGAAATGATTCCAAAACTTGAAACGAATGATGACAAAGCGCAAGTTTTCTTGACTAAAATTGATGGAGATATAATTAATTTTAACTTTATTTCTTCACTAAAAAGAATTAAATAAACTTTGTCAGCAGGTATCACCTTGATAACTTTGTATATTTACTCCTTATCCCTCTACGAGCATTTTTGCAAAAGTTAAGGATTCGGTATTAATTTCTCCACCGGCAAGTTCCGCGATTGCATTAAGTTTATCATTGCCTTTCAAGATAGATATATCAACACTTGTTCTGTCATTTTGTGTTTTCTTGACATAGATATGTGTATCGGATTTTGATGCAATAATAGCTTGATGTGTAATCATTATTATTTGCATGTATTTAGAAAGCTCTTTTACTTCATCAGCTACAGATTGCGAAGCTTTGCCCGAAATTCCCGTGTCAATTTCATCAAAAATAATTGTGTCAATATTATCACTCTGTGCAAAAATTGTTTTTAGAGCAAGCATTACTCTTGATATTTCACCACCTGAAGCGACTTTTGCAAGTGGTTTAAGTCCTTCTGAAACATTGGTTGAAATCATAAATTCAACTTTATCGATACCTTGGCTGCATAGTTCACATTTTTCAAACGCAATTTCAAATTTAACTTTTGGAAGCTCCAATTTTTCAAGCTTTTCAACAATTAGAGCAGAAAGAACTTCTGCATATTTTTTTCTTTCTTCCGAAAGATTTTCTGCCATTTTCAAAAGCTCTGTTTTTAATATTGAAATATCATTTTCCAATTCTTCAATATTTTGAGTAGAAAATTCAATTCCATCAAGTTCTTGTCGTAATTTTTCGCCTTCTTTTATTACACTTTCTAATGTTCCGCCATACTTTCTTTTGAGTTTATCCAACAAAAAAAGTCGTTCTTGAATGGTATTTATTCTCTCTTCATCATTTTCCAAAGAAGATGAATAATCTCTTAAAAGCGAAGAAACATTCTTAAGTCCCTCTATTGCGTTAATAAATTCTTCCTCTGTATCTTCCAGCTTGGTATCCATTGAGCAAGCTTTAGAGAGATTAGACTTAATTTTTAATAAAGCATCCAGTATCGAAGAATCATCACCTGATAGTGACCAATATGCTGAGCCTGTAAGCTCTTTAAGTTTTTCTACATTTTCTAAAACCGCAAGTTCATTGTTTAGCTTTTCATCTTCGTCAATTTCGGTAATTTCAGCGCCTTCTATTTCACCTACTTGAAACTTTAGAAAATCTATTTGGTCTTCTGTTTTGTTTGCATTGGCTTTCAATTCTTCAAGCTTTGCGCACATTTCTTTATATTTTGAAAAACCTAATTTATATTCTTCCAAAAGTTTTTCACATGTGTTTTGAATATATGAATCTAAAAGCGATAGGTGGCAAGACGGTTTTAAAATAGTATATGTTTGATGTTGTGTGTGAATATCTAAAAAGAGTTCACGAAAATTTTTCAAAAAATCTTGATTAACAAGACAACCGTTTACTCTTGAACGAGATGCGGTTGGGGTAATTTCTCTTGATAAAATAATTTCTTCGCCTGTATTATCAATACCATATTCGTCAAAAAGAGCATTTATATCTTGTTTTTTGTTGATGATTGTAACTTCAATTACGGCTTTATCCATGCCTGCTTTTATAATTTCTTTACCGGCGCGTGAACCGAAGGCTAAATCTATAGCGCTAATCAGTATACTTTTTCCGGCACCTGTTTCGCCGGTTATAATATTTAAACCATTCCCTAAATCAAGCTCCAGTTCATCTATTAAAATATAGTTTTTTATTAAAATTTTTGATAACACTTTTGGCTATTTATTCCTCTACTTCATCGTTCCAATCATCGCCGGAATCATCATATTCGTCTAATTCTTCTTCGTTTTCGATTTCATCTTCATCAGAATACTCCTCATTTTCGTCGTCATAGTCGTATTCGTCATCTTCGTATTCAGTATCGTTTTCTACATTTTCTTCGTCATTTTCATTATAATTTTCTTCATCGTCATAATCTTTTTCTGAATCATTATACTCTTCGTCACCAGTTTCACTATCTTCTTCCGAATATTCTTCTATTTCGTTTTCAGGCTCAATATCTTCATGTTTTCCCAATACTTCTGTCAATTTATCAAACTCGGCTTTTACTGCTTCTTTTGGAAAGGTTAGTGACATAGGATGACTGAGAGCAGATTTTAAGGAGTCATAGTATTCTTCGGTATCGCCTATATATTTATATATACGGGCAAGACAATAGAATAAATCTCCATTTTCACTTTTATCTAATGCATTATAAATTATTTCCAAAATCTCATCTGTTTCATTTTGTTTCAGACAAATTTTTACCAATAATTTATACGCCTCAATATCAAATGGATTATAAAAAACTGTTTTTTTAAGATATTCTTTAGCATCATCAATATTATTATTTTTGTACGCAATTGAGGCTAAATTAAAATATGCCCAACTATAATCAGGAGAAATTTCCAAAACTTTATTATAGTTTTCAATTGCAAAATTAGTTAAACCGTCATTTTGATAAATATATCCTAAGTAGAAATATGCAAATACATCTTTTGGATTTAATTGTACGGCTTTTTGGAAAGCATCCAGCGCAAGGTTTTTTTCTTCAAGATTGTAGTAACAAACACCCAAATTAAAATAACAATTTCCGTCATTAGTATCTGTATTCAAAACTTTTTTGAATGCAGATACAGCTTGCTCCCATTCCTTCAGTTCTACAAGAACTTCTCCGTAGTTATAATAAAAATCTTCTTGCGGAGATAGTTCAATTGCTTTTTTATATGATTTTTTTGCTTCTTCAAAATTTTTGAGTTTTTCATAAACAATGCCAATATTAAAGTATAATTCCGCATCCTCAGGAAAATATTTTATCAAATACTTCAAATTCCCTTCGGCTTCCTCATTAAAACCTTTGTTAACAAGTAAAATTGACAATTCTCTTCTTGCCTGAAAGTTAGAAGGATCTTCTTTTAAAATATTCTGAAGTTTTTCTATATCCTCGTCCATAAAATAATTATAACAAAGGTTAGATTACATGTAAATTTTTGTAACAAACTAATGACCAACTAGCAAAAATTTTTATTTACACGGTTTAGACTAATTGGATGGTTGATTAATCAAAAAACATGGTATAATTTAATAAATAAAGCGAGGTAATAAATGAGTGAAATTAATGGTCCTAAATTCAGTGTTAATCAGGTAAATTTTAAAAATATTCAAAAACAAACTCCTGATACTGCACCAGCTGTCGAAGAAGAAAGCCCAAAGTTAAAAGATTTTTCTGATCCAAAAGCTGAAGCTCTCGGTCGTTCGATGCTTATTAAGGATGTAGATAATACTGATCACGATCTTAATGCATTATTAAAAAATCCTCAGCTTGCTGAAAATTCGGACAAAATGTTTGAAACAGCTCTAAAAGCTGCTCAAGATGCAGGCATAGAAAACCCTTATGAAGAGGCTTCGACTTTTTCTACAGGGGTATAGCAAAATAGAATAATGAGAAAGCTGATAATTTCTCATTACCAGATGAAGAGAGGGAATATGGAAGGAAATAATAAGCCTGTCGTGCACTTGATTTCAAGGCCCGATAATATGCTGAAAACTGTTTATACAGCAGCAAGAACTTGTTATAGCGCAGACATGCCTATAAATATTTATAATGGCGCAGATGATGAAGAAAAAATGCTCAAATTAATTGAGAGAGTCGTAGGTTCAGGACATTATTCAGTAATTGAGCATGTGCAAGTTTCTTTTGCAATTTCCAATGTATCAAGAGCATGTACTCATCAACTTGTCAGACACAGACATATGTCTTTTTCACAAAAATCTCAAAGATATGTTAAAGAAAAAGGTCAATTTGACTATCTTATTCCTCCGACTATTGAACGAGATGAAAAGTTAAAAGCAAAATTTGTTGATTTTATGGGGGAAATATCAAAGCTTTACTGTGAATTCACAGAAGCTGGAATTCCTGCAGAAGATGCAAGAGCAGTCCTTCCTAATGCAGCCGCGACATCTATTGTTGCGAGCTTAAACCTCAGAGAACTTATTCATATTGCCAATTTAAGACTATGTTCAAGAGCTCAATATGAAATAAGAATGATGGTAAAAGCAATGTGTGATGAATTAATCAAAGTAGAACCGTGGTTAAAACCATATCTTGTACCGAAATGCGAAAGACTCGGTTATTGCGATGAAGATAAATCTTGCGGAAGGAAACCAAAATTAGCTCAATGAAAAAGCTTGCTATAGTTTTTAGTCTTATATTTTTATGCATGGTTGCTTTTTATTTTTTCATACTAAGGCCTGAAAAGTATGAAGAGATTGATTTGTATGAGAAAATTTTGGAACGCGGAGTGATAAAAGTCGGTATAAATACAGACTCCAAACCCTTTGGATTTATTAACAGTGATGGCAGCATTGTTGGGTACGATGCTGATTTAGCAAGGTATATTGCGCAATATATTCTTAAAAATCCTAAAAGAGTCGAGTTTGTAGCAGTAACTCCCGCCAATAGAATGATTAAAGCTTCCACCGGCGAAGTTGATATTGTGATTGCTACAATGACAATTACTCCGCAAAGAGAAGAAATTATTGATTTTTCAATTCCGTACGATAGCGCAGGACAAGCGCTTTTAGTAAATTCTTCAAGTAAAATTACATCAATAAGTGATTTGGCAGGTCAAAATGTAGGTGTAATTTGGGGTACTACTGCGGAAAAAAACCTGTTGAGTTTAGTTCCGACAGCTAATGTTATCGGCTTTAAAACATATGGCGAAGCTTATCAGGCTCTAAAAAAGAACCAAATCAATGCCATAACCTCCGATGATACAATTTTGAGCAGCTTTGCTATTCAAGATAAAGATGTAAAATTGCTTCCGAAAAGGTATTCACGAGAACCGTATGGAATCGGTATGAAGAAGGGCAAATCTACCGCTAAATTGAAAGAAGTTATAGATGAGGCGATTCAAGATATGAAACAAAAAAATGTAATCAATAGATTACACAAGACATGGTTAGAAAAATAAACATTAGGCTTAAAAAATGGATTTTTGCTTAGAATACGAACATTGGGAAGACTATTTTAAGGGCGATTATACAAAGATTTACAATAAAGAGCAGGAGGTTTATTCTTCGCTGGTTAATGCAAACGGCGGGGATGTTAATGTTCTTGTAGGCTCAGCAAAAAGAATTTTTGATGCATCATGCCACCTTTTAGAATTATTTCTTAGAAACAACGGATATTTTCAGGTTAGTACAAAAGATATATTGTGGCATGCGTTTTCAGTTGATTTTTTACCTGACGGTGAAGAATGGATGGAATTTAAAAATATATTATATTCAGAGCAAACAATAAATTTACAATATTTAGTAGAATTTATTGTTAAAAATTTTTATATATTTGAAAACTTAAAAAATCAGTTAAAAAAAGAAATAGAACAAAAGATTATTCTTTTGACAAAATGTAAACCAACAGATGATAAACAAGAAGATATAATTAAATATTTTAAAATGGAAACTTTTAATTGGAAGTATAATACATTTCAAAAATTAGTTGAAGACTATACTTTAAACCAATATGAAAATGAAAAGTATATTTCTCCTGTGTTTTGGGAATTAAAATCTTCATATATTTATTATTATAAATTTTTAAAATTTTTGCTAAAGCAAAAGGGTGTAAAGGTATTATTGCCGAAAGATATAATAAAGCAAGCGCAAAAAGAAAATATAATATCGGATGGAGATGTTTGGCTCTCATATATAGAACATATGAATGTTTTTTATGACAAGCAGAATACTGATGAAAAATATAAGCTTATGCTATATATAGTTGACAATTTTACACAGGCAATACAAGATGTTTGCTTATTTGTTAACAACGATGAGCGCAAAGAATTTATAAAACAGTTTAAGCCAATTATTGACAATTATCAAAAAGAAGATATATGCCTTGCTGACAATTTACCTACATATGATTATAGAGAAATTGGGATAAGTGAAAAATCTTATAAAATACTAATCAAATTTTTTAGCAGTATAAAAAATCTTAAATCAGTTTGGATACACGGTTCAAGAGCATACGGCACATACACAAATGGTTCTGATATAGATATAATAGTGGATTGTCCTATTGATTTTTATGACGAATTCCGATTTGCCATGGAATTTTTACCAATACCTTATTATATAGATTGTAAGAATATAAACAGTAAGAAAGACTTAACTTATATTAAAAAAGTACAATGTTTGTGTACAAAGAAAATATACTGTACAAGTAATTTCTCAAAGCAGTAAATTCATGCTAGAATAATGTTTATGGAGCTTAAATATATTCATTGGGAAGATTATTATCGAGAGTCTTTTGTACCAGCCTATGAAACGGCAAGAGATGCTCAAAAAGCATTAGAATTAACAAATGATGCGCTTGTTTCTGCGTTTTTGCAAGCTATGGAGGCAGTTTTTTATGCTTCATTAAAATGTATGCAGTATTATTTGTACAATAATGGAAGTTTTCCTAATAAATTAAGAGATACTATAAAAGAGTTTTTTAAATTCAATTTATTACAAGATGGGGATACTTGGATACAATTTGGTGACATAATATATTCTCGTCAAAATTTAAAAATGGATGTTGTTGTAAAATTCTGTAAGACAAATTGTTATATTTTTAGTAAATTGAATGAACAATTTGAATCTATGTTGGAGAACAATGGATAATAATATAATTATTTTGTGCCAAAAAATTAGTACAGTAAGGTACCGGAAAAAATTTTTCCAAAACTTAGATAAACAATATATGTCCGGGGTTTTGCCTGATACCGAAATAATGGAACTTTTTTTGGCTTTAAAAGACTTTTATACCTATTATTTTAGAGCAATAAAATTTTTATATAGAATGGAAGGGCGTAGAATTCATATGCCAAAGCAATTATTTCAAGAGGCACAAAAGGATAAAAAAATTAGTTTTGGAGATGCTTGGCTTTTGTATATTGAATATATGAATGAGTTTTTGTATATTGAATATATGAATGAGTTTTTTAATCTCCAAGATAAAAAACAAACAATGGAGCAAGCAAAAAATATTATAGAGCAGTTTCGCTCATATGTTTACAAATCTTGTGATGAATTTTGTAATCCAAAACGCTTAGAACTGTATGAAAATACTATTGATAAAATAATAAAACTAAAAAAAGATAATATAACGCTTGATAATAATAAACCAATTTATCAAGCAAAAGAAATAGGTATATCTGAACGCTCTTATGAAATTATAATGCGGACATTCCGTGCAAATTCTTGCATTAAAAATGTATGGTTGCATGGGTCAAGGGCATACAATACCGGCACATATGCATCAGATTTAGATCTCATTATTGATTGTCCTAAAGAAAAATACGACGATATTATTAATCAGCTCAATAATTTATCAGTACCATATTTTTTTGATTGTAAAAATCTATACGATAGTGCATGTCTACATCATATACAAATAACGCAGATTTTGGGAACAAAAAAAATATATTGTGCAGAAGATATAAAGGGGAAATAAACAATTTAAAAAAGTCGAGTTTAAAAATTTGGCATAAGATGATCATTATTCATAAACCCAGCTGCCGTAGACAGTTTCTTTAAGCGAAAGAGCGGTTCCCCCCACACAAGAGGTTCCACTCCAATATTCCCAACCATTACAATATTTACACTGACCATTATACCAATGACCGCCATCATTTGCGCAAGTATTTGAAGGTTCTGTTGTAGATGTAGATGGTTCTGATGATGCATTATTATTGTTATTGTTATTGTTATTATTGTTATTGTTATTATTGTTATTGTTATTGTTGCTTGCTACACAGGCATTGCCGTTCCAATATTCATTAGCAGCACAAGCAATATGCACCGGTGGGTAGAATATGTTACCACTGGCATCGGGATTGCCCACATTGTTTTGGTTGTTTGCCATACCAAGTTTCAGCCAAGAATGTCTTTTGCTAATATAATCTGCACCTTTTCGGTCCGCAACATGTACTTGACCATCAGCCGTAATAACGAATTTGTATACATTTGGTTCTTGGCAATTTGCAGAGTAAACACATTCATTGCCGTTAGGTTTAATTTTTACCCAAACAGCATTATCAAATCTAGCTTCCCATCTGCCATTTACCATATTTGGCGATACTATGCCGCTATCATTATTACCAATATACCATGCCATACCATTTTGTGTAGTAAAACTCGGACGTGCCCAATTTTTTGTTGCTCCATCTGAGGCATCACTGGTGTTATCACAGTTTTCATTTTGACCGTTCATTGCCTCAGCAAGGAGCTTACATAGCTTTGACTCTCCGGTTATAGTGCTATGTTTTTGATCTTTTGTTTGCCAAATGTTATATAGTGGATATTGGCTGACATCAGCTATGCAGCGTCGATTGTTATACATAAATTCATATGTAGCAGGATATAGCGAAGAATCTTGTACCAAATATTTTACGGCTGATGATAAAGAATCATAGGCTTTTAAATACATAACTTTTTTTTCATCAGGTTTAATTTTACCGATTAAGGGCAATGTTACAGCTGCTATAACACCAATAATAGCAAGTGTAATTAGTGTTTCCGCTAAAGTATATGCTTTCTTTTTCAAAGCTATCTCCTAAATGATAAAATGCGCACTATACTATTATTATAAAATATTGTTTTGTATTGTCAATCATGCACAAACATTAAATGGTTACACTAAACCTTCTTTTAGAGCTTTAACAGCAGCTTGTGTTCTATCATCAACAACAAGTTTTTGGATAATGTTACATACATGCGCTTTTGCAGTATGTTCGCTTATAGTAAGAGTTTGAGCAATTTCACTGTTGGATTGACCGTCTACAACAAGTTTCAAAACTTCATACTCTCTTTGAGTTAAGTTAGAGTGATTTTGTTTAAAAGTACTCCTTGAAATTTGTCTTGACGGAATTATACCATTGTTTTTATCTCTTATAAACGGGACTACATGAGGGTCTATCCACATGGCACCATCGCGCACCATTCTTATGACATACATCAAATAATCCGTACAAATATCTTTTATAACATAGGCATTTGCTCCGGCAGTTAGTGCAGAATTCAGCTCATCTTCGTTAATGTGTGCTGTAAGAATTATAACTTTAATATTATTATTATGTTCTAAAATTTGTTTTGTAGCACTAATTCCTGAAATATCAGGCAAACCTATATCCATAAGCACAATATCGGGCTTAATAAGTTTTGCTTTTTCTATGGCTTCTTTTCCATTTATAGCTTCTCCTATGACTTCCATTTCAGGATAATCATTAAAAAGTGATTTTATGCCGATTCGCATAAGTTTTTGATCTTCGACAAGTAATATTTTAATATTCATAGTATCTCCTTTGAGGGTAAACATTTCCAAAGTTATACTAAAATATTTTGTTTTGTACTTAAATTAGATTTATAGAAAAAATAAGAGTAAATATTTATATCTTTAAACTTAGAAATATTTTTTTAAAGACTCTTGCAAATCAATAATTTTAAGGTGGTTTTCAAGCATTGCTTGGTTTCTGCCTTCATAAGCATTTGGATAATTGTCATTAGCGTCAATTGCATGATTAAAATATTTTATGGAATCATCTAATTTGTCTTGCAAATAGTATGCCATTCCAATAAGGGTAAGCTCTATTTCTTTAGTTTTCGAATGCTCAAGGGCGCTAAAATAATATTCTAAAGCTTTGTCATAATTACCTTTAAACTGTTCTATACAGCCTAAGCCTCGAAGAATTGTAGAATTTTTGGGGTCAATTGTGTAACCCTCTCTCAAAGATTTTTCTGCTTCTTCAAAATGATACTTGTCGTATTCGCTTTTAGCACTTTCAATAAGTTTTAAAAGAGTGATTTTTGTGTTTATCCTTCTAAAGTATTCGGACAATTCGTTTAGTTTTTTTAACTCTTCTTCCATTAACCAGTTCTCAAACCTTCTTCCTCGGAGAGGGAATATGTTTAACCTACGGTATGCATTTTTTCAAAAATACCTTTTTTCTGAACCCAAACCTCTACTTCTAAGCGATTACCCTCTTCGACTAATGCATTTTTCAGTTCTTTAAAATTTAGTTCAGCGTGTTCAATATCACAGAGCATAAACATTACAAAATGCCCTTGCATAAGAGTTTGTTTAATATCTTCAATATTAACTTTATATTTCGCAAGCACTGTAGAAATACTTGCAACAATTCCAACTTTATCTGAGCCGGAAACTGTAATTATTATTTTATAATCATCCATTATCTATCCTCTCGGGTAATTTTTATTTGTAGTATTAAAAGGAAAGTCTTGCAGAATGTGCAAGACTCAAAAATATACATTTACCCCACTAAATTTATACCACATGTTATATATTTTTGTCAACCCCATGCAAATAAAAAGCAACATGTGATACAAATACATGTCGCTTTTCAAATAGTTTTTTTATTATGCATTTTCTGCAAGTTTTTCTCTAACAAGTTTTTCAACTGTATTTAAAATGTCAGGGTTAGCAGCTAGAAATTCTTTAGCTTTATCTCTTCCTTGGCCAAGTTTTTCATCATTGAAACTAAACCAAGAACCAGCTTTTTTTACAATATCCAAATCAACAGCTACATCTAAGATATTACCTATTTTGCAAATACCTTTACCAAAGATAATATCAAATTCTGCAGTTCTGAATGGCGGAGCAACTTTATTTTTAAGTACTCTTACACGAACATGGTTACCTACATCTTCGCCATCACCTTTTAAGCCTTCAACTCTCTTTATTTCCATACGGACAGACGCATAGTATTTTAGTGCATTACCACCTGTAGTTGTTTCAGGGTTTCCGTACATGACACCAATTTTTTGTCTTAATTGGTTAATGAAAATAACTGTTGTATTAGTTTTTCCAATAACACCTGTTAGTTTTCTTAAAGCTTTTGACATTAGTCTTGCTTGCAAGCCCATTTGTTGATCTTCCATTGAGCCTTCAATTTCTGCCTTTGGAACAAGGGCTGCAACAGAGTCAACAACTATAATATCAACTGCGCCTGAGCGAACCAATTCTTCCGTAATATCGAGTGCTTGTTCTCCTGTATCGGGTTGAGAAATCAATAATTCATCAATATTTACACCCAAATTGCGCGCATATTCAGGATCAAGAGCGTGTTCTGCATCAACAAAAGCTGCAATTCCACCTTTTTTCTGGCATTCAGCAACAATATGCTGTGCTAATGTTGTTTTACCGGATGATTCAGGTCCGTATATTTCAATAATTCTACCTCTTGGAATCCCTCCAACACCTAATGCTACATCGAGCGCAAGTGCTCCTGTCGGAATTACATCAACGCTGACAACAGGTTTGTCGCCAAGCTTCATTATTGCGCCTTTTCCAAAATCTTTTTCAATTTTATCAATAGCAAGTTTTAGTGCTTTAACTCTCTCATCAGAAGGTTTTTCAAGAGTTGCAGTTGTTTCATCTTTTGCCATAATCTTTTCCCCAAATTTCATCTAACTTTTGTGGGGATGCTCCCCCAAAAAATTACTATAATAAAATATTGTTTTCTTCTTCTTTTTTGATGTAGAACCCGGCTACGAGCGGTTTGAAACTGTTAAGAACATTTTTTAATTTAAAGTTTTCTTTATTTAGCTCGTTAACTTTGTTCTTAAGATTTTCATTTTCAGTTTTGCATCGTACAAGTTCCAACACAACATCATCCATACCTTCAAGCTTTTCATCAATAAGTTTTGTCATAGAGGATGTTATATTATTTTCCATTTTATTTAATGTATCTAATAAACCATTTACAACCACTTGTGAGTTCGGCTTTGTCATAACGGGTAATGCCACTTTCTTTTCCTTATTCATACTATCTCTCAATAAAGCGCTTTTTGCGTTTCTCAACTTCTTAACTTCATCTATAGAAAAATATATTTGACCTTTTTGGTCTTTCTTCGGGGTTACTGAAGTTTTCTTACATAATTCAACTATCTCTCTGTTATCAACATTTAATAATTTTCTTACATCATTAGGTAATAAAACCTTGTTTGTATCAGCATTCATGCCCAAAATTCCCCTCAAATTCTTCTCCTTTTCACATTCTATATAATAAGTTTTTAAATTTCCACTATTTGTTACAAATATTTAACAAAAAATGTATCAACAATTCTTTACTTAATCTTTATACAAACTCTATTGACCAAACTACCGAAAATAAGATATTATAGAACCATTGAGAGAATGGAGGGAGTTTATGGATTTTCAACACCAACCAATGAGCGGTAAAAACTATACTGACGAAGATATTAAAAAAATGATTAAAGAAAATGCAATTCAATTCATAAAATTGCAATTTGTAGATATTAATGGTCAGGTGAAAAATTTGGCTGTACCATCTGAACATATAGATAGAGTTTTAAATAACGAAATTATGCTTGACGGTTCATCAATTAAAGGTTTTAGAAATATTGAAACTTCTGATATGTTCTTTTATCCCGACAAAAATACTTTTCAAATTATGCCTTGGCAAGAACATGAGGGTAGAAATTCAGCTCGTTTAATTTGCGATATTTATAATTCTGACGGAACACCTTTTGAAGGATGTCCGAGATGTAATTTAAAACGCTTGATGGCAGAAGCAAAAAAACTTGGTTTTTCAATGAATGTAGGTCCTGAAGCAGAATTTTTCTTGTTTGAAAAAGACGAAGACGGACATATAACGACAAGGACTCATGACAGAGCCGGATATTATGATGTAGGCCCTGATGATTTAGGAGAATCCGTGAGAGCTGATATTGTTAGCACTCTTCAAGACATGGGGTTTGATATAGAAGCATCTCACCATGAAGTTGCTGACGGACAACACGAAATTGATTTTAAGTATTCAGATATTCTTACAACTGCGGATAATGTGGTTACTTTTAGAGTTGCAGTAAAAGTTATTGCTGCTATGTATGGTCTTCATGCAACATTTATGCCAAAACCTGTTTACGGTATTAACGGTTCTGGTATGCATTGTAACATTTCGCTATCAGATCTTAAAGGAAAAAATGCTTTTTACGATCCAAAAGGTGAGTATCAGCTTTCAGATACTGCAAGATATGCAATAGGCGGTATGCTTAAACATGTAAAAAGTATAACTGCTATTTTAAATCCAACGGTAAACAGTTATAAACGATTGGTTCCGGGGTATGAAGCTCCTGTTTATATGGCTTGGTCGCTTGCAAACAGAAGTGCGCTGTTAAGAGTTCCTGCAAAAAGAGGTGTTTCTACTCGTGTAGAACTTCGTTCTCCTGATCCAAGCTGCAATCCGTACTTGGCATTTGCAACAATTTTAGCTGCTTGTATAGATGGTGTAAGGAATAAAATTGAACCTCCAAAACCAGTAGAAGCAAATATTTATAAACTTTCTGATAAAGAAAGAAAGAAAATGAGAATAGAATCACTTCCCGGAAGTCTAAAAGAGGCGCTTGATTATTTTGAAAGGTCACTAATCGCTAAAACTGCTCTTGGCCCTCATATTTTAGATGAATTTGTAACCGCTAAAGAAATTGAGTGGGATAATTTTAGAACATATGTTTCTAAGTGGGAAATTGATAAATATCTCGCAAGATACTAAATATCTATAAAAATACAAAAAGAGATGTTTTATTTTGACATCTCTTTTTTTATTTTGACTTTTTCTGCATACTCTTTTTGTAAATTTTCTTTACAAAAGTGATTAAAACCATGATTTTTAGGCAATTTTGGACATAAAAAAATCTTTATATAAGTAGTTAGGTTTATAAAGGTTATTATTGTGACTGAAATTAATCAAAATTATAATAATAATTATGCTGTTCAGGGGCAAAAAAGAACAATGCCTTCTCAAATGGTGCAGCAAAAACCTATACCTGTCAAAATCCCCGGCTATTATATGCCTGACAATAAACCTATGAGCGTAAAAGAAGCTTTGGAAGAAAATCCTGTTTATTCAATGGGAATAAAAGCATTTTTCGGACCATTAATTGATCATCCGATTGCATCATTAGCAACTTGGCTTGGGTGCGGGTATTTGCTTGACAGATATTCCGAAGCTTGTGGAGGGGAGTACAACAAAAGTTTAATAAAAAAGATTGCATCTTTTGGTGACAGAATACAGAATTCTAATTTTGTCCAAAGCAAGCCTTCTCAAACTGTTTTGAGTTGGTTTAGCAAAGGCTCTAAACAGGGTGCAAAATTAACAGATAAAGTTGAGTTATTTAGAGCAATGAAAGAAACTCCATCGAGACCTGAGTTGGAGATGGTAACTTCTGAAATGCTCAACCAAAGACAAAGAATTGTGCACGATTTTACTCAAATCGGTGATGCTCTTCATTTTGGAGATGAAGAAGTCGCAAAATTGCATAAGCTTGGTTTAACTAACAAAGAAAAGGATATGTTAAAAGATGTGTTTAAGGTTAAAAACATTTCTGACATTCCTGAAGCAAAAGCATCTGTACAGGTTCAGTTGTCGAGATTGGGTATGACTCAAACTGAGATTAATAAAATATTAGCTCAGAGCGATAGTGGAGTTTCTGCTACAAAAGATGCAATATTAAAAGCAATGGGTAGAGACAAAGAGTGGTACAAGAAAATTAAAAGCGATACAGTCGGGCTTGCAGAAAATATAAAAGAAGTTGAAGAAGCTGCCGGAAAAGTTGGCGGTAAAGTTAAAATAGGTTTGGGCAAATTTAAACCTTTGGGAATAAACCTTGGTTTCTTAACAAAACCAATAGAAAGAACTATGGGGTTTGACAGTGTTCACAATAGATTACATAGCTTGCGCGAAGGCGTTCATACCGCGACAGGTCGTTTCTTATCAAAATTTGTTCAGATGACGCATAGAGGCTTGACATTCGGCGGCGGAAAGATTGGTGTTCTGTTATTCGTAGCACCTGCTCTTGTTGAAGCGGCTATTAATACAAAGAAAGCTGATAACGACCAAAAAGTAGGAACGGCAGTAAGCACAGTTGTAAACCACATATCTTGGGTATTTACATTCCCGCTTGCACTAAAGATGATGCATACATTTGGCGGCGCTCAGTATGCAGGACTTTCTAAAGATCAGGTTGCTAAAATAAGAAATATAAGGGATACATTTAACGAAAATAATAAAAAAGGGTTGTACGCAGAAAAATCTGTTTACAAAGATGCTCTAAAAACTGCTAAAGAAGATATTGAAAAGATTGCTAAAAATCCTGCTAAGAAAACAGGTTTCTTAACAAAATGTGTATCAAAACTTGCAAGATTTATGACAATGGATTTAGGCAGATTTGACGGCAGAAACACAGGAAACTTTGTAACAAAGCAGTTTACAAAGCTCAAAAATTTACCTCGTAACTTGTTAGGGGTTCCGATGAGATTTGTAATCTTTGGTTTGTTATCAATGGGGCTTTTGGATTCAATTATCAATAAAGGTATCAAGCTTGTGTTTGGTGAATCTTATGATTATATGAAAGAAGAAGAACGCAAAGAAGCAAAAAAAGAACAGAAAAAGTTCACTAAAGAAGATTTGAACCAAAGAATTATGCAAACGGCAATAAAACAGCAGCAAAATGATGCTCAAAATGTTTCAAATGCTCAAAAATATGGAAATGCTATGGCAGCTCATGGCAGGGATTTGAACAGTGCCTCAATTCCTCAGGTGCAAAAGGAAAAAGTTGATAACTATACATATATTCCATCTCAGAATAATACTATAGCTTCTCAAACAAAAACAAATAAGCGAGATAATTATACATATATTCCATCGCAAAATTCTACTATTAAAGCTGACAAGGAAGAAAATAAAAACAAGCGCTCATATATTCCATCTCAAGCAGCGGCAAATATTAAAAACGAATATGACAATTCAGGGCTTCAATCTGCATTAGATAGAGCATCAAGAGCAGAAGCAAATGCTCTTAAAGTTCTTGCCGGTAATTTTGAAGGTATGTAGATTTATTTATATCTATGCTAAAATTAGCATAGATAGAGGAATTGTATGACTGATTTTATTCAAAAATGTGGAACGATTGAAGATACAAAAAAACTCGCATACAAGTTTGCAAAACTTGTTGAAAGTGAAGGTTGTTTCGTGAATCTTTTTGGCGAAATCGGAGCAGGAAAAACTGCTTTTGTAAAATTGGTTGCAGAAGCTCTTGGCATAAAAGAAAAAGTCACAAGTCCAAGCTTTGTTATACTAAATGAATATCATAGCGCTTCAATTCCTGTTTATCATTTTGATTTGTATAGACTTGAACATACGGGAATAAGTACAATAACAGAAGAACTCAGAGAATATTCCGAAGGCAGAAAAATTACTTTTGTTGAGTGGGCGGAGTTTTCACAAGGTGAACTTCCGTTTGAAAGAATAGAAATAAATGTTACATATGACGACGATGATTCAAGAATTTATGAGTTTAAGTCTATAGGTGATAAAAATAAAAAAGTTATAGAAGGATTGAAACAAGATTAATGAAAATATTAGCATTTGATACTTGTCTTGATAAAACATATATTACACTTAGTGAAAACGATAAAGTTTTAAAAAGCGAAACAATTTTTTCTGATAGTGAAAATTATCACTCTGCATATCTGTTATCTACAATAGTTAAAATATTGAAAGAAGAAAATTTAACACCAAAAGATATAGATATGATTGCAACAGACATCGGCCCTGGGAGTTTTACGGGAATAAGGGCTTGCGTTACCGTTGCAAGGGTTTTGGCACAACAATTAGATATTAAAGCAGTCGGAGTATCTTCGCTTGAAGTATTATCAAATATTTTAGGCAGTAATGACTTGGTTATACTTGATGCAAGAAAAAATAAAGCTTATGTATATGACAGTGCAATTCTCGGAGCAATAGAATTAGAAAAAGTAGATGAGCTTGTAAAAGGTAGAAAGGTTATTACAGATAACAGTTTGATTGAGCGTATTAGAGCAAACGCATCAGAAGTTGTTTCTTATCAGGAAGGTTCTTACCCTATGGGTGAAATTCTTGCGAGACTATCTTTAACAAAAGAAGAAACTGATTGGAGGAAATTGAAACCACTATATATCCAACCACCACCTGTATTTGGGAAATAAATACAAGAAGAAGGGGGATATATTTACCCCCACCGCCAGTGTTTGGGAAATAGGGGTAAAATATAGGAGAAATATTTACCACTACAACCCGTGTTTGGTAAATAAAGACAAAAAAGGGGGATATATTTACCCCCACCACAACCCGTGTTTGGTAAATAAAAAGAGATTCGATTATGAAAAAAAATTTAGTTGTAGGCGCAGGTTTTTCGGGAGCAGTAATTGCAAATCTTTTAGCAGCAAAGCTTGATGAAACTGTTGTTGTTATTGATAAAAAAGAGCACATAGCCGGAAATTGCTATGATTACCGTGATGAAAACGGTATTATGATACATAAATACGGTTCTCATATTTTTCATACAAATTCAGATAAAGTATGGAATTATATTCGAAATTTTACAGAATTTAACAATTATAAACATATGGTTTTGGGTAATATAGATGGAATTATTACTCATATTCCTTTCAATTTTAATACTTTATATGATGTTTTTTCCAAAGAAAAAGCAATGAAGCTTGAAGAAAAGCTATGTGCAAATTTTAATAAAGAAGCAAAAGTTCCAATTTTAGAGTTTCAAAAACAAAATGACGAAGATTTAAAAGAGCTTGCACAATTTGTGTACAAAAAAATCTTTTTGTACTATACAACAAAGCAGTGGGGTGTTGCACCCGAGGGGGTTGATGGTTCTGTTACAGCAAGAGTTCCCGTTTATTTAAGCAGGGATAATGGGTACTTTCAAGATAAATATCAAGGAATACCAAAAGACGGATATACAAAAGTTGTTGAAAAAATGCTAAATCATAAAAATATAGAAATTAAGTTAAATACTGATTTTAAGAATATTAACCCTTCAGAATATGATAGAATTTTTTACACAGGACCGATTGACGAGTATTTTGATTACAAGTTAGGCGAATTACCTTATAGAAGTGTAAATTTTAAGTTTGAAACTTTTAATAAGCCCTATTTTCAATCAAATTCTGTCGTAAACTACCCTACAAGCGAAGATTTTACAAGAATTCATGAGTATAAATATTATTTAGATGACAAATCTGACAAGACGGTTATAGCGAAAGAATATTCCGAGAATTTCGAGCTTGGTAAAAATGAGCGTTATTATCCGATTCCAAAGACGGAAAATACAGAGCTTTATAACAAATATTTAGAACTTGCAAAACAGGAAAAAAATGTATATTTTTTAGGCCGTCTTGGTGATTACAAGTACTATGACATAGATAAAGCAATACTAAGAGCATTAGAGTTTTTTGAAGAAAATTTTGGAAAAGAGGTATAAAAAATGAGTATAGAAAGTGAAATCTTTCTAAAGTATACGCCTGATTTCAAAAAGCTTATAGATTATGGCTTTGCTAAAAAATCTAAAGTATACACAATCGAAAAGTTTTTTCTGGATGGTTTTCGAGCAGTGATAAAAGTTTATGACGATGGAAAAATCAAGGGCATTGTTTATGATACAGAAAACGGTGATGAGTATTTGCCTTTAAGATTAGAAAATCAGGAAGGTTCTTTTGTTGGGAAAGTAAGAGAAACTTATTCAACAACGCTTGAAGAAATAAGGGATAAATGTTTTATAAAAAACTATTTTGCATCAAATCAAGGAAATAGAATTTCAGATTTGATATGCAAAAAATATGGAGACAAACCAATTTTTATGTGGGAGGAATACCCGACATTAGGTGTTTTTAAGAACCCTGAAAGTGACAAATGGTATGGGCTTATGATGTATATACCTTGGGCAAAACTTGATGTAAAAAGAGAGGGTTGGATAGAAGTTATAAACATAAAGCTGGATAAAGAAGAAATTATTGAGCTTTTAAAAAAAGACGGTTTTTATCCGGCATGGCATATGAATAAAAAGTCGTGGATAACACTGATTCTTGATGAAACTCTTTCTGATAAAAAAATAATGGAATATATTGAAGAAAGTCACTCTTATACAGTTAAGAAAAAGAAAATCAGTCGAAAGGTTTAACTTTTTGTTATTTTGCAGCAATATCGTTTGTTTTTAAAAAGACCGAAGATATCCTCTGTTTCACCAAAATACTCTGCATTTAATTTAAGAGTTCTATTTAAGTTCTTTTGAATATCGTATTCATGCTCACCTTGATTAATAATAAGCATTTCGCCATTTTTATTTAATAAGTTGTAAGCATGCTCAAGCATTTCTTTAGGTTTAAAATATTTGAGAGGCAATCCCCATCTTAAAAGCGGATACTCTGTTATAAAAGGCAAAATCCAAATGATATAATTATATTTTTGATTATGTGTCATTAAATCTCCTATTATATAATTTGTATTTTCAAGTCCCTTTGTATAATACTTTGCAATCTCTAATCTATTGTATAAATTGCTGCATAATCTATATGGATCAATCTCTATTCCGTTTAATACAAAACTTTGACTAACTGATTTTGAAAATACATATTCGCTTTTTACATAAGACCAATTTTTTGAACCTATATCTAGTATAAAATTATTTTGTCTATTATTTTTAGAAAAATGTTTATTAAACAAGTTCAAAAAATATAAGTTTTCCAGAAAGTTTCTTTTTGTAGAAGGTTTTAATAGCTCTAAATCGTATGATTTTTTTAATTTTTCCAGAAAATTTTTATTATCGTCTTCTATAACTATATCGCCTATGTCTTCCGCTTTTTCAGTATAATTTTTGCGTGAAAGTGTTATGTGATTTCTTAGAAAAAAATCAAAATTATTTTTTAAATCATTTAAACAATTTCTCATAGGTTATATTATACAATACTTTCCAATAAAAAAGTCGGCATTTTGCCGACTTTTTATTTTAAAAATTAGTAAATTCTATGATTCCAAACTCTCTGCAATTTTACTGTTTACTTGCGTTTCAACAGCTTCTTTCGCTACACGAACAGCATTCTTAATTGCATAAGCTCGGCTTCTGCCGTGAGAAATAACAGTTATTCCCTTAACACCCAAAAGAAGCATCCCGCCAAATTCTTCATAGTTAATTTTTTGATAAATTCTTCTCATAAATGGTTTTGCAAGAAGTCCGATAATCATGCCAATAAAGTCTGACTTAAATTCACTCTTTATCATTCTAAACAACATTGATGCAGTACCTTCCGTAACTTTTAGAACAACATTTCCTACAAAACCATCGCAAACAACAATATCACAATGATTCATGAAAAGTTCTCTGCCTTCGATATTACCAATAAAGTTAAATCTTTCCTTTTCTTCTTCTAAAAGGTTGTAAGCACTTTGTGCCAATTCGTTACCTTTTCCTGCTTCTTCACCGATATTTACAACACCTGTTTTAGGATTGTCGATGTCCAAAACATTCTTAGCAAAAATTCTGCCCATAATAGCAAATTGTCTGAGCATTTGCGGAGTACAATTTGAATTAGCACCACCGTCAATTACAACAATCGGTTTTTTCATTGTTGGGAGTGTAACGGCAATTGCAGGTCTGTCAATTCCCGGAATTCTTCCTAATCCAAACAGGCTGGCTGCCATCGCAGCACCCGTTGAACCTGCTGCAACAAGAGCTTCTGAACTACCTGATGCTACTGCATTAACTGTCAAAACAATTGATGAATTTTTCTTCTTACGAATAGCCTGTCCCGGAGCTTCGCCCATTTCAATAATTTCAGATGCATGAGTTATCTTAATGTCAAGAGATTTGACATCTACGCGTATTCTATGCCTTCTGCCGGCTTTACCGCAATCTGATAAAAAGCCTTCTTTCTGGATTCTCTCTAAACAATCTTCTATTTGATCTTGTTTCCCGACCAATTCAAGAGCTACACCATATTCAGCAGCAGCCCATACAGCACCTGCGACTATTTCGAAAGGTGCGTGATCTCCTCCCATTGCATCTACAGCTATTCTTGTCATTAAACTCTATCCCCTTTATTAAGTGTAAAGTTGAAAATTGAAAGTTGAAAGTTATTTAATTAACTTTCCACTTTCCACTTTCCACTTTTAACTTGTTATTCTGCTTTTTCTTCAGAAGTTTCTTTAGCTTCTTCAGTTTTCTCTTCTACTACTTCAGCTTTAGGAGCTTCTTCAAGAGCTTCAACTTTAGCTTTCTTTGTAGATTTTTTAGCTTTTTTTGTTTCTTTTACTTCTTCAACCGGAGTTTCAACTACTTCAGGTTGACCTTTCTTAGAAACAGTTTTTCCTTTGTAAGTTCCGCATGCTGTGCATACAGTGTGTGCCAAAACCGCTTGACCGCAATTTGGACATTTAGTTAATGTAGGCTTTGTAGCCTTCCAATTTGATCTTCTTTTACCTTGAGCGCTGTGCCCTGTTCTTTTCTTTGGTACTGCCATTTTCTTATACCTTTCTTTTTTACTATTTATATTTTGGGTTAATTAATTACAATTTATACCACAAACCTTTTTATTTGGTAAAGCTAATATTACAGATTGATACAAAAGGTCATAAACATCAATTTCTTCTGCGCCCTCTAAATCGGTAACGAACTGTCCGTTGGAGAGTTCTACCTCTTGCCCGTACTCATCAAGAAGAGAGTTTTTTGCAAAGGTTTCATCAATGTCAAAATCAAGTTCATGTTCAAATTTCTTCAAACATCTATCGCATTCTAAAGTTACTTGACCTTGGGCATGCCCTAAGGCTTGAACAAAATCTCCCATTGGTCGAAATTCAATATCTGCCCATATATGACAATTCTCAAGTTCTTTGATGTTATCATCAAACTCAAATTCTACATGACCATCTTGTTCAATATCTTCAATGCTTACCAAATATTTTTTATCCGACATACGGTTCTTCCTGAAGAACTAAACCTGCAATTTGAGTAGATACAAAACAAAGTTTTTTAATCGGTCCTATAGGTTCTTTTTCAACTAAAACAGGTGTAGGACTTTTCATAAGCTGTTTTAGTTCTGCATAAACTGCTTGCGGGTTATCAAAATACATAACAACTGGCGTTGCCGAGCCTTTTAAAAATAAAATAACTGCTTGTCTTGTTTTTTGTGGACCTTGTGGTGTTCCGTACTGTTGAACCATAATGTTCTCCTTCTTTTTTACAATCGTATTATAATATAAAAGGCAGAAGGGGTAAAGATAGAAAAATGAATTACAAACGAATAAATGAAATACTTAAAAATGACGGAGTTATAGCTTTTGTAACAGATACTGTATGGGGACTCGGATGTTTGCCAAATAGTGAAAAAGCCGTAAAAAAGATTTATGAAATCAAGAATAGGGAAGCACAAAAACCGCTCATACTCATGAGTTATGACATCTATCCCTTGTTTGATTATGTTCGGCAGCCCATAGAAAAAGAGGCGCAACGATTAATTAAAAGACATTTTCCGGGGGCATTAACTCTTGTACTCACTAAATCAGTAAATACACCTGACTATATGACTTCAAATTTACCGACTGTAGGAATTCGTGTGCCTGATAATGAAACATTTTCAAATATCTGCAAAAATATTGACGGTCATGTTCTTGCTACAACAAGCGCAAATATTTCAGGAGAACCGCCAGCCTTAACTTATGAAGAAGCCGTTAAATACATTGGAGATAAAGTTGATCTGGTGATAGAGGATTATGGTTACAAAGCACAAGGCAGAGCCTCTACAGTTGCCGGATTTAAGGAAGGTAATCCAATAATTTTCAGACAAGGCGAAATTGTTTTGTAAATCAAAAATATTAATTCTTGGTAACATATTTGTAATATTTACCTCTTTGAAATAAAATGTAGATATGTTCAAGAGATTACTAATAATTTCGTTTATATTGTTTATGAATTTGCTTGTCACATCGGCTGAAGAGAAGCAAGTCAAAGAAACATATAAAATTAACGGACAGGTCGAATATGATGACAACCCCGTTGAGACAATTTATCTCGACGAAAACATTGAAAAACCGGAGGTGAACATCCCCCAGCGAACATTGACCCTGCCGGTGGGGGTCTTAAATATAACTTCAAATACCAATACTCAAAGGAGCGCGCTAGCTCGAGTTATGGTTACAAGAAACGCCCTTGGTGATATTTTGCCGTTGTCAGGTAGTGTTGTTGCTCATGCAGGTTCTTTTTCTTATGGCTCTAAATTCGGAGAAGAATTATCATATTCACAAGTAGAATCAACTGCTTCTTTTTTTTTGAGATATGATTCACCAAGACATTATTCTTTTGAAACATCCATAAGGCAGTCAGCAAATAGGGAACTTGAGGATAGTCAATGGAGTTCTATAAGAATAACACCGGAGTGGCATATTACAGACAAATTAACACTAAAAGATTCTTTTTCTAACTATGTTCAATATAGAAAAAATAAAAACGAATTAACTTTAGTATATACACCTTCGTTAAAAAAATATGCTGATTCTTTAAAATTTGAATTGGGAATAGCTCAGTCATATTATGCAAATGGTAACCGTTCCGAAAGTGTAAGTTTTTCGACAGGATTTAAATTATAAGAAAATAAGTTTATGATAAAGAATAAAAAATTTAACGAAAAAATAAAAGGAAGTGCAAATGCAGAATCTAAGAAAATCAGGACTGCATCTTCTTCCGGCAGTGGATTTTATTATTCTTTTCTTACAGTAGTTTTAATCTTGTGCTTGATTCAAATTACAATAAGTGCAGTATTGAATGTGTCAAAAATAATTTCTTATCAAGCTAAAATTGTTCAAATAACAAAAACCAGAGATGCAGCAATGGCATTAAATGACCAATTGAAAGATAATATAAAAAACTTTTCAAATATATCAGGCTTAGAAGCAATAGCGCGAAATAATTTAAAAATGTCTGGAGAAGATGAGGTTTTAGTTATTATTAATTCAAATAAAGAAGATGCAAAAAAAGATAAGCTAAATTTAATAGGAATAAAAAAAATAAATTGAATTAAAGGAATTATAAAAAATAAAATTAAAAATTAGAAAAACTCTTTATTAGCAGAAATTAAGTTATAAAAAAATGTCAGCCGTTCTTTGTCATGCAAATACCAATAACCAATTAAAACTTCAAAAGCTGTTGCTAAACGATAGTCATGTTGAATTGAACGCCTGCCGATAGGTATAGGGAGATTTCTAGCCCTTCTTGCAAGTTCTCTTTCTTCATCTGTTAGGTCGTCTGTAATATATTCAAGCATGTTTTTTTGAAATGATGCATTTACCCTATCTGTTGTTAATTTGTGCAAAAGTTTTGAGTTAGATGTATGTTGAATAACATAATTTCTAACAAAAACTTCCCATACAGCATCACCGAGATGCGCATAATTTTTTAGCGCTAAAGTTTCCATAGTTTTATTTTAGCATGAATTATGTTAAAATCATTTCAGCAATAATTAATATAGGGAAGTATCTATGCGTATCCAATCAATTAAAAATTATCATGCACCTTCTATGAAGTCCGGTTTATATTTTACAAAAACTTCCAGCGTTCTGTTTAATCAGGATCCAACAATAAAATATGCAACAAATTCTGTTATAAATGTTTCCAAAGAAGGTAGTCGGTATATTAAAGATACTCAAATACCGCAAAAAATTAAAGACAAATTTTCTGAAATACCGTTTATAAAAGAATTAGCTGAAAAATTTGATACTTTTATACATTTTCATGAAACACCAAAAGGGAGTAATTATAATCAATTTGAGCATGTATCGTATGCAAAAATTAGTTGGGCAGATTATTCCCAAAAATATGCCCAGCACAGAAATTTTGTGGGACGAAGTCCTATATCACAAGATTTAGCAACGGAAAAGATGTTTAAAAATATTGAAACAACGCAGTTATGCGATATAACATAAGGATTTCATGTAGTCAAATAATCTTATAGGTAAAAAAACTCTTTACAAAATAAATTTATCTGTTAGTATAATAGATGTGAGGACGAATAGTTCTTGCGATAATCCTCAGTAGCTCAATGGCGGAGCAACCGGCTGTTAACCGGTAGGCTGTTGGTTCGAGTCCAACCTGGGGAGTTTTTTATTGCAAAGGCCGTTCTTAATGACGGCCTTAAATAATGGATTAGGCTCTATGACTATGTTTGAACCGTCATAAGAAAAGTTCGAACATACTATTGTAGATTATTGTAGATTATTGGGTTTTAATGGGACATTTGAAAAAAGATTTTTCTGCCGACTTTCGGCTTTACGTTTGAATTACACCCTCTTCCGAGTGGTTGACTGAAACTACTCAGAAAGTCACTTTATTGTCCACAATTTGGCAGCAACTTTCCACAATAAATCCACCCAAATCGCTATAACCTAAATATATCGCTACATTTCCCGATGACACTTTCCGGACAAAAAGTCCGCTTTGAATTTACCCATTCCCAAACTCGGAAGCTAGTCGGAAGGTAAATTTTAGTTTCTTTGTAACTTATTGTGTGCTCTTATCCATTGATCTATTTTATCTTTATCTTTAATCTCAACAGATTCTACATCATTTCTTACATAAAAAATTCCACCATGCGTTTTTAAGTATACTGGATCGTAGTAGGGTTCAATATCGATTTTGCATATATATTTATTATGAATCTTATAAAATTTGGTTTTTATATTTCCAATTGGAGAAGGAGTAATATTGTCTTTTATTGCATGGTCTATTGATAAAGCGAGACTATCTAAATTATTCTTGTTATTTTTTATATCTTCTTTCAAGCCTCGTATTGTAGAATTATCTTCGACACCAAGAAGAAGTGTTCCCCCAGAATTTGAGTTAAGAAATGCACAAACTGTTTTAAGAACCTTATGTTTCATTGTAGGAATATCTTCTTTTTTGCCTTGTGGTCTGTAATATAATTTATTGTTGCATCTTTTCTCATCTTGGGAATACTCATAAGCTTGCTTAAATTCTAGTTCACTATTTTCACCTTTTGATATTAGAGTTAATATTTCTTTGTCTTCGCTAATTAATGCTTTTATCTTATCAGATTGTCCAATTAGTATATGATATTTATTCCATAGTTTAATAAATATAGGATCTTCAACACCTCTAACATTTCCTATGTGAGAAATTCTTCCTAATAAGACTCTTCTCAATTTACATTTTTTAAAATGTTCTTGAAAATATTTATCTGCGTTTTCTTCTCCATCTTTTTCCCATCTAAATAGTAATGCTCTGACATTTTTTATATAATCTCGAGGTACATTAGTTTTTTTATTCACAATTAGGCCCGTTACAGATTGTCTTTGTATTTTTGTTTGTAATCGAATTTTTTGTTTATTAACTTCAAAACCATTATCTTCTATTATGCTATTCAAATCTGTAGATATAGAATTTTGAGTATAATCATATATTTCTTTAGGTAAAGTTTTTAAATTAGTTGATATAGTTATATCGTCAGCATATCTTGAATAAGTACATTTTAATGGTTTAACTAATTTAAGCATTTTTGAGTCAAAACTTTTTAAAATCATATTTGAAATTATAGGAGATGTTGGTGCTCCTTGAGGTAAAGCATTATTTGTACAGCATATTTGTGCAATTACGGTAGCAACATCAGAACTAAAATTGTGAGGTAATGCCATAAACATCCCTCTTACACGGCCAAAATTTATAGAAGTAAAAAAATCTTTTAAATCAACATTTAATACATTATTTTTATTAATATGTAATTTGGCGTTTGGGCAGATTCCTTTATAAACGGTTTCTTGCTCCTTATTTTTATAATTTTTTTCAAAACCATATGAACATATTCTCGGATTATGAATTAAGTATAATATGTGTGCAAGATTTTTTTGTATTAATTTAAAATTTTTTATTGGAGCAGTAATCTCTCTGCTTCCACCATTCTTTTTAGGAATATTAAATTTAGTATATTTTTCTGTATCTGAAAGACTATACAAGTAATACCGAAGTTGTTTATCTGATATTTCAAGTAAATCGGCAACATCTTCTCTCGAAGAGAGTGCTTTAAATTTTTCTATTATGTCTTTAGGTTTTCTTTTTAAATTATGTTTCATCTTTTTATTTTAAAAAGCAAGCTTAATTCTACTTATTGCAACTGTGTACCAGTATAAATATTTAGTGATTGTAAGGCTGTAGGCACTATGTTCCTAACATTGTTAAAACTCATTGCGAACCGACCAATGAAAAGTCAATTAAGCTTGCAATTAAAATGTAGCATGAAAATAGAATTTCTCAAAATATGTAGTCAGCTTTTTTCTGTAACGAAATATATGCTCAGCCACATGCTGTGCAAGGTTTTGTTTCATTTGGGAATGATTTATTGAACGGCGGAGGCGGGAGTAGAGAACTTTTATTCGCAAAGATTCTTCCTTTGTGTGTGGAAGTTTCTTCCGTTTTGTTTTTAGCGGCTTATCGACTACAAAAAGCTCGTTGTCATATAGATAAAAACAAACAGGTATATCGTAAAACCTCCGCATCTTGGCAATTTTAGGATTTTGTTCAAAGTGCGTTTTAAGGGCGTTCAATTGCCGTTCATAAATCATCTGCCGAAAATGTTTATAAAAATTCTGCATTGTCGCATCCCCGATATCCAAAAGAAAACTCGCCTGTTTCGACTTCACCCCGGCACAAAAACACTTTGTTATCATCTCAATTTTTTCCTGCGAATGGAATTTGAAACAAAACGGCAGTGGTAAATTTTGCTCGGCTTTATATGAATAAATTTCGCCAACCAAATTCAACTGTCTGTCATCAACGAGTTCTTGTAAAACGTCTTCTATCCCTTCGCCCATAATAGATTCAATGTCTTCAAGACTGAATGTTTCAAGCCTTTTAGCGAGTTTCAAAATCTTATTTTTCATTCAAAATTCCCTCCAAAACCGGCAGCGTAATCGTTTTCAAATTGTTCATCTCGGCAACGTTTTCGACTTTATTTAAAAATTTCACAATCTGCCTGAACTGATTAAATTTTGTACAAACAAGTTCCAATGCATCAGGCTCAAATTCGACATCCGAAATTTCATTCACGATTTTTGCCACATCATCTTTATTAAAAGTTTCAAACTTCAACACACCCAAAAGTCTGTCATAAATGTGCTTGTGTCGTTTGAGTTTTGCTTCCGCAAGGCTCATTCCGACAAGTACAACGGGAATCCCAATTTTGTCGTGCAAATCGCGGACAATCTCAATCGCAGACGAGTTATTCAAAAGAAAATCAACCTCATCCACCACCAAAACCTTTGGCCGCTCGCGCAGTTTATCCTCAATCTGCTTAAACAAGAGCGAGGTCAGGTATGTCGGCACATCATCAAGCTCCTCAACAATCTCGGTCAAAAGCCAACGCGCAGACATTTTGTGGTTACACCGTACATAAATCGCATCGTTATTCGTAACCCACCACATAATCGTTTGCGACTTCCCGAGCCCGAAATCGCCATACACAAGTGCCATCTTCGGCAGATTCGCGGGCGCATTTTTTAGCGTATCCATCAAATCCACAAATCGTTTCACATTCTGCGTTACAACAAATTTACGTTTCATAAAGACCTCGATATTCCTCACTTTGCTTGTATTCCGCAAGCCACACCCTGTCATCTTCACAAGTGCAGCCGTTTTTCATAAGCCATTCAAACTTTTCATACTTATTTAAAAACACAGGCACATTCATCTGTACTTCTCTCGGTATTTGCTTTTTAGCTTTAACAGGCTTAACTTCGATTGCATCTTGAATATCTTCTTCAATATCTTGCTCAATAAATTTCAAATCCACATTCGGCAAAAACTTCTGTAATTCTTTAATCGTCTTATTTTTAAGCCGTTTTTGCTTTTGAATTTTTTGTTTCAAATCCTCAACGTCTTTGATATCGCCGAGATGATAAGCCATCGGATGAGCTTTTGTTACGCGTTTTGCGGTACATAAAAACTGATTTTTGACTGTGTAAACTTTAATCTCGGATAAATCAAAAAGTGAATATCGAATCATAACCTGAGTTTTGAGCCCATATAGTTTATCTGAATAATAAAACGTGCCGAGGAACCGAATCCCGTTTTGATAAATCGTCTTGATATCAGCCGTCATCATTAAATCATCAAGCCGAACCGTGTCAATTTTGATTTTCGTCCTGTTTTCAAACACTTGCGTTATCGTATGGTTTTTATCGTTCGGGCAAGGCTGAGAGTTCTTAAACTCAAGCCATTTATCCACAAGCATTTTAACCTCATCAATCGTCGGGTAATAATTTGGCTTGAAATACTGCCTATGAAACTTCTCGTTTCGCTTAAAATGCGCCGGCTTATTCTCAATACTTGAACCTGAATAAGTCGGCAAAAGCTTTTCAAAACTTTCCTGAAACTCTTTAAAAAACCGTTCAATGACTTTTGCTCTTGCGTTATACGGTCGAGCAAAAACCGTCTTAATCCCAAGCCGTGCATAAATCCCTTCAAATCCTGTTTCCTTAAAATCCGTGTTCACAAAATATTTCGCTTTAAACGCCCTGCCGTTATCCTGGTAAACGATTTTTGGGATATTTTGCAAGTTGATTATGGCGTTACGCAGGGCGGATGCGATACTTTGGGTATTTTCTTCAAGCATAATCTCGTACCCGACAAGTGCTGTCGATTTCCAATCCAAAAAACCGATTAAAGTCGCTCTTGTAGGTTTCCCTGTAAATGGATTTTGCACCAGAAACGATAGCTTATGCCCGTCTGCTACAAGTACATCCCCTACCTCAAGTTTTAAAATGTCGCGCAAAATGTAAGGCTCAACATTGTCTTTCAAAGCCTTTTCGCCATCCCGAGCTAACGTCCAAATGTCATAATGATTATCCCGAAACCAATTCGCATAACGGCGAAATGTCGCATCCTGAACATTTATTGGTCCTTCTTTTGACAAAATGTGCTTGGTTATCGAGATGGCTTTCCCGACACAAAATTTGTTCGGGTGCAACAGAATTTTCAAAAACACCTGTTTTTCATAATCGGTCAAAGAGGTGCGAAACTTTGTCGCATACTCATATTTTGGCAGCAATAAATGATAATCCGTCGTATTTCCAAGCTTGCGTTTCCAACGCTCAACCGAGCCGATTGAAGTTTTGCCGAGCACCTTAAAAATATGCGGATACAACATGCCGGTATTGTAGCTTTCAATAAACTCAACTCCGGCACGGGTTTTACCCCCAGGGTGATGTTTTCTGTATTTTTGCCATTCGCGGAGCAAATCCAAACGCGCAAGTGCAATCTCATTCACTTTTGTCGGAAGATTTTTAACAGGTAAAATAGGTATCAAAGCCGTTGATTCAGACGTTATTTGTGTCTTTTGTTCAAAATATTTTTCCTGTAAATCCAACTCAATACTTGATAAGAGAATTTCAAAACTTTTTCCGCCTCTGACAATTATCTCGCGGGTGACATATTTATCACGCGACATCCGAATCGCTCGGGCACTCACACCTTTAAGGTCTGCTAATTCTTGAATTGAAATGTATTTGTCTTTATTCATCTTACTCACATTCATCACTCTTCCGACCTTAAATTGGAACTGTTTCCGACTAATATTTATCCCTTTTGTATCATTTCGACATAAAAATTTAAGGACTTGATGTTTCTTGGAAACAGAGTTATTGTGAGAAAGCCGTAAACGAGAAAAACTTGTTTTTACTCACTTACGGCGCCGAACAAAAGCCTGCGGGCAGGCTTAGATGTGTTTCCCCAGAGTGTTTCGGAGGTTTTTATGAAGAACAAAGAGCTACAAAGCATTGATTATATTAAAGAACGTGCCGATGAAAATTTGGCAAAAACGAAAAGCGTGTTTTTATACAGGCGGGAACTTGCGATACGGTTCGCTTTGAGGCAAAAAGAATTTACTCAAATGAAGCTTGCAAAACGGCTCAAAATGACCGAAAGCTATATTTCAAAGCTCATTACGGGCGAAAGATATAGCAAGGATTTTGAGTTTTTCGTGCGATACAACTTGGGGGTAGACTATTTTGGGATATAGGAGGAAGTATGAATATTGTCCAGCCGATAAGGAATAGAGAGGATATTGAGAAAATGAAGGCGGTCTTGAAACGCAAAAAGCGAGATCTTGTGCTTTTTATTTTCGGGATAAATTGCGGACTCAGGATTTCTGATATTTTGAAACTTGATGTCGGAGATGTTAAGGGCAGGGATTTTGTTGAAATTAAAGAGAAAAAGACGAAGAAAAACAAACGTTTTCCGCTAAATCCGGAACTAAAGGTTGTGCTTGAAGATTTTGTAAAAGACCGTCCGGAAGATGAGCCGCTATTTATTACGCAACAAGGCAACAGGCTTGACCGTAACCAGGCATATAGGATTTTGAATAAGGCTGCAAAAACATTGAATCTTCAGGACAAAATCGGCACACATTCACTGCGCAAAACATTCGGCTACCACCACTATAAACAGTTTGATAATATTGAACTCCTGCAGAAGATTTTCAACCATTCCTATTCCGCCATCACCCTCCGCTACATCGGCATCGAACAAGATATTATTGATGAAAGCTATATGAATTTTTATTTATGATTAAATGCCAAATAAAAGTATATTGGCTATATTTATAATACAATTAACTTATGAAAGACATTGTTCCTCAGCATATAAATCAAGAAACATTAAAATCATATTACTTATATTTTGATGAAAGTGGAGATAAATCTTCTGAACTTCTTGATGTTCTTATGGATTCATTACTAGAATTTGTATTCGGAATAAAATATCGGCATATACAGAATCCTAAAGAACACCAAAGATTTTTTAATGCTTGCGAAAAATTATATAAGGATCCTAATGCAAGAAATTCAAAAAGAGAAGGCGATCTTGGAGAAATTATACTACATACATTATTAAGAAAATATTTAGGAACAATTCCTTTTGCTGGCCGTTTTTATTTTGCTGTAGATAAAAATACAAGTCCGAAAAGTTTTGATATTGTCCATATATTGCCTGACGAAACTAAAAACATACTTGTTTTAGGTGAAAGTAAAATGTATGCTGATGCCAAGGGCGGAATTGATGCTTTAGCCGATGATATAAAAAAACATTTTACAGCCGATTACGTAAGAAAACAATTTGTAAAAATTTCTGAAGCGGTTTCAAGTGACAGCTTAGTAGACCAAGAAACTATTATCAAACCAATGAGAAGAACCATTGATGATTGGGAATACCTGTTAAGAACAGAAAAGACATTGGAAAATGTTATTGATTCACTTTATGTTCCTTTACTTTGTACATATAATTATGATGAGTATGGAAAATATTCAAATATTTGTGAAGAATTTATAAAAGAATATGAAGCTCATATAGGAGAATTATATAATTATTTTGACAATAAGGGTATAATACGACCTGCCTGTTTAAATATTTTACTAATGCTCTTTCCAGTTCCCTCCAAAGATGTTCTCATTGAAGAGTATTATAAACGCATTAATGAGGTTGTAGAATAAAATGTTTGCAGAAGAGTACAACAACATCATAAGCCAGATTAGAAATAGGTCTTTTACTTGGTCAGATTATTTTTCTTTAGCGAAAGAGCTTAATCTTATTTTAGACACCGAAGATTCATCTGATAAGCAATTGGCAAGGAATATTGTAATTTATATCATTGATAATTGGATTAGTATTCCACAAGAATTGCGAAAATTATATACTGATATTGTTACAAAGTGTGGTTTTTACCCATATCTCGAAAAAGAAAATGAAAATTTTTATCTTGATAATTTAAGGGGAGAAATCTCTAAAGAATTCCATAAAGCTAATTATTTAAAGGGAAATATATATTTTCATTCTGCACAACAAGAAGTTTGTGATTTATTGTTAAATACGGAAACCAATCTTGTAATTAGCGCTCCTACAAGTTTTGGTAAAAGTTTATTAATAGAAGAATTAGTGGCAAGTAATAAATATAAGAATATTGTTGTAATTCAACCAACATTAGCATTATTAAATGAAACAAGAAATAATTTAAGAAAATATGACGACAAATATAAAATTATTGTTAGAGTTGCAGATAAACCATCAGAAGAGAAAGGTAATTTGTTCCTATTGACCGCAGAAAGAGTTATGGAATATAAAGAGATGCCTAAAATTAATATGTTCATTCTTGATGAATTTTATAAAATTAGCCAAAAAAGAGATGATGAACGATATGAAGTTTTAAATAACGCTTGTAATAAAATGTTAAACAAACATAAGGCTAGATTTTATTTTCTTGGCCCGCATATTGACAATATATCTCAAGAATTTATTGATAAATATAATGTTATATTTAAAAAATATGATTATACATTAGTAGTTAATGAAGAAAATGAAATTAAAAATGGAAATTCGTACTATAATGAAAATGAAATAAAAGAAAAACGTTTGTTTGAAGAACTTGTAAGATGTAATGATCAAACTATTATTTATTGTTCTTCTCCTCAAAAATCTACTGAAACTGCGATAAATTTCGCAAAGTACCTAGAAAGTTTAGATTCTCGCAATTTAAATACTGAGAGGGATGTATCTCTGATTCAATGGATAAATGACAGTATTTCATATAAGTGGGAAATAACATCGTGTTTACGTCATAAAATTGGAGTCCATAATGGAGTTTTCCCGAAACATATAAATGCATCAATAATTGATTATTTTAATGATGGTAAATTATTATATTTATTTTGTACTTCAACTATAATCGAAGGCGTTAACACAACAGCAAAAAATGTAATTATATATAACAATTGGAGAGGTCCTAAACAAAAGAAAATAGACTACTTTGATTATAAAAACATTAAAGGACGTTCAGGTAGGATGTTCAAACATTATGTTGGGAATTTGCATTCTTTCTACCAAAAATTTGAAGAAGAAGCAATAGAAATTGACATTCCTTTTGTAGATCAGGAAAAACCTCTAAGTAAAGAAATATTAGCAAATACTCCAGAAGAAGAGATAAAAGATAAAGAATCTCAAGAATATAAAGAATTGCAATCAATACCAGAAGAAGAACTTGAATTGTTTAAGAAAAATGGTCTTAGTATAGATGGACAAAAAAATATCTTAGATTATTTAAAAACAAATATAAAAAGGGATTACAATTTAATTAATTGGACATATTATCCAAACTATAACCAGTCTTTAAACATATTAGAACTCTGTTTTCAGAATCTAATAAAACCAACAGAAACGGGAGGCAATATAACTCCTAAAAAATTAGCGGTATTAATAAAAAAATGCAATATAGTGCACAATCTTTATGCTGTTGTAAAAAACGAAGTTAAATACTTACATGAAGATAATAGTAATGATTACAACTATGCATTGACATCTGGTTTCCAGATTCAACGACACTGGTTTGATTATAAGCTTCCAAAATGGTTTGGTTGTTTTAATGAATTGCAGAAATATGTATGCAAGTTATACAATCTTACACCAGGTGACTACTCTTTATTTATAGCAATGCTTGAAAATGATTATATGTCGCAAAGGGCAAGTTTATTAATGGAATTTGATTTGCCCAAAACTGCAATTAGAAAAATAGATTATTATGTACCAGAACATATTAAAGACGAAGAATTTGTTCAATATATAAAGCAACATCATCAAGATATAGTAAGAAGCGAACTACTATCAAATTATGAATACGAACGTTTAAAAAAAGAAGTTTTATAATTATTTAAAAAGTTTTTATTGAAATATCTTAATCTTTCTTCATTGCATTGTGCATATAAAAAAATTCGCATATAATAATTCATGTGGGAAAAGCGAATGGTGGAGATTACTATAATGGCTCAATTTAAAAAATTTGGACAAATTGCTATTGACGATGCGAGAATTAATGAAACTTGCAATGCATATTTTAAATGGAAAGATTTAAATACATATATATCAAATACAAGCCATCGCGGTATAAATATGCCTGATGCAATAAGCGAACCAATGGGATGTTATTGCTTAGGACTATTATGGAATAGAGGCTCAGAATGCGGAGATGCAACAGATCCCGTCACAAAACAAAAGATAGAATTTAAAGCAACTTCAAGATTTGATGGTGATTTATCCTCTTTTGGCCCTAAATGTAAATTTGACGATCTTGTTTATTTAAGATTTAAACTGGATGATAATTTATTGTATATATATGACTTAAAAATTAATTCTGAGGAATTTAGCAAATATTCTGCTAATAAAAAACAATCAATTCAAGAACAAAAAGATGAAGGACGCCGGCCGCATGTAAGCCTTCAAAAATTATTTGTTGATGCTAAAAATCTTTCTCCTGATATTATTTTCGATATTAGGCGCTGTGCAATTATAGAAGATAATCGTAAAAAATAAAATGTATAAAATTGTAAATTAATTGCAACGCGCCGCGATTTTTGATATAAAATAAAATGAGAAGGAGGTATTCGTATGTTAACATGTGCGTCATTTTTTGCTGGCGTTGGAGGAATTGATCTTGGTTTTGAAGAAACGGGCTTCTTTAAAACTATATATGCCAATGAATTTGATCCTTATCCAGTTAAAACATACGAAGAAAACTTTGATTTAAAAGTAGATTGCCGTGACATTAGAGACGTAAAAGCATCTGAAATTCCTGATTTTGACGTAATGCTGGCTGGTTTTCCATGTCAAGCTTTTAGTATTGCTGGAAGACGCCAGGGTTTTGATGACGAAAAAGGCCGTGGCGCACTATTTTTTGAATTGGCACGTATAATAAAAGACAAAAAGCCAAAAATTATATTTTTAGAAAATGTTAAAAATTTAGTTGGCCACGACAATGGGAACACTTTTTTAGTAATTATTAATGAATTAAAAAAACAAGGATATCACGTTAAATATGCTGTTTTAAATGCAATGGAGTACGGTAATATCCCTCAAAATAGAGAACGAATTTATATAGTTGCATTTAAAAATAAAGAGCAATGGAAAGATTTTGAATTCCCGTTACCGATTAAACTAACTACTAAACTAAGCGATATAATTAATTTCCAAGGAAAATATGAAGAAAAGTATTATTATACTAAAGATAAGTACAAAGGTAATTTGTATGAAAAACTTGTAGAAGCAATGGATGATGATTCTGCAATATATCAATGGAGAAGAAAATACGTTAGAAAAAATAAAAGCGGGGTTGTCCCGACATTAACAGCAAATCAAGGGGAAGGCGGTCATAATGTTTGCATCGTTAAAACTAAATATGGAATACGAAAGATGACGCCTCATGAATGCTTTAATACGCAAGGTTTTAGTAAAGATTTTAAGTTACCTAAGAATATGAGTGATGCTAAATTATACAAACAGGCAGGTAATTCTGTTTGTGTATCCGTTATAAAAAGAATTGCAGAAGAAATTGAGAAAAGCTGCCAAGACAACTTAATACCTGATAAGCAACGAAATAAAGAACTAATTGCTGTTTAATACCTATAGTTTATAGGTTTCTATAAAGTTTTTAATTTTTTCAATTGTATTTTGAAAATTTGTTTTCTTAATTTCGTGTTCCCAGATTCTTAATATATGCCAATTATTGTCTTTATAATATTGATTGATTTCAGCATCTCTTTCAATATTTCTTTTTATTTTCGGCTCCCAATACTCTAAATTAGACTTTGGTTTTTTGAAGTGTTCAGGACATTTATGCCAAAAACAAGAATCTAAAAATATGACTATTTTATACTTTTGTATCGCAATATCAGGCTTACCTGGTAAAGTTTTTACATTCTTGCGAAAACGATAACCAAGATTCCACAATGCTTTTGTAACATCTTTTTCTATCCTCGTATTCGTACTTCTAATATTTGTCATATTCTTATGACGCTGTTCTTTTGTTAGATTATCTGCCATAAGTATATTCTAATATTAAAATACTATGTGTAAAACTTGACTTCTGTCCATATAAGAGTGATGTATATGACACCCAGAAGGAGGTTGTATGGAAAAAACTGGATTGAATATTACTCCAAAAGAATTTAAGCAATTAAGCAAGTGGTCAGAAAATATTTATAACACAGCAGTTGTTATTGATTATTTTGTTGCAAACCAACTTGAGATTGAAGAATGCTATAATCTTGCGCCGGTAGTTAAGCATCTGCGAAATGATGCAGATGTTCTAAACGCATTCTTTATCGACCACGAAAAAGAAGTTAAAGATTTAAATGCCGTTTAAAAGGTGTTTAATCGGTGTTCAAATTGTGTTCAATTTTTAATCTCTCTACTATTTATTTTGTATATTTTAGATGTTTGATCTATGTACATTTCATGAACTTTGATATCATTTTTAAATGCAAAATTACAGAACTCTTTCTTTACGTTAACAGGCATATTTATACCTAAATAAATTCCAATTGGTTTTTGCACTACTCTAGGTGTCGTTTTACAAAGGGAAATTAAACGCCATTCTTTTTCATACTCCCAATCCATAGATTTATATAATAAAACTTTATGCATAGCCAACTTATCATCTTCCGGCAAAAACATATCCGTTGTATTCCTAAACATTTTTGCTGACAGATATGACAATACAAAATTACTAGCATTAAATCTATCTTCAGAATAAATTACCGGAAGCAATAGGTCAAAATGTTCATATGAACACCTGTTTTGACAATTTATACAAGAATGTGTTCCCAGATTTTTGTCGTATTCTAAAACAAATCCTTTGTGGCTGTCAGCATAGTGCGCCCACATTGTTGGAGAGTAGGGTGTTTCAGAGAAACACGCAATGTATGGATAATTTTTTAAAAAAATTAAACTGTCAGATACAATATAATTTATCATGTTTTCAATTTGTGGTTTAGCAAGCTTTATTGTGGTTTGATACTCTGGAACTGGTTCATTGATAACAGATAATATATTATTAAGTTTCTCTTTCGGTAGGATGTTTTCAAGATTTTTGTTTATATTTAACCATTGTGCCAATTGATGTTGTATTTTAGGATTAAATAGGTTTTTAATTATAAGATCAGTATCGACATATACAAGGCTGTCAAATGGATCGTTAAATTCGCTTGGTTTTGAAAAGGTAACTATGTTTTGCCCCATAGCATTAATTGCCCATTCGCCACAAGTTCTATACCGAAAAAAACTATTAGGTTTAATAGCTTCAATCTGTTGACTAAAGTCCTTAATTTTCTTATCATAGACAATTTTATTGTCATAATTATTAAGAACAGTATTTTCTAATATTTCTTTAAATCTAAGACTGCTTGATATTTGTTTTGCCATATCTTGATTATATAATAAACAGCTTGAACTCACATTTTTGTGTTGAAATGATAACTTTTTAGACACATAGACTTGATGTTTGCCGATTATAGAGCGATGAATGGTGTAGCTTGAAAGGAGCAAATTATGGTTGAAAAAGATTATATGCTATATGGAACAAAAATTTTAAACTTAAAAACACAAGAAATCGGACTACTGATTTGCTTCTGGGAAAACAAATACGCCGATAAAACAGTCGATTTTGCAACTTGTGTTGATAAAAACGGCAAACGCTACAACATTGAACTTGATAACATAAGAGGTTTTAAAGATGATTTTGAAAAATAAATTGACTAAAGAAACACTAGATATTCCGTATTCTGAATTTAGAAAAAAGTTTGCAAAAGAAATTCAGGATGCGTTTGAA
>CACYUI010000018.1 GCA_902777605.1 uncultured bacterium | reverse complement strand
AATTTTAATTTATTATCTAATTGGCTTTATCATGATAATTTCTGATATTTACTATTACAAGAAAAAATTTAATTAATGTCACTTTTTTGATATTTATTAGTCTCAATTAGTCTGTAGATTGTGTGAAACCAAACAATAACAAGAATAAGTGCGTAGTGTGCAATTTTTTGCACCAAAATAATTCTCAAAATATCTGTTCTTTCTTCTCAAACCATGTGTTCTTTTACAGCAATGAAATTGCTGTAAAACAAAATGCAAAATGCCGTTAAATGCGAGCGAACAAGACACGAGCCTCGTTTCCCGCTCCATAAAGAAGCCATGAACTTTTGTTCAGGGCTTTTTTATTTTAGTGTGTGCAAAAGAGGTGAGAACTCGCCACAGGTCAAAGACCTGTCCGAGTTTGAGAGACCTGTGAGCAGAGTGCGGAGTGCTTTTGACAAGTGATAAAATCACGCAGTCAAAACATGTAGGCACGTTTAATGCGAACAGGTCAAGACAGCCTCGTCTCCCGCTCCATTTAATAAAAGAGCCAAAGAGGCTCTTTTTTATTGCGTTTCAGAAATTCAACCGACCTCAAAAAATGGTCATTTTTACCCCAAAAAGGGACTATTTTGGGACTGTTAAAAATAAATGTTGATTTTATTGGGTTTCAGCCTATTAGGTGTATTTGCATGTGGGGTATGAGTTTGATAGATACTAAGTTATTTCTGACAATAAATACATGAGAAGCTTTATCATTGCAAGTGTAAAATAATAATTTTTGTACAATTTTAGTAAATTAAAAAGGAATTATAATTAGTTTATTCCTATAAAATTTTACACAACTAAATAAATGGACATGACAGATATATTTGTATTACAATGATGTTGGAGAATAGGAAGGTTTAAGTGTGTCTGTTCAAAGTCTAGAAAGACAGAAGAATATACGGATAAAAAGTGCTGGAGCAAAAACTTATTCCAGTACTTTAAGGCTTATTGTTGATAACAAAGAACTAGTAGATAATGTTGATTATTTTTCTATAAATAATAGACGGTATTTAGGTAATAAATATAAACTCAATCAGTTTATAAAATCTGTTATAGATAAGGAATGTGGAAATTTTAGAACTTTTGCAGATTTATTTGCAGGTACAGGAGCAGTAGCTTCTATTTTTCAAGATAAACATTTAATAGTCAATGATATTTTATACAGCAATTATGTTTGTCATCAAACTTGGTTTGGAACAGAAGATTATTCTCTGTCAAAGGTTATATGCTATATCAATAAGTATAATGAATCTTCTGTGTCATCTGATAATTATATGTCTAAGAATTATGCAGATACTTATTTCAGTAAAAAGAATTGTCGTAAGATAGGATATATAAGAGAAGATATTGAAAAACAATTTAAAAATGGGTTGCTGAATCAAAGAGAAAAATATATTCTGATTACATCTCTACTTTACGCTATGGATAAAATTGCTAATACCTGTGGGCACTATGATGCCTATAGAAAGAATGGCGATTTGGATAAGAAACTTGAATTACTTGTTCCGCAAATTGAAGCAACAAACTATCAAAATGAAATATATAACGAAGATATTAACAATCTTGTAAAAGTTATTTCAGCAGATGTAGTTTATTTAGACCCACCATACAATTCGAGACAATATTGTGATGCTTATCATTTATTAGAAAATGTGGCTTGCTGGAAGAAACCTGAAGTCATTGGTGTTGCAAAAAAAATGGATAGGGCATCTTTAAAAAGCGAATACTGTACTATCAACGCAACCGAAGCTTTTAGAGATTTAATCAGCAATATAAAAGCAAAATATATTGTGCTTTCATATAACAATATGGCAGAGAAAGGAAATGACCGCTCCAATGCTAAATTGTCAGACATTGATATTATGAATATATTAGAAGCTAAAGGTATTGTTAAGATATTCTCTCAAGATTATAAAGCATTTTCAACAGGTAAATCCAATATTGAAGAAAATGCGGAAAGATTATTTGTATGCAAATGCTTTTAGAAAAGGCTTCTGATACAGAATTAATACAATCACCTCTTAATTATACAGGAGGAAAGTTTAAGTTGCTTCCACAGATATTACCACTATTCCCTCAAAACATTGATATTTTTGTTGATTTATTTTGTGGTGGAGCTAATGTTGGTGTAAATGTTCAGAGCAATAGAACAATTTTAAACGATACAAATGACAATTTAACTTATCTTTTTAGTATGTTTAAAAACTTTGGTGATGAATTTCTATCAATGATAGAAGAGATTATTGATACTTATGGCTTGTCAAATACTTCAAAATACGGATATGAATATTATAAGTGTGATAGTAATACAGGACTCGCTCCATATAATAAAGATAAGTTTTTAAAATTAAGAGAGGATTTTAATAAAAAAACAAGTCTTGACTACTATTATTATGCAATGCTTTACACTCTTATATTGTATTCATTTAATAATCAAATTCGTTTTAATAGTCAAGGTAAATTTAATTTACCAGCTGGTAAGCGTGATTTTAATGAAAAAATGAAAGAAAAGCTAAAAAAATTTATAGCAAGACTTGAATCAAAAGATTACGAATTTTCAAACAAAGATTTTAGGGAATTTGATATATCAAAATTAAATTCAAATAGCTTTGTTTATGCAGACCCACCATACTTAATAACTTGCGCTACCTATAATGAACAAGGCGGATGGAGCAATAAAGATGAAGAAGATTTACTCTCTTTTCTTGATGATTTGCATAATAATAACATTAAATTCGCTCTATCAAATGTGCTTAGAAGTAAAAATAAAGAAAACAAAATTTTAATAAATTGGGCAAGGAACAATGCGGATAAATATAGAGTTATTAACTTAAATTATAATTATAGTAACTCAAACTATCAAACAAAAAACAAGAATTCTGTTACAGAGGAAGTATTAATAATTAACTATTAAGGAGATTTGCTTTGGATACATTATGGAGTATGACAACAACAATAAGAGAAGCTGAAAGAATACCGGCTTTTTTAAAAACTGCAAAAGAAATTGAAAATGAGGAATGGAATACAGAAACACAGATAAAATTTCAAATACTTCTTATAAAAAATAGAGAATATCTTAATACTGATTCAACACAAACATTTAATGGTCTAAAAGAAGAACAAATAAACTTGTTAAAAGATAAAAGCATTGAAATGTCATATGAGCAAGCAAAGAGTATTTTTAATGCTAAAAATTATAGTGACCCTCCAATGCGTGGCAGACAATCTATGTCTCCCCTAGAAAAATTAGGCTTAGTTGATAGAAGTAATAGAAAAATTGTTATAACCGATATTGGTAATAAATTACTCAATAATGAAATTACATTTGATGAATTTATGTTTGAACAATTATTAAAGCTGCAATATCCAAATGCAGTTGAAACTGAACGCAGAGATTGGAACTCAAAACCATTTGTAAATACACTAAGACTAATTAAAAAAGTAAATGAATTATGTGAACAAAAAGGAATTAAAGCAAAAGGTCTTACAAAAATTGAATTTGGTATATTTGCATTGTCGTTAAATAATTATGCAGAGATTGATAATGTTGCACAAAAAGTAATTGATTTTAGAATGAATTATGAAGCAAAACCAAACAATGAAGCAAAAGAAATATATAGAAAATGTTATATTAGCCAATATTTATCTTCATTTCAAAATCCGGAAAACAACACAAAAGAGTACACAGATAACATTATCAGATACATGCGTATAACTAAGTATATTTATCTTAGAGGTAAATATGGAAATACTTGTATTGATATAGAGCCAAGAAGAATGGTTGAAATCAATTCAATATTAGAGAATGATGACGGACATGCTATTGATATGGAAAAAGCTGAATGGATAAGATATTTTAGTACATATGGAGCTTATGATTTGCCATTTGATACTGTAGAAAAGTTGCAAGAGATACTACAGAATATTATAAGTGATATAAATTCTTTGGAAGAGAAGCTAAATATTGACCTAACATCAATTATTATGCCTGTTTCTAAACCAGAATTAAAATCTAAAATTGCAGAATTAAGAGCATATCGTACTAATTTGCAGAACTTGGAAATAAAATACGATTATAGCAATGATTTATCAAAAATTGATGAAGCAATAGAAGCATTATCAAATATTAGGAATTTAGATTTGAAGCCGTCAATAGCATTGGAAAAATGGACAAATGTAGCACTAAATATTATTAATGATTCTTTATTAATCAAGCCAAACAGTGTTGTTGGTGATGATAATGAACCTACTTTTACGGCTCCTGCTGGTGTTCCTGATATAGAATGTTACTATGATGACTTTAATGCAACTTGCGAAGTAACAATGTTATCAAGCAGAGACCAATGGTATAATGAAGGACAGCCAGTAATGCGACATTTAAGAGATTTTGAAACGGCAAATGCTGATAAAGTGTGTTATTGCTTGTTTGTTGCTCCATCACTACATAGAGATACTATTAACACATACCATCAAAGCAATAAATATGAATTTGAAGGTGCAAAACAGAAAATTGTTCCTATAACAATAAAGCAGTTAATTGAAATTTTAAAAATTGTAGCTAAGATAAAAGAAGCTCATAGAGAATTTAAACATGAGTATATAAAAGAACTTTACGATAATATTGTAAATTCAGCTCTTGAAACTGATTCTATAAAATGGATTGAGGAAAAAATACCCGAAGCATTAAATAATTGGAAATCAGCTATGAACAATATTGCCGCATAAAAAATGGAGGCAGAGTATTTAACTCATACCTCCACCCCAAATCTAACTATTTGCTGCGTTTGCCAGTTTTAGTTTGTGATAAAGCTGAACCTGCAACAGATTTAGATTTACTGCTGTAGCGATTGTCTCTGAGTATATCAGAAGCTTTTGATGCTACAGATTTGCTAGTTTGTTTTTTATTCATTAAACTAACCTTTCTCTCTAGGCAGATATTTTCAAGCCCTCTGCCACTAGGGCAAAGACTTTTTGCTCTCCTTTTCGTTGATTAGAGAAAGGTACTAGCTACTTATAGCAAAGCATATAAAAGTTTTTTTATCAAACATGTTAATAAAATTTAACAAAGTAGGCATTGTTGTATAGCTTTTAAATAGCTATGTGTTATTTTATAGCTTTATAAAACCTGTACATAAGGTTCAAATCTACAGTTCTTTTTTCTCAAACCGACTGTTATTATACCTACAAATAAGATTTTTATACAAATAATTCTCAAATTCTTTGTTCAAAAATACCAAACTGACAGTTCTTTTACAACAGTACTTTTGGTCAGAAGTGTTTCATGTCTTTGCGAGGGCAAAAACATTGAGCAATCCAGCTTTTATCAATTTTAGTGATTGAAGGTTGTTTGACTTAAAATGTCCGAAATGTCCGGCTTTGGTAACAAAAAATATTGTTGGGTTTCACCCAACCTACTTACTTTTATACCAATTCTGAAAACTTTTTGTAATCAATTTGAACATCAACATGGTCACCTTCTGATAGCACCCAAGAAAAATATCCGGTTTTTCTAAGTTTTTCTGCGAGCTGATTAGCATTTCCGTGCGCTCTTATATCCAATTTCGGATTTGCTGCGTTATGGTGGCTATCATAACCACTCTTTTTATGAGGATTATGAGCTTGTCCTGTACCTAATGCAGAAGTTATAACAAGTTTTTCACCGGTTAGTTTTGAAACTTCTTCTAATATTTTTGAGGTACCTTTTTTAGCAAACGGTATATCTGTTTTAAACGAATTCTCGGAAACAGACCATCCTTTTCCACCTGTTAATTTTTCAAGATTTGGATCTTTTTCAGCTTTTTTATATGCTTCTGTTTTAGATAAACTTAAATAACTCTTATCCTCTACTCCCGATGTATTCTTTTTGTATGCAACAGGTTTTGCAGAAGACTTTGGTTTTTCGCTGCTGAGACTTGGTTTATCCCAGAAAGAATCTAATACAGGTGTTTTGAATTGTGAAGAAGATGCATTAAAATCAAATTTTGGGAAACTAAAATTCCAATTAAAATTAGGTATTTGGAAATTTTTAAAATCAAATGCAAAGTTAAATTGCGGAATATATGATGAAGAATTAAAATTATCAAACGCAGGCATATTTTCTTGGAAATAGTTGTCAAACACATTAAATTCTGCACACTTAAAGGGATTATTCATCGCAAAAGATGAATTGTTAAACCAATTCGTTACTGCAAAATCTGGCATTTTTGTTATATTTAATTCATCAGTCATAGCTATATCCAATATCCCTTATATATTTAAAGTTTTTATTTTTGTAACAATTGACATCATGTTACAAAATATTTACAATCTTTTTATGACAAATATTTCAATCGGAAAAAACGGTGAAGAAATCGCAAAAAATTATCTTGCAAAACAAGGATTCAAAATTTTAGAAACAAACCGTCATTTTTCTAAACTTTCGGAAATTGATATTATTGCACAAGACAAAGATACGCTTGTTTTTGTTGAGGTAAAAACAAGAAAAACAGATATTTGCGGAAGTCCTATGGAAGCAATTACAAAGACAAAGTACAATCACATAAGACAGGGATTATTTATTTACCTTCAAGAAAATCCAAAATATAAAAAGTACAGGATAGATGCAATTTCCGTAATTTTAAAACCTGAAGTTAAAATTGAGCATTTGAAGAATATATAAAACACTTTCTATGTTTATGCTAAAATAAACTTAATATAAAAGCGAGGATAAATTATGTCAGATTTGAGAGATAAATATGAAGTTGTTATTGGGCTTGAGGTTCACGCACAACTTAAAACTAAATCAAAGATTTTTGCACCGGATTCTACTGAGTTCGGAAGTGAACAAAATTCACATATAAGTGCTATCACTCTTGGTATGCCGGGGGTTTTGCCTGTATTAAATAAAGAATGTGTAAACATGGGTATCTTATTAGGTCTTGCACTTAATTGTGAAATTCCTGCAAGATGCAAATTCGACAGAAAGCAATATTTTTATCCTGACCTTCCGAAAGGTTATCAAATTTCACAATACGATGAACCTATTTGTATAAACGGATGGATAAATGTTAAAGGCAAAAGAATCGGTATTACTCGCGCTCACTTGGAAGAAGATGCAGGTAAACTTGTCCATGTCGGTGCCGCAGGCATCAACGGAGCAACATACTCTCTTGTTGACTTAAACAGAGCCGGAACACCGCTTCTTGAAATCGTATCAGAACCTGATATGCGTTCTTCTGAAGAAGCAAGAAACTATATGGAAGAGCTTAGAAATATCGTTCGCTACCTAGGTGTTTGCGATGGGAACTTGGAAGAAGGTTCAATGAGATGCGATGCAAACATTTCCATTATGCCTAAAGGTTCTAAAGAATTTGGTACTCGTGCTGAAATTAAGAATGTAAACAGCTTCTCAGCACTTCAAAGAGCTATTGAATACGAAATTGACAGACAAATTGAAATAGTGGAAGAAGGCGGTCAAGTTGTTCAAGAAACAAGACTTTGGGATGATAACCTTAAAGAAACCCGTTCGATGAGAGGAAAAGAAGATGCTCACGATTACAGATATTTTCCTGAGCCTGATTTGATGCCACTTGAAATTTCAAGAGAATGGGTTGAAAACATTAGAAAAACAATGCCGGAGCTTCCTGAAGCTAAACGCCAAAGATATATGGGACTTGGCTTGAGCGAGTATGATGCCTCTGTAATTGTAGAACAAATGCCTTTGGCACTTTTCTTTGATAAAGTTCTTGAATTGGGCGCAAATCCAAAAACTGCTATCAACTTTATCATGGGTGAAATTGCAGCATACCTAAAAGAAAATAAGGTTGAAATTACTGATACAAAATTAACACCTGAAAATTTGGCTGAACTAATCAGCTTGATAGAAAAAGGTACAATTTCTAACAACATCGGAAAACAAATTCTTGTTGAAGAAATGATAGTTAATGGCGAAAAAGCATCTGCTATAGTTGAGAAAAAAGGTTTGAGCCAAATTTCTGATGAAGGAGCCATAAAAGAAATTGTTGAAAAAGTAGTAAACTCTCATCCAAACGAAATAGAAGCTTACAGGAACGGTAAAACAAATCTGTTAGGGTTCTTTGTCGGTCAGGTTATGAAGGAAACCAAAGGCAGAGCTAATCCAAAAACAGTTAATGAATTAATAAGAAAGATTTTAGAAGGATAGGATAAAAAGCACTACAAAAAATGTAGTGCTTTTTGTTATATATAATAATCATTCTTAAGCAGGATTAAAATATTAAAAAAAATGTTATAATCATGCTAGAGAGGTCTTTAGTATGAAAAAATTTCTTTCAGTTCTATTGATTTTATCGTTTGTGAGCATCATGACATCTGCTTGCTCTACAAAAAAACAAAAGCCAAACTTAATACAGTCAAAGAGACGATTTGAAAAATATGTGACCCCGCAAGATCAACAAGGTTCTAGTGGCGGCATAGATTTATCAGAAGGTCCAAAAACAAATTACCATGGAAATTTAGGACCAAAAGACCTCAATTTTGATATAAAAATAGTAGATCCGTATTCGTTCAATGGAAAATAATTTTAATGACAGAAAGTTTGTAGGAAGACTAATTTATTCTGTTTTAACAGAACGCAAGAATGTGCGCGAAGCTATAAAACTTTTCCCTGATAGTAAAGACAAAAATATTGAGTGTGCCTATCATGCGCTTATTCACTATGAGGCTGATGAGGATATTCGCTATAAAGATATAGAATTTCGAGAAGAACAGGATGATTATCTTGAATTTATAGCGCAAACATTAAGTGAAGGAAAAGAACTTCCGAGAAACATTATAGCCGACTATGAAGATTATTACAAAGGCGTTGCAAAGCCTTGGCAAAATGGAATAAAAGGTTTTTGGAAAGAGTTTATTAGATTTATAAACACCTAGTCTTTTTTAGCCTCTTTTATTTGCGCCCAAAACTCAGGTTTTTTAGATGTACAATCCATCATATCAATCACCCTGTAAAATGGAGCGGGTGCGGTTGATATATGCATAACTTCATTTACGGTTTCTTCTTTATTTACTCCAAAATGACCGGAAACTACAGCTTTAATATTTTTATGGTCATTTATTAGCTTTAAATAAGATTCAGGTTTAAAAGTGTAATAGTTTTCATTTTCTGTAGGAGATATAAGTGGGAAATGTTGAAAAATTACAACATTTTTTTTAGGATAAAGGGCTAAATTTGCATCGAGCCAATCTAACACATCAGCTTTATAATAACCGTTTGTTGATGGTATAACCTCTTTTGAACCGTCTACAACAAAAAACACAACCCCTTCTTTTTCAAAAGTATAATTTGTTAAATCTTGTTTATATTTTTTAGCTTTTTTTCTTAAAAGCTTTGTATATTCTTTCTTTCCAAAGTCCTTATATTTATTTACATCTTTATCTCCGTATGCAATATAATAAGGAACTTTTAGCCTATTAGCTTCTTTAATAAAGCCTTCCAGATTTTCTTTTGCAGGTCTTTCTATATTATCTCCGGTAAATATAACAAATTTAACATTTTTCTCGGAATTTACAGCATTTACTACTGTTGTCAAATTATTATTACTGTCCGAATACCTTACATCAGTAATCTGCACAAATCTTATATCTTTTGCCATTACAATAGAAGAAAACATTAAATAGACAAATAAAAAACTCAAAACTTTTTTCATTTTTAATACTCCTATAGAATGATTTTATCACGAATATAGTGTAAAACATTAAAAAACGAGTTATAATATACATGCAATGTATAATCAGAGGCAATAATTATGTCTTTTGATTTTGGAAATATCAACCCACCAATGAAAGCCGGAGCAGCCTATAAAGACGGAAGCGGTATGGGCGGCGGCGGAATGTATTTTCAACAGAAAGGAAAGCGAAAAGATCAACCGGATGACGATTTATTTGAATTTTCTGAAGATAAATCAGAAAATGAAATAGACTTTTCGGAAACTCCTGACGAAATTCCGCAAGACACAATTGTTAACAAATTTGTTAACTGGTTCAGAATTAAAAAACAATAGATTAGTTATATAAAAATTTATTGTAAATTTTTATTAATTTATTTAATGAAATTCGCAAATTTAAATCTTTTCTTACTTTAAACCTTATAAGAACTTTAAAGTATAAGGATTTTTGTAATGAAGATTTTATCACTAGCCCCATACAAAAGCAACAATGATACAAAACCAAATTATTTAACTCCAAATTTCAATACAGAAACCGTTCATTTTAAAGGCAGAAAAAAGGCTATAGAACTAACTAATGAAAAATTAGTTGACAGCTTTATAAAAAATATTAACGGTGATTTAAGTACAAGAGTTAAAAAATTAATGGAAAATCCTTTGGGATGGAAAACTTTTACAACAACTCTTGTAGCCATGGCAGCAACTGTTGCGGAAACATTCATGAATACAACAGATATTGTAAATATAGCAGAAAAAACCGAAACAAAAAAATCTCCCCAAAAGAAAGAAACAAAAAGTACTATAGCCTCTAAAATGGAAGTTAAAACAAAGAGAAAAAGATATGTTTCTGATTTTAGTGAAGAAGAATTAAAAGCAAAATTGCAAGAAATGGCAAACAGAGGGTTAAGCCTAAAGCAAATGGGTGAAGAACTTGGAGGAATGGGAATTTCTTCTGTTTGCAAATATTTAAAAAAGTACAGTATTACAAAAATAAAACAACCGGCAGCAACACAAAAAAAACAAATAACAATAGAAGAAAAATATAATGAATTTATTGCAGAAAAACCTGAACGCACTGATTTTTTAAGCAAGCTAAAACCATATAAAAAATTAGAAACCATGTACCAACAAATTGCTATAAAATCTATAGAAAATCCTAAAGATGAGGAAAAACAACAGGCTCTTAAAGGTACAGAAAAAATATTTCAGTCTATTATAGCATTTCCACCAAGATATAGAAAACAGTATTTTGAAACTTTCGAACAAAATTATTCTTCAAATTTAGACAAAGTGGGATTAATCTTTAATAATGTAAAAGCAGGAAAAACAATTCAGGAACTTTTGACTGAATTCAAAGAACATACATATTCTGATGAAATTATTGATGATTGGGCGAAATATCCGTCTTTTACATCTGATGAATTATTAATGACAAAAGAATTAAACAATAAAACCAGACAAAATATTCATAATCTAAAAAAAGAAGGTAAATATACTTTTGAATTACTAAAGGATGATGAGCGTAATAATTACAAATTTATTTTAAGATTTGAAAAAGATATTGATCTTGCAGACAAACTAAAAAGCATCTCTAGTTTTCATGAAGCAATACACGGAAATATATACATACATAAAGATACTGGCAATCGTTTATCAAGACAAATTGAATTAAAAGAAGAACTTATAAATTTACTTACCAAAGATAAAAATTTAAATTCTTTATACAATATTGTAAAATTTTTAGAACCTGAAAAATTAAATTCAGAATATGAGGGCGATAAATATCTTACACTCCAAAAACTGGAAGAATATAACTTTCCTATAAAAATAAAACTTGAAACTATAATAAAAAATTTGGATGAAACAAGTTCTCGATATAAAGAAATAGAAGAGATTATTAATGATGATTGCATCTTCGAAAACATTATGAGCAACAACCATGCCAAACTAAGATTTATCAGCAGATTTGTGCTCAACAAAGAAATACAAGAAGGTCAACTGTATGACAAGACAATTGATGCCGTAGAATATCTAAAGGATGATTTAGAAAGCAAAATCAACGAAAAATGCTGCGTTTTTCCATACAGATTTCAAGAAAGCACCGCTCCATGTTTCTATCTTGCAAAAAGTAAATTAGGAGACTTTATAAGAGTAACACTAAACAACCAAGGACAAATACATACTCTGTTTGAAGATTTGAAATTAAAAAACAGAGCATAAAAAAACGGAGATTAATCTCCGTTTTTTATTATTTATGTATCAATATTTGTTGCGTAAACGGCATTTGCTTCAATAAATTCTCTTCTTGGCTCAACTTTGTCACCCATAAGAACATCAAACAATTGATCGCACATCATCGCATCTTCCAAATTAACTTTTAGAAGGGTTCTTGTTTCCGGATCCATTGTTGTCTCCCAAAGTTGTTGAGGCATCATTTCACCAAGACCTTTAAATCTTTGAATTTGCAAGCCTTTTTGACCTCTATCATCAACAATTTTTTGCAACTGTTCAAATGATTTTATTTCAACTTCTCCGTTTTCACTCTCAAGAATCAAGTGATCTTCTTCTTCAATCAAGAAATCACGAATCAAAGGATAAGCATTTTTTAGACGCTTAAATTCATTTGACTTGATAATATTTGCAGTAATCATCTCGTGCTCATTTTCAAAAAGTTCCAGCTGAATTGCATATCGTCCTACTTCTGCACTATATTTAAGCTCTACTTTGTAATTTTTAGCCTCTGTTACATTATAGTTTTCGGCATGGTCTTTCAAATAGTGTGACAAATAGTCAACCACTTCTGTCATCTTAGCTTGGTCCGTAAAATCTTCCGGCTTGACATCAGAACGAATAAGACCTCTTAAAACTACAGACGGTATAATGTTCAAAATCGGGTTATTGTATGCTTTATAGAAAGTTGACATATTTGCAATCAATTCTGCCAAAGCGTCCCCTGTTTTGACTTTTGATTTAGTTTTATCTGATAAGCTCAAAGATTTGATACCACGCTCTTTAAGCATTTTATCCAGCGCATGCTCGTCATAAAGGTATTCAGAAGTTTTGCCTTGTGTAACCTTAAACAGCGGAGGCTGAGCGATATATACATAACCATTTTCAATAAGCGGTTTTGCATATCTAAAGAAGAATGTTAACAATAGTGTTCTTATGTGTGCACCGTCAACATCAGCATCTGTCATGATAATAATTTTATGATAACGAAGTTTGTCAAGGTTAAACTCTTCTTCGTTTTTGCTTATTGTAATACCAAAAGCCTGAACCATTGATTGAATTTCGTTATTGGCATAAATTTTATCAAGACGAGCTTTTTCTACATTTAAAATCTTACCTCTAAGAGGCAAAATTGCCTGAAACATTCTATTTCTGCCTTGTTTTGCAGAACCGCCTGCAGAATCTCCCTCAACGATAAATATTTCGCATTTTTCAGGTTCTCTATTTGAACAATCTGCAAGTTTGCCAGGAAGTGTTGAATTTTCAAGAACAGATTTTCTTCTTGTTAACTCTCTTGCCTTACGAGCGGCTTCTCTTGCTCTTTGCGCCTGAAGAGTTTTTTCAATAATTGTTCTTGCAATCTTAGGGTTAAATTCCAACCACTCTTGCAATTTTTCTCTTACAACATCTTGAACGGCACCCATTGTTTCGGAGTTACCGAGCTTTTCTTTTGTTTGACCTTCAAACTCTGGGTTTTCAATTTTTACTGAAACAATAGCGGTTAAACCTTCTCTAACATCATCCCCTGAAAGATTCTGTTCTGAATCTTTCAGAATTTTATTAGTTCTTGCATAATCATTCAAAACACGCGTAATCGCATTACGAAAACCTGTTAAGTGAGTTCCGCCTTGATGAGTGTTAATATTGTTTGCAAAAGATAAGATTGACTCATTATATGAGTCTGTATATTGCATTGCCACTTCTACACGAGTAGTTCCAACCATTTTGTCCATATAGATAGGTTCTTCAAACAAAGGTGTTTTGTTTTGGTTCAAGAAAGTTACATAACTTGCAATACCACCTTCATAGTGGAAAGTCTCTTCTTTTCCTGTTTTATCATCATGAAGGACAATTTTCAAACCTTTATTCAAAAACGCCATTTCCCTAAAACGAGTACCAATAATATCTACATCTATTTCTGTTGTTTCTGTAAAGATTTCGGGATCTAGCCAAAAAGTTGATTTTGTACCTGTTTTTGTGGTTGTAACAGTTTTTTCTACAGGAGAAATCGGCTCTCCTCTAAGATATGTTTGTTTCCATACATAACCGTCACGAGAAACTTCAACTGTCATTTTTTCAGAAAGCGCATTAACAACGGAAGCACCTACCCCGTGAAGACCGCCTGAAACCTTATATCCACCATCACCAAATTTTCCGCCTGCGTGGAGAACCGTATGAACAATTTCTAAAGCTGATTTTCCCGAATCAGGTTTTATATCTACAGGTATACCGCGTCCGTTATCTTCTACCGTAACACTATTATCTTTGTGAACAGTAACATGTATTTCCGTACAAAAACCAGCAAGAGATTCATCAATTGAGTTATCAACAATCTCATAAATACAATGGTGCAAACCTCTTTGAGAAGTTGAACCTATATACATGCCGGGACGAAGTCTTACAGCTTCTAAACCCTCTAATACACGAATATTACTAGCGTCATACCCTTGTGCCATTTATCCCCCTTATATAAAAGAGTTTATAAAAACTCTATTACTCATAATCTTCCCTATGACTATATTGTAACACAAAATTTATTCATGTTGCAAATAATGAATAGCATTGCATGCTTTTATTTTTTCTTTTCTTTTTTGAGCAGTACAAAACAAATACTCAAGGATATTAAGGCTGATAATATCCAAAAATTGATTGCACTATTCCAAGAAAATTTATCGATAATATAACCTGTTCCTACCCCTGAAAGAATTGATCCTATATAGCCAAACATCCCGCAGAAACCAGTTACTGCTGATGCAACTTTCTTTGAACTTGATTCTACCGCTGATAGCCCTCCGATAAGAACCTGAGGTCCACAGGTAAATACACCTATTGCTGATACATAAACATAATCCATCAATGGGAATTGGTTTATTTTAAAGAGATATATGCATATTGCTAAAAGTGTCAGACATATAATATTTACGGGAGCTCTCTTACCTCCGAATAGTTTATCGGAAACAAATCCTGCGCCAATCGTTCCCAAAACACCTACCAAGGGTAAAAAGCTTATAATTTTTGCAGCCTCAGAAATTGTATAGTGTTTCATGTCAACTTGATACATTACAAGCCAGTCAATCGTTCCGTATCTTACGACATAAACAAATATATATGCCAGAGCCAAAAGCCAAACGGTAGGATTTTTGATTATATATTTTTTGAAGATATCAGAATAAGTATAATTATCCTCTTCATCAGATTCCTTGACCGGTTCTACATAATCGGGATCTTTATATTTTTCAATATCAGGGAGCCCGATACTTACAGGTTTGTCCTGCAAATTCTTATAGAAAAAGAAACAGAATATCATAGCAAAAATAGCCGGAACATAGAATACTGATTCCCAGCCGTAGTGCGTAATTAAAAATCCTGAGAGAATCATGCTGATATATGTACCAACTTCGTGTGAAGATGACCAAAGCGACCACTTTACACCGCGTTCTTTATTTGCAAACCAATAAGAAAGATTTTTTGCAATTGGCGGAAATCCCATTGATTGGAACCAACCATTAACTCCCCAGAAGAAGGCTAAAAGCCACAACAAAATCGAAACCGGAGGTAATCCAAAAAATGATATTTCGGTTGGAACAAAGTGTGCGCATACAACAAATAATATGTTAACAAATGCAGAAATAAAAAGTGCAGTTGGCAAAATTCTCTTTGCATTTGTGTTATCAGCGATTATACCATTGATAAACTTACCTGCTGCATACGAGAAATAAAGTGAGCTTCCTAGCAAACCAAGTTCCAGCTTGCTGTATCCAAGAGCATCTTGTATTGCAGGAAGTGCAACTGATATATTTTTTCGGCAAGTGTAGAAAATAATATAACCAAAAAACATTGACAAAAATATTCTCATTCTCCACATCGCATAAGTTTTATCAATGACCGCCTGCTCTGTAATAGGTTCAGCAGGAGTTGGCTCTTTATAAAAATCTTTTAATTTAGATAAAATACCCATTAATTCTCTCCTAAAAAAGCTATCCTCTTTTAATAATATCTCACAAACATAAGAAAAAATCTGTATGTTTAACTAATAAAACTAAATTAAGCATTTGTCTTAAGTTTGTGGTTTTCTTTTGCTTTACTGTTTTCTTCAGCCTTTTCAAATTTTTCTTTAAAGAAAGATGCCATTGGTGTTGCAACAAGAGGAGTAATTATTCTCTTAGTCAAAACTTGCATTGCGATATTAACAGTCAATACTGTAAATCCTAACCTTGCAAGGTCTCTGTTCTTTTTAACCAATTTTTTGTATCCCTTTGCAAATTCTTCCTTAGTCGTTTTCTTTTTCAACTCTTCAGGTAATGATTTGAATTTTTCTTCTATTATTTCAGCTTTATCAGAAAAATCTTTATGTTTTCCAATCTTGTTATCAAAAATTGATGTAATAAGTTCTGCTATACCAAAAGACATTAAAAGCTGAACACCGACATTCATAATACCATTAGAAAGGTCTAAAGCTGCAACGAATTTTCTTTGGTCTTCGGGAATCCTATCATTGTTCAAAGACTGGATTGTATAATATGCACAATTTACAGCATCTTTTGACACATTAGAAACCGTTGCAATCATAGCCGCAGTAGCAACCGTAGCTTTTGGGTTAGCAAGCTTTTTGCCTATATTTGAATTGTAGAAGGAGTCTATGACTTTTGTAACTTTGCTCATTAGTCATCCTCCTCTTGTTCAAACCCAAGTTTTAATGCATTTTTGAGTTCATCTATATTCATTTTATCTTGTATATCATCTAAGCCCAATTTATCGAATACATCATCTATTTTTTGCGAAATTTCTTTGCGCTTTGCCGACATCTCAGGCATAATTTTTTCCATAATTCTTGGGTATGACCAGTTTAAGAAACCACATGTAAACGGAAGTGTTGCAAGAGTAACAATTAAACCTAATTGAGTATTCTTGGTTTTGAATACTCTGCGTGCATCAGATGTTTTAGAGCGAACAAATTTTTTGATTTTAACATTGTGTAAAACTTCTTCATAGTTGTTACCCATTTCTTTTACTGAAGTAAAATCTATCATTTGATGCGCAGTTTCATACTCTTTGATATGATTTAATTTTGCAACAACCTCTTTTGCAATTTGTTCGGTATTTAAACCATCTGCAAATTTCTTATCAAGATTAAGTGCGGCAATTATTCTTTTTACACCGTTTTCGTCACATGTATCAATTGCTTTTTGAACATTTGCTCCTTTTGCTTTTAGATATCTTATTGCACTCTTTGTTACTGCCTCTGCAGTAACTTCTTTTTCGACCATCTTTTCTGCTGTTTCTTGCAAAAGTGTTTGTCTGTCTTTTCCTAATGCGGCTGCTTTATCATCAAGCATTTTGTTCAGATGTTTTTTTAGTTTTGTAGACCATATATCGTCAATTTTTTTGCCAAATTTCTTTTCAATTTCTTCTTTGTTTTTTATCTTAAATTCATCAAAGAATTTATTTTCTGCTTTATCCAAATAATCCTGACAAACCAAGTCTTTTATCTCAATAGGCTTGTCTTTCATAATTTGTCTATATCTTCTTATTTCTCTTTTTTCGGCATCAAGCTGTCGTTTCTTAACTTCCGCATCAATTTGTTTTGCGTCCCAATTTGGGTGTTCCAATTTTATTATTTTTGTTAAATAGCGTTCATGAGGTTTTGCTCTCAAATCAGCTCTAGCAAAATTTGCTTTGCCATCTTTATCAGATGTACTTGCAGCTTTTGCAATCCAGTTGTTAAACCATTTTGTAATTGTTAATTGTGCTGCAACAGCAATAATAGCAGAAATTGGCTGACGCCATGCCGAATATGCTTTTGTTTTTTCATCTTCTTTAGAAAACGGATTAAATGCAATAAAAATAGGGCAAACAATTGCAGTACCAAGTGCTGTTACTATAATATTTAAAGCTTCTCCCTGATTTTCACCAACATAATGTAAAAATCGTGACATTTTGCTTCCATTTTTATTCAAATGGTTTATAATATCAGGATCTAACCCGCCTTTTCCGCAGAAAGTAGTCGGGTTTTTTGCAGAATAAACATTATTGTTGATTCCTTGTACTTTCATATATTCCAGCCTTTTGATACACACAACAATTGAGATATCTACATATATATAAAAACATAAAAGGAATAAAAATTGCATATTTTTTGAATAATTATTACAAAATGTTACCAAGAGAACAATATAATATGCAAGAATGTGTAAATATATTCTTTTGCTAATTTTCTTTTACGAATCGAATAACTTTTGCTGGTATTCCAACCACTACGGCATTTTTTGGAACAGATTTTGTCACAACTGCGTTTGCACCAATTATTGCTCCGTCACCTATAGTTACACCTTGTAAAATTGTTGCATTTGAGCCAATCCATACATTGTTACCAATCTTTATCGATTTAGGAGTAATGTTTTGACGAAATTCAGGTCTCTCGTCATGGTTTAGTGTCGCAAGAGTAACATTATGACCTATCAAAACCCCATCGCCTATTGTTATTCCGCCTTGGTCTTGGAATTTGCAGCATGCGTTAATAAAAACATTTTTTCCAACCGTAATATTTATACCGCAATCTGTATAAAAAGGTGGGAATAACCTAAAAGATTTATCAACATGCTTATTAGTAAGTTTTGAAAATAATTCTACAAGTTCATCTGGAGTGTGATATTTGTTATTAATCTCCATAGTAATTTGAAGAGCCTCTTGACTCAATTCATTGAAAATCTTAAGCATCTCTTCTTCAACAGGCTTCCCGGAAGTCATGTGTTCATAAAACTTTTTTAATCTAATTTCGTCCATTTTCTATATCTACAAACTCTATTCTGTATCCCAAAATCTTGGCAATTTCTTCCATTTCATCAAAATTAATCGAACTGCGATTAATTTTGTTAGACAAACCTGAACGGGAATATTTTCTTCCTGTTAATTCGGTTAGTTTTTCAGCTAAAGCTTTAACTGTCATATTTCTTTTTACGAGTAATATTTTAACACTCTCTTTTGATGACATGAGCCACATTCCTTTCACATGCAACACGATTGTACCATATGTTGACAAAATGAATACAGTGGCATATAATCATGACACATATGCGTTCCGCAAGTTTCATTAATGAAACGATTTAATAAATAAAACTTTACAAAAGGAGAAAAGCATGGAATACGAGGATTTTTTATCGGAAATACATACTCCTATAAAGAGCATAAAATTATTAAGTGATATTATTTATACAAAAGCCAATGAAGATTGGAACCTTTTGAGTTCTTGTTCCGAAAGAAATGATTTTGAAGAGTTGATGGCGTTGAATTTTTTAATAGGTTTGTGTACAAAATATTTATTAGAGTTCAGGCAAACTGAACTTAATAATATCAGTTTATAGGTCGCCTTTACTAAGGCGACAAAACAAACCTCGCCCCTCGCCACTTGATGGAGAGGATTGGGGGGAAGAGTTTTGATAAATTCCAGAAATGTTGTTACCCCACCAAACCTCCCCTAATTAGGGGAGGCATACCATTTTCACCTTGTGTTTGCATGATGTCGGCATAGTAATGCCGACCTTTGCATAATAATTTGATTAACAAAACATTTGACCGAAATAAAAAAAACTGTAAAATAAGAGTATGGAAATAACTTTTGACAGATATTCCCTAATGGTTGACGGAAAGCGTGTGTTTATAAAAAGCGGATCTTTCCACTATTTTCGCACCCCCGGAGTCGAGATGGCAAGGGACAGATTCCTAAAAATGAAAGCGGGTGGATATAATACTGTCGACATTTATTTCAATTGGAATTACCATAGCAAAAAGCAAGGTGAGTATGACTTTTCGGGGATTAAGGATGTCAGAAAAGTTCTGGAAGAGGCTAAAAAAGCGGGACTCTATGTTATTGCCCGCCCCGGACCTTTTATCAACGCTGAAGTTAACGCAGGCGGTCTTCCGTTTTGGTTATTAAAAATGGAAGATGTTGTTCCGAGAAACAGAATCGGTACAACTTACAAATATTCTTCAAAATACATGGAATATGTGAAAGAATGGTATGATCAAATCATTCCGATAATAAGAGATTTTGATAACGTAATTCTTTTCCAAATAGAAAACGAGTATGCAACCGATACAATGGAAGAAGATTACATGCGAGAGCTATACAAAATGGCTCGAGAAAGAGGTATTAAATGCCCAATTTTTCATAATGATGCTTATTTTGCAGGACTTTGGGCAGATTGTGTAGATATTTATGCGCTTGATTTATACCCATACATCAATCCAAATCAAAACTGGAAGCAAGACAATTTTTGTTTTGATACCTTAGATAATGTCGAAGATGTTTTCAGGTGTGCAAAAGAAGAGTCGCCACCATTTATTGCAGAAATGCAATCCGGCTGGTTTGATAAGTGGGATGGCTCAGGGTACAAGCATATTAGAGAGGCTCTTGGGGATGAGCACATAAACATAATGACAAAAACCGCCATTTCTCAGGGTGTAACATTATTTAATCATTATCTTGCAGTTGGCGGAACTAATTGGGACGATTTAGCTTGTGATGAAGTGTATACCAGTTATGAGTTTACTGCTCCTATTGATGAATTTGGTGTTCCTCAAAGCAATTTCTATAAAGCAAAAGAATTAAATTATTTTTTGGATTCATTTGACCTCACAATGACTGAACCAAAAGAACTTGATTTTTATCAAGAAAATATTTATGCAAAATTGCGACATGACCTCATTAATGATTGCGATTGGTTATTTATAAGGAATATGAATCAAGATACAACAGGTGTCAATGTATTAGAAAAATCAATCCAACTTAAGCCTTGTGATATGAAAATTTGTCCCATAAATTTGGAGCTTAAAGGTTGTGATATTGAGTTTTCGGATGCCGAAATTTTTGCGCAGCTTAATAATTCGAAAGAGGAAGCCATTTTCTTTATTTCAGATAAAGATGCAAAAATATGTCTTTCAGACGGAACGATAATTTCCGCTGACCAAAAAGATTATGAGAATTTCACTTTTGAGCGAGAAGGTAAAACAACTCAGATAATCTTCTTAACAAAACACCTTGCAGACAGAAGCTGGTTTTTGGGCGACAGAATAATTTTTAATGCAGATTATGTTTTGCCAAACGGTGCCATTGCGGTAGATAAAAATACAGAAGTTGCATACTTTGATTTGCAATACAAATTTGGAAAAAGAAATTGTATAGTAACAGAGTTTAATAAGCCTCAAACACTTGAACAATTAGAAATTGCTAATGTTGAATTTTGTTCTCCTGAAATTGATTTGGGTTACGATTATTCAGCTTGGAAAAAAATCAGCGGTAAAACAGATGCTTTCTCTTGTGATATGTATGATGAGTTTATTTGGTACAAAGCTCAAATTCCCGATAATTTAACCGAAATTACACTGAGTGCAAGACATTTGTTTGCGGTGTACATAAATGGAAAAGAAATAATTAACCGAAACAGTTACAAACTGGAAAAACTTCAAGAAGTACCTGAAACACTTTCTGTACCTCTCAACAAAGAAATTCTGAATAGAGATAAAAACGAATTAACCATACTGGTTCAAAATCTTGGTTTTGATAAGGGATTTTCAGGAGATACGAATAACCCGAGGGGGCTTGTGATTTTTGAAACAACGCCACAAGTTCCGATTGAGTTTTATGTTTGCGAAAAACTTGCGCTTGAGCGCGGTTACAAAAAAGAAAGCGATAATCCATATCTTGCCAAGATTACAGTAAACTTTGATACGGAAATTAAAGACGATGTATTTTTTGCAAAATATATTTCTTTTGAGGACTTCAGATGCAGAAGAGCTACGATATACTTGAACGGAGTGAAAATAGGCAGGTACATTAAGCGCAGACATGTACAAGACAAATTTTATCTCATAAACGAATTTTTAAAACCTCACAACAGGCTTGATATAGTAGTGTGGGAAAAAGATAGGAATGTAAAATCCGCATGGGGCTTTAAATCCGACCTAAAAGATGTTAAAATATTATTAGGTACATTTAAGATTTGTCAGCTGTTTAAATAAGATGAGGTAGTATAAATGGTCGTAGTTCCTGAGTTTTTGATTAGAAGAATCTACCAAAAAGGTTCTTTAAAAAAGCTTGAAAACGGTGCAAGTGTTGTGTTGAAAAATGTACTTGGCCCCGGACTAATCAGTGGTTTTAACTATGTAAAAATTAATGATGTAGTCTTTGAGTCTAAAGATGTCAAATTTATCACGAATGGTAAAGAAGTTACGGGAACAGAAGTCTCCGAAGAAAACCCTGTTGTGTTTAGACTCGGTCAAAGCGGTACACTTATCATGAGCGGTCAAGAATGTATTGTTGAAGGTAATAACAAAATAGTTATCGAAGCGCTAAACCCCGAAGCGGGAATAGTTCAGCTTACCGCAGAAGATAATGTTTAAATTCCTATGCTTTTATAATACTTATAGTCATTCATTATTTTAGAAACAAAGTGTTTTGAATGATGCGGTATGGTATTGTTGCATCTTTTTATAGCAACAGGTCCTGAGTTATATGCAGCTACAGCAAGCTCCATAGAGCCAAACATATCATACATATTTTTATAATATGTTATACCGGCTTTAATATTTTCGTCTAAATTATATGCGTTGTATCCCATGTTCTTTGCAGTCATAGGAGAGAGTTGAAAAACTCCTACATGTCCACCACAGCCCCTTGCTTCTTGTCTAAAACCGGACTCCAGTTTAGCAATACTTAAAACAATTGCAGGTTCAACACCCATTGACTTTGCTTGTTTTATTATATTTTGTTTAACATCATCGGTATTACCTGCAAATACGCCGCAAGTCGTAATTATACATATAGCCAGTGTAAGTAATCCTCTAAAAATTGCTCTCATCTATTAAACCCCTATCGCCTATATGAGCTATTATACCATATGTGTCAAGTTGTTAATATCCGATAAGAGGGTAATATTAAACAAAAGCCTCCTCTGATTTGACTTTAAGTTCATAATCAATTATAGGGACACTTGCGGGTTTTTCTATCCAGGAAGTTTGAATATCGCATATGGAAACACCGTCTTTTGTGATTTTGTGAACATAAGTATTATCATTTGCCGTTTTATAAGTAGAACACAACAATACATCGCCCAAAAAAGATTCTCTGTTAAATCTTATATTCAAAGTTTTTAAAGTATGTGTTTTTCTGAATTCATCATTTGCAGTAGCTTCCGCTAAATTTATATAGCTTTTATTATTAACATGTTTGTTAAAATCAAGGTCTGATAAGTTATTTCGATGCTCTATTTCACTAACTTTTTCCAGTTCATCTGATAGAGCAAATTTTTTGTGTTCGCCAAGTGTAAGTTCACTACATACAGAAAATTTTTCAAGTACAATATCTGTTTTTATTGGTCTTCTTGATTCTTGGTCAAGCAGAAACCAACAGCCGTTACCCTTTGCAAAAACCTTGTCGTTATAATAGAGATTAAAGTCAGTATACATTTTTAACTTAGTAATTTCAGACATCCAAATTTCTGTCTTAATTTCTTCTGACCAAAAAGGTAATTTATCTTCAAATTCTACATTAAACTCTCCTACAACCCAGTACATGTTTTTAGGAAACAGGTCATATGCTGCCATTTTTTTTGTGGCACAAAACCTTGCGAAACAGTCTTGCAGGTACATTATTGCAGAAATTGGTCTAAGTCGATACTCGTTTAAGTCCATATTATCCAAAATGACATTATAATTGTGCGAATATTTTTCCATAAATTATCCTACTTTTGTTCTTTCTTTCATATATTGTTCAAGAATTTCTACGCAGTCACCGACAAGCTCTATACAAGGGCGTTTTTTGTAATAAGTTTCTGTTCTCTCGCTCGGAGTCGGAGATGTTGAGCTCTCGATACCTTGTAAAAGTTCTCTGCATATTATACTACCATTCTTTTCTTTAAATCTATTAGCCAACTCTTGAACTATTTTGTACTGCTCTACTTTTGCAGAAGGCTCTGTTGTTGAAAAGGCAAGCCCCGCAGCCATAAACATTCCGCTAACGGTTCCGCATACCTCTCTCATCCTTCCCATTCCGCCGCCAAAAGAACAGGAAATCTTCATTGCCGTATCAAAATCCATTCCCAATTCTTCACAAAATACGCCTAAAACTGATTGAGAACAGTTATAACCTTGTTTAAATAATTCTTTTGCTTTTTCTGATTTTTCGCTCATAAATTTCTCCTAGAATTCTAAAATTTCACCATCTTCAGGAACAAGAACATTTTCCAATTTTAAACCTCTTATATCTTCTCTTGTTACTGTTCTATGGCTTACGGTATCCATATGACTTGCAACTATAGTTGAATGTTTTGCATATTCAGATATTTTTATAACATCATCTTTATTCATAATTAAGCGTTCACCATCACCAATCATAACAGTTGCGCCACAAGCATTGATAACAATTACATCAGGGGTATATTTATCTATTGCCGATTCGACTTCATCGCACCAAATTGTATCACCTGCAACATATAATGTGTTTTCTGTATCAGCCATAAACATTATACCCATAGCATCGTAGGGCATTCCAATTTGTTCGCACATCGGCTTTACTATCTCGCGTCTGCCATGTTGACAATTGGTTTTATATAACTTTATACCGTCAAAATCAAATCCTTTTTCAGTAAGAATTTTTATATTTTTAAAACTATAGTTTTCAATGATATTTTTATCAAATTCACTCTGAACAAAAAACGGAAGGTTCTTATCTAATATTTTTGCTGCAAACTCATCCCAATGATCAGGATGGAAGTGAGTAAGAATTATTGCATCAAGATTTAATTTGTCGGGAACAAAACCGACAGGCAATTCAACTCTCGGTTGTCTTGTTTCAGAATTAACCGCACCTTCAAACCCCGGCATATAATTTTTTGGCATAAACCAAGGATCTATTAAAAACCTTTTATTATTGTATGTTATTATAATCGTTGCATTTCTAACTTGGTGTATTTTCATTTTTACTCCCTATTGTTTATGACATTGATGACCTTCACCATGATGATGACAGTGCGCATGGTCATGACCTTCTCCGCCGCATGTATTAATGCCGGTTTCAAGAGTATTATATAGATACCTTTCTATAATATCTTTTATCGGCAATTCAGGACAACCTGCAACAACTTCAACACCGTTTTGAGCAAACATCATCATAGGCCTTCCGCCCATTCCGCCTGCTAAAACTTTACTAACCCCCTGCTCTGATATCCAAGCTGCACTTTGGCAAGAAATACCGTCTTCAGGAACTTTTTCTTCCAAGCTTATGATTTCTTTTGTTTCAGGATTGATTTCGGCAAATGTGAATGAATCACAATGACCAAAATGTCCACATAACCTTCCGTTTGAAGTTGGAATACAAATTTTCATAATTTTATCTCCTTTTAGTTTTTCTATATTTGTTTGTAGCAAAATTGCACTCTCCAGTGCTTCTGTGTCTGTAATATTATGATTTTTAGCATACTCATGCAATATATTTAAAATTTTCTCATTTATTCTTCTGTTGAAGGGCACTTTTTTGAGACAAGTTTTTTTTCTGCCTGCCATTTCTCGTTTTCCACCCCATGAAAAATTTTTACAACATTCACCCATGTCATAAAAATATCACTTAGTTTTGATTATGTCAATACAAATTCAAACGAGTCAATGTGCGCATTTTATTGACACTACCCTCTTTTAGGTTTAAAATACATCAAAGCGGAGAAAAAATGAGTAATAACGAACATATACAATGGCGAGAATCAAGCTTCAAGGCAATAATACCTTTTATAGTCTTTGTATTGTTTTATTTTGGCTTTTCACTTTGGACAAGGGATTTTTCCAGAGTTCCTATGACTGTCGCTTTTATTATATCTTCAGCAACGGCACTCATTCTTAATCACAAAGAAAAATTAACAAAAAAAATTGAACTTTTTGCTTTAGGTATGGGCAATAAAGACATTATGATAATGTGCTTGATATTTATTCTGGCTGGAGCATTTACTGCCAGCGCAAAGGCTGTAGGCGGAGTTGAAGCTGCAGTAACTATTGCTCAGCACTTTATACCTTCTCAGTTTATGGTGCTCGGGTTGTTTGTTATATCAGCACTTATTTCTCTTTCAATCGGAACCTCTTGCGGTACAATTGCTGCAATAATTCCGATTGCCGTTTCGATATCTCAATCTTTTGGAATAAATCCGTCTTTCATACTTGGTGCAACCGTAGGTGGAGCAATGTTTGGTGACAATATGTCACTCATTTCCGATACAAAAATTGCAGCAAGCCGTACTCAAAATGTTGAAATCAGGGATGAAATGTTTTATAACCTTAAAATCATTACAGTTCCGGCTATATTGTGCTTAATTTTGTATGCTCTTCCTATTTTTGCAAGTACAACTCCTAATATACAAGAAACCGTTTTAACACTCGATAATTACATAAAAGTCAGCCCATATATCTTGTTACTAATTTTAGGTATATCCGGCGTTAATGTAATGTTTTTATTACTGTTTGGTACAATTTTAAATACCATAATCGGCATTTCGTATGGAATGTTTAATATCTTCGATGCATTTACATATATCGGTGACGGGACGATAAGCATGGCAACAACCTTAATAGTTGCAATGCTTGCAGGTGGTATGCTTTTGCTTGTAAGATATAACGGTGGAATTACATACATAATAAATGAAACAGGAAGATGGATTAAGGATAGAAAATCATGCGAAATCGGAATATGTTTTCTTGTCGGAATAATAAATCTTTTTACAGCAAATAATACCGTAGCAATTATTACATCAGGTTCAATTGCAAGAGAGCTTGCAGAAAAATACAAGGTTAACGCAACAAGGACTGCAAGTTTATTAGATACAACATCATGTGTAGTTCAAGGCATGATACCATATGGTGCGCAAATTCTTATTGCGACGAGCCTTGCTGCCTCTATCGGTGTAAGTTCTTTTACTATACTTAAAGGAATGTTTTATCCTGTATTAATGGGGCTAGGGTTAATTGTATCAGTATTACAGGCAAAAAAATAGCATAAAAAAGACCTACCAAACCGGTAAGCCTTTTAAGAATTGCTCCAGGCCAGACTTGAACTGGCACCGAGGGTGAACCCCGATTGGATTTTAAGTCCAACGCGTCTACCGATTCCGCCACTGGAGCATAATAAAATCGGTTGAGTGCTATACATAACACTCTCGGCTCAGCTTGCATTGCTAAACCTAACCACTAAATACTAATATAAAAATGTTTCTAAGTCAAATACCATATAAGACAAATTTACAACATATGAAAAAAAGAGCACTATCAATAGTGCTCTTTTTTTCTGTTTATAGCATTTTATTATGCTTCAGCTTCATCTTTTTGTTTGTTTAGCATATCTTGAAGCTTGCCCATAATTTCTTCGCTTTTTGCTTGCGCATCATTAATTAGGTTATCTGTTCTTCTTTTGATATCTTTAACAGTTTCATCTGTTTTTTTAGCTAAATCAGATGCCATATCACCTAACTGTTCTCTTGTTTCTTCTCCTGATTGAGGAGCAAGCAAAATACCTGCAATAGCACCAATTGCTGCACCAATTGCAAAACCACCTAAAAATTTTCCTACTGACATATTGTTTCTCCTTTATTTATTGACCTTTGTAGTTTATCTTTGTTTTACAAACTTTTTATCGCCTAACAAGCCTACTTCTTTTTTCCACATTTTAGAGCCATAAAAAGACCGCTAAAAAATCCTTTTACAACTGAACCGCCCACAGATGACAATTTTGTTAGAATTTTAAGAGGAGAGTTTGCAATAAAATCTTTAACTCTATTAACTCCTGCATCTGCTTTTATTATTATTCCACTTACAATTTCTACTGATTTATTAACATTTTTAAGCGTAGGTTCAAGTTCAGTTTTAACAATCTCAGCTGTTTCATTAAGATTTCGTGTTAGTTTTGATAAGTCAAATAACACTTTAAATAGCATTATGCCTACAATAACAATTATCGCACCTGATGCATATGCTAAAAATGTTAAGCTTTGATATAATTGCGCTGTTTCCATTTGTATTCCTTTTCTTTGGTATTTTAGATATATATTATAATTTAGATTGTTTTATTGTTATGGGTTTTATCTACCCCATTTAGTTCTAGAAATCAAATTCGGAGGCTTCAAGCTCTTTTGCTTTTCTCATTTTTTTTGATTTAAGCATATTACTGAATTTCTTGTATTGTTTTTCTAACTTGTATTTTAAAAGGTCTATTGATTCTAATGCTTGTTTTTTAGCTTCATTTACAGCAGGAGAATGTTTTTCCGCCAAATCACAAACAGTTTCTTTCACCTTTTCTCTCATTTCTTCACCTGATTTTGGCGCATATAAAACACCGGCTACTATACCGCCAACTACACCAAGAATCAAACCTACACCAAAACCGATTGATGATTTATCTTTGCACATAAATTACCTCGTTTCTTTAAAATTCACTTAGCACATGTATTGTAGCATATTTGGCGCAGGAGATAAAGTACCGAAAAACAAATTAGGTAAATTGTCCTATGACATTGTTAAATATAAAATAACTAATTTTAAAAAATTTAAGAATTATCATGACTTTTCAAAATAAATTATTAATAAAATATCATCTAAACGGATGAAATTTTTACCTGCAAGTCAAGAATATTAATAATATACCGATATTATTAAAGGAAGGACGGTTTATAGTGCTTAACACCATGAATACAATACGCCAACAGCCTTATCCACAGGCAAACGGCAATTATAAAGCAAATGGCGGAGAGACCGATAAAGACGGTCATAATCAAAATGCACAAGACCAACAACGGCACCAGCAACAAAATCCTCAAGTAATTGCAAGAGGAAGAGCACAAGATGTACAAGAACAAGACCAAGTAACAATTGGCGGTCGTACTGCCACATATTCACCTGCTGCAAATGCCTATCCAAAAGCTTTTCCACAGGCTCAAACATACAAAGTCAACACACCACCTCCTATTAGACATACTGCTCCAAATCAGATTAATCCAATGCAGTACCAATCAATACAGGGTGGATATCAGCCTATTCAGCAGGCTCCTGCGCAAGCACCAGCTCCAATGCCACAAGCAATGCCAAGGAGTAATAAAGTTAATATTGCGCAGATAATTAAAGATTTTAGAAATACTATAAAAGCTATTGCAACACCTCAAGAAATTGAAGAACAAGTTAATGTATATCTTCAAAAAGTACATGAACAAGTTACTCAGCCACATCCGCAAGTAAATTTGATACAGAGCAATCTAAAAATAGCAGCATCACTTTTAGATAAATATATTTCGGAAACTTTAAACAAAGAGTCTAAAGTTGTTCAAAACTGGCTTGATGCACTATTTTTACAAAAAATAGACTATAGCTACAACGAAAACGATATTAATCCAAGCTTTTTGGTAAAATTTCCTGAAAATAACACGCAAAAAGTTCCTGAACCTCAACAAGAAGAACAAGCACATATACCGCAAGAAGAAACCGTTCAAGTTGCAGAACCTGTTACAGAAGAACAAGAAGTTATTGAGTTTGAACCAGAAGAACTGACTCTTGAAGAAGAATTTATTCAAGCTCAAAAGAATATTTCACAAAAACCAAATATAACAATTGTTCCTCAAGATACAAGATTGAAGTCTTTGTTTGTGGAAGCAAGAAAACAAGCATTTTCAAATAATCCTCAAAAAGCTATGGCAATGTTTAGAGAGGCATTCAACAGAGCAGCTGAACTTAAAGATAATGAAACTCAATCAAGAATTTGTCTTGAAATAGGAAAAATCTACGATGATAATGACCATTTTGTTCAAGCTTTGAACAGTTATAACAAATCATTGCAGTACACAACGGATGTTAATGTAAAATCTCGTGCGCATTTTTCTATGGCACAAATTTATGATGATGTAAATCAAGTTGGCGCGGCATTAGATCACTACCTTACATCTATTTCATACGCAGGAAAATCTGATGATTTAATCGGACAATCAGATTCTTTAACAAGAATGGCAAATATATTTGCTGACAAATATGATGAAAATGCTTTTGAATACTATGATATAGCTAAAAAGCTTGTTGAACAGACAACAGACAGTTCTATGAAAGGCTATGTATTGAGCAATACTGCCGATGCCTGTGTTACCTTCAGAAAAAATGATAAGGCACTTAAATATTACGCAGAAGCTGTTAAGAATTATGAAAAAACACATAACTCCGAAGAAATTGCAATAAATTATAAATCAGCAGCAGAATTGATGCTCAAATTTAACAGCCCTAATAAAGCAAAATCTTTACTCAAAAAAGCTCTTGTAAATGCAGTAAGAACCCAAAATGAAGATTTAATTTCTGAAGTAAATACACTGCTTGCTTCTGTAGAAGAATAAAATTCAGGGAATTAATCGTTTATATTTTTCATGGTACAATCAATATTGTTATTTTAGAGAGGATTATCATGGAAAGATTTTACGCAACAACAGCGATTGACTATGTTAACGGCGCTCCGCATGTAGGACACGCCTACGAAAAGATTTTAACAGATGTAATATACAGACATTACACTCAAAGATGTGACAAGACTTTTTTCTTGACAGGAACTGATGAACACGGTATTAAAATCCAAAAAACTTCTGCTGAAAACGGAGTCAGTCCAAAAGAATTTTGTGACATGAATTCTCAAAAATTTAAAGATGCATGGAAAGCTTTAGATATCGAATATTCAAAATTTATAAGAACTACCGATGCCGAACACGAAAAAGTTGTTCAAAAGATTTTCCAAAAACTTTTAGATCAAGGTGATATTTATAAAAACAAATATACGGGCTTATATTGCGCAGGATGTGAAGCCTTTTTGAGCGAAAAAGATTTAACAGAGGACGGACTTTGTCCTGATCACAAAAAGAAACCCGAAGTAGTAAGCGAAGAAAATTATTTCTTCAAACTTACTAAATATAAAGATGCAATAATTAAACACATTAAGACAAACCCCGATTTTATTGTTCCTTCTTGGCGCGCAACAGAAGTTTTAAACCAGCTTGAACATATAGAAGATATTTCCGTATCTCGTTCCAAATCAAGTGTAAGCTGGAATATTGATGTTCCAAACGATGCAGAACAAGGGATTTATGTATGGATAGATGCTCTGTCTAATTATATTACGGCAATTGGCTATGACCCTGATGGAAGCAGCGATTTATTCAAAGAATTTTGGCCTGTTGATGTACATGTTATAGGTAAAGATATTTTAAAATTCCATAGTATTTATTGGATTGGAATACTCATGGCACTGGGATTACCTCTACCTAAGCACATTTTTGCACACGGTTGGATAACAATAGATCAAACAAAAATGTCTAAGTCTTTAGGGAATGTAATTTCGCCAACAGGAATTTTAGAGTCATTTAATTTAGAAATTCCTGATCCGTTAAGATATTATATGGCAACATCTGCACCTTGCGGAAAAGACGGAAACTATTCGGATGATGATTTTAAAGAAAAGGTTAACGCGCATTTGGCAAATTCTATGGGCAATTTGTTAAACAGAACTCTTTCAATGCTAGTAAAATATTTTGACGGAGATATAAAACCTGAATTTTTAGGCAAGAATGAATTATTTGAAAAAGCAATTGAAACTATAAAAGCAGTAAAACATCATTTTGATTATTTTGAGATAGCAGAAGCCGGACAAAAAATTATAGAGCTTGTAGATGTTACAAATAAATATGTTACGGATAACGCACCATGGACTTTGGCAAAAGAAGGTAACATGGAAAAATGCGGAATTGTACTAACAAATGTGCTTGAAATAATGTGTGTTATCACATCACTTATTTATCCATTCTGTCCGAATATTGCAAAAGCAATGTCCGAACAATTGAGTTTTGACTTAGGTATAAAATTGGATAATTTAACTTGCACAAATATAGAAGCAGGACATTTAATAGACAAAGAGAGCATTAAACCTGTATTCTTAAGAATGGATAGCGAACTAGCTGACAAAAATAAAAAATAGAAAAGAAATTATTATTTAATCAATGGTAAAAGCAGGCGACTTAAAAAGTTGCCTGTTTTTTGTGTATTATCAAAAAATACTTCCTTTGAATCAGCTACACTACTATATTGAATAAATTTGTCTTGTTGTTCCAACTCACTAACAATATGCTCACGAGAAATTCTCATGCTCTCTACCCGCTCATCCCCGCCAATAAACTTAAATCCAAGTTTCAAATATTTAGATATAGGAGAAAAGGCACTATACTTTAAGGCATTGAGTTCTGCTTTGTCTACACAACTATCCAAAAGTCTTCTAAAAAATTCATTAAACAAAATCTGCCCTGCACAGGGCACTTTTTGCTTAGGCTCAACAGGAACTGTTGCAACATAATTTAGATGAAACTTTAGAGGATATTCCTTATAAGTAAGCAAACCGCAAGGTTTATCGTCAAAAGTTTCAAGTATTGTTTTTCGACCATTTCTTGTTGCCACTTTTACTGCATTTTGAATAACACCATCCCAAGCAACATATTCATATTCTTTTAAATTTGGCATCAGAGTCTTTAAATCCAAGTTTTTGTAGAAATTATTAAGAAAAGCATTGTCATTCTGTGTAATCTCAAGTAACTTGTACTGTTTATCAATGCCTTTTATTTTTATTTTTGCAATAGGAATCGCCTTAAAGTTAGTATTATTAATTAATTTAACATTCATATTTTTATTAAAACATCAAAAAAATCTTTTTGCTAACTTGATTTTTTGTTATTTAGTTGGTAAGATTGGTTTTGTTAATTGTCACGGGCCTGTGGGACTCTGCCGAAGAAAAACCGTACCGTTGAAGGTTTTTCTGAGAGGTAGGTAGCACAAACGAGAGTTTGGCTAGCGCAAGACCAGGCCAAAAAATTTTGAAAACTAAATAACAGCGCAGAGGACTCATAATCCTTTGGTCGTGGGTTCGAATCCCTCCGGGCCCAAATTTAATAAAAGAGAGCATTTCAGCTCTCTTTTTTAATGTAAAAATTTGTGAGGGCTTCTCACTATATTTTTTTGTCCGTTTTGCTCGTGTATTTTTTTGAGTAGTTTGATTATTTCGGCAAAGTCACTTTTGAAAAATTTACTGTATTTCGTCAGAAAGAATTCCAGCTTTAATCAATGCAGATGGTGTTATTGTGAACAGTTTTACATTCAAATCTTTTTTCTGAATAGTGTATCGTAACTGATAATAATACTTGTAATCTTTTTTGCGTTCAACAATAAGTACACATGCCGGAGGTTTTTTAGTATATGCACTATATCTTAATGCTTGACCGAGACATTCATCACGTTTCCGTGCGAAATCAAATTCTACTGCCATATCAGGAAGCAAACAATCTACACGAGATTTGTCGTTTAATTCGTATTCTAAAATACCACCTCTTTTGTTGCACCAAAAATCTTGATACACAGATTCTTTATATAAGTGCTTTGCATAGCAAGGTGATATAATAAGACAATATATAGTTGCAAAAAGTAATAAAGGTTTTAACATAATTATAAATTTGTTGAAAATCTAAAAAACAGTATTAAAAATGTTGCAATCATGATAGATACAACAATTAATATTATTGTCGATGCAAAATAATCATTTTTAAATTTTATATTTTTTAAACCGTATCGTTTCATGTCATACCTCAATATTAAAGTATTGACCAAAGAATTAACCACTGCTTGTAAAACTAAATTATTATATTTCCATTTGCATCTGCTGGTCTACAACAAGCAACAATCATTTCTATAAGAGCAATGAACATTGGTATACAAGTCCAACAGAATAACAAATATAAAATACCACTACCAACATACCCTGCGTAAAATTTATGACCACCAATACCACCTAAAAATAAAGCAAGGAGTATATATACTATTTTGTTAACGACATGACCACCAACATACTGTGGCTGACCATATCCCATCGGAACAGTATTTTGACTATTGCTAAGATTAATATTAATAGCACCCTGAGGCAAAGTATTATTTTCTTTCGGCATTTCTTTTTTATTTACTATCAGTCTATCTCCAGTATTAAATACTTCTACTTCATCCCCTATATTTGGTTCAAAATTACAATCGGCTCTTCTACCTTCTGTAACTGAACCATCAGGATTTCCTATTAGTACAATTTCTTCTTCAACTTTAATAATTTTAGCCATTCTTATTCTCCTTTTTAATTCAATTATTATTTTACCATAATTATTTATAGTAGTCTATATTCTATTTAATTAGTTTATTAAAATAGAAAAATAATTCATTATATATGTATGAACTATACACAATTAATAACTCAAGGAATCAAAAATGTTAGAGTTTCGCTTGGACTTACACAAGAGCAATTTGCGGAACAAATTGACATGAGTGTACAAGGTTATAGAAACATAGAACAAGGAAAATATTTACCAACAGCAAAAACTATAGATGCTATATGTTCAAAATTTAATATAAATCCGGTTGATTTACTTCTTCCTAAATCATCTAGTAATGTAAAAGAAATGCAAAATATTATTATTTCAAAAATTAAATCTTGTGATTTAGAAAAATTAATTAAGGTTAATAAAATGTTTGATTTATTGTAAATCAGATTTTAGTATTTCTACATATTTTATTTGTGGATAAATATATCTTTGGAGTTTTCCTATTAAACTACAATGTACTAGTATAAATGATGACAACAACTGAATTAAACATTCTTTTAGTTGAGAATCACCCCAATTATACTCATCCATATTTACCAAATTCATGTACAATGATACAAATTCAATAAATTCTGTTACAATTCCAGTTGGGATGTTTTCTTTAAGAGCAAAAAAATTAATTTGATTTGTTTGCATCCAATTTATTTTATTTTTTAATCTATATATTAACAATCTAGTAGATTGTTCACTAAAATACTCTATAAATTTATTTTTATCAATTAATTTTATAAATAACATATATTTTATCAATTGCTGTTCATCAAAAAATTTTGAACCTGCTAAAATTGGAGAAACATATATAATGTTCTTGCCATTTTTACATATAGCATCCTTTAATGGATGATTAAAAAATTCTAAATAAATATCCCTTAGAAAATTATATAAATTATCACATAACACGATAACATTTATAATTTCATTATATTTATCTCTGTATTTATCTACTGTTTCTGTTATATAGCTGACTTCAATGCTAAGTATTGTACCAGCTATTAAAAAATACAAAGATGAATATGCCAAGTAATTTATGCCTAGAAGTATTAAAACAAGAAAAGCAAAGAATAAAAACACAATTATCGATATATGTATAATTGTTTCCTGTATAGACAGCACAAGTTTAAGACGATATAAAAAATGTTTGATTTTGCTCATATCTTCATATTACTTCAAAAATATAACATAACAAATTATACTCTTGAAAAATTGCACCTTTTTTGGTACAATATAAATATGAAATGAAGGCGGTTTATTATGGCTAACAAAAAATGTATAGGTTCTAAATTTGACGATTTTCTTGAAGAAGAAGGTCTTTTGCAAGAATCAGAAGCGATTGCTATAAAAAGGGTTATTGCTTATGCTCTTGAACAAAAAATGGCAACAGATAAAATGTCTGTCAATCGTTTGGCAAAAGAATTAGCAACTTCAAGAACTGCTATTTCACGCATTTTAGACCCTGAAAACACATCAATTACGCTTAATACAATAGAAAAAGTTGCAAAATATTTGGGAAAAAGAGTTACAATATCATTTGCCTAGTGGCAAGCCGTAGTGTTTTCAACACCGGCTTCCGCAATCCTTGTATCGTTTAATCGCAACATCTAACTCTTTTTGTGGAGTTTCTTGTGATTTCTTAATAAATCCGTGTAATAAAACCATTGTATTATCTTCAACATAGAAAATAACCCTTGCTATGCCGTTTGAAATATTACAACGGACTTCTTCTAATCCGCCTGTACCTTGCAAAACCCTTGTTAAAGGCATACCAATCGGATATCCAAACTGCACGGTTTTAATATCATAGCCAATTGTTCGCATATCTTCTCTTGGCAAAGATTTTAGCCACTCTTTGACAGGTTCGTTTCCCGAAGGTGTTTGGTAAAAATATACTTCCAAAGGCTCATTTCTGTTTGTCATAGGTCTATTATACCATAATTTTAAGAGAAAATTGTCTAAAAATTATACAACTAATTAGCCGAATAGCTAGTTGAGGGGTAAATATCGGGGGGAAATAACAGAGTTATGCTGGTAGTGTAATAGATTATGTTTGGAGGATTTATAAAAATAGTTTATAAAAGGCTGGATTGCTTCAACCTAATCGGTTTCGCAATTTTTAAGAAATATTAACTTATGAAATACACTTTACTCGAAAAACAACAAGAATTTTTATTGAATAACATAAAAAGATTTGATTTAATTAAAAATAACAAAGGAGTTAATTATGGAGATATCTTTATAACCCGATAACGAGAAATTATTGGAAAATTCTTTGACGGTAAATGCTACTAAGAAATTAAAAAATATAATTAATGCGGAAAAATCAAATCCAACAAATGTAAATATTACTACAGAAACAGAATATTTAAGTCATATAGGTTTACATGAAGAACAATGGCGACCACATGATTATTTAGTTGTAAAAGTTGAGGATGAAAAATTTAAAGCAAACAGCTTCTTATCTATTTTCTCACGGTCTAAAGCAACTATGTCTGCTATAAAAAAAGCAGTTAAATATGCAAACGAACTAACTTAAAAAAGAAAAAACATAAATTAGTTTGTAGGCTGTCCTTTTGCATTATAAGTCGAAAATTATCAGGCTGGTCGTTTAGTACTCTTAGCTACAAATTTAAAAATTTTTTCTTTTATAGTATTATCATGTGTGTTCAAAATATCTTATATTGATATTTACTTATTAAAGGATAAAAATGCAAGAAAAAGTTTTTTTAGTATTTAATACTGCCTGTTTTGGAGATAACTTGGTATGCAATTCTTTATGTCAGAATATTAAAAAACTTTATAACAATTCAAAAATAGTATTTGTTGTTGATAAGCCTTTTTATGAAGTAGCCAAATACCAAAAAGATGTAGATGATGTTATTATCTATGACAAAAAAGGCGAACACAAGGGTTTTGCAGGCCTTTTAAAATTTGTCAAAAATTTTCCTTATAAAAAAGCATATGCGGCATTCATCACATATCCAAATACAAGAAACCTATGGATTGCAAGATTGACAGAAGTTCAGCATATATATGAAAATAAAAAGATTAACAAAAATATATCAATGCAAAAACAAATATTATCACTTCTTAGCAAGCATACAAAAGAACCTATAACAGATCTCCCTATTGAGTATCTAGCTAATGCAGAAATACCGGATGGATTATTTGACATATTGAACAACGATGATAATTATATCGGACTCTGTTGTCTTACAAAAAATCCTCCTAAAAATATACCATTAGAAACTGCTATAGAATTAATTAATAAACTTAATCAAAACGCAAAATACAAAGTTTTGTTCCTAGGAATAGGCGAAGAAAACCAAAAATACGCAGAAAAATTAAAAAATGCCGGTTGCGATTTTATAAATCTTGTGAATAAAACATCTATCCAAGAATTAGCACAGGTGCTAAAACTATGCAAAGCACTTGTTTCCGCTGATACAGGAACAATGCATCTCGGCTATGCCGTTAAAACACCGACCGTTGCTGTTTTCTATGAAAAAATAACATTAAAAAACTGGACACCAAATCCTAATTTATACAAAACAGTGACAATTTCATCAAATCAAACGGCAGAAAATATTATTGCCGGAATTAACTACTTATTAGAATCTAATAAGAAAATGTCTGTAGTTATTCCTACATTACAAAAAAACAAAGAACTTCTTATCAATCTATTGACTACATTAGAACAAGACCAATGCGTAGACGAAGTAATACTTATTGATAATTCTCTTAAGGGATTAGATTATTCTAATTCAAAATTAAAAATTATTATTCCTAATGAAAATTTATTTGTAAATCCAAGTTGGAACTTGGGAGTTGAAATGGCAAAAAATGATATTGTTGCACTTTTAAACGATGATATCACTATAACATCTGATTTTTGTTCAAAAGTTGCTGCTCAAATAACTCCAAATATGGGATGTGTTGGTTTCAATATTGATAACATATGTGTAACACAAGATATAAAACCTGCTATAAAAAGCTCTGAATTGATACTGGAACCTGCTGAATTTCGAGGAAATCATTGGGGAATAGCAATCTTTTTTTACAAATCATCATATATAAAAATTCCGAACGATTTAAAAATCTTTTGTGGAGATGATTGGATTTTTCTTCAAAGCAAAAAATATAATCGCAAAAACTATCAAATTACCGGTCAAGATATTTATCACTATGGTAGCCTGTCCTCTGCTTCGACAAAGCTTAGTAAAATAGGAGATAACGATAGATATTTTTACAGAAAACTAACGAGAAAATGGTGGAATTATCTATTTAACTATGAAAAAATTTTTAGAGGTTTTCGAATAACTATTTTCGGTATAGAATTGTTATGTCATAGCAGTAAAAAACATTAAAAAAGGAATATATCGTGCCGTTTGAATTTGAACCGCAAAAAATAAAAGATGTTATTTTAGTTAAACCAAAAGTTTTTGGAGATAACAGAGGGTTTTTCTTAGAAAGTTATAAAA
>CACYUI010000017.1 GCA_902777605.1 uncultured bacterium | reverse complement strand
TTTCTTTTGGGTATTTCTTTCTCCTTTTGCATCGCAATCAAAAAGAGAAAGAAATACCCGAAAAATTACCATTTTTAGATTTTTTGCACCAAAATATATGAATTGGTACTTCTATTGTTCGTTGAACACAATAAAAGTGTTTTTTATTACTTCATACCCTTTTAGCAGGGTCTTGTAATCCACTTTTTCAGCGGCAGAGTGCATGTTGTATACATCAGCAAGTCCTAATAGAACCGGCATGAAGGTTTCACCTTTAGAATTTTTGTGCTGGCAGTATATGTGTGTTTCAGCTCCTGCGTGGAAAGATGAAATATCGTTTTTTATTCCTGCTCGATTACAAGCCTCGGTGTGTACTTTTTCTATTCTATCATCCGGCGCTTTTTCGAACGGAAGTAAATGAAATTCAAACTCAATACTAGCTTCTGCTAAGCCTTCATACTTTTTATTAAATTTATCTACAATTGATGACATCAACGCTTTTAGTTCATTTTCTTTTGCTATACTAGCGCTTCTTATTGAATAAGATGCCATTCCTAGTACATTAATGATATTAGTAGAAGTTTTCTTCATTATTTCAGTAATGTAATCGTTTGTTTTAATGCCTTTTTCAACAATAGATGCCACAGAGTTTTGAATACCGCCTGCTACAATTGCACCTAAGTTGCAAGATGTTATAACACCTGTTTCATCTTTATAAAAAACTCCTTGCGGGAATTCTGCCAATAATTCTGCAATTAGTTTTGCGGCATTAAGTCTTGACTCATCTCCGATATCAATTCCCGAATGTCCGCCCTTTAATCCTTTTACAATGATTTTCGCATTTGTATAGCTTGCACCCGAAATCTGTAATTGACCGAGTTTGTCAGCATCACAAACAAGAATATATTTTGATAAAATCTTATCAAACTCTACATGTTCTACCCCGCTCATGCCGGTTTCTTCATCTCTTGTTAGTGTTATTTCCAGCCCGCCATGAGATTGCAAATTCTCTTTTTCCTTGAGGAGAGGGTCAGTGTGAAGTGTTAACCCTTGAGAAATATCTTTAGCTAACATAAGTGCGCAGGCAACACCGACTTTGTCATCTGCTCCAAGCGTTCTTCCTTTAGCGTGAATAAAACCTTCTTCATCTAAATATATATTTATAGGGCTATCATCACCGACTACATCCATGTGGGAAGATAGCATAATAGGTTCTTTTGTGCTATCTGTTGCCGGAACATGAATATAAATATTTCCGTAGTTGTCTTTTCTTCCGTTTATGCCGTTTGCTTTGCAAAAATTCAAAATCCAATCAATAACTTTATCTTCTTTTAAAGATGGTGAAGGTATTGATACAAGATTGCAGAAAATATCTAAAACTTCATTTTCTTTTCTTAATTGTTCTAAATTATCTGACATGAAAAAACCCCTTTCCACTATATTTATATCGCAAAAGTTTTCAATAAAAATTTTTCCACCCTTTTACCCTTTTACCCCTTTAACTTCCGCGGAAAAACCTTCTGTTTGTTCCTTCAGAACCTATTCTTGCAGTAACAGGACGCAGACATCTCGGGCATCTTCCTACATACATCGTACCGTTTGCATTCTTATACAGTCTGCCGTATGTGTTGCAGCATTCAAACCAAACTCCGATAAAATTCCGTTTTGAAGAGGATTCTTTATCTTCTGTCACGCCTTTGCTCCCTTGTAATAGGTCTAAAAATACTTTGTGTCAAAGTATCTATGTAATTATCTCCCAAATGTGCATAATCAAAAATTATAAGTCCATTTGTCCATAATTTTCTTGCTGCATGAATTTGCTTAATTAAATCTGTATTCGAGCCGTTCATAAAAGTTACGAACAATCCTGCATATAGTTTTGTTGCAGAAGTTTTGTTTCTGACAACATTTCCTAAAAGATTCATCGCTGTCTTGTCATCACAAGTTAGAAGCAGTGGTGTAAAGCCATCAACATAATTATGAAGTGACCAAGTTTTCCAATCTTGCATTTTTGTATCAAGTGCCATTTCTTTATTTGGGAAAATAACTGTTGTTATTGTAATACCGTTTGATCTTGCAAGTTTACCTATTTTACTTACAAATTCAGTAACCTTTCCGCATCTGTATTCTTTCCATTGATACCACAGGGCATCTTCTTTTTTGAGTTCAATCGGATCTACTCCATACATACTCATAAAATCATCTCTTGCATATTTTGTGTATCCCCAGTTAGACATATCATAGTTTGAATAAGTTGGCGCTAGAGATTGCGGATATCTTATATAATCAAGGTTTATGCCGTCAGGTCGGTATTTTACAATAATTTCCGACAATAAATCATACAAAAACTTTTGCACTTCAGGATTTGCAGGATCTAAAAAATACCCGTTATGTTCTGATACAGAAAATGGTATTGTTTCAGAATCAGCGCTTCTTTTAGGATAATTTGCCCAATCAGGTTTTTTTGCAAGTATGTATTCAGGATTTGTTTCAGGAGGTTTGTTCCCCACATAGAAGGACTCAAACCAAATGTGTACTTTTATCCCTCGTCTGTGAGCTTCGGTTATCCACACTTTTAGCGGATCAAATTCTGCATAAAGCGGATTTTGTTTTATAAAACCATACTCTTCCATAGTTTTAGAAGGAAATATTGTTTGACCGTGATAATAGGTTTCAATAAATATATTATTAATTCCTGCATTTGCTATTCTATCAAGATTTTCGCGTATTTCATCGGTTGAATAATAAGTTGGTCTAATCCAAACGCCTTTAAGTTCAAAAGGATTGTAAGGAATCACATTTGCCATTGCATCATCAGCACACTCAATAGCTTTTGCTGCATATTCTTGAGTATTATTTTTATTTTTTTCTGCTTTTTCTACATAATCTCTTGCTTTTTCTAATGACTGCTGAACTTTTCTGCAATTATAGTTATTTCCCCCCTGGGAGTAATAGTTAATCATGTCTTGAACTTCTTTTATGCGTTCTCTTGCGCTAAACAAGAATGTTTCAGATGTTATATATGATGTAATTGTTTTGGTTTCCGGATCTACATTAATTTTCGCTCCGACCATTACATTTTCGTTTATCCATTTTTTAGCAAGTCCGTGACCGCTTATAACAAAACCGCCTTGCGGAATTATTGAATCTGCTCCGCTCAAGGATATAACCGTATTATTATACACAATCGCTTCTGTTCCAAATTCGTTAGTATTAGTTCTAAAACCAAAATCTGTAGTATAAACAACCAACTGATTTGCACCTCTTAATCCCGGATAGCTGGCACCTTTAATGTTTGTACTGGTTTTAGGGTCTATTACATCTATGTTAAAAGATGATTGGTTAAATACAACCTCTTTTGCAGCAGGAATATATTGGGTAAATCTGCTATCCTGCACAGTTTCTTCATTTTCATTTATAACTTCTATTTCTTCAGCTAAAGAATATATGCAACTAAAAAACATTATAAAAATTAAAAATATTGTCTTAATAAATTTCATTATAAAAAGCCTTCTCCCAAAACAATTATAATGCCATAAACAGTTAAAAACAAGTTGTTTACAAATGATAGCAAAAAATATTTTTTCGTGTTTTTATATGATAGACAGGAGTAAAACATGAAAATAGCAGATTTAAAGTTATTGTTACCAAGAATAAAATATTCAAAGCACACACCAAAACTTAAACCATATACTGAGGGATATTTTATGAAATCTTCCCCGCTAAAAGATACATTTATTAAAAAGGGTGACCAACTTTCAAATTTTACAGGTATAATACGCACAAACTTAAGTAATAAAACTATTTTATAAAAATAAAAAACGGTATCAAACTTGATACCGTTTTTTGCAAATTGTATATTTACCAATTTACCCCTTCATAGCATTTTCAACAGCAACAGCAACTGCAACTGTAGCACCTACCATCGGGTTGTTACCCATACCGATAACACCCATCATCTCAACATGGGCAGGAACGGAAGAAGAACCTGCAAATTGAGCATCACCGTGCATTCTTCCCATAGTATCTGTCATACCGTAAGAAGCAGGACCTGCAGCAACATTATCAGGGTGAAGTGTACGACCTGTACCGCCGCCTGATGCTACTGAGAAGTATTTTCTGCCGTTTTCCCAGCACCATTTTTTGTAAGTACCTGCAACAGGGTGTTGGAAACGAGTCGGGTTAGTTGAGTTACCTGTAATAGAAACATCAACGCCTTCCTTAATCATAATTGCAACACCTTCGTTAACATCGTCTGCACCGTAGCATCTAACTTTTGCTCTTTCACCATCAGAAAAAGCTGTTTCGTTAACGATTTTTAATTCGCCTGTTTTGTAATCATATTCAGTTTCAACAGAAGTAAAACCGTTGATACGAGCGATTACATGAGCCGCATCTTTACCAAGACCGTTCAAAATAACTCTTAGAGGTTCTTTTCTGACTTTGTTAGCATTACGAGCAATACCAATTGCACCTTCAGCAGCTGCAAATGATTCGTGACCTGCTAAGAAACAGAAACATTTTGTTTCTTCTCTTAAAAGCATTGCGCCCAAGTTACCGTGACCTATACCAACTTGTCTTCTGTCACCTACTGAACCCGGTACAGCAAATGCTTGTAAGCCTAATCCGATAGCTTCAGCAGCTTCAGCGGCAGTCTTAATGCCTTTTTTGATAGCAATAGCGCAGCCAAGAGTGTATGCCCAAGATGCGTTATCGAAAGCGATTGGCTGAATGCCTTTAACAATAGCATCTACATCGATGCCTTTTGATAGACATAAATCACGAGCTTCTTCTAATGATTTAAAACCGTATTCAGGTAAAACTTTAGCAAGAGTTGCTTCGCGTCTGTCTTGTCCTTCAAATTTTACTGTCATATTTTTATTTCCTTTACTTTATTATTGTAATTTAACCATTGAGGCGGAGTTAGTAGGAATAATAAAATTTTGTAGTTCCTATTGAAGCCGACCCAATACATTTACCCCTATTCTTCACGAGGGTCGATGTACTTAACCGCATCAGCAAATCTGCCGTAAGTACCAACATTTTTATCAAATGCTTCTTTTGGATCAACACCTTTTTTGATAGCATCCATAAATTTGCCCATATTGATGAATTGATAACCGATAACTTCATCATTCTTATCTAAACCAAGTTTCAAGATGTAGCCTTCTGTAAGTTGAAGATATCTTACACCTTTTTGCTTAGTAGAGTGGATTGTACCACACATAGAGCAAAGTCCTTTTCCTAAATCTTCAAGACCTGCACCTACAGGCAAACCGTTTTCAGAGAAAGCAGATTGAGTTCTGCCGTAAACTATTTGTAGGAACAATTCTCTCATTGCAACATTGATTGCGTCACAAACAAGGTCTGTATTCAAAGCTTCAAGAATTGTTTTTCCCGGAAGGATTTCACCTGCCATAGCAGCAGAGTGTGTCATGCCGGAACAACCGATTGTTTCAACCAAAGCTTCTTGTATAACACCTTCTTTAACATTAAGGGTTAATTTACAAGTACCTTGTTGAGGGGCACAGCATCCGCAGCCGTGAGTTAAACCTGAAATATCCTTAATTTCTTTACATTTTGTCCATTCACCTTCTTGAGGGATTGGAGCAGGAGAACCTTTAACACCACGGTGTACGCAGCATTTTTCTTCGATTTCCTTAGTAATTTCTATTTTGCCCATTTGACCTCCTTATTAATCAAAAATAAAGCTAATATCTCCTAATATGTTTATTATATAACAAACATAAATTTGAGAAATAAGGAATTATTTATAAAAATGCTATTTAGTTAAATTTAAAGTGTCATTTACAAATTCATCCAAGTTCATAACAACATTTCCTGCGCATTTGCCGTAGAAATTAGCAGCATGCTTTTTTGCAAACTTAAATAGTTGTGAACTAAAATCGTGATTAGTTTCAGTATCTAAAGAAGGTATTGTAACACCAACATTTGCTTTTTGAGCAGAATCTTGTTGGGCATTTAAATTTGAAGATATAGAATTTGTTGATTCAATGTTTTTTTGAACATCGTTGTATTCTTGCCCTAATGCTTGTATATCAAGTCCCGTAGGAATTCCGTATAAGCCTGAAGGACTTTGGAGTGCGCTTTCGTTTCTTATAGAAAATTGCTTTTGAAGAATATCCTCAAAAGAGCCTGCGTTATCTGCAGTAATAGTATCTTCGATTGTGTCTCCAAATATCGGAGGCGGTGTAAAAGTTTTAATTGGTGTCGTTGCTAAATTCATACTAAATATCTTACTTTATTACATTCCCCCATACATCCTTCAAAGAGTTGAATAGAGATTGATTTTTATGTATAATACTCCTATGAAAAAGCTATCAATATTATTAATTCTTTCGATTTTTTCATTAAGTGTATTTGCAGCTGATTTTCCACCGTTAAAATTCAGTAATATCAACCTTAATAAGAAAATTTCGTATAATCAGGATACAGATAAGTGGTCTTATGGCGCTGACAAACAATCAGGAAACTATTTTGTAAAAACAAAAGGTTTTGGCGATGTTCCCGATTATATAAATCAGGATAAAGAATTCGCATTTAATACAAGCTGTGATTATGAAGCTATTTATGACGGAAAATTTCTATGTTATTCAAATGCAGATTTGAAATTTTATCAAATTAGCTTGAGTGAAAACGATGTTATCAAGTCACCTCTTAGTGAAGAGGAAATTACTGAACTGTTAAGCGGTTATAAAATTATTAAAATTTCTGATTTTACAAAAAGTACAAATGCTTACAAAATGAAAAAAGGTATGGGTTCTCAAAAAGTTTTTATCTATAATGATACGGATAAATCATTTGAAGATTATACTTTTACCTCAGGAAACACAAAATTTTCTAAATATAGTTTAAACGGTTTTGTAACAATTTTATCTGACGGAATGATTCAGTTTTCAAGTGAAAATCATCCAACCTCAGAATCTCCTTGGTATGTTATTTTAGTCCGATGATTTTATTCCTTCGGCAGCGACAAATCCTGTAGACCAAGCATTTTGAAGATTAAATCCTCCGCAGAAACCGTCAATATTTAAGACTTCACCGATAATATAAAGCCCTTTGTATATTTTAGACTCCATAGTTTTGGGGTATATATAGTCTAAATCATAACCTCCGGCAGTTACAGTTTCTTCTCCTTTATCGGTTCCTTCTATATTGATTTTAAAATTGTGAATTTTATCCAATATTTTATCCCTTGTTTTTCCATCTATTGCATGTCCTTTTCTCTTGGCAAACTCTCCTGTTATGTATTCGGAAAATCTATGCGGGAAAAAAGCAGATAAAATATTTTTGAATTCTTTATGCGGATTGGTGTCTAATAAGTTTTGTAAATCAAAATCCTTTCTGTATAAGTCAAATGTCAAATCATACGGGTATTTCTCAAATGCTTTAACAGATGAGATTTTGTATATTAAAGGCCCTGAGACTCCAAAGTGGGTGAATAAAATATCGCCTTCGATGTTGCAATCTATTGAAAAAACATTTTGTAAAACTACACCGCTTAAACTTTTGATTTCACATTTTAAACCGACAAGTGACGGCTTAATCTCTGTAACAGGCTGGTTTAATCCTTTTATAAGATTATTTCTCAGTCCTCCTGTCGCGATAACAACCTTATCAAAATAATACTCTGCATTATTTGTTTTGATTTTAAATCCACTGCCGCAAGGTAAAATCTCATTTACACCTTCTTTATTAATATTGGCATTATTTATTGCGCAAAGTATTTTTTCTCTAACCTCTTTTGCACTGTTAGATTTAGGAAAAATTCTGCCGTCATCTTGTGTATATGTTTCTACACCAATTTCTTCAAAAAGTGATATTGTGTCATAAGTTGAAAACTTTGAAAAAACAGAGTACAAAAACTTTTCCCCTCTGGGGTAATTTTTTGCCAGTTCTTTGAAATCATACTCTGCATGCGCTAAATTGCAACGCCCTCCGCCTGTTGGCAAAAGAGTCCTTAATGGTGCACTTATATCAAATAGTGTAACTTCAATACCTGACTTTAGAAGGTAGTATGCGCATATGCAACCCGATGCGCCTGCTCCTATAATGCAAACAGACATCTATACATCTGCTCCCCGTGTGCCGTATAGGTAAACTTGTTCAGGGGTTTCGAGTTCATCATAAAGTTGTGATACTGTTTTCTTAAATAACGGATGAACAAAGTCATCATTAATTTCAAGCATCGGAACAAGCATGCACGCTCTTTTGTGGAAAAATTTATGCGGAACAACAAGATCTTTTGTGTTGATTAGCTTATCATCATAGAAAAGTATATCAATATCAATTGTTCTGTCTGTATAAGGTCTTTGACCACTCTGTTCTCTGCCCAATTGGTATTCTATTCTTTGGCATACAATAAGTAACTCTTCCGGCGATAATGATGTTGAAATTTGCACAATAGCATTAACAAACCAGTTTTTTGTATCCATCTGCCAAGGTTCTGTTTCATAAAAAGATGACGATGCAACAATGCTGATATTTTCAGTTGAGCCGATTATACTTGCAGCCTGCTGAACATACCCCAGTCTGTCACCTAAATTTGAACCTAATGATAAATATGCTATTGCCATACATTGATTTTACATTTAGTTTGATATTCCTGTCAAATTCTTTACAAAAAAAGAGAACGAATAAATCGTTCTCTTTTTTTATTAAAGTTTTTAATACCGTTATTTTTGACCGTAACGCTTTTTGAATCTTTCAACACGCCCTTCAGAGTCAAGAATTTTTTGTTGACCTGTGTAGAATGGGTGGCAGTGTGAACAAATTTCAACAGTGATATCATCTACAACTGAACCTGTTTCAATTTCGTTACCGCAAACACATTTGATAACAGTCTTTTTATAATCAGGATGTATTCCGTCTTTCATAACCTAACCTTCTTTCTTTTCTCAAGATTCCAAACTTGAATAATATTTCGACCTTTTATATTCTACTTTGCTCAAAATTTTATTGCAAGCAAAAATCTAATTTCGCTTTTTTGTGATACTGAGCGAATGCCACTACTGTTCCAAACAATTTTTTAAAAACCTCGCCCCTTGAGGGAGAGGTCTGTTTTTAACTTGAGGCAAAATGCCGAAAGTAAGAAAACAGGGTATGGGGTAAGTTTATGAATTAAATATAATTATTTATAATTTTTTTATCCATATTAGCTTGAAAAATACCCCACACTCGAATTTCTAATATTCAAGCAAAGCTCTCATATTGAAATTCTTCCCTCTCCCTCAAGGGGAGAGGAGTTTTGACTCAAATATTTTATTCTTGACGGTAGTGGGGCGGATGCGAAGTATCGCCATAACTGTTTTAATAACAAAATGTTTTGTTGATTCTTCAGCGGCAAATATATTATCCCCGCTTCAGAAAGACGATTGATTTTAAGCTTTGGTTTTTGGTTGAATATATTTTATATTAAAACAAATTATTGGCGCTTATTTCTAACTATACAAAAAAGCTGGAAATTGTTTATAATCTGACAAAAAGTTTAAAATAATAAAAATCAAAAATTCCCCAATCAACTCATTTATTAAAACTTTTGCTTATTTTATTCTGTGGTAAACTTAGAGAAAGGGGTTTAGAATGAATAAAAGTTTTATTTTTATTGCATTGATTTTTATTGTGCCGATAGCTGTTTATTGGGGATTAACAAGAAACGATTTGGGCTCATTGCCGTCAATCGCTGCTGAAGGAGATTGCGTAATTAAGTTTGCCTCACCGATGTGTTATGAGTGTCAAGAGCTTGAAAAAGTTTTTGATGAAGTTTTTCCAAAATATAGCAAGGATGTAAAGCTTACAAAAATTGATGTTACAAGCAGAGATAAAAAAGTTAGAGAACTTATAAAAGAATATAATGTAACTTTAGTTCCGACTACGGTTTTCAGAAATCAGGACGGAAGAATGCTAAGACGAATTGAAGGTTCTATGCAGCCAAAAATATTGGATAATTATTTAAGAGAGTTAATCAATGACTAATTTAGCAGAAATATTTACTTCAGGAAATATCGGCTATATGACTTGGCTTTTGATGTTTGTAACCGCGTTTGCAGGTGGTGTGATTGCTTCAATCTCGCCTTGTTCTCTTGCTATGCTTCCGTTGATGATTGGGTATGTTGGCGGATGCTCTAAGGAAACACCATACAGAACATTTGTTCAGCTAAGCTTTTTTATTCTCGGAACAGCAATAGTATTTACCATTATTGGTATTATATGTGCAATTACGGGTAGTGTATTTGCCTCGGCTTTCGGAGGCTACTTTACACTCGTTATGGCATCACTACTTTTGGTTATAGGGCTTAAAATTTCTGGAATATTAGACTTTGAAATTCCTGTAATAATAAAATCTATGCCAAAGACCAATACAAATTCGCTTGTTATTTATCCGCTGCTTTTAGGTGTTGCATTTGCACTTGCAGGAACTCCTTGTTCAACTCCAATTCTAGCCGGAATTATGGTCTTTGCAGCTATGGGTAAAAACCTTTGGGCGGCAATAATTATGTTATTTCTGTTTGCGATTGGTCAAGGTGTAATACTTATAATTGCAGGTTTGTTTACATCAACACTTAAAAATATCAAAAAGTTTTCGGGCTTTACTGATGGTTTAATGAAAATAAGCGGATGGCTTATTATTCTTGTGTCTATATATTTATTTTATAAGGTTTTTTCTCCGCTTTTATAGAATCTTTTTTTAATAATGAACAAAATATTTTAGTTCTCGTTTACAAAATGTAGGTAAAAATATTAACCAAATAGGAGAGTAAATTATGTCAGATGAAATTAAAGTAACTAACGAAATTGAAAACAAATCGGAACACAAATGTATTTGCCAAAGTGAATTTTTTAGAAGATTTTTAGTTATAGCTTTGGGTACTTTTGTAGGTTTTTATTGTGCGCTAAGCTTGTTTGCAGCACTGCATAAACCACAAATGATGCACCACCAAGGATTTGGAGGACCTGCTCCTATAGTAGCACCGTGTCCTTGCGGATGTATGCACAAACATCATTTTAAAGGCGAAGAAGGAAAATTTGAAAAAAAACAGGGTGAGCACAAAAAAGCTCCTTTTGACGGTCCAAGAGATTTAAAACCCGAACAAGATGATTAATCCATTTTTTCACTAGAGGGGGTAATTTTACCCTCTCTTATTTTATAAGCTAATTTGATTTGGATACAAATATAAATTTTGCTTTCTGCTCTTGATATTTAAAAATGTTTGTGGGAAGATAAGTTACGGACAGTTGCCAACATGGTAACTGAGCCAAAAACAATTGAATAATATAGACTTATGGCAAGGTAGCTCAGTTGGTGAGAGCGCGCGGCTCATACCCGCGAGGTCGAGAGTTCGAATCTCTCCCTTGCTAGTTTTTTTGCGGGTAATCGCCGAGCGCAGTTGTTTCACAACCCGTTCAACCTTGTTTTTCAAACTTCGGTTTTACGGAGCGCGTGGCTCCCTCTCCTTCGAAAGACAATCAGTCTTTCTCAGTCGGCACTGTCCGCGAGGTCGAGTGGGGGTAAACGATGGGGCTTGTAGTAACTATACCAACTCGGAAGTGAAGAGAAAAACGAATCTCTCCCTTGCTAGGTTGTTGCGTTTGCCGGTGTTGTCGGTGTCGGCTTTGCGCAGGCAAAGACGAGCAGGACAACACTACGATTGCACCGTTGTGAATTTTATTCACGAAGCAATCTTTGATTGCACAGGTGCTTAATTGCGAGTTATTCGCCGAGCGCAGTTGTTTCACAACCCGTTCAACCTTGTTTTTCAAACTTCGGTTTCACGGAGCGCGCGGCTCCCTTTTTCAGGACTTTTGGTCGGAAGAAAATAAGCGTGCTGTCACCCTGAATTTATTTCAGGGTCTTGTCGGAATCTAGTAAACACGCCAAATTAGTAAGATTCCGAAACAAGTTCGGAATGACAAAATATGGTCAGAAATTGGTTGAGTATAAAAGTCCGAAATGTCCGATTTTGGTAACAAAAATGTACCTTTGATCTCAATATGCACTCAATGTAAGGTTTACTTTTGATAATCGGTAGACTAAAGTCTACCCTACAGCTGCTTTTTCGTTTTAAGAGCAGAATGTAGGGTTTGGTTTTAACCGAACCAATAATATTTCGGTGCGTCAAAACGACGCACCCTACCTACTGAAATAAATTCAGGGTGACATTATGATTGGAAGTCGGCTGAGTTAAAATGTCCGATATGTCCGATTTTAGTAACAAAACCTTTGATCTCAATATGCACTCAATGTAAGGTTTACTTTTGATAATCGGTAGACTAAAGTCTACCCTACAGCTGCTTTTTCGTTTTAAGAGCAGAATGCAGGGTTTGGTTTTAACCGAACCAATAATATTTCGGTGCGTCAAAACGACGCACCCTACCTACTTAAAATATACATTTTTCCCCAAAAAAGAAAAACTTGACATTGTAGACATTATCTACTTGCTAAACTATTAGCTTCAACAAGGTCTGTGAAGTAAGACTACATTTTTGATTTGTTTTCTTTTGGTTTATTTTAAATCATTACCGATTGTATTTTTTGTTATATATCCGGTATTTAAAATTTCTGAATCAATAGTACCAACTGCCTCTTCCAGCATACTTAGTTCAACTTCTTTCATCTTTAGACTTTCCAGAGGAGTAATATTATATCCTCTGTTACTTGCATATTCTGTATTTTCTACATATTTTTCATACAAATCTGCTGCTCTTTTTTTTGATTTATATCTTAGAGTTTCAATTGTATTTTTAGAAATATTTTCTGGACCATAGATAATAGAATAAATACTTATAGTCTTACCTATTTGATGATATGGATGAATTCCTCCTGTAATAATGCCATGTTTATTCATTTTGTCAATAAATTGGTAAGAAAACTCTTTAAATTGATTTCCAATGCTTAATATTTTTAAATCCCAATGTGTTGTTTTTGAAAGTCGTTTTTCTATTTGTTTAAATTCAATTTTGTCATTTTCTGACATGTTATTTATAATATTTAAAGCAGAATTGTCTTTTATTAATTTTTTAAAGCTTGGCTTATTTTGCTTTTTGGCACAGCAAACACCATTTATAGCGTTAATACGCATAAAAATCTCCTCAATTTCGTCTAGTATTTGTCTTAAATTTCTGAGTAAATGCACTCAACTAACAATGGTATTATATTTACAACAAATAAACATTGCAAGCCTATTATATTGTGATTTTTTTGCATTCACACAATTTAAATATTTATTCACTTAAGAATTCATAATTTTGTTTCTTTATTTCTTGCTGTGTAGCAGGTTCCTGTTGTATTGATCGAGTTAGTGTTTTAGAAAAATCCGAAAGATTATCTACAGGGTAGAAATGCCCGCCGGTAGTTGATGCCAAACAAGTAAGTGAGCGGGAATATGATGAAGCTAATACCACATCAATATGAACATCCGAGCGTTTTTTCATGAGATTTCTTGCAAACAAACAAGGATCTCCGCCACAATTTTCTCCTCCGTCAGTTATAAGTATAACTTTTTTAGGTGAAGTTTGATCAAATTGCGCAAAATCTTGATAAATTGCTCTATCCAAAGCATAAACAAGAGGAGTTGCTCCACCTATATCAACGGAATTCATTCCGTTAAGAATTGAAGCTGCGTTTGCTGCCGTAATAGCTGCAACCTGTCTTGTTGCACTGCATGCACCTGATGTAGTTCCTATAGGACCTCTTTCTGTTACAACAGTAAATTTATTTCCTTTTTTAACTATTTTTTTTACATCTTGAAGTGTGTGAATACTTGTAGGATTTGTTCCATTACTGTCATGCCCGAATACTCTGAATCCTACTTTTACATCTGAAGGGATTTGTGCAACGATAGATGCCATTGAGCGTTTTGCTGCAACTATCCAATTTGACATACTGCCTGAAAAATCCATGACAATTTCTATTGTTCCTACATTAGATGAGTTAACAACATTATTGTTTACATAGTTTTGAGCATAATAATTGTTATAATAATTTTGATTTACCGTATTTGCAGGTGAAGTTATTGTTTGCCCCTGTTGATTTTTTACAGTCCCGCTTGTATTAATAGTATACTTTGCGGCAAAAACCATGCCTGTTGTTAGTCCAAGAATTGCCAATATAGGTAATAATTTTTTCTTCATAACTCCACTCCTTCAATATTATTTTACCACATTTGATGTTAAAATATGTAAAAATAGGAGTTGATAATGAATAATTGTGAAACATGCATAAATTATAGAAAAGTTGTAATTATAGGATGCGGTTTTGTTGGCTCAGCATCTGCATTTAGCCTGATGCAGAGCGGATTGTTTTCTGAAATGATTATGATAGATGCAGATAAAAGCCGAGCAGAGGGTGAAGCTCTTGATATTAGCCATGGTATACCTTTTGCAAAACCAATGAAAATTTACGCAGGAGATTATGACGATATAAAAGATGCTTCTTTAGTAATAATTACGGCAGGAGCAAACCAAAAGGATGGTGAAACTCGATTAGATTTAGTAAAGAAGAATATATCAATTTTCAAGTCAATAATTCCGGAAATTAATAAAAGACAATTTAAAGGTATTATACTGGTTGTCGCTAATCCTGTAGATATACTTACAACAATAACAATTAAACTCAGTGATTTGCCTCCTAATAGAATTTTAGGTTCGGGAACTGTGCTTGATACTGCAAGATTGAAGTATGAACTTGGGGAGCATTTGAATGTAGATCCAAGAAGCGTCCATGCCTTTATAATCGGTGAACACGGAGATAGTGAAATTGCAGCTTGGAGCAGCGCAAATGTATCAGGAATACAGTTAGATAAATTCTGTGAAATGCGAGGATATTGTAACCATAAAGATTCACGAGATAAAATTGCTGATGATGTTAAAACCAGTGCGTATCAAATTATTGCGAGAAAAAAAGCTACTTACTACGGAATTGCAATGTCTGTGAAAAGAATTTGCGAAGCTATAATAAGAGACGAAAAGTCTATTCTTCCTATATCTTCAATGATAAATGGCGAATACGGTATAAATGAAATTGCATTGAGTGTACCGGCTATTCTTGGAAAAGATGGTGTAGAAAAAATTGTTCCTATTTCATTAAACGAAGAAGAAATAAAACAACTTAAAAATTCTGCAGAAACACTTAAAAATATATTAGCTGAAAATTAATATATTTTTTGGTATAATTACTAAGTAATTTTAAAGGAGTTTAGATGGAAAGATTTATCGGGCTTGTAGGCATTGCGGTCATATTCTTGATAGCGTTTGCATTATCAAATAACAAAAAAGCCATTAACTATAGGACTGTAGTAGTCGGTTTCTTGCTTCAAATATTATTAGCAGTTTTTATTTTTAAAGTCCCTCTTGGTGAAAAAATCTTTCTTTTGATTGGTGAATTTATTCGTAAGATATTAGACTTTGCGTATGAAGGCGGTATTTTCGTTTTTGGACCACTGTTACAGAATGCCAGATTATCAGAGCTATTTGAAAAAAATAGCAGTATATTCGCTTTGCAATTAATATCTTCGACAATTTTCATGATGGTGCTTGTAAACATCCTTTACTATTACGGAATAATGCAGAGAGTCGTAGCAACTCTAGGTAAGGCAATGAATAAGATAATGAAGGTTTCGGGTGCGGAAGCATTATCAAATGTAGCAAGCGCTTTTGTAGGTCAAATAGTAGCTCAGATTATGATTAAGCCATATTTGGAAAAACTTACTCGTTCTGAACTCTTAGCTTCTATGGCCGGCAGCATGGCTTGTATTTCCGGAGCAATAATGCCAATTTACATAGGAATGGGAATCCCTGCTCATTATATATTAGCATCGTCAGTAATGGCAGTCCCTGGAGCAATGATTCTTGCAAAAATTGTTTATCCTGAAACAGGTGAACCCGAAACAAGAGATAATATAAAGATATCAAGAAAGAAAACCTTTATAAATGTAATTGATGCCATATCTAATGGCGCAGGCGAGGGTATGAAAGTTGCAATTAATGTTACTGCAATGATTTTGGCTCTTGTTGCGCTTGTGGCTTTTGTAGACTGGACTCTTGGGCTCGCCGGATGTTTTATGTTTAAATATATTCCGGGGTGTTCTCATTTGGCATTTCTAAACCACTTATCACTCTCATTTATTTTAGGGAAAATATTTATGTGGTTTGCTCTTATTTTAGGTGTTCCATTTAAAGATGCATCAATCGTAGGCTCATTAATGGGTACTAAAATTGTACTGAACGAAATGGTTGCATATGTAAATCTTTCTCATATAGCATCGACTTTATCACCCAAAAGCTTTATGATAGCTTCATTTGCACTCTGCAGTTTCGGAAATTTCGGTTCAATAGCAATTCAAATAGGTGGTATAGGAGAGCTTGCTCCAAACCAAAGAAAAAATCTTGCAAGGTTAGGTATAAGAGCATTGATTTGCGGTACTCTCAGCTGCTACTTATCTGCGGCTATTGTTGGGGTTTTATTATAATGACGATATCATATTTTCTACAGAAGTACATAGCTGCATTAGGCGCGAAAGTCTGTCTTCGGCAAGCGTAAGCATTGTTATGTATTCATTTCTTTCTATGCTTAAATTATGCTTATCTTTTGTTGTTCCATAATAAACACCTTTAAATTCTTTCTCTGAACAAGAAGACTTTGTCATTTGTATTAGTGTGTTTATAATATATAATTCATCGAATGTTTTATTTTGGTACGATAATAAATCACTTTTACGGTTCGTATCCATAATAGCGCCTCCAATATTATATTATTCTTAATCCCTACAAAGACAGTATATATCAGGCTGATTTTTTATTGTTAATATATTTTCCAAAATTTATTTGCAAGTAATAAAAGCATTGAGATATTGTATTAGTTCGTTGAAGTCAATGTTTTTACCGCTATTTTGACGGTTTTTAAGGTATTCATCAATAGTATTTAATATTTCTAAGAATATAGATTCTGAGATATTATTTTCCGAATAATCCTCATAAATATTTAAAATATAAGCATATGTGTCTTCGCCACCATGTTTTTTTATATTTATAAATACTTGTCTTATATTGTCGTTTTCAAAATTGATATTCAAAATATCATAATACAATTTTGCAGAGCGTTTGAGATGCTTGATAAGAGAGTCTTCTGACATATATTGCATCATTGTTTCAAAATAATTAACAAAGCTTTCGTACAGTCTTTCTTTGTCAAAAGTCTTGTAATTAAACTTTGTAATAAAGAAATCTTTTAAAAACAGTAAAGCATCCTCTTTTTCGACAAAATAATTGTTTTTAATATCTTCCCACTCTTTTGATAAACCATTTTCTTTCAAAAAATCATCAATTAATGCAATCTGATTTATTTTTCTTTTTTCTTTATTTATTTTGTAATACAAGTTTCTTGGAGAAACATCATCTGTTTCAACAAGTGTAACTTGTATTTTGTCAAGCATATTAAAAATCTTTGCTGCAGAAAGTTTTTCTTCCTTGATTTGTAACCAAAAATTATGTAAAAGTACAAATATAGGTTTTGATTTTTCTTGACCTGACAATCTTTCTCCGCTAAGTATTTTGGCGTAAATTTCTGATTCATCTTCATTAAGTCTTAGTTTTAAATTTTTTCCGCTGTATAAATACTTTGAGCGAATTGTTTTAATTGCTTTTTCGTTTTTTTGAGTTGTTTTTTTGTAGCATTCACAAACTGCATGCAAAAGCAGAGATAATGATACAATACGCCCAAGTCCATCTACGATAGTATATTGATCATCGGACTTTTGACTTATATAAATAATCCCCATATCAATTGTTCGTGTAAATTGCTCATCTTCAGTCAGCAAATCCAAAAAGTTTACCAATTCTTTGTTACACTTTGCAAAACTCAAAGCGTGCAAGCCATGGACACTATTTAAAAACTTTAATAAATTAACAACTCTCATATATTATTCATTTAAAACAAAACCGCCTGATGGTACATTTTTTAACTTATCACCATCAATTTTAGCTCTCAAGTTTTTTATGTATTTGTAAACATAATCTCTTGGCAAATCCAATAATTGAGCTAAGTCTTTTGCAAAAACGGTTTTTCCGATATTATTCAACAAGTATTCAAAAACCAACTGTTCTCTATCTGTTAGTGCTTTTTTCAGTACAATTTGTGTATCACTTTTTTTAGAGATAGCTTCTTTTGCTTCACTTGATATACTTTTAGACTGTTTATTAGATGGAAGCAATTGTTCTATTTTTTTATTTATACTGTTCTTTGATTCATCATTTGTTGTTTTAGCATTCATGCTGATATCTTTTTTTGTAATTGAGAAAGGTGTGTGAGAGATTTGGCGTTCGCGTTCAAATGCTCTTTGTGCGATATTTGAAAAACCATCGCTTATACTACCTGTATTAGAAGATGTTCCTTTTGACATTACTATATCAACAACATCATTGGTTGGTTTACTTTCTTCAACTTCTTTCCCTAATCTTGCTGCAAACTCTTCTAGTGTTATTTTCTCCAATGAACTTCTCCATTGTTTAATCTCTTCCTTTGTCAAATAATTAGACATCCAATATCTCCTATACTAACCTGTGATAGTCCTAATTCCCCATAACGGATTTTTATATTATCTAATTTACCATAAAACTTTAAAAAAAAACCGAAATATTTCGCGATGTAAAGATTTTTTTATAAAGCTTAATAATCCTGTACTATTCTTCCCGGAAGATGGCTTTGTTGAATAGTATATAATAACGCTTCCGCGCTTTGTTTGCTCTTAAATATTCCGGCTTGAAGTGTGTAATTGTTTGTACCTATACATTTTACAATAGGGCTAAAACCTCCTCCGGATTCTTGAATTATTTCTTTTGCTACCTTTGCTTGATCAGCAGAAGAGTATGAACCTATATAAACCTTGTAGACAACTTCCTTTTCAGAAGGTTTATTGTCTACAGGTATTATCGGATTATCTTCTTTTGTATTAATTGTTACATTATCTGTTTTATTTTGGGATGTTTCATCGGCTTTGGCAATAATATCAGTAAAGTTTTTGCCTTGATCTTCGTTTTGAATCATTTCAAGCCTGTTATCTACAATCTTTTTCTGCTCCATTTCATCTTCCATTGCAGATGGTTCTTTGTAGTCACCGATTGATGTGTCAACAGTAGGAGAAAAAGATTTTATTAAAAATGTAAAAACAAGCAGCATACCAAAAAACGACAGTACAAAAATCTTTATTAGCGGATTTTCATTCTGAACATCTTTTTTCATATACTTTTTGTAGCCGCGAGCCATATTTTACCTCTCTGTCACTCCTCGAACTTTTGTACTTGCTAATATTATATCATCAATTTCTTCAGAGTATCTTTTCATAACTTCTTTTGCAAAATTATCAGTGTCGCTGATATTTAATTCACTTAATAAACCGCAAGCTTTAACTGGAGCACCTTCGGACAGTATATTCAATCCTGTGTGAATTAATACCGATGTGATAGATTTTGTTGCAATAGAAACGGACAATTTTTTACCGTCTATCATTAAATCATCACCATTTCTAACAACAAAAACTCCTCTTTCTTCAAGAAGTTCTTTTATAACAGACATAAGGAGCCGTTGTCTTAATACACCTTCAGTAAGTCCAATCCCGAACTGTTCCGATATAAAACTCAGCATATATTTGCTGTAAATAGGTTCGTTGTTAATTACATCTTCAATATCAACCATTTCTGTTAAGTCTACTTTACATTCTCCTTTAAATGCAACGATAGCATCACCTTGGATTTTAAAATTTTTGTATATCCAATGAGGTGCAAGTTGTGAACCTATATACTTAATATCCTTATCTATAAATAATGTTTTCATTTTCTAAAATAATATATTGATATATTCTTGTGCGTTATTTTTTTCTAATGCATTTTTTAAATGCCTGCAAGATTCACATACTCCGCAATGTTTGTTATCAGAAGAATAGCAGCTTCTTACAAACTCAAGAGGTATCGACTCTGCAATTGCAATTTTAACTATATCACTCTTAGTATAATTTATCAAGGGAGCTAGAACCTTAGGTTTTTTGAGTGTTGAGGTTTCAAAAAGTTTAGAAATTTGATTCCTAAATTCTTCTGTATTATCAGGAAATGTTGCACCTTCATCTTTATTTGCACCGTATATAATGTAATCGTAACCGTAAGAGTCTGCAAAAGAAGCGGCAATATTTAAGAATAAACCATTTCTGTTTGGAACCCATACTGCTTTTGCACTTTCTTCTGTACCTAAATTTTCAGTAGGTATATTATTGCTTGATACAAGCGAGGTTTTAGTTATTTCTTTTAACCAATCGAGCTTTATAACTTTATGCTCAATTGAATAGTATTCACATATTTTTTTAGATGCCTCAATCTCGCTTTTGGCACTTTTTTGACCGTAATCAAAGGTTATTGCCAATTCTATACCAAGCTCTTTTTTTGATACTCCGAGTGCAACAATTGAGTCCAGTCCACCAGAGAGAAGAATTATACTTTTACTCATTTTCTTCTTCCTCGTATTCTTCTTGCAGGTTTTTAGCCTCCTCTTTCAAAAATTCGGAATAGCTTGGAAGCGAAATAATTTCCTCTAATATATCGCCGCCTATCATATTATATAACGCAATAAGCGCATTTCTTTGAACTTCTTCATCCTCATCATGTAAAGCCGTTCTTATCAGGTCTTCTGATTCTTCAAAATCACTGTTCATAAGTGCTTCAATTGCATTAATTCTGACCATAGGTGAAGAATCCATTAGTGAGGTTTTGTAAACTTTTAATACCTTATAACTGTTGATATTTAACTTTCCGAGAGCTTCTACAATCTTTTCTTTTAAAAATGAAAACTTGTCCCAAAGTCCTTGCTTAGCTTCCATTATAGCAACAAGCGGGTCAACAGCACTTGTATCACCTAAAAGACCGAGCGCAAAAGTTGCAGATTCTTTTACATAAATAGACTTTTCGTCCTCGTCTTTTACAACATTAATAAGCGGTGCAACTGCAAACGGATCGCCAATTCTGCCGAGTGCATCAGCGCAAGCAAGTCTTATCTTATAATTTTCATGTTTATCATTAAGGCAGTGCAAAAGTGCCGTAAGAGTCGATGTTTCTTTATAATTCGCGATAACTTTCGCGCACATAGCGCGTAGCGAAACCAAATCTTCATCAACACTAAGTCTGATTTTTTGAAGAAGTATATTTTGCAAAATATCAAGGGTGGATTTATCTCTGTGTGAATCAGAGAGTTTAACAATTTCTTCAAGTATTACATTGTTTTTTACATTATTCAACAGAAAATTGTATATCTGCACAAGCTCTGTACTGTTATACATCTGATCAAGTTCGGACAGATTTCTTATCACCTCTTCGGGAGGCTTTGTATCTACTCCGCATTTTTCTGCAATTTCATTGAAATCCAACTCATTACTCCCTTGAAAAAACGATACAATAAACAAACTTATTTATCAATAATGTTAAGAATTTAGCAAATATAAATATTAAACTTTACATTTCGTTACAAAATCAATCCAAAAAGGCAATTTTTAAAAAGTGAAATACTTTATATATACATAAGGTATTTATAAGGAGTTCATAATGAAAGAAGAAGAGTTGAATGCTACAATGTCCGTAATCGCAGATCCGATTAACAATGTTTATAAATTAGATTCTAGACAAGCGATAGAAGAAATACAGAGAATTTGCAGAATATTTGCTATATCAGAAAAACAATCTAATAAACACAAAATGTTATCAATTAAGAACTTGGCAACTTTTAGATTAGTGCTGAGTAATAACTAAGTATAATATCAATCAACAAAAATATAGGCTCTAAGAAAATCTTAGAGTCTTTTAGTTTTTATTATTCTTCGTCATCGTCTTTTTCCATTGCTCTTTTTAGTATATTGGTATCAACTCTTTTTTTTGAAGAATATTTCTTTTTAGAAGCTTCCATAAGTTTTTCGCTTGGTCTTTTTTTCTTTGAAGAACTCTTTATCTCTACATATGGAGTTTTGGAAGTTTTGTTACACTCCTTGTACCACAGCGACCAAAGTATTGAACGAAGCGGAAGAGTATATTGTATAAGAATTTGAGCAACTATTGTTTCAAAAGTAAAAAGCGCAATATCTGAATTTTGTATTGCGGGAATATTGTATTGTTCCAAATTTATTTGAGGGAAAATATTAACAATTGGCAAGATTAAGTTTGATACAAAGTTAGTTACTCCTGATATTGTTAACAATTTCAATATAACTTGCGGTATTACAAGGTATGTTAGGGCACCTGCTAAACAAATCAACAAGAATGTTTTTGCGAATTTGCCTTTTATGAGTATTAAACTTCTTTTAAAACAACCTATGGGAGATTGTTCCGGCTCAAAAGTAAAAATTTGAAATACTAGTACAAAATAAACGGCAAATATTCCGCATATAATCCAAAACGGAGGAAGAACCGCTATCAGTGTTATTATACCAAGCAAAAGCCACAGACCGACAAATGCCGGTGTTCTTCTTTTTATTAATTCTGTATGTGCACTAAAATCATATACTCTGCCAGATTTTGACATGTTTTCATACATTGAATTTATTGCACCGTAAGCAACAACATATTCCCAAAAAGCTTTAACAAAAATTGCTAACCCCGGGAGTGTAATAATAACAGATAAAGTTATTAATGTTTTGTAATCATTTAGCTGCGGGAATTTTTCTATCAAATCAGGCATTTTTAGAGTAAAAACATAGGTTATAAAAAATACAATCAAAAGTCCTGCAATTTGCCCCAAAACAGGAAATGACATGTACTTAAAAAATTTGCCGAAATTCGAAAAATACAATCCGACAGCTTCCGTAAATATACTGAAAATATTTTTGTTCTTCTTCGCCATTTCTTCTCTCCGATACGATAATATTATACATTAATCCTTTTTAATTATTAATATCCCCCCTGTCGATAATTTTTTTTATGCAAGATTTGAATTAACATAATCAAGTCACAAGTCATAGGAGGTTTTATTATGGGAATTTGTACAGCACCTGTTTATAAAATGAAGGAGTTAAATAATCTTTTTATAGAAATGAGTTCAAAGAACTGTAATCAGAGGTGTCCTAGCTGTTATATAGAGTTTCCTGTTACAAAAAACATAAAGGACTTTATTTCAATAGATAAAGTAAAAGAAGGATTAGAGGACTCTAAGTGTGAAAATCTTCATTGTATATATTTGAGCGGAGCAGAACCGATGACCCATCCTGACTTTAATACAATTCTCAGGCTATGTTTAAAAAGATGTAATGTCTGTATTTGTACAAATGCAAGTTTTTTAAACGAGAAAAAAATCCGCTTTTTGAAAAAAGTTGAAGACGAAGGACAAAATCAAATATTTTTTACATTAACTCTGGCTCATTATGATGAAATCATGAGTGACAAAGCCAGATACAGAGGAAATTACAGGCAGACTATTAATTCTCTAAAAATCCTCGAAAGATACGATTTCTTATCTGTATTAAATATTCAAAATTATTATCGACTTTCCCAAGATGAGATAAAAGAGAACTTTTCAAAAATTTTTAGAGATAAAGAAATTGAGAGAACAGATTTGAAAATATCAGAATCCTATCCTTCAAATATCGATTCCGAAAGCGATATCAATGATAAAACGGACTGTATGTTTGGGAGAGTTTTATCCCAAAATGGAATTTATTCATGCCCATTTTTGGCTAATGATTATAGAGGCAGAGTAGGTTCTTCTCTAAAAAATTATTCAAAAACTATTAGTGCAGAAACGGATTTTTGTTCCACTTGCGCACAAAATATTGGTCAAATATTTGCAATTGGCTAGTTCTGACCTTATATAAGATATATATAAAAACATTTTTTCACATAAAAAGTGCAAAATATGGTTAACAATTGTAACATTATTCTGTCGAACTAATACTTAAGAGTTAATTTTTTGCTAAAATTATGTTATAAATATTATGTAAAAATATATACAGCAAACGAAAAAAGTTTGCAGAAACACGAGATATGAACGGAGGCAAAAATGTCAGTAGGACAATTCGTATTTATGTTACATAGTCACCTACCGTATTACAGAAAAGCAGGTATGTGGCCATTCGGAGAAGAAAATCTTTACGAATGTATGGCAGAAACATATGTTCCTCTTCTGAATGCGATATCAGAATTGTATGACGAAGGTATAAAGGCAAAATTGACAGTAGGTATTACTCCAATTCTTGCAGAACAACTTAATGATGAACATTTACAAAACGGTTTTGTAAAATATATTGATGCACAAATTGCAGCCGTATCAAAAGATTTGGAAAGATATCCTGATCCGAAAGTTGCACATTCTCAGCATTTAAAATATCTTGCAAAATATTATTTTGATTTGTGGAACAAGATGAGAGATGATTTTGTTAACAAATACGAAAAAAATCTTATTAAGTATTTCAAAAAATATCAAGATTTAGGATGTATCGAAATTACTACATCAGGTGCAACTCACGGTTTTTCACCGCTTCTTGCAACTGACAGCAACTTGAATGCTCAGTTCAAAGTTGGTCAAGATACAACAAAACGCTTGTTTGGAAAGAATGCTATGGGTGCTTGGCTTCCTGAATGTGCATACAGACAAGGTTATGAATATGTAGGAAAAGACGGCAAAAAACATTGGAGACCGGCTATCGAAGTTACGCTTCAAAATAACGATATTCACTACTTCTTTACTGAATCTCATGTAATAGAAGGCGGTAATTCAATCGGCAACAGAAGAGTAATCGGTATGTACGGTAATATTGAATACATTCCGCTTCCTGACAGACCAAAAACAGGATATGATACATATTCTGCATACTGGCTTCCTGATGCTCAAGTTGCCGTAATGGGAAGAAATGACAGAGCTGGTTACCAAGTTTGGTCTGCTGCAGACGGTTACCCTGGTGACGGATGCTTTAGGGAATTCCACAAGCGTGATGATAAATCAGGAATGCATTATTGGAGAATAACTTCACCTACAACAGATTTAGGTGACAAGATGCTTTATGATCCTGTACTTGCGTTTAACAAAGTTAATGAAAACTCAGATCACTATACAACATTGATTTACCATTTATTAAATGATTACAAAATGGCAAACAATAAAGAAGGTTTGGTAATGGTATCATTTGATACAGAGTTATTCGGACACTGGTGGTTTGAAGGTGTTGAATTTATCAAACAAGTTATCAAGAAATTTAATCAATATCTTCCTGAAGTTGAAAGACTTACTGCAGGTGAATATATTACTAAGTATCCTCCGAAAGAAGCTATTCAAATTCCTGAATCTTCTTGGGGACAAGGCGGTCATTTCTATGTATGGCAAAACCACTTGACCGAATGGATGTGGCCGATTATTCACTCTTGCGAAAAGAGAATGTCAGCAATTGCAGATGCTCATCCGATTATTCCTGAGGATAAACTTCTTCACAGAGCATTGAATCAACTTGCAAGAGAAAACTTGTTACTGCAATCTTCAGATTGGCCGTTCTTGATTACAACTTGGCAGGCTAAAGATTATGCAACAGACAGATTTAATGAACATGTTGACAGATTTAGCATGATTGCTGATATGATTGAAAGCGGTAATATTGACGATGCGAAACTTAAAGAAATTGAAAGCATTGATAACTGTTTCCCTGTAATTGATTACAGAGTATATCAGTCAATCGAAGAAGGTGTAATTCCTCAACAGGAAAAGAAATTAGCACCGTTGTACGAATAAGTTAAATCTTAAAAAGCAGAATTGTTAGAAATAACATTCTGCTTTTTAGTATCTGTAAAAAAAGAGAGTTTATGGCTCTCTTTTTTTATGCTTTTAGCTTATATGTCAGATTCTGTTTAATATAAAAAGTCTAACCTTCAATAATCTCTACATCACCGTCATCTGATACAAACTGTATTCCGAACTTGGCTCTGAACAGATATCTTACGGTATTGCTTTGAATTTCGTACATCATCTTGTTGAATAAATCGTAAGCTTCCTTTTTGTATTCAATAAGCGGATCTTTTTGACCATAGGCTCTTAGACCTATGCCGTCTTTGAGCATATCAATATTGTGAAGGTGGTCTATCCATTGGTTATCAACAACTCTCAGAAGAATATCTCTTTCTAGTGAGCGCATCATATTATCTTCACTAAACATTTCTTGCGGAACGAAGTTTGGATCATATTGTGCTGAAATTGAATTGTAAAAACCTATAATCTGTTCTTCGTGGTCTTTGTAAGCTTTTTGGGCAGCTTCTTTTATTGAGTCATATATTTTGTGGAAACGATTGTTTTTAATATCATTAACTGTTATATATGAAAGCTGAGGAATAGTTGAGTGAAGTTCTTTGATAAGAGTTTCCAAATCCTCTTGAATATATTCTTCAGGATTCATTTCCGGCGCTATGTATGATTTAAGAAGTCTGTCTATTTCTTTATCAATCATATATTCAATATCACTTCTCAAATCTTTTCCGCTAAGAACTTTTCTTCTTTGAGCATAGAATTTTTCTCTCTGAATATTCATAACATCGTCATATTGAAGTACATTCTTACGAATATCAAAGTGATAAGTTTCAACTTTCTTTTGAGCGGATTGAATTTGTCTTGTGATGAGTGAAGACTCAATAGCCATATTCTCATCAACATTAAGCATATTCATAAGACCTGTAATCTTGTCACCGCCAAATATTCTCATCAAGTTGTCTTCAAGTGATAAGAAAAATCTTGTAGAACCGGGGTCACCCTGACGAGCTGCACGACCTCTTAGCTGGTTATCAATTCTTCGGGATTCGTGTCTTTCTGTGCCTATAACATGAAGTCCGCCAAGTTCAACAACTTTTGCATGTTCTTCTTCCGTTATTTTTCTTGCCTTAGCTAATGCTTCATCCTTAAGCGCTTCATAATTTGGTCCGTCAGTTTTTATACCTCTTTTTTCTAAATCTTCCTTTGCCAAGAATTCTGCGTTACCGCCTAATAGAATATCTGTACCACGGCCTGCCATGTTTGTAGCAATTGTAACAGCACCTATTCTTCCTGCCTGAGCAATTATATATGCTTCTCTTTCGTGCTGCTTTGCATTAAGTACATTGTGCTTAATCCCTCTTTGTTTAAGAAGGGTTGAAATATATTCTGATTTTTCAATACTTATTGTACCGACTAGAACTGGTCTGCCGATTTTGTTTTGTGCAATTATATCTTCTACAACTGCGTTATATTTTGCTCTTTCTGTTTTATAAATAACATCAGGGTAGTTAATTCTGATATCCGGCTTGTTTGTAGGAATAGCAGTAACTTCAAGATTATAAATCTTACCGAATTCTGCTTCTTCTGTCATTGCAGTACCCGTCATGCCTGAAAGCTTCGGATACAGACGGAAAAGGTTTTGGAAGGTTATACTTGCAAGAGTTTGAGTTTCGTCTTGAATTTCAACACCTTCTTTTGCTTCAATTGCTTGGTGAAGTCCGTCTGACCAGCGTCTCCCCGGCATTAATCTTCCCGTAAACTCATCAACAATCATTATTTCGCCATCTTTTACAACATAGTCCGTATCTTTGATAAACAATTCTTTTGCCTTAAGAGCGTTCAATAAATCGTGTGCATATTGGTTGTTGATATCAAATAAATCCTTGCACCCTATGATTTCTTGTGCTCTGTCGATACCGTCTTCTGTAAGAATTACATTTTTATTCTTCTCGTCAACTTCGTAATCTTTTAGTTTTTCAAGTTGAGGAGCAACTTTTGCCATAAGAGTGTATGTATCTGCTGATTTTTCAACTCTTCCGCTGATGATTAACGGAGTTCTTGCTTCATCAATCAAAATACTGTCGACTTCGTCTATTATGGCATAATTAAAAGGTCTTTGAACAAGCATTTCCTTAGAAGCTGCCATATTATCACGCAAGTAATCAAACCCAAATTCATTGTTTGTACCGTATGTAATATCGCAGGCATATGCAGCTCTTTTTCTGTTAAATTCTTCTGCATCGTGCTGATTTGAAAGAATTACACCGACTGTTAGACCTAAGAATTTGTAAATTTTGCCCATCCACTCAGAGTCACGCTTTGCAAGATAGTCATTAACAGTAACAACATGTACACCCTTGCCTGTCAGGGCATTTAAGTACGCTGCAAGCGTTGCAACGAGAGTTTTACCTTCACCTGTTCTCATCTCTGCAATGTGACCGTTATGCAAGAAATATCCGCCAATTAACTGTACATCAAAGTGGCGCATATTAAGAACTCTCTTACCTGCCTCACGAACGGTTGCAAAAGCTTCAGGAAGAATTTTATCCAAAGCTTCTTTTTCTAAAATTCTATCAGCTTTTTCGTTATCAGAAGTTGGTCTTTTAGCCAAAATTTCTTTAAATTCGTCAGTCTTTGCTCTGAGTTCGTCATCGCTAAGCGCTGCAAACTCAGGCTCTAACTTGTTTATATGTTCGATGATACCCATAATTTTTTTGACTTTTTTTTCGTTGGGATCACCCATTAATTTTAATAGAAAACTAATCATATCCTAATCCTCTCCATTGACAATATACTATCACAAACAAATTAGGTAATAAAGTAGAAAGTAGGAGGTAGTTATGCAGGGTGTGTCGTTTTGATGCACCTTTATAATTATTGGTGCGATTAAAACAGACCTTACCTTTTTAAAGGTAAAAATGATTAAAAAGGTTTTATAAAATTTGTATTTTTTTATGACAAAATAGCATTAAAAATTATACTGAGTTGATAATTCCCCATTAGGAAGTTCAAAGACTATTTTACCATTAATGCAATATACATTAGGAATACCGTTTTTGCGGTTATTTTCCTGTGCTTTTTTCACTGCTTTGTTGCCAAGTTTTAGTATTTCTAATGATAAATCTGTCATTATTTAAAGTCCTTTATAAATTCATTATACAAGTTCTCATTATATATTTCAATCGTACCATTATCGCTGTGTGCAACAAATGTGTATTCTGATAATCCGTTGTAAAATAAATTCCATTCGTCAACTATATCTTTGTATAATTTCCAAAAATTTTCCTTACTTCTAAAGAATCTGCGGACTATATCGTCTTTTGGAATATCGTGCCCGCCATTTAAAACTCTTATTTTAATTCTGTTTTCGCACATTAGTGGACTATCCAAATAAGAATAAATTAAGACAACATTATATCCCAGTTCTTTAGCTTTTTGAATTGTTTTGATATGGTTTTTGCCTGCTAAAGTTGTTTCTATTGCAAAAGAGTTTTTCTTATTTAATAATTCATCAAGTTTTTTTAAAACAATTTTGCCTGCTTGAATTTTGACTGATTCAATATGTTCGGGACAAATTTCTTTTGCAACTTCATCTGCATTTAAAAACTCTAATGTTTTAGCAGGTAAGAGTTCATTTGCTAAAGTGCTTTTGCCACTCCCATTTGCCCTGCAATAATGTATAAAATAGGCTTTTCCATAATTGCATTTTATCATAATTTGTAACAAATTGTAAATTGATTTTGAAAATTAGCAGATAGGTCGGATTTACTAATCCGACAATAATATTTTTGTTTGCATAGTAATGGCAACCTATAATTCTATTGAATGGTAAGCAAGCAGGGTGAATCGTTTGATGCACCTTTATAATTTTTCGGTTTGGCAAAAACAAATTAAATTGTAAATTGTAAAATAAATGCAATCAACACGCAATTTTTAGAATAAAAATACTTTATATAAACATTTAAACAGTTGTGCGTTAGTAACTGCGGTATATGTCGAACTTTTGTTTGTAATATAATTGAGTTTATGGGGATAAAGAACAAATACTTAACCGAAATATTTAAAATGGCGCTTCCTATTATTTTAGGAAACCTTGGTTTCATAATGATTGGAGTCGGAGATGTTATTGTTGCAGGAAGGCACTCTACTCAAACACTTGCTGCAGTCAGTTTAGCTACTGCCATTACTAATTGTTTGATGATGCTCGGTATAGGAGTTTTAGCAAGTGTTTCCGCAATTCTTTCCAACTACAGAGGGGAAGGAAAAAGCGTAGAAAAGTATTTTTATCCATCGCTAAAGTTTGCGATGCTCCTTGCTTGTATTACATCTGCTTTAATATTTGGTACAATACCATTGATTGATAAATTGGGGTTTGGCGAAGGCTTAACTCCTATTGTAAAAGATTACTTCTTTGTAACGGGGTTTGCAACTTTTGGCGGGTATTTGCACTGCATGGCAAAAGAATATTTACAATCGTTTGAGATTGTTTTATTTCCCAATATATTAAATATTTTTTGCATTTTCTTAAATATCGGACTCAATATTTTATTTGTATTCGGTTGGAAATTTATACCGTCTATGGGTGCAATCGGGCTTGCAATAGCAAGCTTGATAACAAGGCTTTTTATGGGAATTGTGCTTTTTGCATATTGCTTTAAGCGTATAAAAATCGAAAAATCATCAGGTAATAATAAGTTATACTACAAAGACTTATTAAAAGTGGGTTTGCCGGCATCAATTGCCATAATGATAGAATTTGCCGCGTTCAACATCGTTGCGGTTATTATGGGAAGAATTTCAGGAATTTATGCGGCTGCTCATAATATTCTATGCACACTTACCAGCGTATCGTTTATGATACCGCTTGCCGTTTCAAATGCAATGGCTGTGAAAGTCGGTTTTGCAAACGGTGCAAAACAGTATGACGAACTTAAAAAATATGCGTTTACAGGCATGAAAGTTTGTTCAGGTTTTATGGCTTGTTCTGCAATTTTTATAGGATGTTTTCCTGAATTTTTAATAAAGTTGTTTACTGTGGATGCAGAACTTATAAAGGTATGCGTGCCGATTGTGTATGTACTTTGTGCATTCCAAATCTTTGACGGATGGCAGGTTTCTCTGTCAGGTATTTTTAGAGGAATTAAAAAGACAAAAATAGTCATGATTTCAAATTTTATTACATATTGGTTTATGGCATTTCCGCTGGGTTGTTTTTTAGCTTTAAAAGTCGGATTGAATTTGATGGGTTTCTGGATAAGTATAGGACTTTCTGCTATAGTTTTATGTACAACAATGTTTGTAATTATGCAAAACAAATTTAGAAAAATGGAGTCTTAAAAATGCCGCATTTCTTTATTGGAAGTAGTGAAGTTAAGGATAAAGAAATTTGTATAAAAGACGGTGAAAACTACCGTCATATTGCCCGTTCTTTGCGTGCAAGAGTCGGTGAAAAACTTTTGCTTATTGATGAAAATCAAATACAGTACGAAACGGAAATTACGAATATTACAAACTCAGAAATAATTTGCGAGGTTAAAAACTCATATAAATCTCATAGAGATTTAGAGTTTGATTTGTATCTTGCACAATCTCCGCTCAGGAGTGATGCTCAACTAAGTATTATGGAAAAATCTACTGAGCTTGGAGTCAGAGCGGTATACCCTGTGATGACTGATAATTGTGCTGTAAAAAGAGATGTCGCAGAAAAAAAAGTTGAAAAGTGGCGAAAGGTTATGTTTGAAGCATCAAAGCAGTGCGAAAGAGCAAAAATTCCGACTTGTTACGGAATTGATAGCTTAGAGAATATTTTAAAACTTGAATTTGACCGCATTATTGTTTTTGGCGAACGCTCTACAGAACAGAGTCTGAAAGAATATTTGGGGAAAAATGGTATAAAAAAAGGTGAAAGAATTCTGGTTGTAATAGGACCTGAGGGCGGATTTTCAAAAAGAGAATTTGATATGTTTAAAGAAAAACATTTGCCTGTTATTTCTTTAGGTGATTTAATTTTAAAGGCGGATACTGCTGTTACAGTTGCATTGGGGGATATTATTTATGAATATCAAGGATGATTTTATTCTAAAAAATATTCACGAAGGATATCTTGTTGGCGGTATGGTAAGAGATTTTTTGCTTGGAAAAAATTCTCAAGATCGAGATATAGCAATTAAAAACGCCGAGAGTTTTGCGAAAAAGATTGCATCTGATTTGGATGCAACATTTATAGTTCTTGATAGTGAAAACAAAATTTTTAGGGTTGTTTTAAAAGACAAGGAAAACTATCTTGATATATCTGAACTTCAAGGTAAAAACATTGAAGAGGATTTATTAAGGCGTGATTTTACCATAAATGCAATAGCTTATGATTTAGCAAATGATAAATTTATAGATATAACAGGCGGAATTGAGGATATAAAAAACAAAACTTTACGCGAGATAAGAGAAGAAAATTTCACTGATGATCCGCTTAGAATTTTGCGTGCTTATAGATTTAGCTCTGTTACAGGGTTTGAACCTACGGATAGGTTGATTGAAATAATAAAGAAATATATATCGCTTGTCGAAAAGCCTGCAAAAGAGAGAGTGCATGATGAAATAATGAAGCTTTTCGGGGGTAAATATTGTGCTCAAACATTACTAAAAATGTTAGATGACGGAATCTTAGAAATTATATTTCCTTGCGTTAAAGATATGCAAAAAGTTCCACCAAATACACATCACCATTTGGATTTGATACACCATGTTATAGAAACTGTCAGACAAATCGAATTGCAGTATGAAAAATCTGAGGGTGATATAAGAGAACACTTGGATAAAATTGATTTTGGCGGATATCCTCGCATAAACCATCTCAAACTTGCAGGTTTTTTGCATGATATCGGAAAACCATCTACTTGGACAATTGAAGATTCTGAGGGTAAATGTATTTGGAGTATTTCAGATGGGACTGATTATCCTAATAATAAAAAATATCGCCATAGGTTTATAAAGCACGACTTGGAAGGTGCTAAAATGGTTGTACCTATCCTTAAAGCTTTGAAATTTTCTAATAAACAGATAGATTATATTTCAGATATGATTAGAAATCACATTTACCCCTCAAGCGTTATATCATCTCCGAATTTAGACAAAAAAGTTATGATGCGCTATGTGAGAAAGATGAATGATAATGTAATAGATAATATCCTCCTTGCTAAAGCTGACAGGCTATCTGCTCAAGGGGAGGCTGTAACAAACGAAATGACAGAAAATAATATTAGCGGACTAAATAAGTTGCTGGAATTTTATATAGAGGTAAAGCCGACTCTCGCCCCGCTTCCAAAACTTTTGGATGGGAACGAAATCATGAAACTGTTAGGCATTTCTCAGTCTCCGTTATTAGGTGAGATTATAAAAGAACTATATGAAGCACAACTCAATCAAGAAGTAAATACACGAGACGAAGCTATAGAATTTGTTTTAAAATATAATAGCAAATAAAAATTTTACAAGTTTTTAAATAAAAAAGGAGTAATTATGCAAGTACATCTGTCAACTCTGAGTTTCTGCGGAAAACCTAATAATTATGCGGTGATTGATAACTATCTTTCCCGTTCTGCACAGCCTCAAAAAGAAGATTTTGCATGGTTAAAAGAACAAGGCGTTACAGATGTATTCAATTTTAGAACCATGTATGCTCCGGCAGTTGATTTTAATGAACAAGAAGAGGTCGAAAAACTCGGTATGAAATATCATAATATTCCAAGTATTACAAGAGAACCTTCTGAAGCAAATATAAAAACATTTTTATCTGAAGTGGATAAAATTGCCAAACAAGGTGGAAAGGCACATATACACTGCAAAGCAGGAGCCGACAGAACAGGAATGTATGCATTTATATATAAAACATTAAAAGGTGTAGATTCAAGACTAAGTAATCAACTCGAATGGATGAGAATGGGACACGATTATATAAGGTATGAAGGTTTAATGCAGTGGGCAAATAATTTTATAAATAAAATGCTCAGAGCAAAAAAATAGACAACAAAAAAAAAGAGATTGATTATAAAACCAATCTCTTCTTTTTTATATAACTTATAACTAAGCTTCTGTAGTTTCTTCTGCAGGTGTTTCAGCTTCAGCTTTTGCAGCTTCAGCAGCTGCAGCTTCTTCAGCTTTCTTTGCTTCTTCAGCAGCCTTTTTAGCTTCTTCCTCAGCAGCTTTCTTGGCAAGAGCTTTCTTAGAAAGTTTAACTGTTTCAGCTTTCTTGTAGTTCAAGCTTCCGTCAGCATTACAGTTTGCAATTAAGTATTTAACTGTATCTGTAGGTTGAGCACCTTTAGAAATCCAAGATTCGGCAGATGCTTTATCCAATTTCATTTCTTTAGTTTTTGGGTTGTAGTAACCTAATTCTTGAATAGGCTTACCTTCTCTTTTAGTTGTAGAGTTGATAACAATAACTCTGTATGTAGGAGCTTTTTTAGCACCAAGTCTTTTTAATCTGATTTTTAACATCTTTAATTCCTTCTTTTTTATGGTCTAGTGTTTCTGAGGTTCAGCCGTTACCTCAAACTTGACACGGGTTGAAAGAGGATACCCGTATAACTCTAAATAAACATAAACCAATTAATAAATCAATAGTTTTTCATAAGATTTGTTACTATATGTTAAAACTCTTTCTTGAGCCTTCCTCGTGGTACAGACCGCCACCACAAACTGTTTCAATAATTTTTAGTACGAATTCTCTTGAAGCATCAGAACTATTCAAGAAAAATTCTCTGTTTGCAAGGTGCCTGATTTTAAATATAGAATTTTGAGTTTTATCAGCAGGAACAAAAAGTGAGGCAACTTCTTTGTCTAAAAGAACTTCCATTACTTCATGGCGGGATTTTAAGCCTTCCGTTAGTTCATTAAAGTTTCCGTTAATAGCCATAATACGACCGGAAAACATAGGGGATGCGCCTTCTCTAAAAAGTGCCTGCGGTTCGTAATTGCATCTTGTTGTTAAGCTTATAGTATGCCAAAGAATATTTATAACTACTACGGTTTTGTCCTTGTCATGCTCAACATAGATATTTTCAGTTGTAATTCCTCTTGAGGCAAAAGATTGTTTGAGAGAATCTGCAATGGCTTTCAGATTATCAATCATTTCCGCAAAAATCTCGGTAGTGTTGAGCGTTGCGTGTTGATAATCCAAAAACTGCTTATACATATGAGAAGACACCAATCCGATACGCTCTTGTATAAGCGTAGACTTTCTGAAAGATGTTTCCATATTATTAAAGTTTTCGTAGCCCTGACTCAAAATAAAGCCTCCTATATATAATTGTACACTCAAATAGATATCAAAGTAAATAAAACTTGTAAACTTTTGTAACGATTTTTTATAAAAGCGTTATTAATATTTAAAAATATGGAATTAAAGAAAAGTAGGGATTTCTTAGGGCTGTTATTTGTCCTTCGAGCCGGTCCAAGAAAGGAGAATAAAAAATGGAAGTTTTAAATTTAGTGTTATTCGGTTGTGTATTCTACCTTGCGTTAATTGGCATTCCGACTTTGTGTGAAAAGCACGGTAAGTAGAGGTAAATAAGGTTAAATAGAATAAAATACCTTAAAAAATTGTCGCGGCGAAAATCTTTATGTTTTTCGCCGCTTTGTTGCACAAATTATTTTTGTGATACTAGCGCTCTATCAAAGGCTTGCTTATAATATGTCATTTTAATATTCAGATTTTCACCGATTTCAAACAGCATAGTTAGCAAATCTCTGTCTGCTTGACAACTTATGTTTTGAATTAATTCTTCCAAATTCTTAACTATTTTTGAGAAGAAATAGCTTTGCGCTTCAGCAATATCAACTTTAAGTTCAAGTTTTGATATGCAATCAAGAAGCTCTAATGTTGCATCTACTTGTTGAAGATCAAGCGCATAAGACAGTCTGTTTATGTTTTGCGCAACCTTTTTGCTGAATATTTTGGCAGTAGGTGTCTTATCTATTTCAATACCTATTCTTTTTGCCTCAAAGTTAATATCAGATGCCTGCTGTATTACATCTGCATCAATAAATCCTTTTGAGTCAACGAAAAGTTCATTGAATTGTTTTGTAAGAACATATTGAGCGGAAATTTTAAACTCTTCAGGAATAGCAAGCCCCAATCCCTGCATTTGATATATTGAACCTTTACCTTCATTGTACATAGATTCATATGTATTAGAGAATATTTGTAATTTACCTCTGAGCATTGTTTGAAGGATTTTTCTTCTCTCTTCGATAAATATATCTTTAAGAGTGAAATATTCTTTCCCGAAATAATTATCAATATTTCTAATAATTTCCGTCAACGGTGATACTAAATATGTTCTGATAAGCTCTTTTTTAATATCACCAAAGTTATCAGAATATTCTTTTATAGCACAATGGAAGTCACCTCCGGAGAATTGCAGCAGCGTAAAAATCATATCCGATTTTTCTAATGTAACTTTAGATTCAATTTCGATATGACCTACTATTAGTTTTGAATTTCCTTTTGTAACTTTTTTATATGATTTTTTTCTTATTTTGTAGCAATATACACTCTCTTCATCTTCAAAATCTTGATATAGAGAAGAAATTGCCCACAAGCAAACTATTTGTTTTGGAGTAACAATTGATGGTTTTACAAACTTTTCATATACATCTTTGCCTGTGCCAAATTCGGAAATATTACTTTTTGCTTCGCTTAAAATTTCTAAGAATGGAGTTTCCAAATCTTTTTTTACAAAGGATTTGGCAAGCTGCATGACTCTTGCTGCGTATTTCATTATTTGAACGGTTTCAATTCCTGATATTTCAGAGAAGAACCAACCGCAAGAAGTATACATAAGCATTGCTTGACGCTGAATTTCAAGAAGCTCCATTGCTCTGACTTTTTGAATATCGTCTAAATCAGCAACGAAATACTCATCTTGAAAACTTTTTACAGACATATCACTTCTGTCTAAAATTACATTAATATAGTTATTTCTGGCATCTTCAGGGTTTTTAAAATATTTCTTGCCTTGTTTATTGTATACACTAATCATCTCATCTCTTAAGAAATCAAGCGCTTTTCTTAAAGGTTTTCTCCATTTTTGGTTCCATCCCGGGTGACCGCCCGTAGAGCATCCGCAATCGTCACTCCAACGACCAACACCATGGAAACAACTCCAAGAAGAAACAGGTTTTATGTCTACTTCCCAGTCACTTCTGTATTTATCAAGGTATTCGGCGTAGTTTGTTATAACAAAACCTGAATCCTTAACTTTTAGTTTTACTGCATAAGATAGCGCCATATCGCCAAACTTAGTATGGTGACCGTAACTTTCTCCGTCAGTAGCAATGTTAACGAGTTGAGGATAGTTTCTCTGTCTTGAAATGCCATCCTGTAATCTGTTTACAAACTTGTTGCCATCTTTTAAAAGTTCATCAAAAGCAACTGAACGAGAAATTGCTCCGTCATAGAAGAATAAGTCAATAAACTTACCCGGAGCAGATTTTATGTAATATCTGTATGAACGAGCAGGATCAATATTTCCCCAGCTTACATCCTGCCAGTTATTTTCATTTTCCTTTTTGATTTTTTGAGCTTGATAAGGTGAAAGAATTGTAAATTTAATACCATTTTCAACTAAAACTCTTAATGTATCATCGTCAACGGCAGTTTCTGCAAGCCAAATACCTTCCGGCTTTCTTCCGAAACGGTATTCAAAGTCTTTGATACCCCACTTTACTTGTGTCTGTTTATCTCTTTCATTGGCAAGCGGCATAATCATATGGTTATAAACTTGCGCAATTGCATTACCATGCCCGCCATGCATTTTTCTTGAATTTATATCTGCTCTGATTACTCTTTCATATGCAAGCGGAGCAAATTCTTCCATCCACGATAAAAGTGTCGGACCAAAATTGTAGCTAATATACTCATAGTTATTAACAACATTAAGGATTTTGTTATCCGAGGTTACAATCTTCGATACAGAGTTTGGGTTATAACACTCTGAATTAATGCGTTCGTTCCAATCGTGGAAAGGATGTGCACTATCTTGTTCTTCAATTGCTTCTAACCACGGGTTTTCTCTCGGGGGTTGGTAAAAGTGACCATGTATTGTTAAAAAGACTTTATCTTTATCATTCGTTAATTCCGTCATATAAATCCTCAGTATAATTAGTTTTAACTATTATTTTTTTGCAGCTTTTTCTTCTTCTGGAGCTTTCTTTATTACGGTAAGCTCATTAACTTCAATCCAAGCATCTCCGAGTGCATCTGAAAAAACTGTACCTTTAATTTGTATTTCATCATTTGTTTTTAGGTCAATAAATTTTTCCGCTTTATCTCTTTTTAAGAAAAGTTTCATTTCTGATAGGGGTATATTAAAACTTGTATCATCGCGTTTTATCAGAAAAGAAATATAATTTTCAGAAGATCTGAATGCAGGTTTGTAATCCAAACCTAATGTTGAGAATTTATCAAATTTTGCATTCATTACAATATTTTTATTTAGATACGCTTTAGGATTATTTACTATTGCTAATGGCGCAACCTTTTGCAAAACATCTGTTTGAACTTTCTGAACAGCTGTTGCTGCAGGTTCTGCATTAACTTTCTCTAAACATACAGCACTTGTCGTAAAAATACCTGCACTTATAACTACAAGCATAAAAGACTTTATATATTTTGTATTCATAATAACTAACCTCTTCTTTCTTCTATTTTAGCATGCATTATTTGTTGTTACAACATTAACAATATTGCATTTGATAATAGTTTCTTATAATATTATATTATATGAAGGATTTAGAAACCATAAACAAGGAGAGAGAAGGCAGAGCTAATCTTTCTCAATATAAAGAATTAATTGAAACTGTATCAAAAGTAGAGTTTAAAAAGTTTTCCAATCTTGGTTTAATTGAACTGAGTGAGGTTATTGCGCTTGCAAATTATACGGTTTATTATCTTACAAACAATTCTAAATCCAAGGAAATTTTCAATTCTTCTTACCTTACAAAAGCAATAAAATGGGCGATAAGAAACGAAATGCGCCGCAGATACAAGTGGTATACGATGAAAAATGAAGGCTCCGAAAAAGAGCAAATAAAGGATGCCGTATACAAAACAATTCTTTCAATTGAAGAAATGGCAGAAGCGGAAAATCCTACTCAAATAAAGGATACATCAAGAACTCCCGAAGAAAAAGCAGAGATTTTTGAACTTAAAAAGCGTATACAGGAACAAATGAAAAAGCTTTCTCAAAGAGAGCAGGATTTGATAGAAGCAAAATATTTTTATGATAAAAAATTGAAAGATATTTCTGTAGAGTTTAACATTTCACAATCAAGAATATCAAGAATAATACAAAATGCACTGGATAAAATAAAAAAAGAATTACTGAAACAGGAAGAGTTAGATGAAGACAATATTTGAAAAAAGTAATGGGGTAGAAGGGGTAAGTATCGGCGAAATTAAGCTGAATAGCCAGTTTGTATCGGAGGATTTATTAAGAAAAGATTCTATTGGACTTCCACAGCTTAGCGAATTAGAAGTAATGCGCCATTATAAAGAATTGAGCGACAGAAACTTTTGCATAGAAAAAGGATTTTATCCGCTTGGTTCATGTACTATGAAATATAATCCGAAAGTAAACGAACTTTTAGCATCTTTGGAAAGTTTTTGTAATTTACATCCCATGCAGAGTGATGAAGATTCTCAAGGTGCGTTGGAGCTTATGTATAATCTTCAAGAAGCGCTAAAAAAACTTACCGGCATGGATGCGGTTACTCTTCAGCCGGCAGCAGGCGCGCACGGTGAACTTACCGGTATGATGGTTATAAAAAAATATTTTGAAGTAAAAGGTGAGTTAAACCGTAAAAAAGTTATAGTTCCTGATTCGGCTCACGGTACAAATCCTGCAAGTGCAAAAATGTGCGGTTTTGATATTGTTGAAGTAAAATCAAACGAACGAGGTCAGGTTGATATAGAATCTTTGAAATCATTACTTGATGAAAATGTTGCAGCAATAATGATGACCAACCCAAATACTTTAGGTATTTTTGAAGAAAAAGTTTTAGAAATATCAAAATTAATGCACGACAACGGCTCGCTGCTTTATTATGACGGAGCCAACTTTAACGCAATTATGGGGTGGACAAACCCTGCACTTATGGGATTTGATGTTGTTCATTTGAATTTGCACAAAACCTTCTCAACTCCGCATGGAGGAGGCGGCCCCGGAGCAGGTCCTGTTTGCGTAAGAGAATATTTAAAAGAGTTTTTGCCATCTCCTGTTATCAAAAAAGACGGAGAAAAATATATAAGAGATTACAATATAAAACATTCAATCGGTAAAGTTAGAAGCTTTTATGGCAATTTTGGAGTCCTTGTAAGAGCTTACGCTTATATTTTAATGATGGGCGAAAATTTGAAGCTTGCAAGCGCAGATGCTGTATTAAATGCAAATTATATAAAAGAAAAACTAAAAGGTATTTATGACTTACCTTATGACGAGCCTTGCATGCACGAGTTTGTATTGTCAGGCGAAAAACAACATCATCAAGGTGTTTCAACATTAGGTATTGCTAAAAGATTGATGGATTCAAATTGCCATCCGCCAACGGTTTATTTTCCGCTTATTGTTCACGAAGCAATTATGATAGAGCCGACAGAATCTGAGTCTAAAGAGGTTTTGGACGGATTTATTGATACTATGCTTAAGATTGCGAGTGAAATTGAGGAAAATCCTGAAGAAGTTTTAAAATCACCGCAAAAGACACCAATCAAAAAAGTTGATGAAACCCTTGCTGCAAGACATCCTGATTTAACTTTTAAAGAATAAATATTTTATTGTAAATATTTGTAAAAAATGAGCAAATTTTTTGTTTCTTAGTTTTTTGTAAATGTATGTAAGAAACAGGAAAGGGATTTTGTTATGTCAATAAAAAGTGATGCAATTGAGATTATTATAAGTAACGGTAAAGATTTGCTGCAAAAAAAAGCTCTTGGCGGAGTTACAACAGATAGTGCTCAAAAAGCTATCGAAAGTGTTGCACGAAGTGTTGAAGATGTTGGAAATAAAGAAGTTGCAAAGATTAGAATGCAATTGAATGCTGAAAAGGGCGATTTGCACAGACAATTGGTCGAAATGACCAATAGGAAAGATTCTGCTGAGTTTCATTTAAAACAAGTTACAAGTGAACGCGATAAAGCACAAGAGGCTTTACAAAATGTCTCAGAGAACTTGAAGGCAGCAAGAAAGACAAAAGTCGGAAAACCTAAAATCAATTCTAACGGAAATATCGAAATTACAAAATCTAACAAAAACGGCGCAAGGATGACCGTTGAGTATGCACAAAATGAAGCAAAAACTCCATTATCTTATACAGTAGAAGATATAGATGGATCCGTCAGAAAGACAACGCTAAATCCCGCAACGGGAAAACCGGTAAGAACATATACTGACACAAACGGCGGTCACAATTATGAATATTTGCCAAATGGTACAAAAGTAAAACGAGTTAATGTGAAGAAAGCTGGAAAACAGTTTAAAACTACAAAACAAACTTTGGAAGATAGCAGAGATTGGGCAAAAATTCAGCAAAATTACTCAGATGGTTCATACGAACTTATTGATTATAATAAAGAAAAAAATCTTATTGTAAAATCAATAAAAATGAATTCCGAAGGTAAGAAAATCGGCGAGAAACAAGTTGATTATTATAACGGGCAAATAGGATACAAAACATGGGAATTTAATCCGGAAACAGGAAAGCAAACAAAGTACGAAAGGATATTTGATCTTGAAGACGGAACAAAATACTATGAAGCAGAATTTTATGCAGAAGACGGAATAACTGCAATAAAATCCAATTATATTTTGCCATCAGGGATGAAACGTACTGCTAAGGCAAAAATTGACGAGTTCGGATTTTATGACAAATCACATCCTATAATTGAGTATACTTATCCAAAATCATCGCCTATAAAAACCGCAAAATTTGCGTTTGATAATCAATATAGAATCGGTGAAGAAAAATTAAAATTAAAAGACGGAACTCAAGTAACACTAAAGATAAACGATTCTCGCTATAAACCATATTCTGCAACAATAAAGAGAAATGGTGCAGAGACCGTTATTGATGATTATAAACAACTTGAGGCTTATTTAGAAAAAATTGGATACAGAAAAAATTACCAAGAAGGTTCTTCGTCAATTTATGGTGATTACACATCGGCAACTATCTAAAAAGTCTTGCCGTATAAGATATATAAACGAAAAAGGTGTGAAATTTTCACATCTTTTTTGTCTTAATGTAAATTTTTGTAAATAATTTTAATTTCACCTAAAATATATTTACCCCCCTGTTGACTCTTGATTTTGTTTGATTTAAGATTATCTTGCTATAGTCGAAAGTAATAGCCTAATCTTCTGTGGCTGGAAGGGTTTCCGACTGCGTTATGAAGGTTAGAAAGTTAATACAAAAATGAAGGAAAAAACGATGGCAACAGATGCAAAAAGACAAAGAATTAGAGTTTGTTTAAGATCTTACGAACACAAATTGGTTGATGTATCAGCTGAAAAAATCGTAGAAACTGCAAAAAGAACAGACGCTAAGGTAGCCGGACCTATTCCTTTACCAACAAAAAGACGTATTTATTGCGTATTACGCTCACCACACGTAGATAAAAAATCTCGTGAACACTTTGAGATTAGAACTCATAAGCGTATTATCGATATTTACGAACCTACTCAACAAACTACAGAAGAATTGAGTAGATTAGACTTACCTGCTGGTGTAGATATTGAAGTTAAGTTATAATTAACTTTATACCCGCCCCTTGAGGGAGGGTCGAAATCTTTGATTTCGGGGTGGGGTTATTCCCCATAGAACACTAGTTCCGAATTTGAAAATTTAATAATAGCATTATGCATATAATGTGAACTACAACGGGGGCATAAATAAGGTAAGAAATCCCTCGCAGGGTTAAAAATCCCTAGAATTGGTAAAGAGACAAGGTAGCGCTCGCAAGACGAAAGGCATAACAGTATAGCAGATAATTCTGTGTATATTTATGTCGGAAAGGAAAAACACATGACATTAGGTGTAATAGGTAAAAAAGTTGGAATGACTCAAATCTTTGATTCAGAAGGTTTGGCAGTTCCTGTTACTGTAATTCAAGTTGGTAAAACAGTTGTTACTCAAGTTAAAACAGTAGAAACTGACGGTTACAACGCAATACAGGTTGGTACAATTGAAGCTAAAGAAAAACATTTAACAAAAGCAGAAATTGGTCACTTCAAGAAAAACGGTTTAGACAACTTCAGACATTTGCAAGAATTCAGGGTAGAAAATCCTGCTGATTACAAAGTTGGTCAAGAATTAGACTTGTCTGTATTGAGTGATGTACAAAAAGTTGATGTAACAGGTACTTCAATTGGTAAAGGTTTCCAAGGTACAGTAAAAAGATGGAACTTTGGAAGAGGACCAATGGCTCACGGTTCAAAGAATCACAGAGAACCTGGTTCAATTGGTGCAGGTACAACTCCATCTCGTGTTATCAAGGGTAAAAGAATGGCAGGTAACATGGGTAATGAAAGAGTTACAATCACAAAACTAAAACTTGTTAAAGTTGATTCAGAAAACGGTTTAGTTTTAATTAAGGGTTCAGTTCCGGGTTGTGAAGGAAGATTGGTTACAATCGTACCAAGCCGCACAAAATGGAATTAATAAGTGGAAAGTCGAAAGTGGAAAATTGAAAGTTAGTAAAGTTTCATTTATCCAAATCGACAGACCACAGAAAAATACAAAATTAGTAAAACGGAAATAGAAAATGAAAAATTGATAATTACTTTCAACTTTCCACTTTCAAATTTCCACTCACGAAACCCGCTTCTGCCATATAAAGTTCGAAAGTTCAAGGGGTAGACGGAAAGCAAAAGGAAAAAGGAAAATGTCAAAACAATTATTAAATACAAACGGTGAAGCAATAGGTGAAATCAAATTAGCAAAAGAAGTATTTGGTGTTGAACCTAACATTCATGTAATGCATTTAGCATTAAGAAGACAACTAAATAATGCAAGACAAGGTTCTGCTTGTGCAAAGACTCGTGCTGAAGTATCAGGCGGTGGTAAAAAACCTTGGAAACAAAAAGGTACAGGTCGTGCAAGAGCAGGTTCACTTCGTTCTCCATTATTTGCAGGCGGTGGTGTAGTATTTGGACCAAAACCAAGAAGCTATGAAATCAATATGCCTCAAAAAGCAAGAAAGTTAGCTCTTAAATCAGCACTTTCTGCAAGAGAAGAACAAATTATAGTAGTTAAGGATTTTTCTGCAATATCTGAACCAAAAACAAAATTGATGGCAGGTATTGTAAAATCATTAAACTTGTCAGGCAAGATTTTAGTTGTAGCTGATACAAAGGCAGAAGAAAACAAATTCTTAAGTCTTGCTGCAGGTAATATACCTTCTATCAAGTTATTATTACCTTCAAACTTAAATGTAAAAGATTTATTAGAAGCTGATTTTGTTGTAATGACTGAAAAGGCTGTAAATGATGTTACAGAAAGGTTGAAATAATGAGTACAAGAACAAACAAAGAAAAATTATATGATGTTATTAAAAAGCCTATCATTACAGAAAAATCAATGATGGCAACAGCTCAGGGAAAATATACTTTTGAAGTTCAAAAGGATGCTACAAAAGTTGAAATTGCACAAGCAGTTGAACTTGCATTCCCTGGAAGAAAAGTTAAGAAGGTTCAAACAGTTTATATGCCTTCTCACGAAAAAAGAATGGGTATGAAATACGGCAGAACAGATTCTTCTAAGAAAGCAATCGTTACTGTAGAAGGTGACCCAATAGAAGAATTGACAGCTATATAAGCGTCAAAAATTAAGTAGGTTGGGTGAAACCCAACAAAAGCCAAAAAAAAGATAATAATAGGAGAAAATAAAATGGCAATTCGTAAAATTAATCCGACATCTCCGGGACAAAGAGGTATGACAAAGAGTGATTATCAAGAAATCACTACACAAACTCCTGAAAAATCTTTATTGATGAAAATAAAAAAGACTGCCGGTCGTAATAACACCGGTAGAATAACTTGTCGTCATAAAGGTGGCGGTGTAAAGCAAGCATACCGTATAGTTGATTTCCGTAGAGAAAAATTCGGAGTACCGGCAACAGTTAAGACAATTGAATATGATCCAAACAGAAATGTAAGAATATCATTAGTTTATTATGCAGATGGTGAAAAAAGATATATCTTGACACCTGAAGGATTAAATGTAGGTGATATTATCATTTCAGGACCGGAAGCTCCTGTTCAGACAGGGAATGCTCTTCCTTTGGAATTGATTCCTTTGGGTACTATTGTACACAATATAGAAATGATTCCGGGAAGAGGTGCAAAACTTGTTCGTTCAGCAGGTAACTTTGCACAAGTTATGGCAAAAGAAGGCAATTATGTAACAGTAAAACTACCTTCAGGCGAAATGAGAATGATTAGAAAAGAATGTATGGCTACAATCGGAACTCTTGGAAATTCAGAATTCAAGAACTTGAAGATTGGTAAAGCCGGCAGAAAGAGATATATGGGTGTAAGACCTACAGTTCGTGGTGTAACGATGAACCCATGTGATCACCCACACGGTGGTGGTGAAGGTAAAACAGGTCCCGGCGGACATCCTAAAACACCTTGGGGTAAACCGGCTCTTGGTTATAAGACAAGAAAACAAGGTAAGACTTCTGATAAACTTATCGTAAGAAGAAGAACCAAGTAGTTAATTAGTTGAAAATGAAAAGTGGAAAGTTGAAAGTTTTATAAAATTCAAAATCCCGCTTTTCAAGGTAGAAACAAATATAAAAAGGAAAACTGAAAATAGAATAACGAAGATTTAAAATAATTTTCCACTTTCAACTTTCAATTTTCCACTAGTAAAAGGAGAAAGAAAATCAACAAGATGAATGAAAATTCAGAAAAGAAAGTTGTAAAAACTTGGTCAAGAGCATCCATGATTATTCCTGATATGTTGGGACACACAATTGCTGTACACAACGGCAAAACTCATGTTCCGGTATATGTAACAGAACAAATGATTGGACACAGATTAGGTGAATTTGCACCTACAAGAATGTACAAAGGGCATGCTGGTTCAGATAAGACAGCAAAAAGAGGTTAGTCCTCAAAACAGTTAATTAAAAATTAACAAAAACTAATCAAACCTGTAGTAAAGACGGAAAATAAAAATGGAAGCTAAATCAAGACAAACTGATATTAAAATGACAGCAAGAAAACTTCGCAGAGTAATCAACGAAGTAAGAGGAAAAGCTGTTAATGAAGCTCTTGATATGTTGAGATTTATGCCATATTTTGCAGCAAAAGTTGTAGAAAAGAATGTAAAAGCTGCTGCTGCTAATGCTTTTGAAAAAGCTGGTGTAAGAGCTGAATCATTAAAGATTTCAGAAATCTTTGCAGATGAAAGCGCAACATACAAAAGAGGTAAACCAAGAGCTCAAGGTAGAATATACAAAAGACTCAAAAGAACATCTCATCTTACCGTTAAAGTAAGTGACGGTGCTAAAGCGTAAGTTAGTAAAAGAAGATAAAGGTAGAAAAAATGGGACAAAAAACACATCCAAAAGGATTTAGAGTAGGTATAATCAGACCTTGGGACAGCACATGGTACGCAAGATTTAAAGATTATGCCGCAAATGTTGCAGAAGATGCAAAAATCAGAAAATTCATCAAGAAGAAACTATATGCAGCTGGTGTTGCAAATATCATGATAGACAGAAAGTCTCAAAGCACTACAATTACTGTTGTAACAGCTAAACCTGGTATAGTAGTTGGCAGAGGCGGTCAAGGTATTGAAGAACTTAAAGCTGAAGTTTCTAAATATTTAGGAAAACCTGTAATTATCAATGTTGTTGAAGTTGCAAGAATTGATGTTGATGCACTTTTGGTTGCTGAGTCAGTAGCTCAACAATTAGAAAAGCGTATCGCATTCAGAAGAGCAATGAAACAAGCAATGCAAAGAACAATGAGAGCTGGTGCTCAAGGTATAAAAATCATGGTATCAGGTCGTTTAGGCGGTGCAGAAATCGCTCGTTCTGAGTGGGCAAAAGAAGGAAGAATTCCTCTTCAAACACTTCGTGCTGATGTTGACTACGGTTTTACAGAAGCAGATACAATTATGGGCAAAATTGGTGTTAAAGTTTGGATTTTCAAAGGCAACTTAATGCCCGGTGAAAAAGCTGATATGAACATCAAATCAAAAAGCTCAAAGGAAAACAATTCAGGTGAACGCTTCCAAGGTAGACGCGGAAAACGTAAAGCTGTAGAAACAAAATAGTAAATTAGGAGAACAATATAATGTTAATGCCGAAGAAAACAAAATACCGCAAACAAATGAAGGGTAGAATGAAAGGCACCGAAACAAGAGGTGTTGATTTCGAATTCGGTCGTTATGCACTAAAAGCTCTTGAGCCGGGTTGGATTACAAGCCGTCAGATAGAAGCTGCAAGACGCGCAATGACTCGTGAAATCAAACGTGGCGGTAACGTTTGGATTAAAATATTTCCGGATAAACCGATTACTGCAAAACCTGCCGAAACTCGTATGGGTTCAGGAAAAGGTAATGTAGAATACTGGGTAGCTGTAGTTAAGCCGAACAGAATTCTATTTGAACTTGATTACTTTGACAGAAGTGTTGCAGTGCACGCTTTAGAGCTTGCTGCACAAAAACTTCCTATCAAAGTAAAAGTTATAGAAAAAGAACCACAAGCGTAGCGTGAACGAGCTGAGGCTGAAGGACTTTTTCTAAACAGAAGTCATAAACTCAAAAAGCCTTAATTGCGAGTGAACAAGACGAAATAAAAACTAATTAAAGGATAAAACAATGAAATTAAGTGAAATGCGTGAAAAAACAGTTGAAGAACTTAAGCAATTCGTTTTAGATTCAAAAAAAGCATTGTTAGATGCAAGAATCAAATTATCTATGCATAAATTGGAAAATACTGCAGAGATATCAAAAACAAAGCGTGCAATCGCTCAAGCAAAGACTGTTATTAAAGAAAAGGAGGCAGCTAATGCCTAAGAAAGAAAAACAAGGTGTAGTTATTTCTGATAAGATGGACAAGACAGTAGTAGTTAAAGTTGCATCTTACGAACCACACCCTAAGTATAAAAAGATTATTGAATCTAACAAAAACTATAAAGCTCACGATGAAAAAAATGAATGCGGCATTGGTGATATAGTTAGAATCATTGAATCAAAACCAATTTCAGGCGACAAAAAATGGGTTGTTGAATCAATCGTAGAAAAAGCTAAGTAGTTTATAAGTAAACATCATTACTTAACAAGTAATGCGCTGGGGGTAAATGGTTACCCAAGAAATGTAGGTCAGGTTTTACCTGACAGAAACTGAAAAGGAAAGAAAAATGATACAACAAGAAACAAGACTTGTAGTTGCAGACAATACGGGTGCTAAAGAATTATTAGTAATTCGTGTAATGGGCAGCTCAAATAAGAAATTTGCATCAGTAGGTGATGTTGTTGTAGCAACTGTTAAGGATGCAACTCCTAATATGACAGTAAAAAAATCTGAAGTAGTTAAAGCAGTTATTGTCAGAACAAAACACGATATCAAGCGTGCTGACGGTTCTGTTATCAGATTTGATGAAAACGCTGCAGTAATTATTGCAAAAGACGGAAACCCGAGAGGAACTCGTGTATTCGGACCTGTTGCAAGAGAACTCAGAGATAAGAACTTTATGAAAATAGTTTCTTTGGCTCCTGAGGTTATTTAACACAAAACAATAACAAAGACCAAAATATAAATGGAGAAAATAAAATGGCAAATTCAAGAAAAAGCCTTCATGTAAAAACCGGCGACAGAGTCGTTGTTACAGCAGGCAAAGATAAAGGAAAACAAGGTAACATCAAAAAAGCAATACCTTCAGAAGGTCAAGTTATCGTTGAAGGTGTTAACATGATTACCAAAGCAACAAAGGCAAATCCGGCATATGGTATTCAAGGCGGTTTGATTAAGAAAGAAGCTCCTCTTGATTCATCAAATGTAATGATTATCTGCCCAAGTTGTGAAAAAGCTACAAGAATCGCTCACAAAGTGGTTGATGGCAAAAAAGTTCGCGTTTGTAAAAAATGCGGTGAACAGTTAGACGTATAGTACTAATAGTAAACACGCAGCCGGGGGAGTAAGAAGGTAACCTGATTACAAACTACAAGTTGAAAATTATATGACTCCGCCTGTGCTAATCGTGTTCAAGAAAAGGAATAGAAAAATGACAAAAACAAAAAGCTTAAGAGAAAAATACAACTCAGAAGTTAAATCAGCACTAAAAGAAAAATTTGGCTACAAAAACGATATGATGATTCCTAAACTTCACAAAATCGTTTTGAATATGGGCGTTGGTGAAGCTTCACATAACTCAAAAATTGCAGATGCAATTCAAGCTCAACTAACAAAAATAGCCGGTCAACATGCAGTTGTTACAAAGGCTAAAAAATCAATCGCATCATACAAGCTTCGTGAAGGTATGCCTGTAGGTGCTATGGTTACACTTAGAGGAGAAAGAATGTATGATTTCTTGCAAAAGTTAATCTGCGTTGTACTTCCTCGTATCAGAGACTTCCGTGGAGTTTCAGCTAAGAGCTTTGACGGAAGAGGAAATTATACTCTTGGTTTAAAGGAACAATCATTGTTCCCTGAAATCACTTATGAAGAAGTTGATTTGGTAAAAGGTATGAATGTATCTGTTATTACAACTGCTAATACAGATGATGAAGCAAGAGAACTTCTCAGATTGCTCGGTATGCCTTTTAAAGGGATGAATAAATAGTGGAAAGTGGAAAATGGAAAATGGAAAGTTGTTAAATATTTCCAGTCCCATTTGAAGTTTTTCATAAGTTAACAAAAGTTAGTACAAAAATAAAATCGGAAATGAGAAATTGTATAATTGAAAATAACTTTCAACTTTCAACTTTCAACTTTCCACTAGTAAAAGGAGATAAATTCATGGCTAAGAAAGCGATGATAAACAAAGAAGAAACAAGACGCGAACTTGCAGCTAAAGGAAAATATCCTTCAGTAAGGCTTCACAACAGATGCTCAATCTGCGGTCGTCCTCACGGTTTCCACAGAGACTTCGGTCTTTGCAGAATCTGCTTGAGAAAGATGGCTCACCAAGGCTTACTTCCTGGTGTAACTAAAGCAAGCTGGTAGGATTAAATACAGTACTCTTACCTCGCCCCTTGAGGGAGAGGTTGCAGTTCTTGACGAACGAAAGAGAGTTTTAGAACTGCGGGTGAGGGGTATTCAAAAAGTAACAAAATAATTCAATAAAGCGACTTGATTTTCGTCAAGTCGCTTTGTTGTGGTTTTATAAATATTTTTTATCCCTCAATTCATCAGGCATAAATTGTTGTTTGATATCAGGCGCATCGTGAGTATAAATGTAGCCTTTTCCAAAACCGTATTTAGCTGCATCTTTATAGTGTGCATCTCTTAAATGCATTGGAGGAGGATAATCTAAACCGCTTTCTATATCAGCTAACGCTGAGTCTATAGCCAAGCAAGCCTTGTTTGATTTTGGCGCATTTGCTACATAAACAACAGCATTAGCAAGCGGTATTCTTCCCTCCGGCAGCCCTATTATTTCAACTGCCCTATATGCTGAAACGGCAATATTCATAGCGTTAGGGTCAGCAATTCCTACATCTTCCGCTGCACAAACTATTAAACGGCGGGCTATAAAACGAGGATCTTCTCCTGCCTCAATCATTTTAGCGAGATAATATATTGCCGCGTCAGCATCTGACCCTCTTAGGCTTTTTTGGAAAGCTGAGGCGCAATCGTAATGCTCTTGTTGAGAATATCTTGTATTTCTTTTTTGGGTAATACTTTCTAATATTTCTATTGTTAAAAGTCTTGTATCATTATTGAAATTACTTGCAAAATATGAGTTTTCAACAAGATTGAGAGCGCATCTTGCATCACCTCTTGAATTATTAACAATGAATTTTACAACATCGTCTTCATACTGTATCGGTTGATAATTTTCTTCTAAATACTTAAAACCCCTATTGATAATTTTAGCCATACTTATGTCATTAATTGGATTTAACCTTATGACCTGAACCCTCGAAAGAAGAGCGGGAACAACTTGAAAAGAAGGGTTTTCCGTAGTTGAACCAATTAAGAACAGAGTACCATTTTCTACATGAGGTAGCAATGCATCCTGTTGTGTTTTTGAGTATCTGTGGATTTCATCAATAAATAAAATTGTTTTCTGCCCTGCTCGGAGTGCCTCACGAGCTTTTTCAACAGTTTCTTTAATCTCCTTAATGCCTGAAGTTACGGCAGAAAGTTCAATAAACTGCGCATTGACTTTTGTTGCTATGAGTCTGGCGAGAGTAGTTTTTCCACACCCAGGAGTTCCCCAAAGAATAAGTGAGAAAAGTCTTTGAGTTTTTAATAAATTTAAAAGCGGAGAATTTGGCGCAACAACATTGGACTGACCTAAAAATTCATCTAAGGTTTTTGGTCTAAGTATTTCAGCAAGAGGTGTCTGCTTATTGATTTCTTCAAGTTGCGTAAATAAATCCATAACAATATTCTAGCATAAACTACTAGTATACAGGAACATCAATCGGATTCATTAACCTTACTGTAATTACATCACCTTTGTTTATGCTAACTTCCTTGCCTCTTCTGAACATATCGGCAATACTGTCACCAAACCAATATCCTACACCGCCGATAAAACCGCCTACTGCGCAAAATGGTGTTGTCAAGAATTGAAGTCCCGGATGAGTATCGCCTACGCTCAAACCGTATTCAGTAGCATTTTTTGTGATATCAACACCTTTATCAAAGTTTTCTTTAACAGCCTCTCCGTAACCAAGATTTTTGTATAAACCGCCATCATAATATATTTTATCAAAATGACAAACCGCCAAATCTAAAGGAATTTGTCTTCCGTTCGGTGTTACAACATGATCAAAATCAAGATACAATTTTGCACCGCGCGAGAACCTTTTTGAAGTATTAACATTCGCTATACTTCCTCTTACTACAGAACCTTTTGGCAATATTACGGTTGAGCCGGTTGCAAGTTCATTTTTTAAAACCGCCGTGAAAGAATCACCTTCCATGCCGGAAGAAGTACTTACCGGCTGAGTAAATTCAAGTTGAAAATTTGTACCTGCTGCAACTCTTTTGGTCTTTGCATCTGCTTTAAAAGTTCCTGCATTAGCAGCCATAACTGTCAAGCATAAAACCATAACTGATATTAAAAATTTCTTCATTATCTCTCCTCCAAAATGTGACTATATTCTATCACTCATACAAGTTATTTTCAATCTAAATCTAATGTTTTTATATCAATTTTATTTGCGTATTTGTATATCAAACTTGATGCAACAAGTGCAGTAAACGGAACGCAAATAACAATTGCAATACTTCCAATAAGCGCAGAGGCTACTTCTGTTACTACTTGATTAAGATTAACAAATTTTTGTAAATCAATATTTCCCGCTAACATTAAAAGCGGAAGCGAGCCTCCAAGATATACTAAGATTAAAGTATTAGCCATTGTTCCGATAATATCTCTTCCGACATTCATGCCTGAAATAAACAGCTCTTTTACAGATTTTGTTTTATCGGTAATATGAATTTCATTTATTGTACTAGCAATTGACATAGCTACATCCATTACTGCGCCAAGCGTTGCTAAAATCATTGCCGAAATTGTTATTCCTATAAAGTCGAGCTCCGGATGTGATGAATACAGAAACAGAGTATTTTCTCCCGCAAAACCTGTTAAGTGAGCCGTAAACATCGTTAGATACGAAAGTAAGCTTGCAAATACAAGACTTAAAATTGCGCCTAGTGTTGCAGATGTACTTTTTGCATTAAACCCTCCCACCAGATACATTGTAACTGCAGTTGAGATAACACAAATAATAAGAGTCGAAAATACAGGTGACAATCCAATAAGTATTAACGGTGACAAGCAATGCGTAATTAATAAAACGGTTAATCCTATTGATATTAAGCTGTAAATACCTTTTTTCTTCCCTACATATACGAGTAAACCGCAGAATATTAATGACAACCACACAAGAGTCCCGGAGCGCTGAATATCTTCTACTGAGTATTCGATTCCGTCATCTGTATTTTCAGCGTGCAATATAACCTTCATACCATGTTTTAATTTTATGTCATAATTTGGGTTTCCCGTAAGCATGTTATCAAGAACAAAAACTTCTCCCTTATTTTCTCCTGATAGAAGCTTAACCTTTGCAACTTGCTTAGCTTGACTAACACCATTTTCAATATCTGCATAATAAACATTTTGAACTAAACCTATCTGAGAAGGTAATACTTCAGCTTCCTCCGCAAAAGCAGGTATAAAAGTTAAAAATGCGAACAACAATATAATTAATCTTTTCATAAAAATCTCTCTGTGATACTAAAATAAACGAGTTTGCTCTGACGGTGATTTAATACCGAGATGTCTGTACCCTTCGGGAGAAACCTTTCTTCCTCTCGGAGTTCTCTGCAATAATCCTGCCTGAAGAAGATAAGGCTCACAAACATCTTCTATAGTTCTGACATCTTCACTTAAGGCTGCCGCAATAGTTTCCACACCAACAGGACCACCGTCATATTTTTCTATTATAAGGTTCAAAAGCGCTCTGTCAGTAGGTTCAAGCCCAAATTCATCAATCTTTAAAATATCCAAAGATTCATTAGCTACAAATTCGTCAATAATACCTTCATACTTGACTATTGCGAAATCTGCGACTCTTTTAACAAGTCTGTTAGCGATTCTTGGTGTACCGCGAGAACGCCTTGCAATAGCAATTGCACCTTCTCTGGTAATATTAATTTCCAAAATTTTTGCGGTTCTTTCCACCACTTGTGAAAGTTCTTCTATTGTATAAAATTCAAGCCTGTGAATCATACCGAATCTGTCACGAAGCGGGCTCGAAAGTTCTCCTGCTTTTGTAGTTGCACCTATTAATGTAAATTTTGGAAGCGGAACTCTAAGAGTTTTTGCAGTTTGACTTTTACCTGTTGTCATATCAAGTGTAAAATCTTCCATTGCAGGATACAGAATTTCCTCTGCAACCTTGTTTAAACGATGAATTTCATCAATAAAAAGAATTTCTCCACCCTTTAGCGACATTAAAATTCCTATAATATCTCTGGGTCTTTCCAGTGCAGGAGCTGATGTTATTTTTATTTCAACTCCCATCTGCGCTGCAATAACTCCCGCAATTGTTGTTTTTCCAAGTCCCGGTGGACCGTAAAACAACATATGGTCAAGCGGTTTTTCTCTGAGTTTTGCTGCTTCAAGAGTAATTTTTAAAGTTTCTTTCAGTGCGCTTTGACCTATATAACTATCAAAATCCTTTGGTCGTATACTGTTTTCAAAAGTATTGTCATACTCTATCGTTTCAGGCTTAACCATTGGATTACGCTTTGTTGTAAATTTTGTATCCCCGTTATCTGAAATAATTGCCATACAAACAGTATAGCATAACGGGAATAAATAGAAAAAAAGTAATATTAGTTAACACACTCGATTTGAGTTTATTCCTTTTAGAAAATCTCTTAAATTATTCATAGTTGTTTCCAAAACATAATCTATTGTGTCAACTGTGTTATAGGCAATATGTGGAGTTATGATTACATTGGGAGATGACAGAAGTTTTTCTGTAACTTTTTGATTAAGTTTTGTACTCATCGTTTCATTTCCCACATCTTTAACTTTTCCTGTAGTATAATCACTTTCTAATATATCAAGTCCTGCTCCTTTTACTTTTCCTAATTCTATATTTTCTAAAAGTGCCTGTAAGTCAATAAGTTCAACGCTTGAAGTATTAATAATATAAACACCTTTTTTCATTTTTTCAAATTCTTCTCTGCCTATGATTTGATATGTTTCTGTCGTGAATGGCATATGAAGTGCAATTATATCGGACTCTCTAAGCAATGTATCAAACGGTACAACATTACACTCAACATCAAGTTTTGGTAATTCCTTATATGATGATACAAAAGAGTTCATTCCGAATAATTTTGAAATCTGTGCGATTTTTTTACCAACTTTTCCGCATCCTATAATACCAATAGTTTTTTTATTCAAAAGTTCCCCTTCATATTTTTTTGGATTAACTTTATGTTCTAAAATATCCAAAACTGCAGGCTTAATTTTTCTTGTAAGAGCTATAATCAGCCCCATTGCATATTCGGCAACTGCCATTTCACCATACTGCTCAATGTTTAAAACCGCAATTCTATTCTTCATACAGTACTCTAAATCTATATGACTAAAACCGTACGAACGAGTAGCTATAACTCTCAAATTTTTGAATCGCTTCAATACTTTTTCCGTAAGTATAGAAGAACGATAAACACTTATTGCTACGGTATTATCTAATTCTTCTTCGCCAAGCCTTGTTTTTTCACTCAAAGATTCCTCTTTGAAATTTATATCAAAGTCACAAAACGAATTTCTTTCAAAAAATTCTTTCTCTGACTCTCTAAAATCAAATAATAACAGTTTCATAAAAAAAATACTCCTTCTTTTTTAGGAGTATTACTTAATTTAAAAATTATATCTATTCTACAAAAAGGTAATTATGCTTCAAATTAATGCATCTTCATTATTGAACAATAGTCCATAAAATTAGACAATAAGCCGCCCATTATGCTCATTTTTACTCTATTAATAGATTTTTTAAGTTTTGAAATTCCTGTTTGAAAATCGTAAATTTTTGCTTTTTGTTCTCCGCTAAGATTTTCTTCTTTGCCTAATGTGATACCATATGATGACAAATAATGCTTAAATTCGCCTTTTATTTTATTTAGATTATCAGTATCCATAGAAAGTAATGCTTCGTTTTGAGCAATTTCTTTATCACGCTTTGCAATAAATTTTCTAGTTTGAGTTTCAAGAGGGTTTGTGGCATTAAAAATAGCCATATTCTTAGGGATATAATATCTTTTTCCGTTGTATTCAACAGTATAACCGCCGTTTGCGTCCTGCTTTAAAACGCGGCCTTTCTGCATCAAATTAGCTATTTCTTGTTTTGAAAGATTTACTTTAGCCATAATATCCTCTTATATTTATATAAAGTCAAAAACCTCAGAAAAATTGCCTTTTTTTACTCTCTTTGTAAAGATTTGTAAAAAAACTTGACAAAAATATTTACTTTCTAAATATACTGTTGCAATAATATATTTGTAAGAAGTATATACGGGGTAAATCAGGAAAGGAAATCCTCACCCCATTATCCAATCACAGGGAAGTATCTTTTGAAATATTCGACAAGGGATGTCGAAGGGAATACACAAGTCGTTTCAACAGATTAATTCTCAAGGAAGTACAAATCCTATTATCCAAATCACAGAAATAGTCTATGTATATAGGCTTAAGTAAGGCTGTTTTTAACAAAATTTAAAACAGTCACAGGAGAGACTGTGCCAAATTCAGAAAAAGAGAGAGAAAAACATAGATAAAAAATCCGCGCAGGGAAGCGTGGATACAAGTACGTATCGTAAGAGAGAAAGGAGATCAATCTATGACACTCACAATCAACACAAACATTTCGTCCATTGTTGCGGAACGAAACTTAAACACAGCAACCAACAAGTTGAATCATTCTTTGGAAAGATTGTCTACAGGTTACAAAATTAACCATGCATCTGATAATGCTGCAGGTTATTCAATTGCTGACACTTGGACTACACAAATCAGTTCTTTAGACATCGCGGCTGCCAATGCTTCTACCGGTAACGATTTGTTAACAACGGCAGAACAGACCTATGGTTTGTTAACAGGTCACTTACAGCGTATCAGAGATTTGACCGAACAAGCTGCTAACGGAACTTATGGTTCAGGTTCATTAAAAGCCGTTCAATCTGAAATTTTTGCAAGACTTCAAGAAATCAACAGAATTTCTGCTAATTCTGAATTCAACGGAATCAAACTTATGTCTTATAATGATTCGGATACTTCTAAAAACACAGGTATTGGTATTACATCCAACGGTTTGAACCTTCAAGTAGGTCTTTATTCAGAAGGTGATAGTGTTATTAACCTTGATATATCACTATTCAAGAGCGGTAGAATAAGCAGCTTGTTCTCAGGTGGTGAAACACAAGTTTATACAAGAGATTCAAAAGGAGATATCACCCCTGTAACAGTACAATTGTCAAAATTGCTTGAAGATGCCGGCGGTTCAATTGATGCTTTAAAAACACAAGATGGTTTAAGAGCAATGGCTGCTGCTTGTAGCGCTTTGAAATACACACCTGCTGCTACAGGAGAAGGTACTTATTCACTATTATCAGATACTGCGGGAACATATGGCGCAGAAGCAATGATCGGATTTATAGATAATGCAATTGACGAGATCGCAAGACGCGTTACCAAAATCGGTGCCGCTCAAAACAGAGTAGAATCTGCAATTTCTGCAATCGATGTTCAATCTCAAAACTTGACATCATCATTATCTACTCTTCGTGATACAGATGTTGCTTCTGAATCTTCTAAATTTATTCAAGCTCAGATATTACAACAAGCATCTGCAACATTATTAGCAACTGCTAACCAAACACCGCAAATAGCAGTTAACTTGTTATAATACTCAGTTTGAAAGGTAAATTATGAATAAATTAAAATCCTGCTGGTTTGTTGATTAGGGATTTAAAAAGAAGGTGTTGAAACCAAATTTCAGCACCTTTCTTTTTGTTTATGAATAAACAAACGGCGGTCCGTTTTTAATTTCAAATAGTATGTTATCAGCAACTACTTTCAGCTCCTCACGAGATTTTCCTGCTCTTTTTTGCTTAATAAATTCCTCACACAACGGTTCAATTGCAGAATCTTTTTTTGCTTTAAAATTCCTAAGCTCTGTTGCAACAAGTCTTTTTTGCAAATTAAGTTCTATATCGGCATTATATTTTTTTACCTGAACCTCTTTTATAGCTTCTGCTGCTGCTTTGCCGCTATAACCCAACGCAGAAATTCCTGCGATTCCAAAAAATAAGTTCTTGAACTGAGGATTTTTAGGATTCATAAGCCAATCGTAAAAGAAAGACAGATAATCATTTACATGTGAAAAATATGTAATTTTGTTTCTGCCTGAGCCTCCAATTGTAGGATTAACCTTTTCTGTTGCTTGAATCATATCGGATTTGAGTTTGTTAATAAATTCTTTTTTTTCTTCTTCAGGTATATTTAATTTTTTTAGAGCCGCCTCTATTTCACCTTCTGTTGCATAAACTGTTTCCAGCATATTTTCTATCAAAAATTTATACGCATCTTTCCCTGATAAAAGTTCGCCTTTATGATTTTCTAAATTATTTAACGGTTTTCCTTCGTTAAACTCTTTTATTATGTTATCTAATCCAAGTTTTGTATTTTTAATTCCGTTTTTGATGTATTCATCACTTTTTCTAATGTTTCTGAATGCATAATAACCGAGTCCGAATATTGAAGCCAAAGTCGCTCCACCTATCAAAAACAGTTTTATGTTGTCAGAAGATTTTTTGGATTTACTGTCTTTATTATTCTTCCCTTGAAAAGAAAGTTCATCACTAAACATTTTTGCCTTTGTTGATAAAAGACTTCTAATAATTTGCAGTTTGCCGGAAAAAGATTGTGTTTCTACTGCAATAAGATTTTCTTGAAGGTTCTTTTGGATATCTGCTTCTTGTTGTTTCACCCATACTTCCTTAAATCCGTCAATAAAAATTTTTCCCATAAAAGCCATAGAACCAAGGGTTATTACACCAACAGAGGCAAGAATTGTTTTTCTGTTCGGGGATTGTATCATACTGAAAATACTTTGATGAATTTCATTATTAATACAATGATTTCTCGTAATTCCGGGGAGCAAATATTCTTTGGATGATTCCAATTTTTCCTTAGAAAATCTCTTCATCATGGCAGTAAATCCGCCCAAAACACCCATTACACCAAGAGTAATACCGCAAAGAGGGTACAAAATATTTTTTGTATTTTTTTCTTTTTCTGATAATTTTTCGGGAAGTTTAATAGGGTTCTTTGATATTACAAGAGAATCGTATGTTTCATCTAAAGATAAAAGAGGATCTTTAACATACGAATTTACAATAATTCCTTCCTTTACATAAGAATCATTTTTCTTTTGAGTATTCGTCATGTTTTTTTGATGTCTTGTAGATTCAAGATCTTGCGTTATTTTCTGTATCATCTTTTTTCTTCCGTAATTTTTGTATAAAAGTTTTTAATGTAAATATTTTTTTATCTTCATCAATTTTTGTTTCATCATCTTTTGTGTTGTTTCTCTTAAAAATTTTAAACAGCGTTTCTAATTTTGATTTAATATTAGAAACCAGTTCGGATATTTTTTTCTCAACAAAAGCCTTGGCTTCGCCAAACAGTGCATTTAATTTGTCTTGAATATCAACAAATTTTTCTTTAATTTGTGTAATTTTCTCAGCAATATTACTAATGATATTCGGAATATTTTGAACAATATTTAAAATCGGAACAAATAGCTTATTAATTGTAAAAACTACAGGTTTTAAAAGAATATTATTAGAAATCCTATTTGTAAATTCAGCAAGTTTTTGAGATAGATTCGCCATTGTATGTTCAAATTTTGTCAACAATTCAATGTGACGCATCATATTTTCTTCATGAGCTTTTTCCTGTGCAGCACGAGCCTTCATCATTGCACCTATCATTGCACACTGATGATATGACATTTCACCGGCCTTTTGAGGGCGCTCACCCATACGCATACTTCCTCCGCCCATTCCTGAACAAATAGGACAGGCTCCGGGAGCACAACCGTGCGGACACAATCCCGATGACATTTTATTTACTTGTGGCACAGAATTTGACAATAAAAAATACCTTTCTGTGCTTCGCATAGAAAAGTATCAATAATACTTTGAATCGAAGCATTATTCCTTGTTGAAAGGGGATAAGTCTAAATTATCTCCCCCTCACCCTTTCCCTCTCTCGCTGGGCGAGGGGAAAAGTTTTAGAGTATTCCGACTTTAACGGCTGCGGCACAGTCAGGGACTTACACCCTTAGTTTCCTCTTATTAAATTGATAATATTTTTATACCACAAAACTTTAATTTACAAAAGTTAAAATTTTAGGCAATTTTTATGAAAACTTTTTCTTTATAAATACAAGGGATATTTTTGAGGAATATTATGAGTTATATAAACGGTCTAAATGATTATTCAGATAATTATAGAGAATATGGAGAAAAAATTCTTGCCAAATCCAGAGCAGCGCTTGAACAAGCAGGGATTGAAGTTTTCCCTGAAAAGCAGAATACTACTGATGGTAATGTAGATTCTTGTGTTATTATTAGGAGAAATCAACCTAATAATACAACTCAGCCAAAAGAAGTAAAAAAAGAAAAAATTTCTCAGAATAAAGAAAACGGTGCTGACTGGATTAGAGAATCTATGCCATCGACTCATAACAACACAGGAATGGCAAGCACAATTTCAAACAGCGTTGACAAAAAAGTTGCCAAGGGAATGGCTAATCTTTCAGCTCAAGCAACTAATATTGCCAATAATACAACTAATAATGTCAATAATAATCATGATGATGACGATATTGATAATGATATGTCTTTTGATAGTTCTGATTTATTTGATATTGAAGAAAATGGTAACGACATTGAAGAAATGTTCGATAGCAATGATGACCAAGGTAGCGGCAAATCTAAATTATTAAAGAATTACTTTGAAAAAAGTGTAACAAAAGGATTTAGTTCAAACAATTTTGCAGGTTCAAAATTTGAAAGAAATATTACGGACAACACATCCGATTTGAACATAACAGCATACTCCGATAACTTGTATTGCACTAATAACGAAAAAACATCAGTAATTTTTGGTGGAACTGCCAGTTTAAATTATATGCATAAAGAAGATACTAACAGAACTCTTGACTATAATACTTATGCCTATATGAAACACAAAGATTCCTATTTTACCTATGGTGGAGGTGCAATACATAATAATAAAGATGGTGTAAAAAACACCGAAATAAATGTTGGTGCAATGGAAAACAGTACAGGTATCTACGCAATATTCCAAAAAGAAATAACTGCTATTCCCGGAAAGCCAAAATATACTTCAACACATGTTGATGTAGGTATCGGACGCAAGTCAGGACTTCTGAATCCTGATGAATATAATCCAAAAAACAGTAAAATAGAAGAAATAGGCGGCATTGACAGCAAAGAAGCTTATGTTGAGGGCAAGCAAAGCAACCTTTATGTACCTGATGACAAACCCGCTGACGGACACAAAAATCCTTTACCTAATTCAACAATAGATCTTATTATTGAAGATACTAATAATCACAAAGAATACGGTATTAAATTTGCGCAATATTTTGGACACAAAACAAAAAATAATAATTATGCTTTTGTTCAACCGTTTGGTAAAATTTCAAATACTGTTGTAGAGGCAGAAAATGGTGATGAGTCCAAAGAAGGTGCAACATTATTATTAGGTGCAAATGCCGGTCAGAATATCACTTTCGGAAACGGATGGAATCTGAAAACAAAAGGATTGCTGGAAGTATCGCGAAACATTTTAACAGGTTACAGACCGAGTGATACTTTGATTGCTAATGCTAGAGTTATTGCTGAAAACAGTAAATTTAAAGGTGAACTGGGGATAGGAACTTTTATAGACAGTGCCAAAAACTTTTGTAATTACGCAGAAACAAAATTAAGCTATGTATTCAATAAACACTTTAATGCATATGCAAAGGCAGGTTATGCAAGCTATAGAATTGATTCCCACAATCAAGAAAAAATATTCGAAGCCGCAATCGGTGCGCGTTATACATTTTAGTCCTTAAAAAATAAAACTAGAATTTGGATTTGTGAAAAATTATATTTTTTTTCTGAATCCTTTTTTTTGACTTATGGTTCTGCCAATGGCTCTTATTTTGCCTTCAATACATCCTCTGCATTGAGTTGGATCTTCGTTTATGCAGATTTTTCCGGGGTAGATTTCGTATTTTGCTCTATATTCTTTTGAGGTCACATTTGGCATAACAACATTTGCACCGCTTTGCAGCGCTATGATTCTGCCGTTGGGGTTTAGTGTTTCCATAGCTGTTGTTGCAGGAATATTTATATTCGGCATATTGATACGAGTAAGAGACATAACTTTTAGCGCAAGCCAAAAATCGCCTTTTTCCGCGTTTTTCAAAGGTGTTTGCTCGTGAGGAATGAACGGGCCTATCCCAATCATATCGGCATCGAGTTCTTTAAAGAATAGAATATCATCGGCTAAAGATTCTATCGCTTGGTTAGGAAGCCCGACAAGACATCCTGTTCCTGTTTCAAAACCCAAAGATTTCAAATCATACAGACATTGAACCCTGTTTTCGAAACTTGCATTGGGATGCATTTGTTGATACAAGTTTTGGTCTGTAGTTTCAATTCTTATCAGGTATCTGTCCGCTCCCGCATCTTTAAAAGCCTTAAATTCTTCGTAAGATTTTTCACCGATACTTAGAGTCAACGCTACATCATACTTTTTAATCTCTCTTATAATTTCGACCATTTTATCAGTATCGTAATACTCGTCCTCGCCTGATTGCAGAACAATGGTTCTGTATCCCATATTAACGGCATTTTGAACATAGGTTAAAATTTCGTCTTTTAAAATACGATACCTTTCAATCTCTCTGTTTTCGGAACGCAAACCGCAATATTTACATTGGCGCTTGCAAATATTTGAAAATTCTATTAGCCCCCTTAAGTGGACTTCATCACCTACATTTTCCTTGCGAACTCTGTCGGCTTCTTTGAAAAGCCAATCATTTCTTGTATTCTCTGATAAAATATCTATAATTTCTTGTTTATTCATATTTTAATTTTCTTTATTTGTCAGGTAATACCTGACCTACAACAATCTATTTGAAAATTTGAAGTGCCCTATCTAATATTCCGTTCATATAAGCGATTGCCATGCCGTAGTTTACCATTGGAATTTTTTGCTCTTTGGCTTTTTGCTGACGACTTTTCATCTCAGCTTCATTAATCATACATCCGCCGCAATGGACTATAAGTTTATATTTTGATAAATCTGCAGGAAACTCTCCGCCTTGAGTGAATTCAAAATTGAGATCCGAATCAGAAAAATCTTTTATCCATTTTGGGAGTTTTACTGTGCCTATATCGTTGCATTGTCGGTGGTGAGTGCAAGCCTCTGATATAAGCACCGTATCACCGTCTTTTAGTTTCGATATTGTTTCCGCCGCGCAAACAAGTTCGTTTAATTTACCCCTGTAGTTTGCCATAAGTATAGAAAATGATGTCAAAATAATGTTTTCAGGCACTATTTCTTTTACTTTGTTAAAAGCTTGAGAGTCTGTAATAACAAAATTTGGAGTTATCGTTTTAAGTATTTGCTCTAATTCTTCTACTTGACAACAAATTGCACTTGCGTGAGCATCTAGACATTCTCTCAAAACATTCTGCTGAGGAAGAATAATCCTTCCCTTTGGTGCAGATTCATCAATCGGAATTACAAGAATTACAACATCACCTGCTGTAAGTTTGTCTTTGATAATATACTTTTCTTTTTTATTCTCATTAATCAGATGGCCTAATTTTTCTCTTAACTCATTTACCCCTTCACCTGTTTTTGCGGAAACGAACAAACAAACCCCATCTCCTTGAGGAATAGTGAAACTCTCTGTTTCACAAGAGGATAAGCCTTCCCCCGCCCCTTGAGGGAGGGTGCTTAGCGTGTCAGGAGTACTTAAACTAGGTTCCCCCGCCCCTTGAGGGAGGGGGGTAGGGGGTGGGGTCAACTCAGACTTAATATATTCCACAACACCCTCAATATTTTTATCAATATCATTATTCCATATTCTTATAACTTTATATCCAAGTTGGTTTAAAAATCGGGTTCGTTTGTTATCATATTCAATACTTTGTTTTTCATTATGCTGTCCGCCGTCAAGTTCAATAATTAATTTTAAAGTTGAACAGAAAAAATCTACAATATAGTTTCCTATGGGTTGTTGCCTTCTGAATTTATAACCAAGTTGAGATTTATTTAAATACTGCCATAATTTTTTTTCCTGTTTTGTTGCATTATTTCTTAGCTTTATGGCATTAGCTTGTATATCTTGATTGAATTTGTGAGAAGCATTTTTACCCCACCCCGAAATCAAAGATTTCGACCCTCCCTCAAGGAGAGGGTATATTTCCCCTGCCTCTTGAGACTCTGCAGAAGAAAAACCGAATCGTTGGAGTTTTTCTGAGAGGTTAGGGTTAGAGGGTGAGGTTAAATCACATTTATTAAATACAGTAATATAAGGGATTTTTCTTTCTTTAAACTCTCGTATTAATTCCTCGTCCTCTTTTTGAACCCCGACTGTTGAATCAACAACAAGAACTGCAATATCTGTTTTATCCAAGATACGCATTGTTGCATCGACTCTTAATTGACCTAATGTATTTACCCCTTTATCCCCATCATTTACCCCATCATTTACCCCTGCGGTGTCAATAATAACAACAGGCCCAAGAGGAAGAATCTCCATAGCTTTTTGAACGGCATCAGTTGTAGTACCTTTAACATCGGAAACAACAGACAATGCTTGATTGGTAACTGCATTAACTAAGCTTGATTTTCCTGAATTGGTACATCCAAAAAATGCTATATGCGGGCGTTCTGATTTTGTCAGATTCATTTTAATAACCTCTTTTTATTTATAAATTCGTCATTGCTCTTTTTAATACTAACCTTGACAAACTCTATTAAATCGTAAATAATATAATTAGTCACTTGGTATTGTATCAGGTGACTTTTTACTTTCAGCATAAAAATCATAGATTGTAAATTCATCAATTGATATTTCTTGGTAATCTATTCTTTCTTTAATAGTTATCATAATTAAAAAATCTATATTGCCAATTTTTAAAGGTAATGCAAATCTATAAATAATTTGGGTATTATATAATAATGGTCGTTTTAATTCTGCATGTTTCAAAATTGGGATAGCCAAATAGAATATTTTATCAATATTTGCAATAAGTTCTTTCTTTAAAAAAGTATGCCTGTTCTCAACATCTCGGATAAATATTGTTGAGATAATTTTATTCAAATGTTTCTTAGAAAGAGATGCCGTTATATTTGATTTTTTGTTTTTAATATAGATTTTATCTTGATTTTTCAAAACTACTTCTTGAATATTTTTTTTCTTTATGTCCTTGGCTTTCAATCCTTCAAAATTTAAATTTTTAATATTTAAAATTTCAACAACTTCATCTAAGTTGTTTTCATAAAAAACGGGTTCAATAATTTTCCCGTCATTTCTGACAAGTTTGAAAGTTTTTAGTGTATTCATAGCCAAATTTTACCACAAAACAGCAATTGTTAAAATTGTAAAGACGAATTTTTCAAGGCTAAAATTCAAGTATAATGCTAAATAGAATAGAATAAAAATGTGTGCTATTATTAAAATCGAAATACTTTATTAACATGTAGAAGTTATTAAAGTGTGTTTAATCTTGCAGAAAGTAGGTTTTAATTATGACTAATTTTATTTGAAGTTTATTACAGAATCCAAAAAGCTAGGTAAGTTGGGGTTTCTACCCCAACAATAAATAAGGCGCGTCTATCAGACGCACCTTTAATATATTTACCCCTCTAAAATCTAAAATCTCTTTTACCGTTTTCGATTTCTTTAAGGTTGTTTGTAAGAACTTTCTTTATTGCTTCGTTAGGTATTTTATCAAGTTCTTTTTTGATAAACTCTTCACCGATTTTTTTGGTTTCTTCCGAAGCGTAATCCACCAAAAATTCTTTCAGAGTAATCAGAGCGTTTGGCTGACAGCAGTTTTGAATTTGTCCTGTCTTACACAGTGACATAAATCTGTCACCTGTTCTGCCTTCTCTGTAGCAAGCAGTACAGAAAGAAGGTATATGCCCTTTTTCCATAAGCCATCTGACAACTTCGTCTAAAGTTCTTTGGTCTGAAACATCAAATTGCTCTGTTTCAGTTGGTCGCTCGTCTTCCGTATAACCACCTACGGAAGTTCTTGACGCACCTGAAACTTGTGAAACACCAAGCTTAAGCAATTTTTCTCTGACGGCTTGACTTTCACGAGTAGAAATAATTATACCCGTATAAGGAACGGCAATACGAGTCAGAGCAACAATTTTAGCAAATGTTTCGTCATCAATTCCGTTGTCAAAAGTTGTCGGATCAATATCATCAGCCTTTTTAACACGAGGAACAGAAATTGTGTGAGGTCCGACTCCGTGAACGGCTTCTAAGTGTTCTGCATGCATCAAAAGTGCTGCAAATTCATACTTGTACCTTTCTAACCCAAATAGAACTCCCAATCCTACATCATCAATTCCGCCTTCCATCGCTCTGTCCATAGCTTCAGTATGGTATGCATAATTATGTTTTGGGCCTGTCGGGTGAAGTTTTTCGTAGGATTCTTTGTGGTAAGTTTCTTGGAAAAGAATATAAGTTCCAATACCTGCCTCTTTAAGTTTTCTGTAGTTTTCAACCGTTGTAGCCGCAATATTTACATTAACTCTTCTGATTGCACCGTTTTTATGCTTGATTGAGTAAATTGTATTTATGCACTCTAAAATGTACTCAATAGGATTATTAACAGGGTCTTCTCCTGATTCTATCGCAAGGCGCTTGTGTCCCATATCTTGAAGAGCTATGACTTCTGCTTTTACCTCCTCTTGCGTAAGTTTTTTCCTTGGTATGTGCTTGTTTTGGTTGTGATAAGGGCAGTATATACAACCATTTACGCAATAGTTTGAAAGATAAAGCGGTGCAAAAATAACAATTCTTTTACCGTAAAAAGATTCTTTTATTTCTTCTGCCAAATCGTATATTTTTTGCAAAACACCCTTGTCTTCACAAGCCAAAAGAAGGCTGGCTTCTTCATGGCTTAAACCTTTGCAAAAAGTATCTCTGCCGACTCTTGTAGGACGAGCCTTTTCTAATATTTCGTTAATTAACTCTAAATTGTTTTTATTTTCTTCTGCCCAATTAAGAGTTCTCAAAACCTCTTCGTGATTAATAAACTCTTCTGCTTTTAATGATTTTTTATCGTACATTGAATCTCCCTTTTTGTTGGGTTTCACCCAACCTACATTCTCCCTTTTTGTTGGGTTTCACCCAACCTACATTCTATACATTTGAATATACAGTTTTTGCATTAACACCTTGCAAATTGCCGATTTTTCCTGTCAAAGCATTGATTGTATCAACAGGAGCATCCAGCACTATACTGATAATTCTTACCGCTTTTGGCTGATATGGGATTCCCATTCTGCCAATAATATATTTTGAGTATTCTGTCAAAAGATTTTGAATATCGCAAACTACCGCATCGTTTTCTACAATAATTCCGATAATTGCAACTCGTGTTTCCATAAATTTCTCCTTTCAAAAAAAAGCCGCACCAAAAGGAGGTGCGACTTTTAAACAAGTAGTTACCCCCTTTCTCTAAAGGTGTCATAGTATTTATCCCTCAAGAGTTAGGTTATAACAATTATCCTATAATCGGAATTATTTTTCAATATTCATTTTGATAATTTTTGCTTTTTTACAAGGTAAATCAATTTGTTTAAAGTTTTTAATGATAAGTTCGGGAAAACTTTCTTTTATAGCTTCAAGAGTTTCAGGATTTAAAAGTTTATTAATAAACGGCACTACCGCTAAAGCTGTAATAGGACACAATTCTTTTTTCTTTTTATGAAAATCTTTCGGATTTTTACTTTCACCTCTTAGAAGCTCCATTGCCAAATTATCATTTGTAAATGTTGCAAATCTATTGTCTTTTTCTTGCATAAATGTTTTACGATAAATAGATTTTAATTTGTTAAAATAATTACCCGCATAATCTGTTACACCAAGCCACGGATCAATAATTATTGCATCTTTGTTCTTAAAAAAGTTTTTTTCATTATTTTTTACGGCTTTTTCCGTTATGAATGCAACAACATGGTTTAAACTTCCGACATTTTTGCCGTCCCTTGAAAGAGCAATATTTCCGGTATAAATATTCGTCTGACCGTTAATTTTACCTAAAAGCTCTGCAAGCATTGCATCTTCAGTGCAATTCCCGACTTTGCCTTCTCGTAAAGCAAAAAGCATTGCTGTGTAAAAATCACCGCTTTCTTTAATCATCTTTCTTGCCAAGCTGTAATTCTTTTTCATTTCAGAAAAAAACTTTGGATCAGTTTCTTTGTCATAACCAATTTGTTTTCGCAATCTATATGTTGAAATATGCGGATAAGTGTTGCGGGCTTTTGACTCAATCATCATAGCTGATTTGAGCATGTTTTTGTTGGATTCAAATGTAATCATATTATCTATAAAAACCGTAAAAATATTTTTTGCGGGTAAATTGGGGGTAAATAAAAAAATAATTACTAAAATATAAAATATTTTTTGAATTTTGAAGGAATATTTTTTTTGTTTGTTATACAATAATAGCAAGCTCGGAAGAGTAATTTTTGTCGGTTTATAAAAACTGATAAAAATGGGGAATGGTGTTTCACATCACCCCAACCCTCTCCTAAAAAGGAGAGGGGGAAATAGACCATAGGTCGGCTTTACCAAGCCGACAGAACACAAAATCAAACAGAAAGGAAAGGGAGATATAAATTATGTCAAAAAACACAATTACAGTTGACGGAAACTACGCTGCAGCTCACATTGCGTACGCTCTATCAGAAGTTTCCGCAATCTACCCTATCACACCTTCTTCTACAATGGGAGAATGGGTTGATGAATGGGCTTCTCAACACAAGAAAAACATTTGGGGCAAAGAAGTTAAAGTTGCCGAAATGCAATCAGAAGCCGGTGCAGCAGGTGCTGTTCACGGTTCTCTTGCAGCAGGT
>CACYUI010000016.1 GCA_902777605.1 uncultured bacterium | reverse complement strand
AGAAGAAATAGCAAATACTCATGTTGGAAACAGAGTAGTCAGAAAAAGAAATCTTCAACAAGTAATGAAAGAATCATTCTTCTACGGAGCAAACAGATTTGGAAACAACTTCATCGCCTAAGTGATGCGCACATAGATACAATAGACAATCGTCAAGTACAAGCAGTTCAGGTAAAACCTTACATAACAACTTAAATAAAATTACACTCTCTTATAATCTTACATCTTACTACAATTTTAGCCCCACTTTGGGGCTTTTTTTTATTATTTATATTTCTCTATTTATCTATCGGGTTCTTTTCATGATAAAATGCTTTTACAGGATTTTAATAAGGAGGGTTTATGAAAAAGATTATTTTATCAATTTTTGCTTTGGTAGTAATGATTGCACCGGCTACCGCAGCTACTTGGGTTGCAGCAGATAGAGTAGCACCTGTCGGAAAGGTTCTTGTAGAAAAGAATAGTTTGCCAAACAAAATTACATTTAAGGTTGTAAACGGAGTGGCAGATAATTCAATGACATCAACAACTAATGTTATTCAAATTTCAAGTACAGATTTAACATATGCTGGTAATGATAATGAAGTGGCAGCAGTTATATCATATGAAATTGGTCAACTTATTAACGGCAAAGAAGGTAAAGATAAATTCAGAAAAGCTGCAAAAGCTGCATTAGCAGAAAAGTTAAGTAAAGATAATATTCTTAATACAGCGGCTAATAGTGAATTTTTAAACAATAAACAGTCACTTGCAGACAAAAAAGAAGCTGATATGACAGGTGTTGATTTGATGATTAATGCAGGTTACAATCCGCTTGCTATGGTAGTTGTGATAACCAAAATGCCTGGCAGTAACATAGAAATAGCTTTGGGTAAGCCTGCTAACTCAGAAAGAGCAATGAGTGTTTATAATTATCTTTTGTATAATTATGAAAACAAAGTTAAAGCAGGATATAATTGCCAAGAATACAGAACTTTTTTAGCTTATGCAAATCCAATTGTTGCCTCAAGAAATAAAAGCAAAAGTGCTTTGAAAAAGTTTAAGAAAGAACAAGAAAAAATTAAACAAAAAAGAGCAAAGAATTTGGCTCAATATAGAAATGGTATGAGCAGTTGGGATGCAACTTATGCTATTTTGAACGAACTTACAACAAAGAAAAAATAAAAAAGTTTGAATAAAAAAATCAAGTCTTTATTTTTAATATAAAGACTTGATTTCTTTTTAAATATTAAAATTATTAAAATGATTTAGCTCTATTTAAGTCAGTTTCTTTATCATTCATGTTTGTTGAATTCATCAAATAAGCCCTGCCCATAGGATCAGCAGCACTTACTTGACCGTAATTAGATACATAAAATATAAATTGGTCGGGTTTTTGACAGTTATTTCCAAAAATACAATTATTTCCATCATTTCCATCTACATCAATCTTAACAATCTGTCGGTAGTCAGTTGCATTATTAGGATTAATTACACCTCGATAATTAGTTGTATAACTTCCTTCTGTGCCAGTCCCCTTTACCACCCAAGAAATACCATCTGTAGTAGTAAATGTAGCTATATTATTAGGACATGAATAATCTGCTAGATTTAATCTTCTTGATAAAAAGTAAGCAAACTTGTTTGGACCTGCGGGACCACAAGATGATAAGACACCTTGATTTCTGGTAAAAAGTCCATCTTTAAAATATATTGGATCAATAAAATCTTTAGTAACATTTGCAGATTCCCAATTAAGTAATCCTGCAGTATTATTACCGTTTCTTATTGTGCGGTGAAGGGTTTCATCATTTGCAATTTCTGGGGCTAATTCTGCTAAAGCATTATAAGCTTTCATGTATTTTACTTTGTTTTTGTCCGGCATCATGTTAGAAATAGCAGGTATGGTTAGAGCGGCAATAACACCGATGACTGCAAGCGAAATTAGTAGTTCTGAAAGTGTAAAAGCTTTTTTCTTCATATTTAAGTACCTCTTTTTTATAAACTAATTATATCATATTTTTATGCTCAACAGAATATGTAAGTGGTTTTTCAATTGAGTTTAAAAAGTGTTTGTTTAAATACTCTATATTTCATATCACAAAAAAAAGCTTGAGTTATAGACTCAAGCGGAAAAAGGGAAAAGGGAAAATTGTTATATTATGTAGGGATTATTGTTTTGGTGGGTAAAAAATAAACTAAAATGAAACAAATTCTATTAACTGAATATACCAAATGTTCTGCCTTGGTTGTCATCAATAATAGTTTTGAGTGCATCCTGTTGAGTTTTAAGTGCGCTTCTTTTAGTTTCTAAGTTACTCAGTTCTTGATCAAATCTTTTGTCTTTTGCATTTATGAGACCAAGTTCATGTTCGTATTCTGCTTCTGCAATTTGATCTTTTGAATCATCATGAATTTTTTGTAAGTAGTTTTGTGTAGTAGAAGTCGCAACGCTTGTTTCTGTCCAGCCTTTTTGTGGATTATTTGTGTTATAAAAATCAATTAATACTCTGCCCGAATTAACCATGCTATTAAACCAATCTTTTCCGGTGTCACCATCTTCTGCCAATGAATCAATGGTTTCGCATCCTCCAGAGGCTTGTATTTCCTCAAATAAACGGACATAATAATTGAATTCATTTTGGTCAAAATCAGGATTCCAAGGTTCATCTTGATAATCAGAGAGTATAAACTCTTCTTCATCATATATTATGTCTTTACCAACATTCATATATTCAAGAATTTCTGCTGAGAATTTTCTATATAGTTCATCTCTAAATTTTCCTAATGCATCATTTATTTCACCAGAATTACCACCTTCAATAGCTTGCTGCAAAGTGTCATAACTGCCTGCTAATTCACTTTCATGATTACGGTAAACCAATTCTTCAGCTTGTGTCATGGTGATAAATTCTTCACCAGCTTCATTATCACTTTCTTGCCATGTCCCAACACAGAATCCATCCTTATTTTCAAAATCTTCGAAGCAAAATTGTCCGTCATAATCAAGCATTGCCCAAGCAAATGAATATTTATCATTGCTGTATGCAAAGTCTTCATCGCTTCCATAGTACATATCATATACATCTTGACTTACAATAACCTTGTTTGTTTTGGCATCGCGAAGAGCATATTGTACATTTCTCCCCTCTTGGTAGTTGCAAACATTGTTAAAGTTTGCATCAACATATGTCATTTTTCCTGTTGTAATATCGGGCATGGCAACTTGTATTTTTTTAGCATCCAAAGCATCGCAGTACTTTTGATACAGATCATCTTTTTGAGTTGCAAGTTCAATTTTTCTATTCTGTATAGTTTGAGCTTTGCGTTCAATGTCGTGCATCTGCGCTGTAATTGATAATAATTGTGCTTGTGACGCTGCCATTCCCATGGTGGTACTTTTCCTTATAATTTCCCTAGTACCATGATTTACGGCACGCTCAGTCAAAAACTTTAGGGTTAAAAGCTGTTTTGTTACATTTCTTAATTAAGAAATGTAACAAAACTATCAGCGAGTGAAATTGTATAAAGTATATAAACTTTATATACATGTAAGTAAGATGTAAGCTAAGCTAAGGTAAAACAAAATTTATTCCTAAATCCCTTCCTAACTAATTTTCCGCTTCTCGATTATCGAGAAGTTTTTTTTGTTCTATTTGAGTAGAGCAGATAAGAAAATTAATTCAATACAAAATATCCTATATTAAGATATGTGGCAAAGAGTATCCAAATAAGGTAAGGGATTAAGATTAATCCTGATAGTTTTGATATAGAGTAGAACTTTTTAATTGTAAGTACTAAAAATACATCCATGAGTAAAATTATAATTAGTGCAAGCAAAATGTTTTGCATACCGAAAAAAATAGGACTCCAGATTAAATTTAATATTAGTTGTATGGTAAAAAATATGTATCCTATTTTTTTATCTTTAATACTAAAAGAGGTTATGTACAATATTAAGGCAATTATTATACTCAAGTAAAGGACAATCCATACAGGTGTAAAAATGTATGAAGGTGGAGCTAAAAATGGTCGTATTAAATTGTTATACCAAACAGAATTGTACATATTTATATTTTCTCAAAATATAAATATAATACATTGGATAAAAGTAGTAATACTATCAGTTATCTTAAATAAAATATTTTAAAACTAAGAATGCGACACTAACAGAGAAACAAATAATTTGAATAAATGTATATTTTTTTAATGTTTCATAAGTTACTAATTTTCCAATGACGAAAGGTGAAAGAATGCATAAAATTAGAATAGCAGATGAGTAACTGTTTTTGTATGCTAATTCTAATAAAATATACAAAGATAGCAGAATTAGATAAGGAATCATTCCTCCGGCCATAACATAACCATATACCGCTTTATTTTTGGGGTTTTCAAATTGATAAAACAGACCAAATAGAAGTATTAGTATAGTTAATAGGTTAAATATTAGTGTTATTCCTGCGGCAATTATCATACTGTTTCTAAAACTCTTTCCTCGTATTTTGGTGCAACTTCTTCCATAAATTCTTTAGCTGTATTCATAACAAATTCTTTTTCGTTATCATATAGAACCATGTGATAACTATCTTCTATTTCTACATATTTTTTGCATGGGGAAGATACTCCATTGATAACAATTTTTGCACCTTTTACGCTTGCAAGATTATCATATTTTGAATGAATACATAATATCGGGCATGTTACTTTTGCAAGATTTTTTCTTACATTTTTAGACAATTTCAAAAGTCCGTCAACACAATTGAGAGGATAATTGTCCATGCTAACATTTGCCTTAGCAGTCATTTTTGCCAAGCTTTTCCTTGTGCGTTCATTTTTTACACCAAAACAATCATCTTCCGGAAATGTAAAATAAAATCTTATAATTGTACTTAGGGCAAATGGTAATAGTTTTACTGTCCAAGGAATGCAAAAACCATCCAAAAACAGTGTTGTAGAAAGAGCAATAATGCCTGTAATATCTTTATTGTACTCTCCTAAATATACTGCCATGGCAGCACCAAGACAGAGTCCTGATACATAAAAATTGTTGTATTTTTGTCTGAGCAAGTCGTATTTTTCCTGTGCAAATTTACACCAATCCTGCCAAGTAACAGTTTCAATTTCACTAATTCTGTCACCATGCCCCGGAAATGAATAACAAAAAACATCGTATCCGTTTTTATACAAGAAATCGCCATATTTTTTCATTTCATAAGGACTACCTGTGAGCCCATGAAATAACAATACAGCATTCTTGTTTTCTTGAATTTCATCTTCAGTATGTAACAGTTCAAAATCGATACTGCTCGACACTATGACAACCTCGTAAACAACTGGTCAATAAGTGATATTGCCATATCAATTTCTGCATAAGAAATGGTAACAGCAGGAACTAATGTAATAGAATTGTTATAGTGGCTGCCTTTATTTAAGATAATACCGCATTTTTTACCGTTATATCTTAAATCACCTTTTAAACCTTCTTCTAAAATGTCATTAAGAAGTTTAGGATCTGGGGTGTAACCGTCTTCTGTAACACATTCAATTCTAAGAGCAAGTCCTAAACCATCAACCATGCCAATTCGTTTATGTTTCTTTTCTAATGTTTTTAAACCGTCTAAGAAGTATTTACCCTTATTTGCAACTTCTCTTTCAAAGTCACCTTCTTCAAATATTGTCATAACTTCATAACCGGCTCTCATGCCTATTGGATTGTTGCAGAATGTTGAGTGTGTTCTGCCGTTTGGCCAAATTTCAGGATTAATTAATTCTTCTTTTGCCCACATACCGCCTAGAGGATTCAAACCGTTAGTTAATGATTTGCTGAAAGTAATAACATCAGGCTTAACATCATAATGTTCCATAGCCCATAGTTTTCCTGTTCTGTAGAATCCCATTTGAATTTCGTCATCTACCAAAAGAACTCCAAAATCATCAAGAACTTTTTTAAGTTCTTTAAAGTATCCTTTTGGTGGAATGATATATCCGCCTGAACCTTGCACTGGTTCAACAAAGAAAGCACCCATTGCACATTCTTTTGAAGAATGATCATAAATACCTGCACAATTGTCTTCAAATTCTCTTCTGAGTTGTTGAACACAATAGTAATTACAAGAGTCACAATGTTTACCATATGGACATCTGTAGCAATATGGATAAGGAACAAAATGAGCCTCGTCACTAAAATGACCGAATGGTTTTCTGTAACGATAACCGGCTGTTAAGCAGCTTGCTCCTAAAGTACGACCGTGAAAGCCGCCATAGAATGAAAATACTCTATTTTTATGAGTATAGTTTCTAACCAATTTAAGAGCATCTTCAATTACTTGAGAACCACCTACATTAAAGTGAACTCTACCTTTTTTACCAAATCTTTTTATATTAGCTTTCGCAATTTTTTCTGATAATAAGACTTTGTAATCATATTGAAAATGAGATGAAATTTGTGGCAAAGTATCAATTTGATCAACAACAGCATCTCTGACTCTTTTGTTTTTGTATCCTAAATTGCATGCCGCAAACCACATTTCTAAGTCCAAATACGGTGTATCTTCCGAATCATACATAAAAACACCATTACAATCTCTGAAGATTTTTGGAACAGGTACTGCATGCACCTTATCGCCATAAGTACAATATTCTTTATCAATACTTAATAATTCGCTATCGGTCATGTACACTTTTTCATTGTTTTCCTGAGAGCTTATTTTTCTCAGGTTGGATCTAATGTCTTGTTCTAATATTGCCATTTTCCACACCCATTTATATTAAATATATCTATATCAACATATCTATAATATTACGAAAAGACTCAAAGTGATAATGTTTTATTTCATTTTGTTTACAAAACTTATGCAAATTTTTTGTTGCGAATAAAATATGTGCCCGCTTAGCTACGCATAAATCGCTAGTTCCGTCCCCTATGTAACAAAATTTTTCTTCTTTAATTTTGTTACATTTGCACATACCTGCTCCAATATCACACTTAACATTTCTATAAGGAAATTCAATTTTGAAACTTCCGTTTTTATAAATTAAGTGATTTGCATAAATTGGAATATCTTTTATGCCGAACCTTCCCAATGTCTTATATATAAATAAATCAAACCCGTCACTTAAAATAGTAAGTTTTATATTGTTATTTTTTGTAAATTTAACGAATTCTAAAAAATAGTCATCAATCTCAATGTTATTTATATAATCATTTAGTTGTTTTTGTGAAACATTTTGTAATAATGCTACTTGTGCTATTGCATTTTCCTGAGAGGTTATTTTCCCATCAATCCACAGCTGCTCATACTCAAGCCACTCGGGTGATGCATACATTTCGAAAAAAGTATTAACGGCATCTTTTTTTGTTATTGTTCCGTCAAAATCACAGTATATTGATTTTATATTTTCCATTCCCTTATTATACGATAAAAACTTTTATATTTGTGTGTTATATTTTAGATATGGTATCATAAGGTTTTTTGAATGTAATGAAGAGCTTTTATATAAAGATAATAGTTATAGGATTTTCTTTGATACTTTTTAGCGGAGTTTCTTATGCAAAAAGTAATATAAAAATGCATGCTGATGTAAATGATGATTTTACTATTATGTATAAAGATTTACCTAATGAAATTCAATTGAAGGTAACCGAAGCTCAAACTGTTCCAAGCATAATTAATATTCCTGAAAATTCAACCATTACACTTGAAGTGATTAGGGCACAAAGAGAGCTAAGATGGCATAAAGGCGGTTTAATATTATGCAAACTTAAAAGTTATACACTTCAAGATTGTTCAGTTCCTCTGGATGTTCAAGATAAAAATATATATTTAACAATAAGAAAGTATGAAGAAATTGACAAAAAAGAAGCATGGATTTTGGGAACCGAACTCGTTCTTGCTCAAGGTGCATCAGTATTTGCACCGGGTGTTGATATTGGGTATTTCTTTATAAAGGGTGCTATACAAAGAAAAAAACATCCTCATTGGTTTAAGGCGGGTGTTAGAAATGCATATGATAATTCAATTTTTTGGTTTCCACAAAAAGGTAAGCCGATTGAGTTGACCGATGGAGATCAAGTAAAAATAAAGGATATAAAACCTGAAAAAGTAGATAAGCTTATTGAAAAAATAGATAAGCGAAATGCAAGATTTGAGCGTCAAGCTGCACATAGAATTGAGAAAAAAGAGAAAAAGGCATTAAAAAGAGAACTTAAGCACGAAAAAAAATTAGTTAACTGTTCAGTTGTAGAAAATGCAATAGAAAATGAAGTCGTAGAAAAAGATGTTCATGCAGAAATTGCAGAAACTGAAACAACTGTGAAAAAAGATGTAGAAACAGAAATACAAGAACAAATAGAAGAATAATTATAATTGTTTTTTGCACAAATACTTTTCCCATGATAATATATACCTATGTTTACAGGCATTATTGAAGAAATCGGAAAAATTGTAACTATCACAAATAAAAGTATATCTCTGCAAGCTAAAAAGGTTCTTGAAGGAACAAAAATAGGAGATAGTATTGCTGTAAATGGAGTTTGTTTAACGGTAACAAATTTTGTAAAAGATGGTTTTATTGCAGATGTATCTCCTGAAACATTTAATGTTACATCGTTGTGTAAGTTTAAAGTTGGAATGGCTGTAAATCTTGAAAGGGCAGTGTCTGTAAATGGAAGATTTGGTGGCCATATAGTTTCCGGGCATGTAGATGGCACAGGTATTGTAAAATCATTTACGAAAAATGGTGAATTTTATAACTTAGTTATCGAACTGGATAAAAAAGAAGAAAAATATGTTGTAAAAAAGGGCTCAATAACTATTAATGGCATAAGTTTAACAGTTGCTGAACAAAATTCGAATTCTATTATGGTAGCGGTAATTCCGCATACTGTAGAAAATACATCACTAAAAGAAATTAAAAATGGTGATATTGTAAATATTGAAACAGACATTTTAGCCAAATATGTTGAAAAATTTTTATCAACGAGAGATAATAGGTCAGGAATAAGCTTGGAATTCCTTCAACAAAATGGTTTTTAAAAATGAGCTCAAACACAAATCAATTCAATAAAATAGAAGATGCTATAGAGGATTTTAAAGTAGGGAAACCTCTAGTTGTTGCTGATGACGAGGACAGAGAAAACGAAGGTGATTTTATATGTTCAGCAGAGTTTGTTACGCCTGAAATAATTAATTTTATTACAAAAGAATGTCGAGGTATTGTTTGTTTGGCAATATCTGATGAAATAGCCAAAAAACTGGAACTTCCTCAAATGGTAGAGCGAAATACAGAAAGCATGCAAACAGCCTTTTCATTGAGTATAGATGCGCATCCAAAATACGGTGTCACAACAGGTGTGTCGGCTTTCGACAGAGCAAAGACCGTTGAGGTCGCAATAGCCCCTGATGCTCAACCAAATGATTTAAGGCGTCCGGGACATTTGTTCCCATGTGTTGCAAGAAAAGGCGGAGTTTTAAAACGCTGCGGACATACTGAGGCAGTTGTTGATTTGGCTAAAATATGCGGTCACAGAACGGCCGGTGTAATGTGTGAAATCATGAAAGACGATGGTTCAATGGCTCGCAGAGATGATTTGTTTGAGTTTGCTCGTAAATATGACATTAAGATTATAACTGTGGCAGATCTGATTGCTTACAGACTTAGAAAAGAACGATTTGTTAAACGAGAAGTTGAAGTATTTTTGCCTTCGAAGTTTGGTGAATTTAATATAATAGGTTATACAGATACTATAACAGGGTGTGAGCATGTTGCTATGGTCAAAGATGATGGCTCTGATAAAGTTCCTTTAGTTAGAGTGCATAGTGAATGTTTAACAGGAGATGTTTTTCATAGTCTGAAATGCGATTGTAATTGGCAGCTGCATGCCGCACTAAGAATGATAGAAGAATACGGAAAAGGTGCTGTTATATATATAAGAGATCATGAGGGCAGAGGTATTGGGTTGATTAATAAGTTAAAAGCTTATAAACTTCAAGAGCAAGGACAAGATACTGTAGAAGCTAATGAATCTCTGGGGTTTGCACCTGACCTTAGAAATTACGGAGTCGGAGCGCAAATTATATTAGATTTGGGTTTCAATAACTTTAATCTAATAACCAATAATCCTAAAAAAATAATAGGGTTAAAAGGATATGGACTTACAATACATGAAAATATAAATATTAAATCGGAGGAAACTCCATATAATGCGCGTTATATGGAAACGAAGCGTACAAAAATGCACCATATTATGTAGAGAATTAAGAGGTTTTTTATGTCAGAAACAACTTATGAAGTAGAAATATTGAATACTCATTCGTACAAAATTTTTGCGGGAGTGTATAACGATTTTCGTGCGCATGCCGTTAGTGACTACAAATTTGAGTTGGAACCGCTGGAATATGACGAATTTATAGATGCAGTGGAAAAGAAATACCTAAATTGTATTATATTAAAAGAAAATAATATTCCTACAGCATTTCTTGTTTATACAACATCAATTTCAGAATCAATAGAACTCAACATTATTCATTGTCTTGGGAATGAGGATGAGATAACAAAGGTGAAACTTCTTATAGAAAAGTTCTTATCTATGACAGAGTTCGAGAGAAGAAATAAAGTTGTATCTTATCCTATGTTGGGACATCAATCAGTATATACGGCTGATATTACAAAGTTTGGTTTTAAATTTGTCGGTTTGGCTGTTTTAAGATTCTTTATGGGAAATGCATCGTCAGAAAGAATATTGGAAAACATGAAATTAGAACAGCTGCCTGATGGATACAGTATTTCAGGGTATGATGAATCGTTCTTGGAAGATGCAATAAAGGTTATACACGAGTCCTTTAAAGACACTCAAGATGCACTATATGACACAAGATATAAAACCCTTGAAGGAACTCGTGATATTGTAAATAAGGTTGTAGAAAGTGTATATGGAGAATTTTTACCGGAAGTAACTTCTGTATTGTTATATAATAATATTCCTATAGGTTTTGCATTTTCTAATGTAACAGGCGGTAAAATTGCGAATCTTCCTCTTGTAGCAATTCAAAAAGAACACCGAGGAAAAGGTTTTTCAGAATATTTGTTAAATCGTTCAATAAAAACAATCGTAGATTGGACAAAATTAGGTAAGAGAGATTTTTCAGAAGTGAATGTGACAACAGAAACAAATAACTATAAAGCTCTGAAACTATATAGAAGAATAGGTTTTAGAGAAGATTTTTGTTATCCTCAAGCATATTTAGTTAGCAAAAAGTAATACTAAAGTTGGAAAAATAAAATAAAAAGGTTACAAATTTTAATTTTTGTAGTAAAATAAACGAGTAATTATACGAAAGGAGAAGTATGAGACTATCTAAAGAAATTTTAGCAACACTTGGTGTTGTATGTTTAACTTCAGGCGTAGCTTTCGCAGGCTGCGAAACTACAAATGTTCAAGCTTATGCACATCCATCATGGATTAGTACAGAAGGTCATACACTTTTAACTAACCCAACAGATGTGACTATAGGTACAAAAATTTGCAAGCCATGCAATGCAAAAACAATTGCAGGTAAAGACAATGTTGTTATTGGTCGTGAAGCAAAAAAATTGTTGAACGATATGAAATCAAAAATGGATGTAAACAGAGCTAATGCGTATGATCCTAAGATGCCTGTTCTTCGTTCAGAAATTGCTTACATCGTATCAACAGGTTTAGGACTTACTCAATCAGCTGAAAACAAATATACTGACTTAGATTCAGCATATTGGGCAAAAGAAGAAATCGATAAAGCTTTAGCAGCTGATGTAATGATTGGTTATCCTGACAATACATTTAAACCTGATCAAGCAATCACAAAGGCAGAAGTATTCGCTACATTTGCTAAGATGATGGTTGTAGAACATGATGCAACAAAAGCTCCTGTATACAACGGTCAAGCAGTAAAATACATTCCTAATTGGGCTGTAGGATGTACAAACGAAGTTATCGCTTCTGGTATTCTTAAATCAGTTCCAAACCAAGACAAAATTATCAATGATGAATATCTTTCAAAAGAACAAGTTTCTTATATGCTTAATGCAATGAAAGCAGCTTTCTCTATTGATACATCTAAAGGTGCAGCTGGTTGTGCTACATTATACGCTCCTACAACAGTTAAGATTAAATTGAGCGAAAGAATTTCTGCTAGAACATCAACAGCAGGCGATACATTCACAGCTAAGACAACTGAAGAAGTATCTATCAACGGAACTACATTCCCTGCAGGTTCTACAGTTAAGGGTGTTGTAACAAGCGTTGTAAGACCTGGTGTTAAGAACCCTGGTTATGTAGAAGTAACATTCAAGGAAATCAAGAGCGGTTCTTGCAAAGCTGAATTCCCGAAATATGCTACTAACGCTTCAGTAGATGTTCAAAAGAATCCAAATATTATCTCAAGAGTACTTAGTGCTCCTGTAGAGTTCATTGGCAGAACAGCAGGTGTTTCAGGTAGAACAGTTACTCAAACTGGCGAAGTTGTAGCTAATGGTACAGAAGAAATTGTTGACAACTTAGCTGATGCATTATCTGATACAGCATCTCTTCACCCATTAAAAGGTGCTAAGAGTGTTGGTAGCGGCGTTATCGCAGTTGGTAAAGGTGTTTACAATATCACTAAGACAGCTACAACAGGTGTATTTGGTGTATGTTACGAATTAGTTGATGAAGTAAAATACATCTTTGTTCCAAGCACAACTAACGATTCTAGCTTGAATCCAGACGAAGAATTAACTATTATTTTCTAATAGATTAACTCTATATAAAAATTCCCGTGTGGTTTTCCATGCGGGAATTTTTGCATGTTAATCCATCAAAAAAACATTTATAAGAAAAATTGTTACAAAAATTTACAAAAAATTTTGTGCATAAAAAGGAGATAGTTGAACATTCTTTCAAATACTTCAAAAAACTAGTAAACTAAAATTCAATCAAATTAACAAAAGATTTGTTATGCGAAAAAAATATTCAAAAATTCATCTTTACATTCTCTTAACATTAAGGAAAATTTAGGCAATTTTCAATTTCTCGCGCTTTTAAATATATATATAAGTTGATATAATCGACTTATAGCATAGAAGTATATGTGTATGATCGAGAAAATTAGTAGTGTAGACGAAACTAGCATAATAAATAGCAAAGTAAACCGTCAGAATAAGAAAGGGATACAGAGCCCAAACTTTAAAGGAGCGGGTGCACTTGTTCTTGCAGGAATTCAGAAATGTGAGCAAATTCCAATGGTGAATGTTGCTGTAATTGACATGTTGTCTGCTATTCTTCCGAGAACTATAGTTGAATCTATGACTAATTGGTTTGCCGGTTTTGAAGCTTTTAGAAGAGAGTCTTCCGGTCTAATTGTAAACTGTATGATTCCAAGCGTTATAACGCTAGGAATAGCAAAATGTTTAAATCCGGCATTTATGCCAAAAGGAATAAACATGTCAGGAAGCTGGGCTGATAGTGATTTGCTAACTAAAGCTACTGATTATTACAAGAATGCATCTTCAACAGACAAAGTAGAAGAAGCTATGCGCAAAATGGTTGGAAATCTTGAAGGATTTGAAACAGATAAAAAAGTTTTATTTAAAGATGCGCTTGGTGAGGAAGTAGTTAATAATTATGCTAAAAAACTCGCAGAAATATCAAGAGCTAATATAAGCAATAGCGAAATGAGTAAACAAATAAAAACAATCGCAGAAGAAATTGTTTCAAAAACTCATGTTTCAGACAATGTAAAAGTAGAAAATGTAAAAGCATCTACTGTAAAATCAATGCTTAATGATACTGTTAAGTTCTACAGAGAATTCCAAAGAACAGAAGGAAGAATTGGTATTGAAGAATTTGCTAAAAAATGTAGAAGAATGGTTCGAACAAAGAGCTTACTCGGGTTAGCAGTTGTTCTTCCGCTAGCTGCTTCAATGCAATATATTAATAGATGGATAACAGGAAAAGTTTCAGGTACAAAGGGTGCTCCAATATACGATGATTTTGGCAAAGGTGATGACAATATAGAAGAAAACCCAAAAGCAAAAGAAGGTTTATTAAAACAAAAAATAATTTCAATATCTTCAATGATTGGTGTTGGATTGCTTTCTATGATGAAAATGCCAACAATGAAAATTCTTGAATTTAAAGGAATATTTCCTACAATGGATCAGGCAAGAGTCATTTCTACTACAACTTTTGCTTCTCGTATGGCAGCAGCAGATGATAAGAATGAGCTGGCAGAATCTACAGTTAGAGATATTGCTACATTCTGCGGTCTGTATTTCTTTGGTGATTATGCTGCAAAAGGTATGGCAACATTATTACAAAAGAAAACAGGTGTTACGCTTCTAAATGATACAAAATCAATAGATAAAAATTCTTCTATGGTTAAAAGATTTATACATTGGGTAAAAGATGTTAATATAAAATCTTCAGACGAAGTATTGAGTAAAACAGAACAAGCTCTAAAAGGTGTAAAACCGACAGAAGAACAAGCTAAGAAGATTGCAAAAGAAATTAGCCATGCTAAAAATTTAAGAGCGGCTTGCCAAGGAGCTAATATCGGTGTATCATTAGCATTGTTGGGATTAATTATACCGATTTTCACTCGTCGCAGTACAAAGAAAAAGCATGAAAAAGCTTTAAAATTGGCACAAGAAAACAATATTACACAAGTCGATGACAATAATAAAAATGATGGTATAACTCCATTGAATGTAAAATATACCAACCTTACAGCAGGATTTCGTGCTGATAAGAAATCACAAACCGCATAATAAATAGCAAATAGGAAACTATGAAAGTACAATCAATCACAACAAAAGAAAATCAAAATGCAGTAAAGCACCCTCAGTTTAACGGTGCTGTGGATTCAACATTCAGATATTTAGCTACCAATCAGGCGATTGGTGCAAATGGTGTTGACTTTTGTTTTATGGTTACACCAAGAACAGCTTCTGATACTGTAAAAAGAGGACCAGCAGCAGGTCTTGAAACTTTTCGTCGTGAGATTATGGGTACTGTAAATGATTCTTGCGTCGGTTTGTTTGGAGCTGCTGCAGGTGCATTGATTGCCGGTGCTGTAAATAAGAAATTTGATGCAAATGTTAATAGAATGTTTACGGCTCCTGAAACATTGGATATATTGGCAGAAAATAAATCAGAACAACTGAAGAATAATAAGACTCAGCTAGAGTACATAAAAGAGACTTTAAATAGTGTAAGAGCATATAATCCTGCATCTGTAAACGCTGATAAAGACGGTTATGTGAAACTTTCTAAATCAACAATAGATGAAGTTGCAGGCTTATATGATAAATTATTGAATGAAAAAGTAGATTTCCATACTTGGACTAAAGATAAAACAGAAAATGCCAGAGCAGTTTTAATTAATAGAATAACTGAGGATACAGGTGCTCAATCTGATTATATCTTGGAATCTGCTGATAAAAAGATTGTAAGTAAAACTAACTTAAAATCTTTGTTGAATGATATATATATAGTGTCAGATTCATTTAATAAGCAAAAAGTAAATGCAGCTTTTGTTGAACAAATTAAGAATAATAAAGGCATAAAAGACAATGCTTTTGTTAAAGGAGTTCAAAGATTTATGAAAACCAGAGCTGGAATGGGATTTGCAATAGCTTCCGCTATTGGTCTTTCTGTTCAGCCTATTAATATGTACCTGACAAAACTAAAAACAGGTCAAGATGGTTTTGTTGGTGTTGAAGGTCGTTCGAAAGATACAAGTGCAGGTTTCTTTGGCTTAAAAGGTTTAAGTAGTGCTGCATTCTTTAGCATGATTTTATCAACTCTAAATATTAAACCATGGCAGTTTACTCCTAAGAAATTTATGGATAAGATGGCATTTACTGGTAAAATGCCTACAATTAACCAGTTAAAAGGAATCTACGGGGTCACCATTATTTCAAGAATCTTCTCTGCTCGTGATAAGGATGAACTAAGAGAAGTTCTGACAAAAGATACTCTCGGATACTTAAGTTGGTTAGTACTCGGCGATATTGTTAATAGAATGGCAGCAGGAAAGCTTGATCCGTCTGTAATGAATTTCAAAAAAGGTACTGAAAAAGCCGGTTACTTTAAGAAAATGTTTAACTCTTCTTTAAAAACAAGAGATGAAATTTTGATAGAAACATTGGCTAAGAATGGTATAAAGTCTACTAAGAATGTAGATGGAAATCTTGTTGCAAAAACATTTAAAGAAATGCAAGCTGATTTGAATAAGCTGTCACCGGAATTGCAAAAGATGACTAAAAAACGCTTATCAACTTTAAATAAAGCTCAAGCTGCAGGATACTTGTTCTCTGGTCTTGTACTTGGTTTGGGTATTCCAAACTTGAATATATATATTACTAACGCTCTTGATAAAAAAAGAAAAGCCGAAGCTAATAAAGAACAAATAGCTTAAAGCATTAATGCGGCAAAATGTCTTTCTTTCGTGCCGTTCTCTTTTCTGTACGAATAAAATAAATCGTTATTACAAGAGGTGCAATATGGACAAATGTCAATTTTTTCAACTCCGGCTTCTTGAAGTTGTCTTGCGTTAATTTGTTTTAAATCTACATTTTTACCTAGAATCAGTCCGTCAATATTATTTACTGTTGATATAAGTTTTTCTCTCACATCATCGGAAACTTCATAGCAGCATACAGATATAGCAGGTCCAATTAATGCAACTATATCTTTTGCTTTAGATCCAAAAATTTCGCCCATTTTTTTTATTGTTTTAACACCGATTTTTGCAGCAGTTCCGCGCCATCCGGCATGAGAAACCGCGCCAATTTTATTGATCGGATCATAAAATATTAACGGAGTGCAATCTGCGAACCTGAGATATATCATTATGTTTTGCTTTGTGACAATAAGTCCGTCTGTATCAGGATAACCGTTCCTTTTATCAACAACTTCAATATGGTCGCTATGAGTTTGAATGGGAGAAATTACTCTAATACCATTTCGAGGATATATATTTACCCCTCTTGTTGTAAAAAACGCATTAATATTTTTAAGATAGTCACTTCTTAAAACTTTATTCCCTAAATAATCATCAAAATAAAACATAGGCTAAATATATACTAAAATTTTTTTTGTTTCAAATATAAATTTTTTTGTGAAAGGCATGACCAAAAGTCATGCCAATTTTCTGATTGTTTTTATGCAAGAAGTGTCTAATTCACAATTAAAAAGGGTTTAAGATTTTGTCAAGAATTTTTAAAATTTTTCATGAAAAAAATGTTACAAATTTAATAATATTACAAAATGTAAAATCATTGCTATTATGGCATTTGCCCCCTTTGTATAGATTTATTAATTTGTTGATTAGATGTAAGGTTTGAATTATCATTTATATAGTGGATTAGATTTTGGGAAGAGAATGTTATTCTCTAAATAGAGGTAAGTTAGAAATAAAATAGCTAGCCTTTCAATGTACGATTAGGAGGTTTATCAGTCATATGCAGAACAGTTTAAATAAAGAAGCAAATGTAGTAGATTTCTCATCAGCAAAAACAGGTGTTGCGACAGATATAATGCGTAATTCAGCAACTCCGAATAAAGAGTTTATTTCTCAGGTTGCTCAGCTTAAAGCTCAACAAATTAAGCCTGCGAAATTGGAACATGTGTATGTTATTAAAAAAGACGGTACAAAAGAAGAGTTTGATAATTCTAAAATTGTTAATGCTGTAAAAAAATCTGCAACAAGAATGCTTGTTGAACTTTCTGATGAAGAATTAAATGATATTTGCAATTTTGTAGACAGCAATATTGCAAGAATGGGTAAGACTGAAATCCAAATCTCCGAAATGCATAATCTTGTAGAGGGTGCTCTGGAAGCACTTAATCCTTCTGTTGCGCAAAGTTACAGAAACTACAGAAACTATAAACAAGATTTCGTACATATGTTAGATAAGGTTTATCAAGAATCTCAAAGAATTATGTATATAGGTGACAAGGAAAACTCCAATGCTGATTCAACATTAGTTTCAACAAAGCGTTCTTTGATATTCAATGAACTAAATAAAGAATTGTACAAAAAGTTCTTCTTAACAGTAGATGAACTTCAAGCAATAAGAGATGGTTATATTTATATCCACGATATGTCCGCTCGTCGTGATACAATGAACTGCTGCTTATTTGATGTGGCATCAGTTTTAAAAGGTGGATTTGAAATGGGTAACCTTTGGTATAATGAGCCAAAATCATTAGATGTTGCATTTGATGTAATAGGCGATATTGTTATGGCTGCAGCAAGCCAACAATATGGTGGTTTTACCGTAGCGGAAGTTGATAAGATTTTGGCACCGTATGCTCACAAAACTTTTGAAAGACAAAATGAAAAATATTTATGCTTAGGTCTATCCTTTGAAAAAGCAAGAGAGGCAGCAATGGCCGATGTTCAAAAAGATTTTGAACAAGGTTTCCAAGGCTGGGAATACAAGTTTAACACAGTAGCTTCATCTCGTGGTGATTATCCGTTCATCACAGTAACAGCTGGTCTTGGAACAGAAGAATACGAAAGAATGGCAACGAAAGCTATGTTAAAAATTCGTATGAACGGTCAGGGCAAAAAGGGAAACAAAAAACCTGTATTGTTCCCTAAGATAGTTTTCTTATATGATGAAAACTTACACGGAGAAGGCAAAATTAATCATGATGTGTTTGAAGCAGGTATTGAATGCTCTAAAAAAGCTATGTATCCTGATTGGTTATCACTTTCAGGAGAAGGATATGTTGCTTCAATGTACAAGAAATACGGAAAAGTTGTTTCTCCAATGGGATGCAGAGCATTCTTGTCACCTTGGTATGAAAGAGGCGGTATGAAGCCTGCTGACGAAAATGACGAACCGATTTTTGTAGGTCGTTTCAACATTGGTGCAATCAGCTTACACTTACCGATGATTTACGCTAAAGCTAAGAAAGAAAGCAAAGATTTTTACGAAGTTCTTGATTACTATATGGAGCTTATCAGACAGCTTCATATAAGAACATACGATTACCTCGGAGAAATGAAAGCTTCCGTTAACCCTTTAGCATACTGCGAAGGCGGTTTCTTAGGTGGTCATCTTGGTATCCACGATAAGATTAAACCGTTGTTAAAATCAGCTACAGCATCATTTGGTATTACAGCGTTGAACGAACTTCAAGAATTATACAACGGCAAGTCTTTGGTTGAAGATGGTCAGTTTGCAATTGAGGTTATGGAATACATTAATAAGAAAGTAAACCAATTTAAAGAAGAAGACGGAAATATGTACGCTTTGTACGGAACTCCTGCTGAAAATCTTTGTGGATTACAAGTAAAGCAATTCCGTAAAAAATATGGTGTTATAGCACATGTATCTGACAAGCCTTATGTTTCAAATTCTTTCCATTGCCATGTCAGTGAAGATATTACACCAATTCAAAAACAAGATTTGGAAAAGAGATTTTGGGACTTGATGAACGGCGGCAAGATACAATATGTAAAATATCCGCTTGACTACAATACAGATGCGGTTAAAACTCTTGTATTGAGAGCAATGGATATGGGCTTTTATGAAGGGGTAAACCTTTCACTTTCATACTGTGATGATTGCGGTCACGAAGAACTAAATATGGATGTATGTCCAAAATGTGGCAGCAGAAATCTAACAAAGATTGACCGTATGAACGGATATCTTTCATACTCTCGTGTAAAAGGCGATTCAAGATTGGCTGATCACAAAATGGAAGAAATCGCAGACAGAAAATCTATGTAGTGTAACGCAAAATTTCATAGAATAAATAAAAAAGAGATGCTTTTGTGTCTCTTTTTTTTACTTGTATTTTAGCCCTGTTTGGGATAAATTTAAAAATATGAACACGAAATATAAAGGGAGATAACGAAATTGAAAACTAGTATGAAATCAGTTAATTGCGGTGAATTGAACCTCAACAACTTAGAACAGGAAGTTACATTATGCGGCTGGGTTTCGACTGTACGAGATTTAGGCGGTATTTTGTTTATAGAACTTCGTGACAGAAGCGGATTTTTTCAACTTGTAGCTAACCCTCAAGTTAATCCGGATGTTCACGCAGTATTTTCAAAGGTAAGAAGTGAATATGTAATTCAAGCAAAAGGTATTGTTTCAAAAAGACCTGAAGAAACATATAACGAAAAGTATCCTACAGGTCAGGTTGAAATGTATCCTAAGTCTGTAGAAATTTTATCAGAATCAAAAGTTCTTCCTTTTGTTTTGGGAGATGAAAATGTTTCTGAAGATGTTAGACTAAAATACAGATATTTAGATATAAGAAACGAAAAAATGTTAAACAACTTGAAGGTTAGACACAATATCGTTCAAGCTGTTAGAAATTATTTGAATAACAAAGAATTTTTGGAAGTTGAAACACCTATTCTTATTAAGACAACTCCTGAAGGTGCAAGAGATTATTTGGTTCCTTCTCGTGTTCAACCGGGAAAATTCTTTGCACTTCCTCAATCACCTCAAATTTTCAAACAATTGTTAATGGTAGGTGGTATTGAAAGATATTATCAAATTGCAAAATGTTTCCGTGATGAAGATTTGAGAGCAGACAGACAGCCTGAATTTACTCAAATCGACATGGAGCTTTCTTTCGTAAAACAACAGGATGTAATAGAAATTGTTGAAGGCTTATTGGTTGATGCTTTTAAAGCTGCAGGAGTTGATATAAAACCTCCGTTTATTCAAATGCCATGGCAAGAAGCAATGGACAGATACGGTTCAGACAAGCCTGATACAAGATTTGGGTTAGAATTATTTGATATTGGTGACATTATTCTTCAATCTAATTTTGAAATTGTTAAGAAAACTCTTGAAGCTGGCGGTATTGTCCGCGGTATCAGGATTCCGGGCGGGGCTAAATACTCAAGAAAAGATATTGATGATATCACAAAACTTGCAGTATCTTTTGGCGCAAAGGCTTTGGCTAACATAATTTACCAAGAAGACGGAACAGCAAAATCTCCTGTCCTTAAGTTTGTAACAGAAGAACAAGCTAAAGCTATTCAAGAAAGAGCTGGTGCTCAGGCTGGTGATATAATTTTCTTTGTTGCAGATAGACCAAAACTTGTTTATGATATTATGGGCAGATTAAGATTACATTTTGGAAAATCATTGAACCTTATAGACGAAAGCAAGCACAATCTTCTTTGGGTTGTAGACTTCCCGATGTTTGAATATTCAGACGAAGAAGGCAGATATATGGCAATGCACCACCCATTCACATCACCAAATTTAGAAGATTTGGATAAATTGGATAGTGGTGATTTAGGCAATGTTAAATCAATTGCCTATGATATCGTTTATAACGGTACCGAACTAGGTGGCGGTTCAGTTAGAATTCACTCTTCTGAAGTTCAAAAGAAAATATTTAAGGCACTAGGTTTAACAGAAGAAGAAGCAACAGAAAAATTTGGATTTATGGTTAATGCTCTTCAATACGGTACTCCTCCTCATGCTGGACTTGCAATAGGTTTAGACAGACTTGTTGCTCTTCTTTGCAGGACAGAGTCAATTCGTGATGTTATTGCATTCCCGAAAAATGCAAGTGCAAAATGCTTGATGTCAGATGCTCCAGGTGAAGCTTCTCTTCAACAAATGAGAGAACTTCACATAAAGAGTACAGTAACAAAACAATAAATAAAATAATTAAATAATAAAAATCCTCAATATTTACAATTGAGGATTTTTTATTGTTATATTAACTATTTATTATGAACTACCCCAATCAAATACAGACTGAATTGCATCATCGATTAGAGATTTAAGAGATTGCAACTCTGTATTAATTGCTTCAAGCTCAGTTGATAAATCTCTAATTTCTATATCTAAAAAGTTTTCTTTTTCGGAAATTCTTTCTTTTTCAGCGTTATACCATGCAGTAATTTCTTCTCTGACATCGGAGTCAGTTCTTTCTTGAACAAGTCCTGCTGTCATAAAGTAAGTTAAAGAAGTGTTAGGTTCATATGTGCCTTCTTCATCAACTTTCGCTAAACAGAAAGTCCCTGTAACCAACGCATCGCTTATGTAATCATCATTTGCAGCCATGTCTTGGTTGTATTCTGTTGTCCACCCGTTTGCTGCGCATGCTTGGAAAATTGGAGCATAAAAATCGATAATCTTTTTGAAAAGTTCAGTTGTTTTTTCAGAATAATCGTAGTTGTCATTTTTACCAACGGCTTCACCGGTTAATGTTTTATATACAGTAGCTGTGCAAACTCGGTTAACCTTTCCTCCGTCTTGTATTGTTTTAACTTCGTCTGCAGTAATGACACCATTCATTACTTCAGAAATTAATTCTGGGATATCACTTTGAGAGAAGGTACCACCTCTTCCTTGTGCATTAATTCCATATTTGCTTTCTAAAATAGAGGCAATACCTCCGTTAATGACAACAGAGCCTCTAAAGTCTGTCAAAATCATTGAGTTATCGCTTTTTAGTGCCGCGGTTCCTGCAGTAATAGCTGTATAATTTTTACCATATCCCATTAGATATCCATAATTCATCTTATTATATTGGCCATTTGCGAAATAAGTAATTTTCGAAGCCTTTAATTTACTGTAGTATTCTTGCGAAAGGTTGGCCTGCTCTCTTGTAAGAGCCATTTTTTCCATAGAATTAACAGAGATACCGTACTCGCAATCAGCTTTGCGGGCGGTCAGTGCTAAAAATCTAACTTGTGAAACGGCTAATCCCATTTTCGCTTTCCTTTATTTTCCCTTTGAATGAATTCTCCCTCGCCTTGGGGAGAGGGTTGGGGTGAGGGGTCAACCCATCCCAAATTCTTATTATAGTTATCGGCATTTTAAGTGAAAACTTTAACTTTTTATAAAAATTTGTTACAAAAATTTACAAAATGGAATGTATAAATTGTTACATTTCTTTATATATAAGGCAATTTTTATGAAGATTTTGTTTTATACATGGTAGAAGACTAAATGTGTGTAAAGGAGTTGTTAGATGTTTGAAGTGAATAGCATTACCCCGTATGCAAATAAATTAAATTTTAAAGCTGATAGCCAAAGAAAATTAAGCCCGCAATATGTTATAGAACCGCAATATGATATAGTAACGACAAAAAAACCTAAGAAAAAATATTCCGCAACTCAGATTATCGGAACGGCAAGTTCTGTTGTAGTTTTAGCGTTCTTTGGTTTATTGCTTGGCAGAGAACTAAAATCTAGTTATTTGGAACGAAAAGTTGCAAAGGCAATGAAAAAAACAACAGAAAAAGCAAGTGATAGTTTAACGGATATTATGCAAAATTGCAAAAATGATCAGATAAAAAGAGCTTTGGCTGAAGAATATGCTAAAGGTCCAATGATGATGTCTAATAAAAAAATAGAAGCTTTAAAAGACTTAGCTCAAATGAAAGAAGACACTGTAAAATCAATTGATATTGCAAATGCAAAAAAAGTGTTAGATGAAGAAATTATTGGTATGGATGGTGTAAAAAAACAAGTTTTGGAATTTTTAGATTACAGGAATAAATGTATAGAACAAGGGATAAAACCAGATAAACCTCTTGTAGTATCATTAGATGGTCCTGCAGGTACTGCTAAAACAACTATAGGAAGAGCGATTGCAAAAGCAGCAGGTCTTCCTCACAAAGAAATCAATATGGCAGGTGCAACAGGTAAATCAAAAATTATAGGTAATGAATCGGTGTATACAGGTTCAAGTTGGGGTGAATTTGCCGATGCACAACTTGAGTACAAAACAAAAAATATTGTTTATACTCTAGATGAATTGGAAAAAACAGGTACATCTGATCATAATGGTAAAATAGAAGATACTATTTTGCCGTTGTTAGATGGCAGACATAAAATAAAAGACGATTTCTTAGGAGTCGATGTTGATATATCTGATTCTATAGTATTAATAACAACAAACGATTTTAAAAAACTTAGCGAACCTCTAAGAGATAGAATTTCATACAAATTTAAAATTCAACCGTATACGCTTGATGAAAAAGCAAAGGTAGCAAAATTTAAGTTTGACCGATCTATGAAATATCATAAAATGGATGACAAAGTAGAAGTTGATCAAGAAATATTTAATTTGATAGCAAATAGTGTATCTGATCAAGGTGGTCGTGAAGCTACTGATATAGCGGAAAACATTGCTCATAAAATATTTATAATGCCAAAGAACAGTGGTGAAAAAATTAAGATTACAACAGACATGGTAAACAACTGGTTAAAAGAATCTAAGAATGCCGCATGAAATAATTGATGAATAATACATATATATTTTTTAAGTCTGTTGTGTATACAGTTTTAAGGAGTGTAACAATTCTGAAAAATATTTACTCCAAAAAGGCAATTTTTTAAAACAAAATAACTTTATATATATGTAAGACTTAAGTAAGGAAAAGGCGGAAAATAAAACCAAATTGGAATAACAATATTGGTTTATAAAAAGATTATTATACTCTCTCTTAATATCCTCGTGTTTATTTAATGTTGCCATTTATCAAAAAGGCAACTTTTTTTTGTGCTACGCGTGCTGACAATGGTCGGATTGTAATTGCAAAGTTATAAAATTATATTTTGTATTCTTCAAAAATATTTAAACTAATAAAAATAAAACCTTTTAATAAAAAATCAAGTCCGGTAAGTATTCCTGCAAGCCACAAGGCAGAAGGAGAAAGAGTTATTATAACAATTATTCCAAAAAATATTTCAAAAAACGCAATTAAACAGTTAGTCCACCAAAATTGAAAAATTTTTCTAGTTCTTGAACAAAAAGCAAGTGAACATATACTTTGTAATATAAAATAGAGTCCTATGAATGATATGATGGTCATAATATCAATATATGGAGTATAAAAAAGTAAAATACCGGTAACGGAAATAATTAAACCAATTAAAATATCTACAATAAAAAATTTAGAAAAATGTCTCATTGAAAAACCGCAAATTGTTTTTAAAAAGCCATATAGAAGATAAGAAATAGATAATGTTAGTCCAAAGTTCAAATCTGTTATTTTAGGCGCCAGTAATAAAAATAAGCCTAAAAATGTAAGAAAAATCCCTTTATAAAAAACATATTTTAAAAATTTTACTTCAGACATTTTAACCTCGCTTTTTCATAATTATTTACTTCAAAAATATAAAAACCTCATCAAGACGGATGATATATGCAGTTATTATTTTGTTCTTTATGGTTTTTAATATAAAATATAAATTATGAAGAAAAGGGTTTTACTAATTCTTTTGCTTATTAATTTGGTATTAACTATCAATCCCATAAGTGCAGAAGAGATAGCCGAAAAAAAGGATGATTATTCAGAGGTTACTCTGACATTACCCGATGCAGATGACAGTGTAGATATAAAGGAAGAAACTGCTCCGCAGGCAGTATCTGTTTTTGCTGAGCAAAAAAGCTTAAAAGAAAAACTTCAAGATGTATATAATTTAGAAATTTATAAATACGACAAACCCAGTTATTTATTAGATGAAGTTTTAACAAAAAGATTTGATGAAGATTCAAAAATGGATAGGCTACATCTTTGGGGTGCATATAATGGGGAACTAGATTTTAGCATTAGGCAGGATGGTGCAATTTCAAACCATTACGATTTTAATGCCGTAAATGTTGGTTTAGATGGATTTTTGAAAAACAATAATGCTGATTTTAGAATTATGCTAGGTATTTCACCTCGTTCTGATAGAAACATGGTACAAGGGATGCCTGCTGATGTTTATATAGCTTCAAACAAAATACCACATCATAGATTTTTGATAGGTCATACTCGTCCTCCTGTTGGTTATGAAGGTGGTTCAAGTTCTTATACATTGTCATTTTTAGGTCGTTCTCAAATTGCCAGAACATTTGGTACGGCAAGAAAACTTGGTGTTAGAGGAAGAGGTGAATACAGCCTTATTGATTATGATTTTGGAGTTTATTCATCAGATACATATTTTCAAGAATTTTTTCCTGGAACAGAGTTTGTTGGCTGGGTTAATTTTAAACCCCTCGGTAAAACTGATGGCAGATATGGTAGGCTTAAAATTGGCGGTGGTATGCAGGCCGGTAAAAGGGATAACAATTATTGTGTAACAGGTGCTTATATCGGCTATGAATACAAAAGAGTAATGGCAGAGTTTGAGTGGTCACATGCAAATGGATATAATGGTACTCTTGGTCGTTCAGTAACTGACCATGCCAGCGGTTTTTATGCAACGCTCGGGTATATGATAACAAAAAAGTTGCAAGCACTTATATGTTATGACCAATTTGATCCGGACACCCATGTTAACGGCAACAAAAGGCGAGAATATGTTGTAGGACTAAATTATTTTATAAAAGGACAAGCTTTAAGACTCATATTCAACTATGCATTTTGTCAAAATGATGGAGGAAAAGATTCTCACAGACTGATGTTTGGTACGCAGATATTAATTTAAACTTGTGCAAGTTTGTTTTGTATTGATTCTGCAGAACCTTCATAGCCTGCGCGTCCCATTAGAGCATACATATAGTTCTTAGCCTGTTCAACGCTCGGTTGATTAAATGTGTCAATATTATATAATTCTCCTGTTATTGCCGTCTGAACTTCTAATAAATATAAAAGTTGAGCAATATGGTATTCATCAATTCTGTCAATAGTAATTGTTATTGTCGGGCGTTTATAATCTGACAGTGAAACTTTAATAGAATCAGCTTCTGCATTTATAAGGTCGTTAACAGTTTTTCCGCCTAAATATCCAATACCTGTATATTCAAATATTTTAGGTATTTCTAAAGTTGTATCAAACTCTTTTACCCTGATGAATGTTATTAATTTATTATTTGGTCCTTCATTGTATAGCTGCATTTGCGAATGCTGGTCAGTTGCACCAATAGCTTTTATTGGTGTAATTCCTGTATGAACCTCTTCACCGTTTCTGTTATATGCTTTGCCTAAAGACTCTGAAATCATTTGAATGTACCAATCAGGAATATGTTTAAGCCTGCTTGAGTATGGCATTAGAACAGAAATGTCCTTACCTTTTTTATCCATCAAGTATTGAATCAATGCTCCTTGAGCAGCTTTATTTTGATGGATATTGGTATTTTTAAGTTCCAAATCCATATCTTTAACGCCATTCATTATTTTGTCGATATCTAGTCCGACAAGGGCAAAAGGAACAAGACCTACTGATGAAAATACAGAAAATCTTCCGCCAACATCGTCCGGAACATAAAATATTTTATATCCTTCTTGATCGGCAAGTTGTCTAAGGATTCCCATTTTTTTGTCTGTTGTTACTACAATATTTTTCCTGTATTCATCGCCAAGTTCTTTTTCCATAAGGTCTTTTAAGATCATATATTGTGACATTGTCTCGGCTGTGTCACCTGATTTTGTTATTACATTAACTAAAGTCTTTTTTAAATCTAAAACTTCAAGCAATCCGTTAATTGAATCAGGATCAATATTGTCCAAGAAGAATATCCTCGGTAAATTGTTTCTTTGTTCAAGGGTGAGAAAATTCCAGTATGGCTTTAGCAAAGCTTCCGTAATGGCAAGCCCTCCTAATGCGGATCCTCCTATACCTAACACAACTATATTTTCAAATCTGCCTTCCACCATTGAGGCAAATTCTTTTACATACCAAACAGTCTCTTCGTTATAGCCAAGATTCATCCATTGCAAACCTTCACCTAACTTATCTTTACGCTGGTTTAGGCTTTTTATTATATCTGCAATTTTATCAGAGTAATTATCAAACTCTTGACTTATGTTTAAGCCATGTTCTTCTCCGATAATCATTGAATCAGCATTAGTGCAATTTAGTGTTAGCATTAAACTTTACCTTTTCTATAATTAATTGTACAGAAAACAATCGATTTTTCAAGGGGGTAATGCTTTATACAGAGTGCATTATAATACTTTATGCCTGTTTTATAAAGCTTTCTGCTTTTGTTTGTTTTCCAATTTCTTTAAGTCGTTTTTCTTCCGGAGTTTTAATTCTGAAAAAATCTCTAATCATAACATCCATCATTCTTAAGCCAAATATAGAAAAGAGTGGTACTTCTGCTTTTTGAGCAGGTAATTTTTTTACTGCTTCAAAGTCTTGTATTACAATAGATGCATATTCTTTTTTTTGCATTTTTAAAATCTTTGTAGTTGCCTAAAATAGCGTCCATCATCATAGAATTTCTAAGTTGTGAAACTCGATTAAGTTGTAGTGGTGTCAGTTTCATAACGATTGTTCCTATACTCTTGTTTTATTTTTACTTTCTTTTGCGCGTTTTTTTCTTCTCATTAAATCGACAAATGCTTCTAAACGAGTTATATAACCTGCTCTTCCTGTTTGCTCATCCATAATGAGCGGAAGAATTGGAATATCATGGTCACCTCTCATCGTCGGAAAAATATTTTGTGACATAATTTCCGGCATGCAAGTAAATGGGGAGATATGAATAATCCCGTCTTTTCCTTTACTGTCTGCAAAAACGACATCCGAAACACATTCCAATGCATCGCCGCCGATGTCTCTCATCAAATATGGCTTAGCCATTCGTTCAGCTCGTTGCAAGTGTGTTTCTTTACTTTGAAAAGCTTTTGGAATAATAGCATCCTTTAAGAAACTTCCGACAGTCAAACTTCTTCTTGTTTCTACGCCCATTCTACCAAGTTCGCGTTCAATATTTTGGTTAGAAAACTCATCATTAACAACAAATATTTCTCCGGTTAAATCGACATGCAAAACTTCCCTGTTCGGATCTATCTCCGTTTTTTCAATTTCTTTAAGTGCTCTGTCATAGGCTTTTCCCAAATCGTGGGTTGAATCCGCTTTGTCAATTAATTTTAAAGCTTTTTTATAATTTTTTTCCGCATCACCGACTTTTACCTCCCTTGCTCTATAATAAGCAAGTGCTCTATCCAAATCATCAATTGCAAAAATTTTTCTTATTGTAATATTTATTGCTCTAAGTATTAATATTGGATCATTTTTGCCTGAAATTTCTTTTAAAAATTTGTACAAACCTTTTATGCCATCATAAAGTGAAAGTTCGATATAATTAGCATTGTATCCGAGATCTTTAAGAGTAGTATATATGTTGTTCCCATATTCACCAAGTCTGCAAATTCCAGGAGATGTAATCATTGCGACATAATCAGCCCCTCCTTCGATCGCCTCAATAAAATTACCTAAGATTAATTTGTATGGCAAACAAATTGCCTCAGGTGAATTTTTGGTTCCAAATGATAAAGTTCTCTTGCTTGTATATGGCGGAACATAAGGTTCCACACCTATTTTTCTTAGTCCTGCAGCCCAAGCTATAGAAATCGTTCCCATATGAGGGAATGCTACTTTTAATTTTCTGTTTTTATCTCGTTTAATTGCCATTTATACTTCCTCTCAAAGAAATTATACCATGTTATAGTTTCTCGGAATACCTATTGTAACATTTTGTATAAAACGGTTTAGATAATTTTGAACTGTAATATAATATTCATGGGGAGTATTATGGGAAGAATTATTCAACTATCAAAAAATGTTATTAATCAAATAGCGGCAGGAGAAGTTATTGAACGCCCGTTTTCTGTTGTAAAAGAGTTAGTTGAAAATTCTGTTGACGCTGGTGCTACAAAAGTCAGTGTAGAGATTTCTAACGAGTGCAGGAATATAAGGGTTGCGGATAACGGCTCAGGAATTCATCCTGATGATATTATTTTGGCATTTTCAAAACATGCTACAAGTAAAATTCAAACAGGCGAAGATTTGTATGCTGTTAAAACCATGGGGTTTAGAGGAGAGGCTCTTGCAAGTATTATTTCTATTTCAAAACTTACTTGTATAACAAGGACTAAAGAATTTGATACAGGTGTAAAAGTAGAGTGTGAAAACTCCGAAGTTAAACAATCCAAAACAGGTTGTGCAGTCGGTACAATAATGGAGATAAGAGATTTATTTTATAATATTCCTGCTCGTTTAAAATTTTTAAAATCGGCAAAAACGGAGTTTGCTTATATAAATGAGCTTTTGCAATCATTATCCCTTGTTCATTCTAGTGTGGCATTTGAACTAAAGAACAATGGTAAAACTGTACTAAAAACTACGGGACAGAATAATCTGCCACAAACATTAAAAGAAGTTTTCGGCGAAGATGTAAATAAAAATTTTCGTGAAGTCAATAAGGAAGATAAAATATCCGGTATAAAAATCTCCGGTTATGTAAGCACTCCTGATTACACACGCTCAAGCAAGAAGGATTATTATACATATGTTAATTCTCGCATCGTAAAATGCCCGATATTTCAAAAATCAATAGATACTGTTTATAAAAATTTGATAGGAAACGCTAGATATCCGTTTATTGTATTGAATTTGGAAATACCGCCGGAAGATGTTGATGTAAATGTTCATCCGACAAAAAAAGAAGTAAGATATAAAAATCCGAATCAAATATTTAATTTTATTTATTCTTCCGTAGATTCAGCGCTTTCTAATATACCGAAATCGATAATTCAAGAAGCTCAGTCTAGATTTGAAAAAAAACAAGAAAAGTGGATTGAGTCGGCAAAGATTGAACAAAAATGTCAAGAGCAAGAAGATGTTTATATAGATATTAATAGCAATATTGCAGAAATTTTTGCAAAACCAAAACAAGAAACAGCTGTTGTTCATGAATTTCCTAAAAAAGAACAAACAAACATTGTCACTCAGGAAAAATTCATAAAAGAGCCTGCTCCTGTAAATGAAGATGTTATTATTGGTCAGTATAAGAAAACTTATATATTGATAGAACGAGAAGATGGATTAGAAATTGTTGATCAGCATATAGCGGAAGAAAGATACATATACGAACAACTCAAAAAATCTAAAAACATAGATTGCCAATTGCTCTTTATATCTGATATCTTGGAAGTTTCTCCCAGCGATAAAGAACTTTTGCAAAATAATAAGGACAAACTTGAAAAATTTGGATACGAAATAGACTTTTTATCAGACAAAGAAATTATATTCAGAAAAGTTCCTCAGCTAATTTCAAAAGTTGCTCCGAAAGAAATTCTATCAGATATTTTAGAGCATATATCAGGTGATATTGATAATATAGAAGAGCAAATATTAATTACAACATCTTGTAAGGCTGCAGTAAAAGCAAATACATATTTGAATCAATTTCAAATGCAAGAAATTATAAGAAATTGGCGAACTTGTGAGAAACCGTTTACTTGTCCACATGGCAGACCTATTTCGCATATCGTAGAACATAAAGATATTGCTAAATTTTTCCAAAGAAATAAATAGATAATTTTATGTAGATTTGTTAAATCTAATTTTTCATAAATTGCAATAATACTTTCTTTAATATAGTATTATGGTAAGCTAGTATATGAAAAGGAGGACTATTAATGTTCAAGAAGTTAATTAAAGGATTACTGTTTTTTTGCATGCTATATATGTTTAGCTCTCCAGCAAATGCTTTTTATACAGATATGGATGAAAGCCATTGGTGCTACCAATCTATCAAATTTTTAACTGAAATTGGTGTGTTGGTTGGTTATCCGGATGGAACTTATAAACCGGATATTCCTGTTTCAAGAGCAGAGTTTGCATCTATGGTAATTAAGTCACTTGGTCAAGAAGATGCAAAAATTACTCAGCCGATAGATTATGCGGATATTGAACCTGATTTTTGGGGTTATAATATAATTCAAAAGGCTGTATATTTTGACCTTATTCCAAATGGTAAAGGTGCAGATTTCAGACCTTATGATCCTGTAACAAGAGCAGAAGCTACTTCAATTGCGGTAAATGCAATTACAACATCTGATATAAGCGAGCAAAGAGCACAAAATATTATATCAAAGAGCTATGATGATTATACAAAAATGCCGGCTTGGTTCTTGATGTCAGCTGCAAAGGCAGAACTTCTTGATTTGAATATTGTCGCTCCTGGTCACGAAGGTCAATTAGAACCTAACAGACCAATGAACAGAGCAGAAGTTGCAGCACTTCTTTATAAAATGATGCAAGAAGCAAAGCTTAATCCAAACGCGAAATTGGCTGAAACAATGGAGAAAAGAACCGGTGAAGGATATGTCCTTGATAATGTAAGGGTACAAGGTTCTATTGGTGTAATTCCTGCAGGTGCTATATTCCCAATTCAAATGGAGAGTGTTGTAGGATCTGAAATATCGAATGTTGCAGATATTTATACAGCAAAAGTTCCAAGAAACATTGTAACAAAAGAAAAATACCTTCTTGTTTCTCAAGGCAGCGATTTGAAAGGTCAGGTAAAATATGTTCAAAGAGCAAGACGCTTTAAACAAAATGGTGAAATTATAATAAAGAATGAACTTCTTGTTACACCAAATGATCAAGCTGTAATGTTATATGGTGTAGCTACTTTGGAACCAGAAGTTAAAGGTTTTTGGAGCAAATTATTTAAAAACAAAAAAGTTCTTACAACAAACGGTCAAATTGTTAATATAAGACTTTTAGGACCATTGAAAATTGACTTGACAAACGGTTACATATACGAATAATTTATGTATAATTATAAAAAGCTCCCTTTATTAAGGGAGCTTTTTTATTGCGTAAAACTTTTTCGCATGATATCATTATTGCAATATTTGAGAGGAATTTTGAATGAATACAGCTGATTATATAGTAAAAAAAATAGAAGAACTTGGTGTAAATGACTTTTTTGGAGTTGCAGGAGATTATAATTTCAACATTTTGTATTCTATAGAAAATAACCCTCAAACAAGATTTATTGGTTGTACTAATGAACTCAATGCAGGGTATGCAGCGGATGGTTATGGTAGAATCAGAGGATATGGAGCTTTGGTAACTACATATGGAGTTGGTGAACTTAGTGCAATGAATGCCATAGCCGGAAGCAATGCAGAAAATATTCCTATTGTTCATATTGTAGGAATTCCCAGTACAAAAAATATTGAAAAAAAATCTTTGATACATCATAATTTTCAGGAAGTGAATTATAATGCATTTATTGATTCATATAAGACAATTACTGCAGCTACTGCTTTTTTGAACAGAGATAATGCAAAGATGGAAATTGACAGAGTTTTTAAAACTCTTGTAAAAGAAAAACGACCTGTTTATATAGCGCTTCCGGAGGATGTCGCAGTACTTGATATTTCTGAGAGATATGTTTCATCTGATTGGATAACAGACCAAGACAAATTAAAAGAGGCAGGTGATAGGATTGTTGAAAAAATAAATAATTCAAAATCTCCGGTAATAATTGGCGATGTTCTTGTTAAGCGTTTTGATTCGATGCTAGATTATGAAGAGTTTGTTTCAAAGTCTAAGTTTCCCGTTACAAATTTTTTAATGGGAACAAATTTAATTAACTCTGATTTAGATAATTATATTGGTGGTTATTTTGGAAAATTAAAGAATCCAATTGCGGAAAAATGTGTTATCGATTCTGATTGCAGAATTTTTGTAGGTGCAATATATAGTGATATAAACTCATTTGGTCAAAATATCACAAATGACATAAATAATGATATTGCAATATATGGTACATATACTTGTATAGAAGGTAAAAAGTATGATGATATAAAAATGTCGGATATACTTGAATATATTACACAAAGAATAGAAGAAAAATCTATTGAAGCAGAAAAGCCTAATATAGGATATAAAGAAAAGTCTGCAATACAAGAGTCTTTGACATGTAATTATGTATACCCCAGACTTCAAGAATTATTTAAGCAAAATGATATTATATTTGCAGAAACAGGTACTGTGCCCCATGGTATTGGGTTGATGAAATTTCCTGCTAATGTAGATGTGCAAATGCAAATATTATGGGGTTCAATTGGTTGGGCAACTCCTGCTGCGTTCGGAGCATGTATTGCAAAGCCTAATTCCAGAGTGGTATTGATAACAGGCGATGGTGCACATCAGATGAGTGCATTAGAAATTGGAAATATGCTAAAATACAAAGCAAAACCTATTGTTATAGTGTTCAACAATAACGGTTATACTATTGAAAGAGCTCTTTCTCAAGATGCAAGTAGCAATTTCAGTGATATTGTTCAAATGAATTATTCAAAGTTTGCAAGAACTTTTGACGGAGATATATGGGCAACTAAAGTGGCAACAGAAGAAGATTTTGACAAGGCATTAAAAGTTACTCAGATTATGAACAAAATGTGCTATATAGAAGCATGTCTACAAAAGTTAGATATGCCTAAACTCACACAGGACTATATTTCAGAAATTAAAGGGCATAAAGTAGATTTTTCTGAATTAATTGATATAGATACTGAACAAAAAATATACGAACAGGAGAAAATAGTAAAGCCTGAAATACAGAATATAAAGGAAGAATCTATTCGGACTTCAAGTTATAATGGCATGAAATATGAAACAGTTGTTCATAAAAGTTTGAGTGAAGATATGTTTGGAGAAGAAGAAAGTGAGTAAGTTATTTGTAATATCAGGCTCATCCGGTGTCGGTAAAGGTACTGTAATTAAAGAGTTTTTAGCAAGACATTCGGAAATAAAACTATCAATTTCGTGTACTACACGAATGCCTCGAGAAGGCGAAGTTGATGGTGTAAACTATTTCTTCTTGGATAAGAATAAATTTGAAGAGTGTGTAAAAAATGAAGAATTTTTGGAGTGGGCAGAATTTTCCGGTAATTGTTACGGTACAAAAAAAACTTTTGTAGAAGGATGCTTGCAAAAAGGTGAAAAGCTGATTTTAGAAATTGATACAAAAGGTGCTTTGAATGTAAAAAAAATTATGCCTGAAGCTGTTCTTATTTTTATTGCACCACCATCTATTGAAGAATTGGAAGCTAGGCTCAGAGGTAGACATACAGAAACAGAAGAGGCAATTCAAAAAAGGCTTGCATCTATTAAATTAGAAATAGAAAATTCCAAACATTTTGATTACCAAGTTGTAAATGATACTGTAGAGAATGCAGTACAACAATTAGAGACAATTATATGTAAATAAAAAATTAACTTATGCATCCAAATATATATTTTGGTGCAAAAGTCGTCAATACTTCTAGTATTGTCAACTTTAGTCAAAAAGATTTCTACTATTTTCTTTTTCCTTTTAATTGCGGGGTAAAAGGAAAAA
>CACYUI010000015.1 GCA_902777605.1 uncultured bacterium | reverse complement strand
GTATTCTATACATTTTGACTTAATAAATCAACATTTTATTTTCACTGCAAACTGTAAAAATGCTTAAGCCACATTTTTTAGTAACCAAGTTCTGAACTCAACAACTCTGGCGTAAATTAAAGGAGATAGAAATAATCTATCTCCTTTAATTTTTGTTTGGCAGGCGATTTGAACGCCAAATGCGTAAGCATTTTATGGCGTTCGGCGGATTTTTTGCAGAGAGCGGAGGACTTTTGCGAAAAGAATGTTAATTCTTTGAAGCAAAATCCGTAGACTCGTTTAACGCAAAAAATCCAAGAGAAATCGCATCAGGCGTATTTTTTGTGCCAAAAATTCAAAAAGTTGCAAAAAATTACAAAAAATTTCAAAACGAGATTTATTGTAAAGGCATGAATAATTTATAAACTTCCAAATTAAGTGCCTTTGCTATTAACTCCATTCTTTTAAAACTAGGTGTTTTCTTACCTCTTTCAATTTCTGACAAATAATCAGTACTAATACCTGTTAATTCACTTAACTTTTCCTGAGTCAATCCTTGCTCGTTTCTATAAAATCTTAAATTGTTTCTAAATATATCTATCGTGCTATTTGTCATAGTTAAATTTTATTGTTATAATCTGTTTAAATTAACAGGCATATAGCACGACAAGAGGATAATAATGGCAGATAAATTTAAGAAAACAATACTATTCGACTTAGATGGAGTCTTGAATACTTATGTCGGGAAATATGATAAAAACTATATTCCGCCCATAAAAGACGGAGCATATAATTTAATTAAAGAATTATCAAAGAATTATAAAATTGTTATTTTTACTACAAGAAATTCTTTAATTGCTTCAAAATGGGTTATTAAAAATGGACTCGATAGATATGTAGAAAATGTAACTAATGTAAAAGAGCCTGCATATTTAATAATTGATGACAGGTGTATAAATTTTAACGGTGATTTCAAAGAACTAAAAAATAAAATTGAAAATTTCGAGATTTGGTATAAAAATATAAATAAAGAAAGTTTATATCAAAGACATTAAATTTAATATTCAAAAAGGAGTTATAAAGGAGTGTACATGAAAAAGTTTGCTGCATTATTATTTTTGTCAATAGCTTTGTTATCCAATACGGTTAGTGCAAAAGTTATTTCAAACGAGAAAATTAATAATCAAAAAGTAGAACAGGCAAAAAAGATTATTGTCGGATTGCAAAAGGATATGAAATCTTATACGGCAAAAGGTTCCGGCCCTTTTGTTGCTGCTATATATGACAAAAATGGTAATTTGGTGGCAAAGACCGCAAATTCTGTAGTAAATGAAACTTGCTCAAATAATCATGCCGAGATGAATGTTATTAAAGCCGCTGAAAAGAAATTAGGAACATATGATTTAGCGCCATATGACTTAAGATTATATGTAACTGCTGAGCCTTGTATTATGTGTCTTGGCGGAATTATGTGGTCAGGAATAAAAGAGGTTTATTATGGAGTTCCCTCAAAATCAGTAGAAGAAATTACAGGTTTTGACGAAGGATTTAAGCCGCATTGGTTTAAAGAATTCAAAAAACGCGGCATTGTTGTGTATGGAAATATTGAACCTGAAATTGGCGAGCAGGAATTACATAATTATGTAAATGACGGCAAAGAGGTTTATAAACCATCAAGAAAATCCGAATAAAAGTAATTTTAGCTAGGTTTAATAGATATATAAGTTCTAACTAAATTTTAACATTTTGCATGATGTATAAAAATTTGGTATTATAGAGATAGCTCTTAGGGGGTAAATCTTAAGGGATAAATTTATTAGGGGAAAACTTTAGGGGGTATAAATTTGTGCAAATAATGCCCGTTACAAGCTTTAGACCTTATGTGTACAGGAGTGTAAAACCAATGGCACCAAAGGAAAAACCAAAACACCTCACTCCCGAGGCATATGTTGAATATTATTTTGATATTCCATTTCAGGGAACAACATCTGCCGGTCGCCCGTTGCGCAGACTACAAAACATTACTTGCCCGTATACAGGTATAAAAATCATCCCCGGTACAGCTCTTAGAGGATTTGAAAAAAATCTTGCAAAATGTAAAAGTGCAAAAGACATTGTTGATTTATTAACCCCCTATCAAGCAAATATGCAAAAGACTGAAAAATCCGTTTTTGCGATTTTCAAAGATTTTTCACTGCTTAATCCTGAAGATAATATTGAAAACTGTCTTCAAATGCTCTACAGAAATTGTCTTACAAAATTAAAATTGGAAGAATTTATTGTTTTGGATGATGTTGATATGCTATCAAGGAAGCTTTCACCTGAAACGGCGCTAAAACTCAGAGCTAAAACAACAAGGTGCAGACAGATTATAATAGAAGATGATGAGAGGGATACTTTTAAGCGGAAAACATTCTTGGATTCTTTGGAGGAAATTCGCCCTAAAGAAAACGAGAGAGATATTTTTACAACAATCAAGAATAAAGCACATTTCCTTCCGACATCAGGCAGCAGCCGTAATGCATTCGTAGTAAAGTATTCAAGAAGGACTCAAACCGAAGCCGCAAGGCGTATTTTTATCGCTTCTCTTGGAACTATTGAACATGTAAAACCTGCATCATTCGGGGGTACAAACTCCATAAGCAATTTTATGCTGACATCTGCAAACGGCAACAGATACAGAGAAAATATACCACTTCAATACTATGTTGAAAGGTTTCCCGAAATTCCATCTTACACTCAAAAATACATTGATGACATTGTTAATACAATTCATAAAGGCGGTCTACAAGGAAATGAAACTTATCCTTATAAAATCAAAAAGAGATTGATGGAAGAATCAGACGGAAGAATCATGGTTAGTCTTTCAAAATACAAATATACAGAAGAAGAAGCTGCAGAGGCTGTAAGAGCTTACAATAACCGTTGGAAAAAAGATTAATGAATTCCTTTTATATATTTTGATGTATAAGTTTGAAAATCAGATTTTATGCCACTTTCTTTAACCGTAAAGAAAGTGGCGAAAGAAACTCTCCGAGCTCGATTTTCGCTCATTAATCAATTGTACGGTTCGACCAAAGACGGGTAAACTCGCTACGCTCAAACAGTACCCGTCTTGTTATTGTCTTACCTACATTGATTATTCGCTTCAATAGGCTCGGATGTTGTTGAATACTTTTGAATGCCTTTAGTCTTTTATGCTTCTTTAAATATTCCCTCCCTTTATAGGGGGAGGGCTAGGGAGGGGGCTGTTTTTTATTATTAGCAAAGGGCTTTAGCGCCGCGCCCGTTATTTACTCTTTCTTTTGGTTTCTGTTTTCTTTCTCTCTTTTCTTCGCAACAAAAGAGAGAAAGAAAATAGAAAGAGTCATTTTGACTAAAGTTGACAATACTAATAGTATTGACGACTTTTGCACCAAAATATATATTTTGATGCAATGTTAGTTGCTTAAATAATCTGCAAGTAGATTCATTTTATTATACAATTGTTTTATGGAATATTTATACTTAAAATCGGTTGATTCTACAAACAAATATGCAAAAGAGAATATAAATGACATAAATGGCATGACGGTTGTATACACCTTCAATCAAACCGCAGGCAGAGGAAGATTAGAGCGAAAATGGAAGTTTGCAGGCGAAGATAATATCTATGCAACTATTGTTTTAAAACCTTCGTCCGAGATGAAAGAAGTTTATTCAAATCTTACACAGCTTTTGTGCATAGTCTTAGCAGAAGTAATAGAAGAATATAACCCAATTTACCCCCCTAAAATTAAGTGGCCCAATGATGTCAGAGTAAACGGTAAAAAAATATCTGGCATTTTGGCGGAAGCGGTCAGTGGCAATAATAATTTGGAAGGTTTAATCTTGGGATTTGGTGTGAATTTGAATGTTTCTAAAGAAATTTTAGAGCAGATAGATCAACCTGCAACATCTTTAAATATTGAAACAGGAGAGTGTATAGATAAAGAAAAGTTCCTAAAAAAAGTGATAGACAAGTTTTGTTTATTATATAATAGTTTTATTGAGGATGGTTTTATTTTAATAAGAGATGATTATAAAAAAAGAGCAGAATTCCTCAACAAAGAAGTTTCCGTGCGTGTTTTTGATAAAATATATGAAGGAAGAGCGATTGATGTAACAGAAAATGGCGCACTGAAAATTATAGATAAAAACAATCAAGAACAGATATTGTATATAGGAGATATTTTATGAATGATGTACTAACAACTCTCATTCCGGTAATCAAAGAAGGTCTTTCAATGATGCTTGTCGGAATGGGCACTGTGTTGGTATTTTTGTGCATTATGATTATCGCAATGCACATTATGTCAGCATGTGTAAAAAAATTAAACGAAATTTTCCCTGAACCGGTTGCAGCAGGGGCAAATGTAAAGAAAAAAGCAAATAATGACGATTCTGAAGTTGCAGCAGCTATTGTAGCGGCAATGTTTAGGGGTAAATAGGGGTAGATAGGATTAAAAACTAACTAATTATATAAAGGAAGGTAAAAAAATGACAAAATTGATTAAAGTAATGGATACATCGTTTAGAGATGGTTTCCAATCAATCTTCGGGGCAAAGGTTCTCGTTGATGATTTCATTCCTGCTTTACAATCAGCTGTAAGTGCAGGTATCAGACATTTTGAAACAGCAGGCGGAGCAAGATTCCAAGCTCCGATATTCTTCTGTAACGAAAATGCATTTGAAACTATGGATAAAATCAGAGCTGCAGTAGATTCTGTTGCTCCTGATGTTAAATTACAATCACTTGCAAGAGGGGTAAATGTTGTTGGTCTAAACTCTCAGCCAAGAGATGTAATTGATTTACACGCAAAAATGTTTGCAAAACACGGAGTTAATGTTATCAGAAACTTTGATGCATTAAACGATGTTAATAACTTGATTGACTCTGCTAATTCAATCAAAAAATACGGATTGAGCCACGAAGTTACAATTACAATGATGGAACTTCCATACGGTTGTGAAGGCGCTCACGATCCTGATTTTTATGAAAGAGTGTTAAGAAGTATTTTAGATGCCGGCATTCCTTTTGATTCTTTGGCATTTAAAGATGCTTCAGGTACTTCTAACCCTCGTAAGGTTTATGAAACAGTAAGAAGAACAAGAGAAATCTTGGGTTCTGATGCCCACATTCGTTTCCACTCTCACGAAACTGCAGGTACAGGATTGGCAGCATATTTGGCAGCTCTTGAAGGCGGAGCTGACGGAATTGATTTGGCTATGAAACCTGTTTCAGGTGGAACAGGTCAACCTGATATTATTTCTATGTGGCATGCTCTAAAAGGTACTGAATATGATTTAGGTTTGGATATCAAGAAAATTATGGAAACTGAAGAAATCTTCAAAGAATGTATGAAAGATTATCCGATTTCCCCGATTTCTCTTGCGGTTAACCCAATTCTTATTCAAGCTCCGCTCCCTGGTGGTGCTACAGCTACAACAGTTAACCAACTTAAAGATATGGGTATGTTAGACAAATTCCCGAAACTTATTGCTAATATGAAGGAAGTTGTTGAAAGAGGCGGGTTTGCAACATCCGTAACTCCTGTTTCTCAGTTCTATGCTCAACAATCATTCTTGAACGCAATTACTGAACATCCTTGGGAACAAGCAAACCCTGGGTATGCAAAAATGCTTTTGGGTTACTTTGGTAAAACTCCTTGTGAACCTGATCCTGAGCTTGTTAAGTGGGCAGAAGAAAAGACAGGTTTGCAACCTACAACAGAAAAAGTTGTTGATATAAACGAAAAAGATCCTGAAAAAGGTGTAGAAGCGGCTAAAAAGCGTCTTGAGGCTGCAGGATTACCTTTAACAGAAGAAAACATCTTTATTGCAGCTGCTTGTAAAGACGGCAATGTTGACAAAGGTATTGATTTCTTACTTGGCAAAGGTCAAGTTTCTGTAAACAAAGTTAAAGCTGATGCTCCAAAGGCTGCGGCAGCTGCTAACGCATCAGGCGAATACACAGTTAAGGTTAACGGAAAAGCTTATGCAGTTAAATTAGATGGTGACAATAAAGCTACTGTTAACGGTAAGGCTTATGATATAGATGTCAAAGCAGGTATCGAGACTAAAGGTTCTTCTGCTAGTGCCGGCGAAGGCGAAGAAGTTAAAGCAGGCTTACCCGGTAATGTTTTAAGAATAGAAGTTTCTGAAGGCGATTCTGTAGAAGAAGGCGATGTACTTCTTGTTGTAGAAGCAATGAAGATGGAAACTGAAATTAAAGCTCCAAAATCAGGTACCGTAAACTCAATTCTTGTATCTCAAGGTGACAAGGTTGTAACAGGTCAAGGCTTGGTAGTTATTGGATAAAGTTAATTAGTTGAAAGTTGAAAATGGAAAGTTATATTAATGAAAAACAAATTATGTTTTGTTATTTTATTGGTCTTAGCCAATATAAATAACTTTCAACTTTACACTTTCAACTAAAGAATGTAGATTGTAGAATGTAGAATGTAGGTTGGGGTTTTACCCCAACAACATAAAAAGAAAGAATGTAGGGTGCGTCGTTTGACGCACCGCAACTAAACAAAAAACAAAACAAAAGGTGGAAATTTATGAGTATAGATTTGGCAAACGGATTTAAAACTCTTTGGGAATCAACAGGGATAATGAACTTTATTCTTCCTGCAGATTCTTTGATAACAAATCCTGTAGAACAATTTTTACATATGTACGGCATGCCTATAATGGTATTAATATGTTTGTTCCTGTTGTGGCTAGGTATTAAGAAACAATTTGAACCATTGCTTCTTGTACCTATTGCATTTGGCGGTTTGATTGCAAACTTTCCTTGCGACCACAGTTTTCAAGCATTTGTTTACAAAGTAGGTATTGACCCTGCAATCGGGATTTTCCCGTTAATTATCTTTATGGGTGTTGGTGCAATGACAGACTTTGGTCCGTTGATTGCAAACCCTAAAACAGCACTGTTGGGCGGTGCAGCACAGTTTGGTATTTTTGGTGCATTGTTGTTGGCTTTGTGCTTAGGATTTACTCCTGCCGAAGCAGGTGCAATCGGTATTATCGGTGGTGCTGACGGCCCGACATCAATTTTCGTTACTTCAAGACTTGCAGAACATCTTCTTCCAGCAATAGCAGTGGCAGCTTATTCATACATGGCGCTAGTTCCTGTAATTCAACCGCCGATTATGAAACTACTAACAACAGAAGAAGAACGCAAAATTCAGATGACACAGTTGAGAGAAGTATCAAAGAGAGAAAAAATCGTGTTCCCTCTGCTTGTATTACTACTTTGTGCAATTTTGTTACCTGATGCTTGCCCGCTTGTCGGTATGCTTACATTCGGTAACTTGTGTAAAGAATGTGGTGTTGTAGACAGACTTTCAGATACTATGCAAAATGCCTTGATTAATATTATTACAATTTTCTTGGGCCTTGCAGTTGGTTCAAAATTATCAGCAGACCACTTCTTGACTCTTGAAACTTTGAAGATATTGGTTCTTGGTATTTTAGCATTCTCATTTGCTACAGCAGGCGGTGTTTTGATGGCAAAATTGATGAACTGTTTTTCAAAAACAAAAATCAACCCGCTTATTGGTGCAGCAGGTGTTTCAGCTGTTCCAATGGCAGCACGTGTAGCTAACAAAGTGGGCTTGGAGGCTAATCCTCAAAACTTCCTACTTATGCACGCAATGGGACCGAATGTTGCAGGTGTAATTGGTTCAGCTGTAGCAGCAGGTGTTCTATTGGCACTTTGTCATTAAGGTCTAGATATTTTTTAAATAAAAAGTGCGTCATAGGGCGCACTTTTTTGATATATTTTTTTCATGTTATAATTTTTGTATGTATTTAGGGAAGAAGGTAGAAGATGAGTTTAGATGTATATTTAGGTATAGATGTTGGTTCGGTTACTACAAAACTTGCATTAGTTGACGAAAAGGGCAAGTATATTGATTCATATATGCTAAAAACAGCAGGAAAGCCTGTAGATGCTGTACAAGATGGCATGAAGCATATTATTAGTCAAGCACTATGTGAATATTCTGTTAAAGGTGTTGGTACAACAGGTTCAGGAAGAAACCTTGCCGGTGCTTTAGTTGGTGCAGATGTTATTAAAAACGAAATTACGGCACACGCAGTTGCAGCAAGTACAAATATACCAGGAGTCCAAACTATTCTTGAAATCGGCGGTCAGGACAGTAAAATTATCATTCTTCGTGATGGTATCGTTACTGATTTTGCCATGAATACCGTTTGTGCGGCAGGTACAGGAAGTTTTTTGGATCACCAAGCACAAAGACTTAATGTTCCGATTGAAAAATTTGGTGAAACTGCTCTCCGTTCCGAGAATCCTGCGCGTATTGCAGGTAGATGCGGCGTATTTGCTGAATCTGACTTAATCCACAAACAACAATTAGGTTATCCTGTAGAAGACCTGCTTTATGGTCTTTGTCAGGCACTAGTCAGAAACTATTTAAGCAACTTGGCACTGGGTAAAGAACTTCTTCCTATATTCTCATTCCAAGGCGGTGTTGCTTCAAATACAGGTATGGTAAAAGCTTTTGAAGAAGCTTTGAATGCAAAAGTTGTTGTTCCTGATCACCACCAAACAATGGGTGCTATAGGTGCTGCACTTTTGGCAATGGAAAATCATCAGTATACTGAGGCTGAAACTAAGTTTAAGGGTTGGGAAGTCGGTGATATGAACTTCCAATCAGTTACTTGTCAATGCACAGGGTGTTCTAACAACTGCGAAGTTATCACAATTCTTGAAGGTTCTGAACCTGTAGGACATGTTCAAAAAATCGGTGATATAAAAGGTAACATCATTGCTCGTTGGGGTGGTACTTGCGGAAGATGGGACATCGGTTAATAAATTTCTTTTTATAATAACTATGTTTTTTGCACCAAAATATATATTTTGATGTATAAGTTTGAAAATCAGATTTTATGCCACTTTCTTTAACCGTAAAGAAAGTGGCGAAAGAAACTCTCCGAGGGGGTAAATAAATTTTGTAGGTAATAATTACAGATATTCCGCATGTTTAAAAACGATTTTCGCTCATTAATCAATTGTACTGTTTGACCAAAGACGGGTAAACTCGCTACGCTCAAACAGTACCCGTCTTGTTATTGTCTTACCTACATTGATTATTCGCTTCAATAGGCTCGGAACAGGGCATAGAAAACGATTGCGTGTTTCTCTCTTTCTTTTGGTTTCTGTTTTCTTTCTCTCTTTTCTTCGCAACAAAAGAGAGAAAGAAAATAGAAAGAGTAATTTTGACTAAAGTTGACAATACTAAAAGAATTAACGACTTTCACATCAAAATATATATTTTGATTTATATATTGATTGAAAAAATCAAAACTGATAGAATTTTTATTATGAAAAAGCTTTTAACATTTATATTAATAATATTCTTATCCGCAACTTCAGTTTTTGCAATAAACAGAAATTCATATTCTAAATACGCAAAACATATTATGCCAGTTGAGTTTGACCCATATTTTATTTCCAATTTTGAGACATGCAATCCTTCTGTTTTTGAGGATTGGACAGGTACATACAGATATGTTGTAATCGGAAAAAATAATAACAATCTTTGTGAATACAAAACGCAGTATAATCCTTGGTTAAAGGCAAACAAAAATGAATGGAAAGATTATAAATTATGTTATTTTAATGATATTCAAATGAATGAACTTAGTGTTGCACTAAAAGAAAGCTCAAGACAAGTAAGTTCATATGGAGTTGGATGGTATAAAGTTACAGGAACAAAATTGGAATTTTTGCTTTCATCATATGAATATCACGGGGCTTGCAGACTTGTGTATAAAAAATAAATTATTTGTGGTAAAATAAATTTGACGGGAATAGTTATTGAATTGAGGGTGTCATACCCTCACCCTAGCCCTCTCCCGGGGGTAAATATAAAGGGAGAGGGGAAAAGTTTTATAAGGAGAAAGATTAATGAGTGAAAGAAAAATTGCTTTAATTACAGGCGGTTCAAGAGGAATTGGCTTTAGCTGTGCAAAAGAACTTGCCGCTGCAGGATGCGATATCATCATTAACGATATTTGCGATGCTGAGAAAGCTCAACCTGCAATTGATGAAATCAAAGCACTTGGTGTTGATGCATTTTTCTACCAATTTGATGTATCAAATGATGAACAAGTACAAGCTGCTGTAGAAAAAATGATTGCAGAGCATGGTAAAATTGACATTCTTTTGAACAACGCAGGTATCACAAAAGACGGTTTATTCGTAAGAATGGATGCTGAACAATGGGAAAGAGTTATCAAAATTAACTTAGGTTCTGCATACTATGTAACACATGCTGTAATCAAACACATGATGAAGGCAAGACAAGGTTCTATTATCAATATGTCATCTGTTGTAGGTCTTCACGGCAACGCAGGTCAAGCTAACTACTCTGCTTCAAAAGCAGGTTTAATAGGCTTAACAAAAACTCTTGCAAAAGAATTCGGCTCAAGAAACATCAGAGTTAATGCAGTTTGCCCGGGCTTCATTCAAACAGCTATGACTGCTGATTTGGGTAACACAGATGAATATATGAAGTTAATTCCAATGAAGAGACTCGGAACTCCTGAAGATATTGCAAAGGTTGTTAAGTTCTTAGCTCTTGATACAGATTATGTTACAGGACAAGCAATAGAAGTTTCCGGCGGTTTGATTATCTAACAAACTGTAACAATTTCTTAACTTTATTGCAATATAATCTTTAACAAGTATAATTTAAGTTGAAAAGTGTATTACACATAAATATGAGGATAAAAAACATGAGTACATTAGACAAAGTAAAAAAAGTTGTTGTAGATCAATTAAGCTGCGATGAAGCTTTAGTAACTCCGGAAGCTAGCTTTACTGCAGACAATTCGGTTGCGAAATTCCTGATGAAGAAGCTGAAAAAATTCAAACAGTTCAAGATGCAGTTAACTACATCGAAGCTCACTCATAATTGATTTTACGAGCATAAAGTTATAGAGCGGGTGGAATGCTTTGTGTTTCACCCGCTTTTATTTAGGAGAAGGAAATATAAACATGACTAAAAGAAGAGTAGTGATTACAGGGCTTGGCGCTGTTACTCCATGCGGAATTAATGTAAAAGATTTTTGGAATTCTATGCTTAACGGGAAAAGCGGTGTTTCTACATTTGAAGCTATTCCTACAGAAGGACATGCCGTTACAATTGCAGCAGAAATAAAAGCAAAAGATTTCAATCCTGAAGATTATATTAATCCTAAGGAAGCAAAGAGAATGGACAGATTTACTCAATTTGCAATGGTTGCAGCAGACGAAGCTATTGCCGACTCAGGAATTGATGAAGCAGATATCGACCCATATAGAATCGGTGTAATTGTAAGTTCTGCTGCCGGTGGGTTTAAAACATTTGAACAAAACCACTTGAAAATGATGAATTTTGGGCCTACTAAAGGTTCTCCTTTCACTGTTCCAATGCTTATAGTTGACATCGCATCAGGCAGAATTTCTATTAAGCATGGCTACAAAGGTTTAAACAAAGTTGTATGTTCAGCTTGTGCAACCGGTACTCACTCGGTTGGTGATGCTTTCAGAAGTATTCAATACGGAGATGCTGATGTTGTTGTTGCAGGCGGCTGCGAAGCTACTATTACAACGCTTGGCGTTGGTGCATTTACAGCTTGCAGAGCGCTTTCAAAGAGAAATGATGAACCTGAAAAAGCATCAAGACCTTATGACAAAGACCGTGACGGATTTGTAATGGGTGAAGGTGCAGCGGTTCTTGTTCTCGAAGAATATGAACATGCTAAAAAACGCGGTGCAAAAATTTATGCAGAAATCGTTGGTTACGGTCAAACCGCAGATGCCCATGACATCGTAGCTCCGCACCCTGAAGGTGTTGGCGCAAAAAAATCTATGGAAAATGCGTTGAATGATGCAGGACTAAAACCGGAAGAAATTGATTATATCAATTCTCACGGCACTAGTACAGGACTTGGTGATATAGCTGAATCTCAAGCAATTGAACAAATCTTTGGCGACAAAGAGAAAAACCCAAATCTATTGGTAAGTTCAACAAAGAGTATGCATGGTCACATGCTTGGTGCAACAGGTGCTGTTGAAGCAATTGTTTGTGTTAAAGCAATTACAGACGGTATCGTTCCGCCAACAATTAACCTTGATAATCAAGATGAACATGTTGCAAACTTAGACTATGTTCCGCATAAAGCAAGAGAACATAAGGTTCGTGCAGCACTTTCAAATTCATTCGGATTTGGAGGACACAATGCAACATTAATCTTTAAATCAGTAGATTAATCATTAAAAGCAACTAAAACGGGCGTAACGAAAATCGTTACGCCCGTTTTTATATCTAATCACACATAATCTAACGATATATTAAGTATATTACATCAAAAACTATTGTCAAACTGAACCTTGTGATAAAATATGTTCAAACCCCAATCAAACAACAGAGTATGTGTATTATGAATATAAAGTCAATAGATTATGCTAAAATTATTTGTGTACCGATAATAGCCTCAGCAAATTATTTTTTGACATCAAGAATCGGAGAAAATAGAATGAATCCAAACAATTTACCAAACAATTATTTACCGATATCCCCAAATCATATCAATGGGCGACAACAAATTAACCCAAAAGGTATACAATATGTAAAAGATAATAACTCACAAGATAAATCTGAAAGTTTAATAGAGGAGCTTAATAAAATGAGTACAATTAACAATGTTGGAATACAAAAATCTGAATTTAAATTAGGTCTGACTCATGACGAGTTAGAAAAAAGAACACACAAAGATTATTTGACAACTAAAAAGATGTTGGTTGTAGATGCACCTGAATACAAAGCGTTATCAGACGGTGACAAAGAAGCTTTAAAACACCTTGTAAAAGCAGCTGCAAGACTTGATAAAGTCGAAATGCAGCTTGATGATCATAACAACCTTGCATTTAAAGAATATTTAGAAAAAGAAATTGCCAAGGGAAATGAAGATGCAAAACTTACAAAAATTCTTTTTGATGCTCAAAAGGGTATTTTTGCGCTTGATAGAGATAGCAATATGATTAAGCTTGCACAAGGAATGGAGCCTAAAAAAGGCATTGGGGTTTATCCTGCTGATTTATCAAAGGATGAATTCCACAACATTTTAATAAAAATGCTTAAGGAAGGTAAAGCGGAAGAAGTTAAAAAAATAGTTAATCAGCGCTCTATAATTGAAAGAAACGGTGATGAATTAAAAGCAACTGATTATGTTGACTATTTCAAAGAAGATTTTGAATATATGGCATCTGAATTGGAAAAAGCAGCTCAAACTTCTACAAATTCTGATTTTAATGAGTATTTACATTTACAATCAAAAGCTCTTAGAACGTCTGATCCGATGTTGGATGCTTATGCCGACAAAAAATGGGCAACTTTACAGGATACTCCTTTAGAATTTACAATTACAAGAGAAAACTATTCAGATGAAATGACAGAGTCTGTCGTTGAAAATCCTGAGCTTAAAAAGCTTCTTGATGAAAACGGAATTGTTCCTATTTCCAAAGATTGTTTGGGTGGTAGAGTCGGTATAGTAAACAAAGAAGGAACTGATGCAATTCTTAATGTCAAAAAATATTTACCGCTTATGGCTCAACATATGCCGCTAAATGACAAGTATGTCCAAAATATTTCTGCCGATAAAGAAACAAAACAAACAATGGTTGATGTTGACCTGGTAGGTGTTTACGGTGATGTCGGCGAATATAGAGCAGGTATAACCTTAGCAGAAAACCTTCCAAATGATGATAAGCTATCAATTATAGAACTTGACGGCGGAAGAAGAAATGTTTATCACAGACAAATTCGTCTTATAACATCAGAAGATGCTAAAGAAAAAATGCAAAAAAGATTAGATGCTATATTAAATCCCGAATTGCATAAATATTACAATGATGAAGCTGATCATTGGTTCACAATCGGTCACGAAAACGGTCACTCACTCGGACCAAAATCAGGAACCGAAGCTTTGGGAAAATTCAAATCAATAATTGAAGAAAACAAAGCAGATATGGTTTCTCTTGCAATGCTTGATGTTTTAACAGATGCAGGAATGTACACCCCTGAACAGAGAGAACAAATTATTGTAACCTATGCTGCAGATAACATGCTTCTTGCAAAACCAACACTAAGCCAAGCTCACAGAGTGCGTTCGGTTATGCAAAATTATTTCTTCATAAAAGAAGGTGCTATTGAGATTTCAAAAGACGGCGTTTTAAATGTAAATATTGATAAAATGGTTCCAACTGCTCAAAAAATGCTTAGAGAAATTATTGAAGTACAATTGAGCGGTGATTTTAACAGAGGCGAAAAATATGTTAATGATTATTTCGTATGGACACCTGAAATGGAAGCATGTGCTCAAAACATCAAAAAGGTATCAAAAACTCTAAACGGAAAAGTTGAATCACCTTTAGCAGACAAACTTTTAACTGAATAAAAATCTTTATGATGAACTTTGTGCGCTAAAACGAATGTTTTGGCGCACAAATACTAAATATAATAACATTCTTGTCATTGGACGAATTATATTATATAATTGGTACAAGAAGAGAAATAGGAGAGCTTATGGAAACTTTAACTAAAAATGAAGGTGTTATCACCCAAATTATTGGTCCTGTAATTGATGTTGAGTTTGCTCAAGGTGAATTACCTGAAATTTATAACGCATTAAAAATAACTGCAGATGACGGAACAGTTACAATTGCTGAAGTCCAACAAATGTTGGGTTCAAACAGAGTCAGAACCGTAGCTATGTCATCAACAGACGGTTTAAAAAGAGGTATGAAGGTAGAAAATACCGGCGAACCTATTAAAATTCCTGTAGGCAAACCTATTTTGGGAAGAATTCTTAATGTAATCGGTCAACCTGTTGATAATGCAGGTGCTATAGAAACTGAAAATTATCTTCCTATTCACAGAGAATCTCCAAAACTTGTTGACCAAAACACAGATGTAGAAATTTTAGAAACTGGTATCAAAGCAATTGACCTTATTCAACCATACCAAAAAGGTGGTAAAATCGGTTTATTCGGCGGTGCCGGTGTAGGTAAAACCGTTTTAATTATGGAACTTATTCATAATATTGCATCTGAACACTCGGGCGTATCAGTTTTTGGCGGTGTTGGTGAAAGAACTCGTGAAGGAAACGACTTGTGGAATGAAATGAAAGAATCAGGCGTTATCGATAAAGTTGCTCTTATCTACGGTCAGATGAACGAACCGCCGGGAGCAAGAATGAGAGTTGGTCTTTCAGCTCTTACCGCAGCAGAATATTTCCGTGATTTTTCAAAGCAAGATGTATTATTATTTATTGATAACATCTTCAGATTTACTCAAGCAGGTTCAGAAGTATCAGCACTTCTCGGTCGTATGCCTTCCGCCGTTGGTTATCAACCGACACTTGCTACAGAAATGGGCGAGCTACAAGAACGCATTACTTCAACAAAAGATGGTTCTATTACTTCTGTTCAAGCTATTTATGTTCCTGCAGACGACTTGACAGACCCTGCTCCTGCTACAACATTCTCGCACCTTGATGCATCAACTGTATTATCAAGACAAATTGCATCATTAGGTATTTATCCGGCAGTAGATCCACTTGCATCAAACTCAAGAGTTTTGGATCCGAACATTATCGGTGAAGAACACTACGGTGTAACAAAGAGAGTACTTGAAATATTACAAAAATACAAAGAACTTCAAGATATCATCGCAATTTTAGGTATGGATGAACTTTCTGACGAAGATAAGCTTACTGTAAACAGAGCAAGAAAAATTCAAAGATTCTTATCTCAACCATTCTTTGTAGCAGAACAGTTCTCTGGTATCGCTGGTAAGTATGTAAAACTCGAAGACACCATAAGAGGATTCAAAGAAATTATTGAAGGTAAGCACGATGATCTTCCTGAACAAGCTTTCTATATGGTTGGTACAATCGAGGAAGCTATTGAAAAGGCAAAAACATTAGAATAATATTTATCCCCTCTCCTAGGGGGAGGGTTAGGGAGGGGGATTAGCCTTCCAAATAAAGGTTAATATGAAATTAAAAATTATTACACACGAAAGAGTTGTTTTTGATAACGAGGTTGATGAACTTGTAGTTCAGACAACTAACGGATTGATAGGAATTTTAAAAGATCACATTCCTATAACAACTTCGCTTGAAATCGGTGTTACAAAAGCTAAAATAGGCGAAAAATATAAGTACTTTGCTACAATGGGCGGTGTATTTCAGTTCAGAGAAAACAATGCAGTCATTCTTACGGATGTATGCGATGAAGATACCGATATAGATATAGCTCGTGCAAAATCTGCTAAAGAAAGAGCTGAGGCAAGACTTGCAGAAGTTAATGCAGATATTGATGCAAAGCGTGCTCAAGCTGCGCTTGCTCGTTCACTTGCAAGACTTCAAGCTGCTTTAGATAGATGATTTTGGTATAACTCTTGTAATACTCCAATACCATTGTCTGTTGTAATCTTGCTTAGCGGCAAGACAAATTATATAGTTATCTGTAACGGTTCGACCTGTTTTACCTAAACCGGGAGTTCCATGCGCTTTTAATAAATTACTTTGTACACTACCTTGTTTAACAAAATCTTCTTTTCTTCGAGCTTTTTCAATATTACTAATCGTACTGTCTTCTTTGTTTTTCTTTAGCAAACTAATGTAATTTTCTGCAATTTCATCAGCTAACTTTTTAGAAATTGGCTGCAATTCCTCTTTTTGTAAAGTGGTTTTTGTCTGCTTAACACTATTATTGTTATTTGTATCTGTTTTTTGTTCTTTTTCCGGTGCAGTTTCTTCAGATACATTTAATCCTAATGCATTTAGAATAGCCGCTGCTTTTTCTTTAAAGTTTCTGTTTATTAAGTTTTTTAATTTTGTAAGCTCTTCGCCTTGTTCTATGCTGGTATCATCACTACCATACATATTTGCCATATCAATATAGCTTTCTATCTTGAAAATATCTATGGAACTAAGATTTTTAACACTACTTAAACCTGCTTTCATATCATCGATTTTGAAAGATATTCCCGAACAATTCAATTGCATACAATACTCCTTTTAATCTTGCATTAAAATTATCGTCAAGAATTTGCAAAACTTTAATTTTTTTTATTTAAAATTTACAAATATTTACAATTAAACAAAAATTTGTTAGAATCTTCAGGAAAGGTTTAACTGTATGAAGAAATTTTCACTTTTGATTTTTTGCATATCATTAACTGCCCTAGTTGTTTTGGCTGATATTAGCTTTGTTGGAGCCTTAAAAACATGCACTCCTTTTTCTGACAGCGGTATTGTAAATACTCAAGGAATACAAGCAACTTCTACAAAAGTTATTGAGGGTTGGGAAGGTAACAAGTGTGTGTACAGGGAAAAAGTAAGTTTTTCGGGAATGAATACAACTACAACATGCAAATTTACAAAACCCCAAATTGATGAAATTGTATCCGTAATGCAAGCATACGAATTAGTCCAAAAATATTCAAATGAAAAAGTTGATACATCTAATTTAGAAGCAGCAAAAAACAATCCTGTTATTAAGGTTTGGCAAAAATATCTTCAAGATAGTGCAGTATGCACAATAAGCGATTTAAACTAAAATTAACAAAATTTTACATTAACCCCTCGTAACATGTAATTGATTAAAGTTATTATTACTGCTATTCTTTTTTTAGGGAGTATAAATAGCATGTCTACATCATATACATCAAAAAAGAAAACACAAAATTCAGAAATGGCACAACTTATGCCTCAGAATATTGAAGCGGAAGAAGCTATTTTGGGTGCTATTCTTGTTAGTCCGTCATGTATGAATAAGGTTGTAGAAAACCTAACTCCAGAATCTTTTTATAAACCTGCTCACAGGTATGTATATGAAGCAATGCTGCAACTATACAACAGCGAAGACAAAATAGATATTGTATCCGTTTCAGATGTTTTGAATGTAAATCAAAAACTTGAACTGGTAGGCGGGCGCGCTTTTATAAATGATTTGAGTTACAACACAATAACAACTGCAAATGTCGAATATTATGCAAGAATCGTTCAAGAAAAGGCATTGAAGCGTTCTTTAATTAATGCAGGTTCTGATATTGTATCAACAGGATATGACCTCAACCCTGTAGAAGAATCTTTAGAGCTTGCTCAAAAATTGATTTACGATGTTACCTCTCAAAAAGCATCAAAATCATTGGCTCCAATTAAAGATTTGGTTTACGATACATATGCAAAAATTGAAGAAAGATACAACAATAAAGGTACTTTTACGGGAGTTGAAACAAAATTCTATGATTTAGATACCATGACAAACGGTCTGCAAAAATCAGATTTAATAATTTTAGCAGCTCGTCCTGCAATGGGAAAAACAGCTTTTGCGCTTAATATCGCTCAGAATGTTGCACTTCGCTCGAATGTGCCTGTAGCTATATTTTCTTTAGAAATGTCAAAGGAGCAATTGGTACAAAGACTTTTATGTTCAGAAGCAGAAGTCGATACACAAAGACTTAAAACAGGAAACATGCAAGCAAAAGATTGGGAAAAACTTGCAGTTGCAATGAACAGTTTTTCAGAAGCTCCTATTTATATTGATGATACTGCCGGTTGTACAATTACCGATTTGAGAGCAAAGTGCAGACGACTAGCAATGGCAGAAAAGAATTTAGGCTTGATAGTAATAGACTACTTGCAATTAATTGAGGGAACAGGTAGAGAAGACCGTATGCAGCAAATTTCAAGCATTTCGAGAGGGTTAAAGATTTTAGCAAAAGAGTTGAATATTCCTATTATTGCACTTTCTCAGCTATCGCGTGCGGTAGAAGGCAGAACAGATAAGCGCCCTATGCTCTCAGATTTGAGAGAATCAGGTTCTATCGAACAAGATGCCGATATAGTTATGTTCATTTATAGAGATGAGTATTATAAAAGTGCGAGTGAAGATGAAGAAGCTGCAGAAAAAGCTGCAAATAAAGGTGAGGCAGAAATTATTATTGCAAAACACAGAAATGGCCCTGTTGGAACTGTTAAGCTATTATTCCAAGGCTCTATTACAAAATTCAAGAACCCAATGAAGACAGATGCTTTTTAATGTGTAGGAGATGGAATGTCGTATATTTCTATTTTAATATTAGCAATAGCATTATCAATTGATTCTATGGTTGTGTCTTTCTCTTATGGTTTAGTGCTTACAAAAGACAGGTTTAAAAGTGCAATTTTGTTAGCTGTGTTTACCGGATTTTTTCAAGGAATTATGCCAACAATCGGTTATTTCCTAACTAACGGAGTAAAAACTAATATTTCTCCATATGCTAATTGGATTGTGTTTGCTATTTTTGCATACCTAGGCTTAAAATTTATAATCGAAGCATTTAGTGAAGACAAAGAAAAAGAATTATTTATAGGTATAAAAAGCCTATTTATCATTGGTTTTGCAACAAGTATAGATGCTTTTTCCGCGGGAATTTCGCTTTCTTTATGCGGTAATAACATACTAAAACCTGCCCTGCTTATTACTGCAATTACTTTTATAAATTCTCTTTTAGGTTTCTATACAGGGGAAAGACTCAAATATTTACCTTCAAAAATACTACTTATTATAGGAGGTTTATTACTTATTGTTCTTGGTTTGAAAGCACTAATATAGTCGGATTTAATTCATATGGAAACCATATTTTTCAAGTCTTTGTATAATATATTTATCTCTTAAAGGTCTGTTTTCTTTAGGATTTAATGTATACAAAATATCTTCTGCTTCTAATTGTTTTCCTTCTGGAAGTTCTGTTAGAAGTTCATTAAATTCTTTTATATATTCTGAATATGCTTTTTTGAAATTAAAAACTTTAGCATCTTTTGATAGAATAAACATTTTATTATTCATATTATTTATTTTTATATATGATTTATTTTTATCAACTTTTGAAGACATTATTATCTCTAAAAGGTTGCATAATACTTCAAATTCTAAAGCATAAACACTTTCATCATTACAAACATTAAATAATTCATCTGCTATAACTTGCTCTATAGCAAGCATCTTTAATTTATTTGGATATAACATAGTATTTTTAGAAATATTTATTAGGCGCCCTTCTTGTGTGTTTTCTGCGTTCTTAGAATTTGATTTTTTTTGCAAGCGGCTTATATAATTGTCTATAATATCTGTTTGTCCTTTGTCATGTTCAGACATAAGTATTGGTCCCAGTTCAGATATATAAGCTACTCTTGCATCATCAGGTAAATAATTATATCTTTTTGCAAACAATGTATTTATAGTTTGTATTTTGTCGCTCAATAATATATCTTCCGCATTTCTATATTCAAAATCCAGTTTTTCTTTCAATTCTTGTGGCATTAGATTCAATAATTTTTCATTTAATGCCGCTTTTTGCTCTACAGGTTTGATACTTTGTGCAGCAAAAAGAGGCAAAATGCTTCTGCCATATGTTGAAATATATGATTTTAATTTCTTGAAAACAGCTTCATATTCAGAATCATTAATATTTTCTTTGAGATAAAAATAATTTTTTGCAATATCATCAAGCTCTTGTTCACTCAAGTCTTTTCTGTATTCATTATACAAATAATCTATCCGTTTTAAGTCTAATTTTTCACTTTTTGAAGTATTATTTGCTTTTTCAGCAGATATTCTTGCAGCTAACATAGGAATTAACATTACAAGGCTGAGTTGATAAACATCGATTCCTGACCATTTGGAAGAGAATTCATCTGCAAGAGCTAATTCCATCGCCCTTTGTGAACGCTCAAATTCAGGACTTGGTTTGCATTTCATCATTTTTTCGTATGCAGCATCACCAATTGTTGTACCGGCTTTTATTGCTTCTGTATACTCTTTTATTATATGCTCAGGATACATTTCTATCATTGCATTTGTAACATCATTAATATAGTTTTTAGGCAACAAGCCCGTAGAATTTTGCTGTTTAGTATATGCATCAATAAATTCATATTTGTATGCATTCGGATTAGATTTCATCTCTTCAAGTTTTCTTGCTTCTTCTGCCAGTCTTTTTGCTTCCGCCTCTTCTTGCAAACGCTCTCTTTCCAAAAGTTTAATTCTATATGCCCGATCTCTTAAAATTTCTTGTTTTAAATCTTGGAATTGTCCTCTTCGCAACGATTCTTCAACTCTAAGATATGCTCTGTGAATATTTTTACCAAATTCTTCCGCCAAATCTTGATGCTCTGCCCAAAACTCAGTCATAACTTGCGATTGGAAACTGCTAAACTCAGCCGAATCATATAAAACATCTATCGGCTTTAGAATTTGTTTTGATTTGAGAAACTCAGAGAGTTCTCTTATAAGAACACGCGAATGATTCCATGCATCTATCATAATAAATCTTCCCGGTTCTCTACCGGCTCTCATCTTATCAATAAGTTCGGTTTTTTCCTGTGGTGTCATTTCTTGCCAGCGTTCGGCAAGCCTATGAACTCTTTTTATGTGAACAGAATCTTTATCAGCTTCAGAAAGTCGTGAATAAAACTTATCAAGATTTTTTTTCATCCAAAGTATAAAAATATCTCTGTCTTGAAGTTTTGTATCACCAACTTTTATTTTTTTGTGTTTTGGTGCTTCTATTTTTTCATTTTCTTGTAGCGTTCCTGATTCTGTTTCTTTTCTTATTCTTCTTTTTTCAGAATTTACATATTTTTTGTAATTTTTATAAAGTTCTTCTTCTGACTCAATTCCTGCCGCATATTCAAGTTTTTCATCATAGCTGAGAGAATTCCACCAGTTATCTCTGCCTTCGCACCTTTTGCTTAAGATTTCAAATTTTTCATCTTCTGATAAGCTATTCCAATATTTTAGCTGCGCTTCGGAAATCTTTGCTCCAAACTCATCAGAATAACCATCACGCGTAAATTTCAAAGAATTTAAATATGCTGTATCAGGATTATAAATTCCGAGTGATTTTAATGTGGAAGAGTGTAAATATTCTCCGTTAGGATACCTGCGCTGAAATTCAAGTTTTATATCTTCGTTTAAGTCTTTATCTAAATCTTTATTAATTTCATCAAGCATTTTTGCTTCAAGAAATATTTTTTTTAAGATATATAAGGTTAAATCTTCTCCATTTTTGAGAACACTATCATACAATTCTTTAAACTCTCGATATATTCCCAAAATTCCGCTAGTTGCTTTTGTATCTTTGGCTTTTTCAAGATAGATAAACAATTCTTCATCGGGGAAAAAGTTTTGAACATCTTCTATAGATTTTGCATCTTCTAATTTTAAATATGCATTTTTTTGTGCCTGAAGCGGAGTCATAGAAAATTTATCTTGTAAACTATCTAAATACAATTTCATTGTAGTTGGGATTCTTTTAGAGTTAAATTCATAAAACCTTTCCATACCTTTATCAACTCTCGCTTCAAAAGTAGGTGTTGCAACTCGTTTTTGAAATTTTTTATTCTTATTTATATATCTGTTTTCTATTCCGTAACTGATTCTACTAATGTACATTTAATGTTCCCCTAATAATTATCAATCATATAAAAACTCGTAAAAAAAAATTTTTGTCATGTTAACTTATAAAAAGCATTTTGTATTATAATTTACATATAATTTGTTATAAAACTATAGGCAGAGAGAAAAATGGAAGATAAAAGACCGAGCTGGAGTTCAAGAGTTTCATTTATACTTGCGGCAGTAGGTTCTGCTGTAGGTTTAGGTAATATCTGGCGATTTCCTTATATTATGGGGCAAAATGGCGGAGCAATTTTTCTTGTTGTTTATCTTCTACTTATAATTACTATCTGTTTTATTCCTCTGTTTGCTGAGCTTGCAGTTGGAAAAATTACAAAAAAGGAATGTGTTGGCGCTTACGAATCAATAAATCCTAAATTCAAATTATTAGGCATTATGAATCCCGTCACAGGTATTTTAATTTCATCATTTTATTTTATTGTTGGCGGTTGGATTATAAATTACATAGGATTGAGTTTCAGTAACTTAAAAATGTTTAATTTTGGAGAATATTTTACAGAACTCACTCAAAATTCAATACCTGCTTGCGGTTTAACTCTTGCGTTTTTATTAATATGTATATTTTTTACCGCAAGAGGAGTAAAAAAAGGGATTGAATTTGCAAACAATGTTTTAATGCCAATGTTTGCAGTAATTTTATTAGGTTTGATTGCTTTTTCACTTTCTCTTCCTAATTCACATTTGGGACTTGAATATATGTTTAAACCTGATTTTTCAAAGGTTAACGCACATATGTTTCTTGCAGCATTAGGTCAGGCTCTTTTTACCTTGAGTATTGGTATGGGAGCGCTTTTAACCTATGGAAGTTATATTAAAGACGACAAAAGCATTACAAAATCTACTTATACGATAATTTTTTCTGATACACTATTTGCTCTTTTAGCCGGAATTATGATATTTCCTGCAATATTCTCTTTCGGGCTTGAACCAAATTCAGGTGCCGGGCTCGTATTTGTAACATTACCACATATCTTTGCACAAATTCCACATGGTGAAATTGTTTCTCTTGCATTTTTTGTATTATTGCTTGCAGCAGCAGTGACATCAGGAATTAGCATTTTGGAAGTTCCTGTCGCATCAATGACTGAGCGAATGAAAATTTCAAGAACAAAAGCATGCACTATTTTATTCTTTATTATTGCAGCTTTTGCTATACCTGCAACACTATCTTTTGGTATTTTAGGGGATTTCAAAATTTTCGGAAAAAATATTTTTGATTGCCTAGATTTTGTAACTTCAAATTTACTTATGCCTTTAAACGCATTTTTCTTATGTATAATTGCCGGTTGGTTTCTTAAAATTAAGGGAAATTCTTTTATAAATAACAAATTTGTTGCATTTCTTTTTGATATCGGATTAAAATTTGTTGTGCCGATTATTTTGCTGCTGCTACTTTATATAGGACTTAGAGCTTAATTATAAATATTATGTTATAATAATTCTATCGTAATAAAAGAAGAGGATTGTATATGGAAATATCATTTGAAAAAGATTTAAATTCAAACTTACATGTTAAAGCAGCCGGAAAACTCGACATTGATACAGCTGCAGAATACGGTATGAAAATCAACGATGCCATTGATGATTATAGCGGAACAAAAGATTTATTTCTTGATTTTTCTCAAATAACTTATGTTGCAAGTATTGGGCTCAGAGTTTTACTCGAACTTTATCAAAATGTCAGTAAGCAAGGCGGTTCTGTTAATATTGTTAATGTTCAAGCACCTGTTGCAGAAGTTTTAAAAATGACAGGTTTTGACAAATTCTTAAAAGTATCTTAGTTTTTTATGTTTAATACAATTAAGTCAAAAATCACAATTATAACGGTTTTAATGTTATTAGCGCTATGTATTTTACTTAGTGCGTTTAGTTTTTTGTATCTTAAAACAAGCAAAAATCTTATAATTATTGGCTGTTCGCATTCTATTGCAACACTAGCTCAAAATATTAACAAAGAAATAATAAGAATAGAAGATAATGCTAAAGATCTCGCGCTGCAGGGTGAAATGTTCTATTATATTGATAAAAACAGGACTACCGCAGAACAAGTTATCATTGATCTTTTTGAAAATTATGAGAATTCTCTTGGCGGCGGAATTTGGTTCAAACCATATTTACTAAGAAAAGACAAAAAATATTTTTGTATTTATGCATACAGAAACAAACAAAATAAAGTTGTTATAGATAACCAATTTGAAACAGAAGATTACAATTACCCTGAAAAAAGTTGGTATGTAGAAATTATGCCAAAACTAAACGAAAAGAATAATGTGGTTTGGTCATCTCCATACTACGAAAAAGAAGGCAGCAACACTCTTATGATGACGGCCGGTTCAGGAATTTACAGTAATGGCACTATTGTTGGCTTATCTACGGTAGATTGGGAAATCAGTTCAATCGTAAAATCCGTTTCCGAAATGAAACCAACTCCAAACAGTTTTGCTCTTTTTGCAGATATTGACCACGATTACATAATTGCATCCACAGATCCTAATCTAAATAACGATGAACTTATCGGAAAATCCGTAAAATCTATACCTTGGTATAAAAGTAATTTAAAACAAGTTACATATATAACCTACAAAGGACATAAATATATTCCTTATGTAAAAACTTTAGATAACGGAATGATTTATATTGTTGTTATTCCAAAAAATGAATTATTTGCAATTCTTTACCGTCATGTTATTGCACTGTTTGCAGTCTTGATGGGCATAAGCCTTATGATATCCGCGCTTCTTTACTTAGGCTTAAAAAGAAATATAGACAAACCTATAGATAAGCTGACAGATATTGCTAACAAAATAAGTCATGGAGATTTGAATACAGAAATCAGACTTGAAAAACCTGAAGAATTTGCTCGCCTTGCTTCAACATTTAACAGAATGGCAGGTGATATTAAAAATATTACTAAAGAGCGAGAAAGAATAGAATCAGAACTATCTTTAGCAAAAACTATTCAAGCTTCAAGTTTACCGAATGTTTTCCCGCCATTCCCTGACAAAAAAGAATTTGATATCTTTGCAAGTATGACTCCTGCAAAAGAAGTCGGCGGCGATTTTTACGATTTTTATTTTATTGATGAAAACAAATTTATGTTTTTGATAGCCGATGTCTCAGGAAAGGGTGTTCCGGCAGCTCTATTTATGATGACAGTAAAAACACTGATAAACTATATAGCTCAATCTGGTTTAGAACCTTCTCAAATGGCGGAAGAAATTAACAGAAAAATATGTTCTAATAACAAACAAGGATTTTTTGTAACAGTATTATTTGGTATTGTTGATATCTCAAACGGTAAAATTTCTTTTGTAAACTGCGGTCATAATCCCCCAATTATCAAACAAAACGGAAAGTATGAATATAAAAATTTAAATTCAAATATAGTACTTGGAGCTTTTGATAACGCAAAATTCGAAGTTGATGAAATGCAACTGAATGTTGGTGACGAAATTATTATTTATACAGACGGCATAACAGAGGCCGTAAACGATAAAGACGAGTTGTACGGAGAAGAAAGACTCTTAAATTCCGTAATAAATTCCAAAGAGGCAACTCTTGAAGAAAAAGTTTCAGAATACAGGGAAGATGTAAAAATATTTACTCAAAACTATCCACAAAGCGACGATATGACAATGCTGGTATTCAAATATACAGGTTCTGATGACACAAAGATTTATGCAAATGATGCAAAAAAAGAAAACTACAAAGATTTTTTAAATTGGCTATATGGAGTTTTTGATTCAAACGATATAGCACAGGATAAAAGATTCAAGCTGGAACTTGTATCAGAAGAAATATACACAAATATCGCATCTTATGCTTATACTGACAATATCGGAAAAATCTGCATTGAAACAACAAAAGAGAACAACAAGTTTATAATGCGCTTTATAGATTGGGGAACTCCATATAACCCGCTTGAGCGTCCTGATCCTGATGTCAACTTCCCGCCCGAAAGTCGTGAACAAGGCGGACTGGGAATATTTATTGTTAAAAATTCCGTTGATGAAATCTCGTACGAATATAAAGACGGAAAAAATATTTTATCCGTTAGCCTTTATTTATAGATATTTGAAATAATAATATAGGTCAGCGGATAGTACTAACCTATATATTAAATACTATAATAAGATTTATTTCTATAAATCTTCGGCCTTAAGCTCTATAACATACTTATCCGACATTACAAGCGGAATACCAATTTCTCGTTCTAAGCTTGCTGCGGTTACATTATAATTCAACATTGCATTATAAAAATCTAAACGAGCATTCAAATATGTATTTTCACCATCTTTAAGCTCGATTGCATCACCGACACCGGCTTTGTATCTTCCTGTAACTTGTCTGTATTGTTCTTTTGCTTGATCAAGAGCAAGTTTTGCAATAACAATAGCTTCAGCATCAGTTTGCAAGTCCATATAATTCTTTTTAACATTAAAGTATACGGTGTGTTTTACATCTTCATATTTAGCTTTAGATTTTTTATATGCAGCGTTTGCTTCATCTATTTGTTTTTTAATTCTCATAAGATTTAGTCCTGTATAATTCAGGCCAAAACCTACTTGAGCAGATTGAACATTGTATTTATTACCGATACCGTTATCGTATCCTGCAAAAATTCCTAAATCAGGAGTCAACTCTCTTCTTGTTGCTCTAAGGTTCATCTTAGCAGCATCAACTGATTTTTGAGCAGAAATTAATTCAGGTCTTACATCAAATGCTGTTTTAATTGCATTTTCAAATGTTTCATCGTATTTATTTAAAGAAAGCTGATCAGAAAGTTCATAATTTGTGTATTCAGGAATACCCATGATTCTTGAAAGTTGAACTCTTGCAACTTCTAAAACATTTTTAGCTTTAACCAAATTAAGTTTTGCCTTACCTAAGTTATACTCTGCAGTTACTACATCAACTTTAGGCTTTGTACCATAACGATAAAATCCTTTAGCTTGACTTAATTGTAATTCAAAATCCGCTACAGTATCTTCATAAACTTTAACTTGAGCTTCTGCAAACAAAATATTATAATAAGCAGATTTTATACTATATATAATCGTATTAATATTTTCTTTTGTATCTTCTTTACTGCCTTCCCACATGCGCTTTGCCATATCAGCAGTTGCTTTTGTTTTACCAAAATCAAAAATCATCATATCTGCCGAAACGCTTGGGATATAACCCATTGTAAGATATTGGCTGGGAACTCCGTAAGGACTTTCACCCGTATACTTGCTTCCACTCCTTGAACCTTGCAAACCTGCATTAATTATAGGGAAGAAATTTGACCAAGCTTGACCTATCCTTGATTTATAAACATCTTCGTTAAAAATTGATGCTTGTATTTCAGGATTGTATTCTATCGCAAGCTCTACGCAATCCTTGAGTGAAAACACAGAATGTACTTCATTTGTGTAAGGAGATTTAACTTCTTCTTCCTGCGCTTTCTTATTTTTTGTCTTGGTAGCTTTTACTGATTGAACATTATTATTTTTGTTTTTCTTAAAACTAAATGCTTCTGCGGGTACTGATGCAAGTCCCAGCACACAAGCCGTAATAACCAAACTTAAAATCTTTTTATTCATACTCTTTATCTTCTCTAATCTTACCTTGTTTTTATTATTACATAAAATAAACCAATTTGTATCATCTGTTTGTTATATATTCGACATTTTATAAATTTAAGATGTCATTTTTCCCAAAACTACCCGTCTGAATGCACCTGTACAAGAAGGTAAATTACTCGGAATATTATATAAATTGCAATATCCTAAAAGAGCAAATGCCATAACCTCTTTATAGTTATTTGAAATCCCATAATCCTCATGCGTTTTTAGTTCAATTCTCTGCGGCAGATATTGTCTTAAAAATTTCATCATTGTCTTATTATATGCTCCTCCACCGCCAATAACAGCTGTATCGACATGTGCTTTAGGGTACACAAACCTTTCATAAGCTTGGGCAATTGTTTTTGCCGTTAATGCAGTTAAAGTTGATATTACATCTTTTGGTTCAGGAGGAGCATTTCTAAGCATATTTTCAATATATTTAACTGAAAAATACTCTCTGCCGGTTGTTTTTGGAGGTTCGAGAAAATAGTATTCATCTTGCAAAAGACAATCAAGCCAGCTTTCACATACATTTCCTTTTGAAGCTATTTCTCCGTCTTTATCGTATTTTTGCCCAAATAATTTTTGCGTACAATAATCTACCATAATATTACCGCAGCCTGTATCAAAACCAAAAGTTTCACAATCATCAGACACTACCGTTACATTTGATATTCCGCCTATATTTTGCACAAGCGAGTTTTTAAACCACTTTTCATCTGCAAAACATACAAGTGGAGCGCCTTGACCGCCATATGCAATATCTTTTTCTCTAAAATTTGATACAACAAGACATCCTGTTTGAGCTGCAATTACAGAACTTTCACCTATTTGCATTGTACTTTTTAGAGAAATATTATCCAATTTTTCATCGTAGGGATAATGATAAATCGTCTGACCGTGACTTGCTATCAAATCAGGTTTTCCAAACTCTCCAATTAAAATATTTGCAGCATCACCAAAACATTTTCCTACTGCAAAATTAAGTTGACATATCTCTTTTATTGAAAGCTCTCCTCTAAATGCAGAAAAAATCTTAGCTCTAATATGTTCCGGATATGGATGATTAATACCTTGTATAAGTTTTACTGACATATCAGGATAAACTTCGCACAATCCTGCATCTATTGAGTCGCAAGATGTTCCTGACATTAAACCAATTATTTTTTTAGGCTCTTTTTCTTCCATAAAAAAATTATATCACTAATTTTCTCTTCTTCACAAAAAAAAGAACCGACTTTTGTCGGTTCTTTTTATCTTACCATCTTTAATTTATTTACCCATCGGGAATGCTCTTACGACTGTTACTGATCCGTCTACATTCTTTCTAACCGGTGCTCCTTCTTCATCGTCATCCAAATCTGCTGCAAATGCTACCGGAGTGTTTACTGGAGCTTTGGTTACATCTTCAGGAACCCATTGTACAATCTGTCTGCCAGGTTCATCGGGTGGGTTTACTCTATCTGGAGGTGGTGGAACCTCTCTATCCGGACCAATTAAGTATGTAGTATTTGTATCAGGTTTTAGAGTTGGTCGGTTATAGCCACCGTCAGCCAAGTCATATGTGATTACTTCGTCAGGTCTGATTGTTACAACTTTTTCATCTCTTATGTTTGTATAATTTGTTGTAAAATCTCTGCCTTCAAAATCTACTTTTAAGTAGTTTGTTTCGTTGCCGACATTGATATTATTTGCGTGAACATCAGGTCCTGTAATATCTATTCTCTTATTAGGAGCTGTAATGTTTATGTCTTGAGCATTTGCTCCTGTTAGAGTTACATCATCTTTTGATAAGATGTATGCATTACCGTTTGCATCAAGTTTTGTAATTTTGCCGCCTGCTATTTGAGTATATCCGTTACCTTTTAAGTCTTTTGGAATGAATGTGTAATTTTCCATTACTGATATTATTCTTTCAGTACCTGTAGCTTCTTCGTAATCACCAATTGCACCGATATAGCCATTTGATGAAAATTCGTATTCATTTGCTGTCAAAACAGAATCTTTATCTGTTAATACATTCAAATTATCTGAAGTATAGCTTATTTTGTTTGCTTGAACATTAATCGTTGTTGTAACATGACCGTCATGAGCGTGAGCTGTTAAGTTACCACTAACTTTTAAGTTACCGTCTAACAACCTTTTTTCTTCAAAATTGTAGTTTCCGATATGAATGTTGTCTTTAGAATCAATATTTACATCGCCTTCGACTTCTGTATCACCAACTACATGGACAAAGTGTTTATAACCTTTATCATTTTCTGATTTAGCAACGGTTTTAAGGTTCATATTTTCGCCAACTCTAACATTACCGACTTCTAAGAAACCGCCGCCGTTTTCCATATTAAGATTGCCGTCAACTTTTGTATTTCTTGCGTACATTGCCCAGCCGTTTCCTTCTGCATTAACATCACCTGTTACATGGAGAATCTTGCCGTTATCTGTAAAGTTAAGACCAACAACATCGTCTGATTTAATATTCAAATTACCGTTAATTTCACCACCACCAACTGTAGCGACTGCACCTTTATCAGATACAATATAAACATCACCGTCTATATTTACTGATTCTAAACGAACAGCTTGTTTTGGTGCTGCATTTCCAACTGATAGATAATCTTGACCATTTGCTGTAACAAATTTTACTCCGTCATTTGCTTTGATTGTTGATTTAACAACATTTACAGAAGGGGTTAAAATGTGGAATTCACCTCCAACAGAAATATTTGAATCTTTGATAGTTACAAAATCAACATTAGCAGTTGTAGGAACCTTTGAAACATCCATAATGCCGCTATTAAATGTTGCTGTCATCTGTTGAGTTGTAATTAACGCATCACCTGCAGTTGTGAATTTTGCACCGTCAAATAATACACCATTTGGGTTTGAAATAATCAATTGACCAATACCGCTGTTTGCACTTACTTGACCATATATATTAGTCATTCCTTGGTTTACTGTATTCAATACTGTTAAACCGTTTGCTCCGTTCACTGCATTGAAGTTTAATGTTTCACCCTTGTCTGTTCCGACATCCAAGCCTGCAAAACCACCGGTTGTATTGTTAATTACAGCTCCGCCGTTTTGTGTTCCTAAGCCTGTATCGATGGGGTTTGCCATTGATACTTGCATTGTTGCAAATACTGCTGTGAGAACTACTGCTGACAATTTCTTTTTCAAATTTTTCATATTCTATCCTCTTTTCAAATTTCCTTATACTTTGTTAAAGTATTTCAATTTTTAAAAATTGACTTTTTGTAACAATTGTTTACAATAACTAAAATACAAAATTTTTTTGTCTGCTATAATTTTTCATAAAAAAAAACGATACTTTGTAAAGTATCGCTTTTTTATATTTATTTTTCTATGATATTACATCATCGGCATTGCTCTGACAACCGTTACTGATCCGTCTACATTCTTTCTAACTGGTGCACCTTCTTCATCGTCATCCAAGTCTGCTGCGAATGCTACAGGAGTGCTAACTGGAGCTTTGGTTACATCTTCAGGAACCCATTGTACAATCTGTTTGCCAGGTTCATCTCCGGGATTAGGAGGTGTTACAGGTTCCGGCTCCGGTCCTGGAGGTGGTGGCGGAACAGGATCAGGTCCGATTAAGTATGTAGTATTTGCACTTGGTTGCAAAGTAGGTTGGTTATAACCGCCATCTGCTAATTCATATGTAATTTTTTCATCCGGTGCAATTGTTACTACTTGACCGTCTTTAATATTTGTATAGTTCGTTGTGTAATCTCTGCCATCAAATTCAACTTTTAAATAGTTTGTTTCATTACCAACATTAATATTTTTAGCATGAACATTTGGTCCTTCAATATCAATTCTCTTATTAGGAGCTGTGATATTCAAAACGCCTGTATTTGCACCTGTTACTTTTACATCATCTTTTGATTTGATATATACTTGAACATCATTTCCTGCAGGAGAAACTTTCGGAGTATTGATAGCAACAACATTACCGCCATCAACATTTACATACCCGTGACCTTCAATATCGGCAGGAATAAATGTATAATTTTCCATCAATGTTGAAATTCTGTCATCAGCTGATCTTAAATCTTTGTCTGTTATACCACCGATAAAACCATTTGATGTAAAGTTGTATGTATCAGCTTTCAATGTAGCTTTACCGTCTGTAAGAATATTTAATTTATCAGCTTTATATGTAATATTTTTTGCAGATGTATCAATAGTGGTTGTGATATGACCTACCTCTGAATGAGCGTTCAAATCACCGCCAACCGTTAACTTACCATCTGCAAGAACACCTTTCGCATTCGGATCATTTGCGTCAAGTTTATAACCACCAATGTGTATGTTCTGGGAAGAGTCAATATTTAAATTGCCATCAACATTAGTTTCGCCAATTACATGCACAAAGTGATGATATTTATTACCAGTTTCAACACCCTCTGTTTTTAATGTTGCATTTCCTGTTATATCAGCGTTGCCTAAATCAACATAACCGCCTACATTGGTCATATTAACATCACCGTCAACATCAACATTCCTTAATGTTAAGTGTTCACCGTTTGAGTTAATATTAACATCACCGTTAACTGTTAATCTATTTCCGCCGCTCTCTTTGTTCAACCAAACCATGTTGCTTTTACCGGTATCAGCAGTAAAATCACCATTTATTGTACCGCCGTTTGTTATTTGAACTGCACCGGCATCACTTGTTATTTCTAAGTTGCCATCTACATACATAGCTTTCAATGTAGTTACTGCTCTGTTTCCTGCAGGAGTGTTAGCTCCTAATGATAAGTAATCTTGACCGTTTGCAGTTACTAATTTTAAAGTATTTGCTGCTACAGTTGAAGATTCTGCGTGAATGCGTGGTGCAACAATTGTATATTCACCACCTACTTGGAAATCTGAATTATTTAAAATCTTTACAGGAATAAGATTTTTGTCTGAAGTGTACATTTTATTAAATTTTGCATTGTCAATATCATTCAATCCTGAAATAGCTTGAGTTGTGATTAATAAATCGCCTGCTGTTGTAAATTTTGCACCGTCAAATAATACACCATTTGGGTTCGATATTATCAACTTTCCGATACCGCTATTTGCATTTATTTGACCATATACATTGGTCATTCCCTGGTTTACCGTATTCAATACTGTTAAACCGTTTGCTCCGTTTACTGCATTGAAGTGTTCCGACATCCAAGCCTGCAAAACCACCGGTTGTATTGTTAATTACAGCTCCGCCGTTTTGTGTTCCTAAGCCTGTATCGATGGGGTTTGCCATTGAGATTTGCATTGTTGCAAATACTGTACTTAAAACAAGTGCTGACAATTTTCTTAAATTTTTCATACACGATTCCTTCTTTTAGACTATTAGTCACATCTATTATACTATTAACAAAAAATGAAAAAAATTAATTTGCCATTTTTTTAGGCATGGCTATTAAATTGTTACAAAAGTTCATAAATCTATATCCATTTAACATTTACAAACTCTGAAACAAGTTGTTTATATCTTTCAACAGCTTCTTTTGGCATGTACATACCTAAAAGTGTCCATGCTCGCATTTGTTCAGGAGTGGTAGCATCATTCGCTATTAACTCTTCCATAATTTTGTTCGGGTCAGGATTTTTGTATTTTTTAACAAATTTTTCGTAATCATATGAATCTTTTTCTAATGGGAAAAATCTCTTACCTCTAAGGTAATGCGCTACATGTGAACCTTTATCAGCCAAAGATACAATAACCGGTTCAATCCCGATTTCTTCACAAAATTTTACTGCCATCATATCAGCCAGTTTACCAATTCCACCATAAATTTTGTCGTTCCAATTACGCAAATATCTAACAATTATCCTCTCGCCTTTTATACCAAGTTCCGGATAATCGCGCATTATATCTCCGTATAATATTCTATCGTAATATGTTGCCTTCCCTACTTTTGATAAGTGTACATAACCATACTCTTTTTGCAAATCTTCAGAAAGAAAGTGATACCCGACTTCTTCACTATGGTATGGATCTTTTGAAGTCAATATCATTGTTTTTAGAGGCTTATTATTCACTTTATCTTTTATAAAGCCAAATCTTTCTGGATTATAATCAAGAGTGAGCGCATCATCTCTTAGTGACTTGGAACGATAATTATTAAGCACAATCTTTTGAGTTTTAGATAAATCTATATTGACATCAGCATAACAATGTGTTTGTGAATATGGATTGTATATATTCATCTCAAAATTTTTAATAACACTTTTGACATCTTTTGTTTTAATCGGAAGTTTACCTTTAAAGGAAGGCAATTTTATTTCAGATTCTTTTTGTATTTTTTCCACCATTTCTTTGGGCATGTAGATTGGCATTGTTTTCCAACATTCTACACTTGAATGTTTACTATCAGAGTATTTTAGAATGTTTTCCAATACAACATTTGGGTCAACACATCCATATCTTTCCAAAAAGAAATTGTATAAACTCGAATTTTTTTCCAATGGCAAAAATCTCTTGCCTCTCAAGAAATGTGCCGCATGCGATTTTGTTCCGGCATACGATATAATATTAGGATTTACATTGTTTTCTTTACTGTATTCCACCTCTATTTTATCAGCCAGTTTACCAACACCTTTTAGGCTTTTTTCGTTGCTGTTTAACAAGTAATCTACAACAACTCTTGAACCGATTAAACCAACTTCCGGATAATCAATTGTTAATTCGGGGTTTAAAAATCCGTCCACTGTTTCATCCGGATTTTTATGATGTGACAAAGATACATAGCCGTATTCCTGCAAAAGATCTTTTGACATAAAAACAAAAGTATCTTCATTATCATATGCATCATCATGAGCTCTTAATATAACAGTTTCGACAGGTTCACCTGTTTCTCTGTTCTTTAAAAAACCGATTGATTTGGGATCATATTTCAGCATCATTGCATTTTTAGGGTTTTTGTCAGGATGCTCTAAATATATTATTTGCGGTTTCCTATAGTCTATAGTAACTGTTGATGCGCAAAAATCCTCGGAATATGGATTATATAGCTCCATACGAAATTGTTTAACATCCTTGCTTATTTCTTTCACAGATTTTTCAAAAGAACTCTTTGTAAGCGAAAAAGCTCTTGAACAATTTAAATTGCGAAAAGCAGGTTTGTTAACGGATTTATTATAATTTTGTGCAAAAAAATATATTTTCATACAATTTTTTAAAACGCATGAAAAAATTTTTTGTTAGAATTTTATATTTTTTTAAATTTTTGATTTAGAAGATGTTTTTATTTTTCTTGAAATAGTAGGCATATCCCACAAGCTGGGCTGCTGCATGTATTCAATGCTTCTTGCCCTGTTCTTTTTTTCCAACTCCTGCAATTCCAATTCATCTTCAAAGGTGTCATAACGATTAACATCCATAAAATAACCCCTAAATTTTACAATATAACACAACCACTAAAATAGACACTTTATTATATCATTTTTTATTAATTTGTAAAATAGTTTTTTAGAGTAGTATTAATGCTTTTCTAATTGAATTTATCATGATATAATCACCACATAGTTTAGTAAGAAGTTAAGGAAGTTTATATGAAAATAGATTGGAAATCAAAACAAACTAAAATTACAGCGGGAATTTTAGCAGTCGTTCTTGTACCGATAATTTTTAATCAGGCAAAAACTGCTATAACAGGTGCTTTTATGGCATATATGATGTCCCAGCCAAAGACGGTTGAAGTTGCAAAACCTATAGCTAAGGAAATTCAACCTACATATTCTACAACAGGTAGAATTGAAGCCAAGTATTCGGTTGATATAATTGCTCGTGTTAGCGGATGGCTTCAGCAAAGATATTTCCAAGAAGGTGACACAGTTAAAAAAGGACAAAAATTATTTTTGATAGAACCTGATGAATATGTACTTGCGGCAAAGAGTGCCAGAGCGACCGTTAATGAAAATTCTGCAGTTTATAAAAATTCAGAAATAGATTTGCAAAGAGCAACTCAGCTTTTAAAAGAAGATTTGGTAAGTAGAGAATACTACGACAATGCTCTTACACAAAGAAATAAAAACAGAGCAGCCTTAGACGGTGCTGTTTCTCAAATGAACAGAGCTAATTTGAATTTAAGCTACACAAACATAACTTCGCCAATGGACGGAAGAATCGGGAAAGCTATTGTTTCTGTCGGAAACTATGTTACTCCGTCAACCGGAGTTATCGCTCAAATATATAGCACAAACCCGATGAAAGTTACTTTCCCGATGAAAAGCGGAGATTTTATTGAACTTAAAAAATATTATAAAGAAAACCCGAATGATAACAGCACTGCATCAGTATTATTAGGTCTTTCAGACGGTTCAACTTACGAAGCGGAAGGTAAAATTGAGTTTGTTGACAATAAAATTGATGAAAATACGGGCACTGTAACTTTGAGAGCTATTTTTGAAAATCCTGATGAGCTCTTAGTTCCGGGGGATTATGTAAATGTAACAATCAGAATTAATAAGCCGCATAAAGTTATGCTCATTCCGCAATCCGCAACAAAAACAGATGTAGGAACAGGGTACTATGTTTGGACTGTTAAAGACGGAAAAACGGTCAAAAAAGATATTGTTGTAAATGAAAACTACGAAAATAACTGGATAGTAGAAAAAGGACTTGATTGGGATGATGTTGTTGTAATGAAGGGAATTCAAGATATCTACAAATCAGGTCAAGCAGTGAAAACAAAACCTTATTCAGAAGATAAAAATACAGAAAAGAAAAATTAGCGATTTGGGTGCAAATAATTGCACCCTACTTGCTACACCTGCTACATAGCACAGGATATTACATGGAAACTTTGGATATTTATAATACAAAAATTTTACATTCTTTTATATTTTCGATTTTGTGTTTATCAATTTTGTTTATTCCAAAATTGATAGGTAAATTTAATCCGGATTTAGAACCTAGAATTAATGCATATATCTCGTTGTTAGCAGTTGTTGGTATAATAATTGGTGGAATTGTTTGTGTAAGTGCAATTATATATTGTATTTACATAATTATAGCAAAATAGAATATAGTAAGTAGGTTGGGTGAAACCCAACAAGCCACAAAATAAAAAGTTAATAAAAGTTGGATTGCCACGGGCTAATCGCCCTCGCAATGACAAAATAAAAAAGGAAACATAAGAATGGCGATTAATAAAGACGATTTATATTTTTTCATTAAAAAACCGAGATTTTCGGTTGTAATTTCGGCAATTATTGTAATTTTAGGTTTGCTTTCACTATTTGGACTTCAACAGGAAAAGTATCCTAACATTACACCTCCTCAGGTTACAATATCAGCAAGCTACCCGGGAGCAAGTGCTGCGGTTATAGAATCTTCTGTCGCTTCACTTCTTGAATCACAACTGAACGGTGTTCAAGATATGATTTATATGTCTTCAACGAGCTATGACAACGCTTATTCTTTGAACATATATTTCAAAACCGGCACAGATAATGATGTTAACTTGATGAATGTTCAAAATAAACTTCAACAAGTACAGGCACTTTTACCGCAAGAGGTTATGCAACAAGGTGTAACGGCTGAAAATAAAGTTGGCGGCGCCGGTGCTATCATATTAAATCTTGCTTCGGAAAATGAATCTTGGAACCAATTGGATTTAACAAATTATGCGAATATCTATGTAAAAGATGCAATTAAGAGAATTGGCGGAGTAGGTTCCGTAAATGTATTTGGTGCAGATGATTATTCTATGCGTATTTGGCTTGATCCTGCTAAGCTTGCAAGCTATAAAGTTACAATTGCAGAAGTTCAAAATGCAATAAGAACTCAAAACGCTCAGATAGCAACGGGTGCATTGGGAGATAAGCCTACCAATGCCAACCCGAGTTTGAAACTTTCGCTTCTTACAAAGGGAAGACTTCAGACTCCTGAAGAATTCGGAAACATTGTTGTACGCTCTAACTCAGACGGTTCTAAACTTAGATTAAAAGAAATTTCCAGAGTTGAATTAGGAGCAAAATCATACTCCATGTTTGGTATAGTGGATGGAAAACCGGCCGCTTTGATTCAGGTAATGCCTCTACCCGGAGCAAATACGGTTGAAATTTGTAACAGTATATATAAAACAATAGACGAACTTTCAAAGACACTACCTGATTCATTAAAGCTTGATATTATGATGGATAGTTCAACATTCATTAACGAATCAATGGACGAAGTTGAGTTCACTATTCTTTTAACATCATTAATTGTAATTTTGATTATATTTGTATTTTTAGGTGACTTTAAAGCTACATTGATTCCATGCGTAACCATTCCTGTATCTTTGATCGGTACATTTATTGCTTTAAAAGCTTTAGGAATGTCGTTAAACTTATTAACATTGTTTGCGTTAGTTCTTGCAGTTGCAGTTGTTGTAGATGATGCGATTGTAGTAATTGAAAATGTTAAACGACATATCGAAGAAGGAAAATCAGCGCTGGAGGCAACACAAATAACAATGGGAGAAGTTGGCGGTTCGCTTATTGCAATGGCAGCCGTTTTAATGGCGGTATTTGTACCTATGTGCTTTATGAGCGGTTTATCAGGAACCATGTATAAACAGTTTGCAGTTTGTATTGCCGTATCAATTGCATTTTCTGCGGTTTGTGCACTTTCGCTTTCACCTGCAATGTGTTCAATCATTTTGAAACCTTCTAAAAAGAAAGAAAATAATAAACCTAATTGGTTAAAAATTGCAGAAGAATACATCAACAAAGGACTTGCATTTTTTAACGAGAATTTCGACAAATTAACTAAATATTATATGGAACTTGTTAAAAAATTTGTTCATGACCAAAAACTTACAATAATTACATATGTTGCGATAGTTCTTTTGATGTTAGGTTTGTTCAAGATTATTCCAACAGGATTTATTCCTGACGAAGATCAGGGCATGCTTATCTCTGTTGTAACACTTCCTGACGGTGCTTCTTTAAACAGAACAGAAGCGGTTTGTAATAAATTTATCAAAGAAATAGATGGTATTGAGGGTATTGATAAAGACAGAGTTATTGCTTTTGGCGGTTTTGGACCTTCAAATCAGGCAACTATAGTTATTCAGTTAAAAGAATGGGGAGAAAGAAAAGTAAACCCTATTGATTGGGTTGTTCGTATGATTCAAGGACGACAAACAGATCTTTCTCATAACGGAATCTTAACTGAAATATACAAGCGCACTGCTGACATAAATGAAGCTTCAATATTTACACTGTCGCCGCCGGCAATAGATGGTTTGGGTATGGCAGGCGGTTTTGAATATCAGCTTATGTCAACAGGTAATGCAAGTGTACAAGATCTTGCAGCTTTTGCAAATGAGTTTGTAGCTAAAGCAAATCAAGATCCGGCTTTGCAAAATGTATACACACAATTCCAAGCAAATGTTCCGCAGTATCAATTAGATATTGATTATGAAAAGGCTCTTGCTCAGGGAGTTGATATCAATGAACTTCATAATACTTTAGCATCAACCCTTTCATACTCATATGTTAATGACTTTAATAAGCTTGGCAGAGTATTCAAAGTATTTATGCAGGCAGAGGGTGATTATAGAAATAAAATCGAAGATTTACAAAAAATCTATGTTATGAATACTAAAGGAAATCCTGTTCCTATTATGACAATGATTACACCAAAACAAACAGTTGGTGCTGTTTCTATAACAAGATTTAACCAATTCCGTGCAGCTCAAATTCAAGGTTCTCCTGCAAACGGTAAATCTTCAGGTGATGCTATGAAAGCAATGGTAAATCTTTCTAAGAAAAATTTACCGCATGATTATACTTTTGCATGGTCAGGAACTTCTTTGCAAGAACAAGAGTCTTCAGGGCAAACGGGTATTGTAGTAGGCTTTGCACTATTATTCGTTTATTTATTCTTAGTTGCTCTATATGAAAGCTGGATGATACCTGTTGCGGTTCTTTTAATTTCACCTGTGGCATTTGTCGGAGCACTTATTTTCCAATTAATGATGGGACAATCTTTGGATTTATATTCACAAGTCGGTCTGATTACATTAATGGGACTTGCAGCAAAACAATCTATATTAATTGTTGAATTTGCAAAGGAAGAACATGAAGCCCACGGACTCAGTATTCAAGAGGCAGCAATACAAGCAGCTTTCTTGAGATTTAGAGCTATTATGATGACAGAAGCTGCATTTATTTTAGGTATCTTACCGCTATTATTTGCTTCAGGTGCCGGTGCAAACAGCCGTATTTCGGTCGGTTCAACAGTAATAGGCGGTATGCTTGTTGCAGCAACACTCGGTACGGTTTTGACCCCTGCTTTCTATGTCATTATACAAGATGTTGTTGATAAACATTTCAACTCTAAAAAAGATTAGAAACTCTAAAAAAACAAAAAATAGGTTAGGCAAATATGCTCAACCTATTTTTTATTCAGACACATACCCCTTTATATTTACCTCCCCCTGCTTTTATGCTCGGTAACTTTTGCATTAAGCATAGGAAGAAGAACACCGAGCGTTATTGCAGAGTATGCTATACCTGATGCGTGAGCAAGGTTAAGTTTCCAAATATTTTTCTTTACAAAAGCTTTTCCTTTGGCTGCAATTTCGTTATGAGTTTTTAGCGACATTTCGTTCAACCAATGTTTTAACCCTTTTCCTTTTTTAGTATAGTTGAACAAATCCTTTCCTTTTCTGTCAAGAAGATTTGCAACACCTTTAGCTGCAAAACCACCAAATACAAGCCAGTTTAGGAAGCCCAAATAATCTCTTGTCATTGATTCTCTGAGTTCTGTTCCATTATCTGCTGCCATAAATCGTCCTATAATATTAGCTGCATAAACGGTTTTTATAGCATTTCCGCTTGTAATAGGACCTGTAAACTCAAGTTTTTTAGCAAATTCTTTTAAGTTTTTAACCTTCATTACGCTAAAAACCATGCCTGCCATAAGAATACTTGCACCAATTTTTTTGAATATTAGCATATCATCTTTTTTATGTTCATTTCTAACTTCTTCGCAAAAATCCACATCTCCCACAAAACCTTTTTTGCCAGTTCTCTTCTCTGTTATTTTTCTGTTAATAAATTGGTTTGTAAGACCTAAAAGACATGCTCCGCCAATTGCGCCAAAAGCTTTGATTTTATTAACTTTTGTGATTTTTTCAATTGCTTTTTTAGCATTAACATTTTTGTTAGTAAAAATATCTCTTCCCATATCACAAGCATCACGAAGAATATTAGACAATACTGCTTCAAATTTATTGCCGTCAATATTTACTTCTGTTTGTCTTCCGGCTTTCAGAGCATTTGTTATTCTCGCTTCAATAATTGTTAGAAGATTTTTTCTGTCGTTATTATGAATATTTTTATTTTCAATAATTTCGGTTAAAGCCTTAGTGATATTTTCTTTAGTTTTTAGATTATGATGGATGTTTTTATATTTATTATCTTTCCATTCAATCTTATCCCATTGTTTTTCATCTATCCATTCAACATTTTTCCAATTTATATCATTAAATTTGTTTATATTATAACCATCTCTGCCTGACAAGTTTTCAAGTACGGTTTTCACATATTCTTCCGTATTTTTCCCTTTATTCCACGCGGCTTGCAGAACTTTGAGAGAATCGTTTGTATACCAGCTTTTAGGATTTATATTTGTTTTGGGTTCAACAGTTTTTGCAGCATATTTTGATATAAGTTGAGCCAAAAGTCCTGCAGAAAGACAATTTATAAATGTTCCGCTTATTTCTCTAAAAAAAGTTTCACCGCCTGCGTATTTATTGCGAGCTTTTGTATCATAATAAGTTCTTGGAATGACCATTGCACCAATATCTAAGCCTACAGCGTTGACTACTTCATTCGTATCGCAAGTTCTGAGTGCTGTAGTAAGCATTCCATCCAATGGGCCTTTAAAACTTATATTATTTACTCTTAAATTCATTACCTTCTCCAAAATTTACACAACAAAAAAGTCCCAACTAAATTTATCGAGACTTTTTTGATTTTCTAAAACTTATCCTAAAAATTACACATCAAAATCATTCAAGTCCCGAAAGAAACTTGGATGAGGAGGATGAAGTTGTTAATACATTGTGTAATTTTGTCATAATCATTCCTTGTGAGTTAAGTATACTATTTATTCAAGGCGCATGTCAAGGTTATACAAAATATTTTTGAAGAAGATTTATCTCTTTTTGATTTTTTTCTACAGTCGCGATGACTTTAATTCCTGTTAAATATTCAACTTGTTTCAAATTGTCTTGATGCATAAAATTATCAGGTTCAAAGTTATTGAGAATAATTCCTTCCACTTTTATTCCATTTTGTTTTGCATATTCTACCGTCAAAACTATAGAATTAATTGTTCCGAGTCCGCCGTCTGCGACAATAATAATGTTCGTTCCCAACTCTTTTATTAAATCCTTCAGTAAGAATTTTTCACCGTTTATAAGCCTTAGAGGGCAAGTAATTCCGCCTGCACCTTCTACCAAAAGATAGTCATATTCTTGTTTTTTCTTTTCATAATCTTTTTTTATTTTATCAATATTTATCTCTTCACCAAATCTCTCTGCTGCAAGGTGAGGAGAAACCGCTTCTTTCCACCAATATGTGACACATTCATTTGCGGTTGTTGGAATTTTTGCAGTATCAACTACATAATTACAATCGCTCTCTGTTAAAACTCCGTCTTTTTCTACAACCCCGCTTAGCACAGGTTTAAAATACCCACAGTTATATCCTTCTTCTCTCATCTTTTTTACAATAAGAGCAGATACATAAGTTTTACCGATATCAGTACCTGTAGCTGTTATAAATATATTCTTCGACATTTTTTCTCTCCCTGTGATATATTAACACTTCAATATTTTTTATAAACAAAGCTTAACATGTCAGGCAATTTTTTTATGCAAAAATACTTTATATAAGTATAGAAGGTTCGAAGAAAAGGTACAATTGTGGCTATATCAGGAAATTATATAAATAATTCCTTTAATTTCAGGGCTTCTGATAAAAAAGAAACTCCTGAAAATGCTATGTCACAAATTGTTACCAAGCCGATTGAACAAGTTGAAAACATAGTTAATACAACGGTTGATACTTTTGTCCCTGAATCAAGTGATGAAGAAACAAAAAAATCACATAAAACCGCAATAAAAGTTGGTAGTACGGTACTTGTTTTAAGTGCTTTTGTAGCTCTTTTAAACCCAAAATTTTTAACAAGATTTTCTAACAAATTAAAAACTTTATCCGCCAAAGCCGGAAACAAAGCCAAAATTAACGGTGATTTTACAAGTAAAATTTATTCTTCCGGTCAAAAGTTTTTAGACAGCACAAGTAAAGTTCTTAATTTTACAAACAACATTAACACTATAAAAGATGAAGGATTCAAGTGGCTTTGTGTTAAATCAAGGTTTATGAAAAAACCGCATGAATGGATTACTAAGTTATTTGACAGCGTTAGTAAAAAAACTGTTGTTAATAATTACGCAAAAGTAAATAAAAATATAGATGCTTTAAATGAAGTATTCACAAAATACGCAGATAAATTACCATCAAGCGAGCGCAAAATATTTGAGCAAAAGCTTGCAGAAATTAAGAAAACGCAAGAATATTTTTCATCTTCTAAAGTTGAAGAACGGCTTAAAATACAAGAAAACATGATGTCTACTCTTGAAGATAAATCTTTGAAAAAAATGAAAGATTATTTTGGCGGATACAAAATGCCAAGTAGTATTGATAATATAAAAGACAATGCAAAATTTGCAAAAGATAATCTGGGATACTGGGCAGAAGATGTCTTAGCATCACAAAGAGCAGAACTTGGTGCAAACGGTCAGAAAGTGGTATCATCTATCGTTGGAGATAGCAAAACTCAAAAAGGCGCTTATAATGAACTTCTGGATTTGTTATCAAGTCATCTGAAACCAGAAGAAAAGAAGATTTTAGAAGAATTTGTAAAAGATACTTCCAAAAAGTTAAATAAGGCAAATATTAGCGAATGCGCCGAATATTTTGATAACAAACGAGATTTGATGCTCGGGAGTGCTCCGACTGATATATTAACAGCGCTGTTTTTCTTAGGACTTGGTGGTGTTGCAGTAGGAAGAGCCGATACGAAACAGGAAAGAGTATCAAAAATGCTAACAAGTATTTTCCCGACAGTTGCAGGTCTTGGTGTATCTCTAACTCTTACGGCACTGTTATTTTCAGGAGTAAAAGGCAAAATTGTCAGTGCTTTGTTATCAGGCGTACTCAGTTTAATGGGCAGTGGTTTAAACAGAGTCGTTAACCCTAAAAGACCTGAAATAAAGGAGGCTGCAAGTGTTTAAGATAATTGTTCAACTATTTTTAAAACATTTTGTTTTAATGTTTCATAATCCTTGTTATTGTCGAGTACAAAGTCCCAGTCTTGAATATCATCCAAATCAACTTCGGTAACATCATCCTCGCCAACAAGTTTTCCACCTCTTTGTTCTCTCAAATCCCTGTCTGCCTCAACCCTTATAGAAATTGCGCCTGCCCTTTTAAAAACCTCGTACTCGTGTTTTATCCTAACATCCGTTACAACAATATTACCTTCCTGCGCAATAATTTTTTCAAGCCAATAATCAGGGCTTTGACTTCTACCCCAATTGCCTAAATCTATCAGACCTTGGCGATATTTAGGTTTATTTGCTTCTATTTCTTCGTAAGATATATTATGAAGCCTCCCATACTCAATTTTTATAATATCACCCATCGCGCATCGTTTATAATCAGGCATTTTTTCCATCAAAATCTTTGCAGCCGTATCTTTTCCTGAATACTGTTTACCTGAAAAAATTATAATTTTATCTGCCATATTTATAACTCCTATGGAACAGGATCATAACCGCCTTCATTAAGCGGATGACATTTTACAATTCGCCTTATTGCTAATTTTCCGCCTTTTAAAACACCATACTTCTCTATTGCTTGTCTTGTATACTCCGAACATGTAGGATAAAACCTGCATCTTGCCGGAGTATAAGCTGAAATCTTTTGGTAACAGCGTATCAAACCCAATAATAACTTTTTAATCATAAAAATATGTTAGCATAATTTTATGTCAATTGTAAACAAATCTTAACAATTGCTTGAAAACATGGCAATTTTTCGTTTTCAGCATACTTTATATATACAAGAGATATAAAAATGAGGATAATAAAATGTGCTGTGGCGGCATAGGATTTAATTCAATAATGATGAACCCAATGATGATGGGTGGATGCAGTTCCTTCGGATGGGGCGGTGGTTGTGGCTCTTCCAGTTTATGGGGATACGGTTTTGGCGGCTGCTGTGGTTTTCCCGAAAAACCTATGTTAACAGGTTTAGGCATCGGTATTGGTTATGCAGGAGCAAATCTTCTTGTTGCTGGGATGCCCAAACTAATCAACTGGGTTGGCGGTCTTTTCCATAAAAAAAGTCCGGATACAGCTAGTGCATAACAGGGATTTCAAGCATTGATTTATCAAACTCATTAAAGTTTTTAATTATTTGGCTTAGTCCTGTCATGTTTTCATAAAAACTTATAGGTTCAAGAGATGCTATAGCAATAATCTTGCCTATACCTGCCGATTTAGCAGAATTTATGCCCGCGATAGCGTCTTCTATAACAACACAGTCTTTTGGCTTTAATCCTATTTTTTCTGCTGCAATTAAAAATATATCGGGAGCGGGTTTGCCGGGGATTGTGCCATCTGAATACACAATCTTATCTATATTAAACCAGTTTTCTAAATGAAACTCTTTGATATAAAATTCAACATTGTCCCACTCTGACATTGTAGCAATTGTGCGAGGAATATTATTTGCTTTTAGGTAATCCAAAAGCTCTATAGCCCCCGGAGCAAGTTTAAATTTTTCAGGGTCTAAAAGGCATCTTTTTCTATACAATGCTTCTTTTTCTTTTCCGTATTTTTCAACCATTTCTTTTGATGGTTTTTTGCCTATTGCATATTCAATAATATCTGCATTTGTGTGACCGAACATTTTGTCACGCATTTCTTCATCCGTAAAAGAATATCCGCGAATAATCTTTGAAAAATCTCTCCATGCATCGTAGTGTAGTTGAGAATCCCAATATAGCGTTCCGTTAAAATCAAAAATAATACCCTTCATATAAAAATAATATCATAAAAGCACTGATACTATATTTTTAGAGATTTTTTCAGTTTGGGAATAAAGAAAATCAAAACTAAAAATGCTAAAAACGAAATTATTGCAAGCGGTGTAAATAATTGAATCGGTGTTAAATTTTCATATTTTCCGCCCCAAAAACCCGCAAGAGTATCCCCTACAAAACAGGTTAAAAACCAGCAGCCCATTGTAAGAGATAAAAATTTTCTTGGCGCAAGCTTTGAAACAAGTGAAAGACCGATAGGGGATAAACAAAGTTCGGAAATTGTCATAACAAAATATGTAAGTATGAGCCAAAATGATGAAACTTTTGTTGTTTGAGCAAAACATCCCGCGAGAATCATTACAACATAAGAAATTGACATCAAAAACAGTGCTATTGCAAATTTTTCAACAGAGCTTGGTTCTAAATTATGGTTTCTGAGTTTTTCCCACAAAACAGACATAATCGGCGCAAGAGTAATAATAAATAGCGGATTAAGTGCTTGAAAATAGCCTGTAGGAATTTCTTTTCCAAAAAACATTCTGTTTGTTTGGTATTCAGCAAATAGTGTGAGAGATGAACCTGCTTGTTCAAAACATATCCAAAATGGTATCGTAAAAAGCATTAGCATAAAAAGTGCCGATAATTTTTCTCTGCTTTCTTCTGTCTGTTCATTATCAATATTTTCATTAAGTTCTGTTTTGTCGGCCGGTTTTACTCCTTTGTCACCTAAGAGTTTTTTTTCATAAATCTTATACATAGAAAGTCCGATTAACATGCCGACTCCTGCTGTAGCAAAGCCCCATTCAAAACCGTATAAAGCCGCTATTGTACCGCAAATTAGAGGAGATAAAAATGCTCCGAAATTTATTCCCATATAAAAAATAGTAAAAGCAGAGTCTTTTTTTTCGTTGTTGTTTTCATATAAAAGCCCTAATACAGAACTAATATTAGATTTAAAACAACCGTTAGCCGAAACCATCAATATTAAAGACAAAATAAATAAACTTTTTGGTCCAAAAGCAAGCAAAAATAAACCCAGACTCATGAGAATAGCACCTGCGGTTATACATTTTCTTTGACCAAAGTATCTGTCTGCCAAATATCCGCCAATTAGCGGTGTCAAATACACAAGTCCCGTATAAAGTCCATATATATTTCCTGCCTTGGAGGTAGAAAACATTAGAGCTTTTACCATATATAAAACAAGTAAAGCGCGCATTCCGTAAAAAGAAAAGCGCTCCCACATTTCTACAAAAAAGAGTAAATACAACCCTTTTGGATGTTCGTTAGAAAAAATACCAGCCATATGATAATTTTATCATAATATTTCTTCATGATATAATTAAATCAACATTTTAGCGAGGAAAGGATTTTATATATGTTAAGAGCAGGTATTGTAGGATTACCGAATGTTGGAAAATCAACTTTATTCAACGCGCTTACTGCCACAAAAAATGCGCAGAGTGCAAACTATCCATTTTGTACAATAGAACCGAATGTTGGAGTTGTAACAGTACCTGATGAAAGATTAAAAATTCTTGCGGATTTATGTAAATCCAAAGAAATTATTCCTACTGTTATTGAATTTGTTGATATTGCAGGATTGGTTAAAGGTGCAAGTAACGGTGAAGGATTAGGAAACCAGTTCTTGCACAACATAAGAGAGGTTGATGCAATTATTCAAGTTGTCAGATGTTTTGATGATGAAAACACAATCCATGTTGAAGGAAAAGTTGATCCGATTTCTGATATTGAAACAATTAACACAGAGCTTGCGCTCGCCGATATTGCTTCAATAGAGCGCAGACTTGCAAGAATTTCAAAACAGGCTAAGGGTGGTGACAAGGAAGCTGTTTTAGAAAACAATGCTCTTACCAAACTTAATGAACTTCTTCAAGAAGGTCATTTTATAAACTTAAAAGACTATTTTAATGAAGATGAAATAGAAGTTATTAAACCGCTAAATCTAATGTCCGTAAAACCTGTAATATATTGTGCCAATGTTTCCGAATTTGACTTAAAAGACGGCAACAATTACACAAAACTGGTTGAAGAATATGCAAAAAAACAAGGCGCTGAAACTGTTATAATTTGTGCAAGAATTGAAGAAGAACTCGTAGAACTCGGTGAAGACGGCGCAAAAGAATACTTGGCAGAGTTGGGAATAAAAGATAGCGGTATTGATAAAATGATTAAATCCGTTTATTCACTTTTAAATCTTATAACATTTATCACCGCAGGAGAAAAAGAAACTCGTGCTTGGACTTGTTCAAGAGGTACAAAAGCTCCTCAGGCAGCAGGAGTTATTCATACCGACTTTGAAAAAGGATTTATTAGGGCAGAAGTTACAAGCTACAAAGATTTTGTAGAAAACGGTTCATACACAGCTTGCAAAGATAAAGGTGTAACCAGACTCGAAGGAAAAGATTATATTGTTCAAGACGGTGATATAGTCCACTTCCGCTTTGCCGTTTAATTTAAAAAGAACAAAATACACTATTTAATATTATACACTTGTTTTATTTTGTTGGTAGATTCAAATAAGGTGTGTACTTCACCATCTTTATTCAATGTTATACGAATATATTCTCCTAAAGAATTTTTGCCAAGATAAAAATAGGGCGCACATCCTGTTTTATGTTGATATTTTGCTATTTTAACATCGTTTTGAAATCTTTTTTCAAGCTCTTTCTTAAAAACTTCTATTTTTTTTGAAGTATCATTAGTAAGATTAGCGTTAAAATTATCTTTTAATACAAATCTGCTTATAAATCTTATCGTGGCATGCCCATTCGATAGAATTTCTTTTGGCATGTTTTTATCATTAATTACCTCTAGTAATGTTTGCATACGAGGAGAATCAAAATTCATGCTTATAATCCCCCTGCCTAAAGCCTCTCTAAGTTTTCTGTATTTTTTACTTTTTTCAGATAAAATTTTTACTTCATTGCTTGATAAATCAAACTCTTCCAATGCTTTAGGATTTAAATATTTGATTAGATTATAAGCAGCATCAAGCATCTTATCCTTTTTAAGTCTGTCATACAATTCATTTTCAACATCTTCTTTTGTAAAAGTCTCGCCACTATTTTTTTTCAATACTATCGGGCCATAAATAGCCTCATGAGTATCTACAATGGTTTGAAATTGTTCTTTTAAAGATTTACCTTTAGGAAACTTTAAGCTGAAAAAATAATAATCGTTATCTTGCATTTTGTCTGTTTTAAAAGACAATATGTTACCTGATTGTTTTTGTTCATATAAAAACTGTATGGCTCTTTCTGGTAAAATTTTTGCTGCTTGAATGTCATTGAGATTAAAATCAGGATATTTTGTCCACAAGTCTGTTTCTTTTGAACTCATTCTGTTTAATTTTATTGCGTTTAAGAATTTGTCAGCCGAACCGCCATTTTTAGTATTTAAGAAAAATGTCATACACAAATTTTCCAAATTATCAGAATAATTTCTTTCAAGAGACTTGAATAATTCTTTATTAGTTTCAAAATCATCCGGTTTCTTATATTTATCTAAAATTAATTCAAAAATTCCTAAAAGATTTTTCTTTACTATATCGTCAGGATTATTTGCACTATTGTTTAAAAATTCATAATATCCGTCAGATAGTTTTGGATATTCACCTAGCATTCTTATATATTCTAATTTTGAAGGGTTTTCTTTTATAAGTGTTTCAACAGGAGTTGGTTGTTCGTTTTTTTTATTTTTGTTACCAAAAACTTTAGAAGCAGTATATAGTAGTGCTCCTGCCAAAAAAATTCCTGCAGCAACCATGCCAGATGTTTTTGGATTTTCTCTTACAGTCTTTCCCAAATTAATCATATAAGATACATTAGAAAAGCTTTTTTTCAGTCCGTTTGCTACAGTATTTGTTTTGTTTATTCTTATTGATTGTGTTGCTGAAATCTTCATTATGTTACTTTCAAAATCCGTAAAAAATTTTTTTGCTATCTTTTTATTATTCTATTCAATAATTCTTTTGCGTAATCCATTTTAAAAATAACATTTAATATTGTATAAAAAATTCCGCAAAATAGCGTAATAGAAATAATTTTTATAAATTTAAATAAAACTGTTGTTTGAGTAAAAAATTTGCACAAAAACCACCCTGCAATTAAAGTTATAACACCTGCTAAAAGCATTTTTCCAAAATTTAAAAACAATGTTTTGTAATCAAGTCTGATTTTTTTGTACATAAATAGACCTAAGAATGTTGCGTTAAATAAAGTTATAAACGATGTAGAAAGTGTTATTCCCGCAATGCCCATGTTTAATTTTATTATTAACAACCAGTTTAAAAGTGCTTTCAAAAGAATTGAAGATGTAGCAATTATGAATGGTGTTTTTGAGTCATTAAACGCATAATAAACTCTTGTTATCGAATCTCTAAATACATAAGGAATTATTGAAAAAGACAAAAAACATAAAGCCTCTGACACCATTACTACTGCATTAGAATTAAATGCACCTCTTTCAAATACCAAAGATATCCCATCCTGCGCCAACAAAAGTATTAATATAATCATTGGAATTGCCGCAAAAAATAGGACTCCAACACCTTTATTAAAATAGGTTTTTATATCCTCCATTTTCCCTTCTCCTGCAAGCCTTGCAAAAATGGGGAAAAGCGGAACTAAAAATGCCGTAACCAGTATCCCGACAGGAAATTGAAAAATTCTGTTTGCAAAAACAACAGAAGTCCAAGCACCTTCTACAAGAATAGAGGCAAAAAACATATCTATATAAATACTTATTTGACCGATTGTAGAGCTTAAAATTGCAGGAAATAAAAGTTCTCCGATATTTTTAAACTGCTCGTTATTTTTAATATCAAAATTTGGTTTAATTCTATATCCGATTTGTCTAAGCTTTGGAAACTGCATAAGTATTTGGCAAAGAGCACCAAGAGTTGTTGCTCCGGCAAGCGCAATACCCGTTTTATCATTATGAACCAATGTAATCACTAAAATTACAACAAGACTCAATATCATTGGCGATAAATTCGGTAAAATATACTGTTTATGCACAATCAAAAGTCCGTAATAAATACCTATAATACCACCTATGAGTAAAATAGGTGACATTATCTTAAAGTGTGTTGCAGCAAGATTTATCAGTTCAGGCGAACCTGCCGAAATTATTAAACCCATAATCTGGTTTGCAAAAACAAAACCAAAAACCGCAAGCAGAGCAAAAAATACAAACGAAACCGTTAAAAAAGTATTATATAGTCTGTTTACATACTCATCCGGCTTGGAGTCAAAGTGAGGTATAAGTTTTGAAAAAACGGCTACTGTCGCACTATGAAAAGGACCTCCGACACCACCTAAAATTATTATTGCAAGAGATGGAATTTGAAGAGCATAAAAATAAGCATCCGAAACGAGAGTTGCGCCATAAAAATTTGCAACCACCATATCTCTTACAAAACCGATAAGTTTGCTGGCTATTGTAACCATTGCAATAAGCCATGCCGCTTTTAAAACTCCTACACTATCCTTTTTTTCAGTATTAACAGAAACATCCATTCTTATTCACCGAATTTCCATTTATCTGTATTAAATTTTTCAACCAATTCTATGTACAAAGATACTGACCTGCCTAAACTCGGAGCATGATATGTTACTGTATTGAAACCGTCATCTATGTACCTTGAAATATCTATTTTGTACTCTTTTTGAAACATTGGTTTTGAAATAGCAAACTCATGCTCTTTACCATTAATCATAATAGCAAGTTTTGGTGATGTAGTATCTGTAACAACTATTTGCGCCCTTCCTATCGGTGCCCAAAAAGTCTGTTTAACATCCTCGCTATGTACGGTAACAGGCATTGTGCCAAGATTTATGCCTTTGTAATAATGTCTTAAAATGTTATAGTATGCTTGTCCGAGTTTTGTTGCCATATGTCCTGCACCAAACTGACTCATACCGACACCATGGCCAAAACCTCCTCCATATGCAACTATTGCTTGAACATTTCCTAAGCTGTCAAGTTTTTTTTCAAATACCGCATTAGCACTTGGAAGTGCAACTCCGTTTTTTTGAAAAACTCTTCTTATAACAAGCTCTTTGGAAACTATATAACAATTCTTGGAGGTTAAAATTTCTAACTCCATAATCTTACCAGACTGACCGCGTTTCATTACTTTTATATCTTTTATTATCCCTATATCATCGCCTTTTTTTAAATGAGGAAAAACAAAACCAGTTTTTGCCTGATCCGGCAATGTAAATTTTAGCGTTTCTTCCAGTTCTTTAGGAGTCCACTCTCTTGTCCATCTGTAATATGGCGACTCGACATCATAAGACGGAATTTTTGCTTCATAAAAGGCTTTTGCCTTTTCATCGGTATCAATCGGTTCAAAATCTGATTTATCAGGAACTGCTACCAAATATGGCTTAGAAGTAGAAGGAAAAGCCTTAGTATAAGGGTCTGAAAAAGCGTTAGAATAGCTTTCTGTGTATCCTCCTGCCGTAGAACTATACAAAGCCAAAATTAATTCATTATCATAAAGAGCTACAATACCATCAGTTTCCATAACGGCTCTTGTTGCCAAATCTTCTTCTGTACTTGCACCAAAATATACTTGGCTTGCAACACTATCAACCACATTAAATTCTTTATATGCCTGCGTTCTTGGAGTCAGCACATAATTTCTTGCAGCAACCGCTTGTGCTTTTAAAGCCTCTAAACCAAATCTTACTGGCATTTCATTTGGAACAACGCCTTTCAAATACTCCTGTATTTCAACAAGATTAACTAAATAAAATCCTTTTCCGTTTTCATTTTGAACAACTTCAAATGCGCCATGATAAAGAGCCGGCTTTCCTTTTCTTAATAATCCCCGAACACCTATTATTCCCTGAGGACAAACAACAACAAAATCTCTTAAATTACCGCTTTGTCCGTTAAAAGAAACTTCTAAACCTCTTTCCGAATTTCTTATATTTATATCTGTATTTGCAGGTATTTTTACAATAGCTTTTTTTGAATATTTGTCACAAATTTCACACTCTGCTGTTCCATATATGGTTGATTCTTGTCTTAAAACATTTTGAAAATTATTATCTGTAATCCCAACTCGCACAACTTCATAATTATTCAGAGCAAATACTTGAGTTACACTCAAAACAAGAAATATAAACAGTGCGCTTAATAATATTTTAAATTTCAATACTATATACCCTTCTTATTCTTTGGGAATTATGCCTTTGATTCCCAAGTTGTACCTTCTTTGGAATCTTTCAATATGATTCCTGCTTTATCAAGAGCTATCCTTATTTTATCGGCAACATCCCAGTTCTTTTCTGCTCTTGCTGCCTTGCGTTTCTCTATAATTTCATCCATAGAATTATAGTTCTCTCCAAGTTCCGCAGAAATTTCCTTCAATTTCTCGCTTAATTCTTCTTCTGAAAGAGTTGCTTTATCAAAAGTAAACCCCAAAGTTTCTGCAAGTTTTACAAGTAAAGGATAGGCATATGGAACATCTTTATTAGCTTTATTAGTCAAATCAAACAATACCGCTAATGCTTTAGATGTATTCAAGTCGTCATCCATAGCTTCCACAAATGCCTTGTACTCATCATATTGAGTAATATCAATATTCTCTTCTCCGCCTTTGCGAGCATTCAACATCCTTTTTACACCGGCTTGCGCTGATTGCAAAGCTTCATCAGAAAATTCAACCGGCATTCTGTAATGATTTGTCAAAATGAAAAACCTAATAGTGTTGGCATCATAATTTTTCAACAAATCATCTATGGTCAAAAAGTTACCCAAAGATTTTGACATTTTTTCTTTATTTATAGTAACAAAGCCGTTATGAAGCCAATAATTTACAAATTTGCATCCGTTAGCACACTCAGACTGCGCAATCTCGTTTTCATGATGAGGAAATATCAAATCTGCTCCGCCTGCGTGAATATCTATAGTTTTGCCTAAATGCTTTCTGCTCATTGCAGAACACTCTATATGCCACCCCGGGCGTCCAACCCCCCAAGGAGAGTTGTAGCCGAATTTAGGATCTTTCTTCCAAAGTGCAAAATCAAGCGGATCTTCTTTTTGTTCACCAACTTCAATTCTTGCCCCGCTCTCCAGCTGGTCTATCGGCTGTTTTGATAAATATCCGTATTTAGGAAATTTTTTTACTCTGAAATATACATCTCCATCTGCTTCGTATGCATAACCCTTATTAATCAAATCCTTATTTATTGCAATCATTTCGCCAAGAGTTTTTGTTGCAAACGGCTCTATATCAGGTTTTAAGTTATTCAACGCCTTCATTGAATCAGAAAATTTATTATACCAAAATCTTGAAACTTCTTCCGGAGTCTTTCCCTCTTTTTCCGCTTTTTTAAGAATTTTATCATCAACATCCGTTACATTTCTGCAATATGTAACCTCATAACCTTTAAACTTAAGATATCTGTATAAAACATCCCAAGTAATATAACATCTTGCATGTCCTAAATGCGCATTGTCATAAACCGTAGGACCGCAAACATACATCTTAACTTTATTCTCTTCTATTGGTACAAATTCTTCTAATTGATTTGTGTATGAGTTGTGTAATTTCATAACCCCTCCCTTGAATAAACAAATTTTACTACAAAAGAGGGGGAATGTATACAATCCCTAACGGACGATTTTATCCAAAACCAGTGATGCCGCCATAACCTCTATGGCGGCACCGAACTTGTTTTCAATTCCTAAAATTTAGTTTATGAAAGGAATTGTGCTTTATACATATCAAATGTTACTTGTTGCTGCTGTGCCGGTTTATTAAAACCAAATACATGTTGAGCTTCACTCTTTATACCCGCAAAGAAAGCCATTGCTTGACCGTCAGTTGCACTCTGACTCAACAATTGAATAGCATTATTGAACGCAGCATAATCTTTTTCATAATCACCTATTGCACGGACTCCAATTTGAGCACATAAAGCTGCCCAAGGACATACCTGCTGGCTATTTTGATTTTCTATTTGCTGCTGTACTTGAGTAGAATATTCTTCATACATTCTTGACTCAAGCTTTTTCAAATCATCAACTTTTCCTGTTGGAGTAATATTGAAATCACGAAAAGCTTCTTTTAGTTTTGTTTCATTAGTCGGCACTCTGCCCAAATATGAGTATATATTTGCGCTGTTGTATGAATAAACTCCGTTGACTGTAAAATTCGACATAGCACACCTCTTATATGATATATAATGTATATCGGCACATTTTCTAAAAACTTTAGGGTTTTTTATACAACATTTACAAAACTTTACAATAAGTGCTGGAACCTTTATTTTTAGTGCTTTTTAACATATGAAATAGTAAAATTTTTCAAGAATTTTTGTTAAGTTTTGTAACAAAGAAATGCCCTTTTGAAATTGATGCTTTTTTATATACTTTATATATGTGTAAGACTAATCCAAGAGAGTTAAAACTAAATAATCAAAGTTCATAAAGTTTATCCTTTATGGCTTAGGTAAAAATGTCAGTAATACATAGTGTATTGCAGGCTTAAGTAAGAACGACCTTTTTAAGGCTGAAAGCGAGGTATTAAGATGGCAGTATTAAACAGTTACAACATTAACGCTATGGCAACACAAATCTCAAGAGATTTTTATATACAAGATAATCCTGAGGAAAACAAATCTTATGTCCTTGTTGACGAAATGAGACTTTTTGCAATGGATATGAAATCGAGAGTTACTTTTATATCCCGAGTGAAACAATAAAAAATAAAAGTTAATTTAAACAATTATTTTTACAAAAAATTTATTAATACCAATCTTAATCTTACAATCTTACTAATTTATTCCCCAAAACTTACTTATCTAATAGCGCCTGATTAAAATTAAAATCAGGCTTTTTTTTGTTAAATAGCAAAAAATTTTTTTTGGGGGTTTGCATGCAATATGCAAATATACTCTTTAAATTCATATCAAGCACCAACCTATTATAAATCCTCTAACATGTCTTTTGGTTCAGCAAAAGATATAACACTGGAATATGTTATTAAAAATCATTCAAAATATCTTCCTCAAAGAGTTGAAACCGAAGCAAAAAGAGTTCTTGAAAGCGGCAACAAAAATTTGCCGCAGCTTTTCGAACTTCATAATCAAGTATACAAACCTCTTTTTGAAGCCAAAAGTCTTGATGAAGTAAAATCAATTTTTCCGGAATTCAAAGATGTTATTGATGTCATAACACTAAAAGATAATCGCTCTAAAGCAATAAAAGCAATCGAAGAAAAAACTCAACTAGAAAACTTCACTCTAGACTATTTAAAAAAATTGTACAAGCCAACAGGACAAGATAAACTTGTGCAAGAATACGGGTTTACAAACAGAAACCTGTTAGGTTGGCTAAATCAAAAATTAAATATTAAAAAATTATCAGGGACATACATAAAATTAATCCAAATGAGTGATGAAAAAGAAAACTCTAGAATTGCCGAACTATCCAGAAAAGCTCTTTTTGCCGATGCCAGAGTTCAGGAATACAGATTAACAAAAGCTGCTGAAGCACACAGAACACCTGAATACAGAGCAAAAAAACAAAAAGAAATGATAGATTTTTATAAAAATAATCCCGAAAAAGCAAAAAAAGTAGGAATTATTAGTCAAAAAACATGGGATAGTTGTCCGAAAATCAAGCAAGCTCTTTCCGATTACACTAAAACACTATCACCTCATGTTAGAAGAATTATTGCAAAAAAACGCACAGGTGAACCATTAAGTACAGACGAACGCAGAATAGTATTTGGTTATTATAAAGGCTTTTGGGAACAGCATGCCGATTTAAAAGAATTATATAGAGAGCGCAGAATAAAGGTTATTTCTGAACTTGAATAAAATTTTCTTTACAAAACTTAACAAACAAAAATAAAATAGCAATTATTTTTTTGTTAACGACTTTATATATATACAGGATATCAAAAAGCATTACAAAGTAAAGGAGAAATATATGGCAAGAGTTTTAATTTCAATGCCCGAAGAATTTTTAGACAGAATTGACCAAGTAGCAGAGGGCGAAAACAGAACACGCTCAGAATTGATTCGTGAGGCATTGAGAAGTTATATGTATAAAAGCCGTGTGAAGGCAAGCACAATGGCTACAAAGAATGCTGCTATCTTAGAGGCGCTATTAGATTAGGGCTGGGTAAATATAACAAACCATTTGTAACACCCCAAGCGGAAAACGAGAAGGGGTAAATGTTACAAATCATTAGTAAACCCCCAAGCGGGAAATGAGAAAAGGAAGAATTAGGAATAAAAAAGCTGTCTTTAAAAGACGGCTTTTTTATATTTCTTCAAAAGAATCTATCATAATATCTACAATTGCCGTGCCTTTATAAGCCAAGGCTCCTTCCAGCTTAGGTATTAACTCTTCTTTTTTTGTAATTCTCAGGGCATACAAGTCGTACGATTCTGCAATTTTGACAAAATCAGGGTTAGTCATTTCTACTTGATAGGTATTTTTATATATTTTTTCTTGCAATTGACGAACCATTCCCAAATAACCGTTATTCATAATAATTATTTTTAGCGGAATATTGTGTTCTCTGCATGTAGCAAGCTCCTGAAGATTCATTTGAAAAGAGCCATCACCTGTAATGTTTAAGACTAAGTTATCTGAGTTTGCAATATAAGCGCCCATGGCTGCCGGCAAACCAAAACCCATTGTACCCATACCACCTGAAGTTATAAATTTTCTTGGTTTTGAAAAATTAAAAAACTGTGCTGTTAACATTTGATGCTGACCAACATCAGTAACTACTACAGGTTCAGAATTTCTTGTCAGTTTTGATAAAGTTTCAAGCACAAAGGAAGAGTGAAGTTTATTTGATTTATTTTCAACATTAACAACTTCTTTGCGTATTATATCAATTTTTTTGTACCAATCATTGCTTACTTTATATTTTTTATCAGCATTAATAAATTGTGTAATAAATTCTTGAATATCAGCTTTTATTTCTAATTCAAAATCTTCAGAAATATTTTTTAGATTAACACTTACAATTTTCGCTTTTTTCCCAAAATCATCATTCCTGCATGTTGATCTGTCAGAAAAAGCAACACCTAATGCTATAATGAGATCAGAATGATTAAGAGCAGAATTTGCCAAATATGTTCCGTTCATACCTATCATACCAAGATAAAGAGGATTGTCTGTAGGACAGACACCAATACCCATAAGTGTAGAAACATATGGAATTTTATATTTATTAATAAAATTTTGGACAGAGCTTGAAGAATCAATTGCCCCGCCGCCTACAAGCACAAGCGGGTTTTGAGATTTTTCCAATAATAAACTGAGTTTTTCAATATCATTTTTAAAATCGTTTTTTAATGATGTTAATTGAACATTTTCAACATGGTTTTCATTATATTTAGCTTCAAGAATTTTTCTGGGAAGGGCAATAACAACAGGTCCTTTTACTCCCGAATTTGCTTCATTATACGCTTTTTTAATAATTTGCGAAATATCATCTGTTTCAGAAAGAAGGTAAACTTTTTTGGAACAGGTTTTAGCCATGCCAAGAATATCAACACCCTGAAAAATTTTTCTGTCTTTATTCTTATATGACACATCACCCGCCAACACCAATAGAGGAGTAGAGTCCGCATAGGCATTGGCAATACCTGTAATTGTGTTGGTAAATCCGGGACCTGATGTTACCAAAACTACGCCAACTTTACCGCTAGTGCGAGCATATCCTTCTGCAGCATGAAGTGCTGCTTGTTCATGGCGAACAAGAATATGATTAATCACATTTGTTTTTGCAAGTTCATTATATATGCTGAGTACAGCTGCACCGGGATAACCAAAAATAGAATCTACCCCAATATTTTCAAGCGTTTTGACCAATGCACTTGCATTAGTCGTTATGCTGACTTTTTCACGGCTTTTCATAAGTGTACTCATAGTAAAGTCATTATACATCAAAATATAAATAATAGAACTTGATTTTTAACTTTGTTTAAGATAATATCAACATGCACTTCGCCTAAGAAATATTTTTGTGTAGTGTAGCGCAGCTTGACTCTGCCGACGAGGAAGATTAAGTATCTTCCGAGGAGAGGTAGCACGTAGGGCGCGGGTACAGTGAAAATTGAATATCGGGATGTAGCCGGCTTGACTCTGCCGACGAGGAAGATTAAGTATCTTTCGAGGAGAGGTAGCATGTAGGGCGCGGGTACAGTGAAAATTGAATATCGGGATGTAGCGCAGCTTGGTAGCGCACTTCGCTTGGGACGAAGGGGTCGCACGTTCGAATCGTGTCATCCCGACCATTTAGAAAAGACTTACAGAAATGTAGGTCTTTTTTGTTGAAACGATTAATCGTGGGGTTGCACATACATTTACCCCTCGAATCGTGTCATCCCGACCATTTAAAAAAAGAACTTATCGAAAGATAGGTTCTTTTTTGTTAAATAGTTTTTATCAAACACAGCCTGACCTACTGCTTTTTATTAAATCTGCAATTATTGCTGGTTTTCAGCCGACTTACAGATTTGCACCTTTATTTTACTATTGGACCATTTAGTAAATAATACAAATATGTTAACTCTCCGTCTACTTTTTCACCCTTAACAAGTTTCTTAAACACTTCTGCAACAAATTCTTTCCCATCATCATCTTGTATGGCACGCTCTGAGATATCTTCTTTTATTTTTTGTTTATTTGCCGTTTTCCATATCATTTGTCTTTCTGCTTTTGGAGGCATTTGTTGAAAATGAAGCCAATGACCAATTTCGTGATATAGTGAATCAAACATGTTATCTACAGGCTTTTTTAAATTACATTTTGAAAGAAAAATATACAATTTGTCATAGATTTTCAAGCAAGTTGATCTTTTTGATATAAAAGAAGGCACAAAAGCAATATTTTCAGGCAAATTATCAACTTTTTCTCTCAAATTTGCAAAACCTTGCATTTTATAATCATTAAGCTTTCTACTGCCTTTATTTAGGTATAGCATAGAATTGTATAAACATTTATATTTAGCGGAAACTATGTCAAGCTTTGTTATCATAATGTATAAACCTCGCCTGTTTTTTTAAGATCATTTTTGGCATTTTTTGATGCAAGTTCAAGTGAATCCAAAAGCACACCGGAAATATAAGGCACTATTTGGTCGCTATTCAAAAATTTTCCTTTATTTGTTAGGGGAATATTTTTTTCTCCAATTTGTGCAAAATATTTTCCTTCTTCTTTGATAAAACAAACAGGCTCTCCCATATGTGCTGATGAAATTTCTTTTTTGTGAGCAAAACCAAGAGGTATAACTTTAATTTTATCCCTCAATTCCAAAACTTTTTTTACTATAGATGAAACTCCAGGCTGAAACTTGTAACTCAGGGGCAAAAACGGAAACATGCAAAGCGCTCCTTCAGGAAACATAAATAAATTTATTTTTCCTTGACCTAATTTTTCTACCAATTCATCAATTATAATTCGGTTTTCGTTTTTATGCTTTCCTGTAACATTTGCTGAAATTGGAGTTACACCGAGCCACTGATACAAATCCCCTCCGTCAGGCTGAGATTTTATTATATTTTTATTAGCAATAACCTTACTTCTCGGACAAGTTGCAGCTTTATTATTATATATATATTCACGGTATAAAAGCGTATTAAAAAATTTTGCGGTTTTTATATCTTTTACCTGATTGTAGGTGTGATTCATAATAAAAATATATGGTTCATCCGATTTAACTATATTAATTAGCCGCTCAGACTCAACATTTACTTCTACAGTATTATGACACCAATTTCTAAATACATTGTAAGAGTGTTTTATATACTCAGCAGAATCTGTCTTGATACTTTTATAACCTGTATCAAAGACATTTTTAGACAGAGAAGCAGAGCCTCTAAAGCCCTGCTCTCTCTTTGTATAAATTTGATTTGGTAATATAGGACTAATCATCGCATGCACTGTAGTCAAAGCAGCATCCTGAATCTATATCATCATGTGCTTTTACAAAATCTTCAACTTTGCTGTCCGGTTTTGAAATACCTTTAACAAAAACATCTGTTGCGGCTGCAGTTGCTAATAAACCAGCACCGGCTGCAGAAGCTTGTTTTAGAAATTGTTGTTTGTTACCGAATGTTGTAACACCAATAGCATTAATTTTCATAATGTTTCCTTTCTCCATTAAGATGGATTTTTTATACTGTTTTTTATTTTTGCAATTCTTTTTACAATTGGTCCTAACAGCCAAATCCCGACAATACCTTTTGTAGTACAGCTTAAAGCTTGTTTGCAAGGATGCGTCATCTTATCACAAAGCATATCCTTAATTGTTGGAGGTGTCGGCTTTGTGTTTGCAAATCTAAATGCTGCTTGGAAATTTGTACTATTTATATTCTCTATTTTCATAATCTATAGACTAATTGTACCATATATTTTTTATATCAATATAAAAATATATGCTTTATTTATAAAAATTTACACTTTTATATTAGAATGAAAACATGAAAAAAGTTTTTTTGCGCTTTATTTTATTTTTATTGGCATTGTCAATGATTGTACCGTTTTTTATGATGTTTTTGATATCGTTAAGCGGACAGGATAATATTTTTACTGATTATAAAAATGTTAATCTTTCTTTTTGCGCATACAAAAATGTTTTTCATTCTATTCCTATAGTGAAATATTTTTTAAACAGTCTTATTGTTGCATTATTCATGACTGTTGGTCAGGTTGTTGTTTCTGCTTTAGCCGGATATGGTTTTGCAAGAATAGAGTTTAAGGGCAGGGAGGTTTTATTTTTTATTATTGTTCTTACAATGATGGTACCGCCTCAAGTTAATATAGTACCGTTATTTTGGTTAATGAGTAAATTAGGCTGGATAAACACATATCAAGCTCTTATTGTACCGGGGATTTTTGGCGGTTTTGGAGTTTTTATGATGCGTCAGTTCTTTAAAAATTTTGAAAAAGACTTGGAAGATGCTTCAAAGTTGGATGGATGTAATGTTTTTCAAACATTTTTTAAGATTGCAATGCCTTGCGCACTGCCTGCAATAGCAACACTAAGTATATTTACATTTGTTTCTGCATGGAATAGTTTTATGTGGCCACTAATAGTTACAAATACGGAAAACATGCGTACTCTTGCCGTAGGATTAACGATTTTTAAAAGCTCGTTTCGAGAAATTACAATGTGGGGCGAGTTGATGGCATGCTCTTGTATTTGTTCTATACCAGTAATTTTGATATTTATATTAGGCAAAAAATATTTAATTAATAATCCGATGGAGGGGGCAGTTAAATAACAAACATTCTTTCTACATCAGATAAAGAAAGCTGTGTTTCTGCAACATTTTTTTTATCATTAGGAATAATAAAAGTAATATTTTTTCCGTCTGATTTTTTATCTTTTTTCATAATATTAATGAGTTTATCAACATCATACATATCTTTTTCGAATGGCTTAAAGCCGTATTTTTCAAGAAGTTCTATAGAATGTCTGTAGTATGAATAAGAAATATACTCTTTATTGTATGCCCAATCAAATACAAACCTCATTCCATATGCAACTGCTTCACCGTGTGTATATTTCTTATATTTAGTAATAGTTTCAAGAGCATGACCGAGTGTGTGACCAAAGTTTAAAACTTTTCGGAGTCCGCCTTCTTTTTCATCTTTTTCTACAACAGATATTTTCATTCTCAAACAATATTCAATAAGACGAATTATTGTTATTGGTTCTTTTTCCATAATTTTTTCATAACTTAAAGTTAAAAATTCAAAGAAATACAAAGGTGAAGAATATCCGCAATTATTTTCAATAAATGAATATTTTAAAATTTCTCCCATGCCGGACAAAAATTGTCTTTTTTCAAGGGTATTTAGAAAATTAATATTAATAAATACTTTTTTGGGTTGATAAAAAGAGCCTACAATATTTTTACCTTCAGGAAGATCTATTGCAGTTTTGCCGCCCACAGAAGAATCAACCGCTGCAAGAAGAGTAGTTGGAATTTGAATAAAATCTATGCCCCTCATATAAGTTGATGCAGCAAAACCTGCTATATCACCAACTACACCCCCACCTACTGCTATAATTACATCTTTTCTTGAAAGTCCTAATTTTATTGCTTTATTAATAATTTTCAAATAGTTTTTATAGTTCTTTTCTTGTTCCCCATCCGGCATTATAAATAATTCTTCTTTGTCAAAGTTTAAATCTTGAAAATATAATTTATAAACTTTTTTTGATATAATGACCAAGCGTTTTTGACCTTTTGTAAACTCGGCAATATCTCGATTAAGTCTTTCAAAGCTTGAATCAGAGATTTCTATATTATACCCTCTATTTTCATCTATTCTAACTTCCAGATTTTGTCGCATTTATTATAAACCTTACTGTTTCTTCTTCACTCATACTCGTTGTATCTATTGTATAATGAGCCTTTTTAAAATTTTCTTCTCGTTTTTTAAGTAAATTTTCTAATACTTGTTTTGGATTTTCTTTTTGCAACAAAGGACGAGAACTATCCAATGATATTCTATAATATAGTACATCAAGGTCTGATTTCAAATAAAAAACTTTCCCAAAATTTAATAAAGTTGCTCTATTATGCGGATTTTCAAACGCTCCTCCGCCTATAGAAATTATTTTATTTTTACCTTGACATACCATTTGAATTATATCGTATTCTAATTTTCTAAAATAATCCTCAGAATATTTTTCAAATATTTGGCTTATTGTCATGCCTTGAGTTTTTTCAATAAGACTATCGGTATCAATAAGTATGTAATCGGAAAGTTCTTCTGATAAAAGATTTCCTAAAGTAGTTTTACCGCTTGCCGGCATTCCGACCAAGATAATATTTTCCATTATTTATCCTTAAAAGTTTAGACGCTCTGCTGTTTTTTTGATTTCCTCAAAATTATCACCGCCAAGTTTTGACAAAAGAGCATCCGCAAGAATAATTGCAACACGAGCCTCTGCGACAACGGCACAAGCAGGAACTGCACAAGTATCTGAACGCTCGAAGTGAGCACTTGCCGGTTCTAAATCTTTAATATCTATTGTTGCTAATGCCTTTCTCATTGTGGGAATAGCTTTCATTGTTCCTTTAACTACAATTGCTTCACCGTTTGTCATGCCGCCTTCAAGTCCGCCTGCATTATTGGTTGTTCTATACACTCTTTTATTTTTTACAAAAAGTTCATCGTGCATTTGAGAGCCCCTAAGATATGCCGCATCGACTCCTGCACCTATTTCTACGGCTTTTACAGCAGGAATACTCATAATTGCTTGCGCCAGTCTTCCATCTAAAGCTTTATCCCAATGAACATAAGAACCAAGACCAATCGGAAGGTTGCCAAAAATAACTTCAAACTTTCCGCCAAGAGTATCACCTGCTTCAGCGGCTTCATCAATTGCATTACGCATTCTATCTGCCGTTAACTCATCTGCACATCTGACATCAGAAGCTTCTGCTTTTTCTTTTATCAATGTATAAGTTTTTGGATAAAAATCTAATTTTACATTCCCTATTTGTATAACATGAGAAAATCCCACTATACCAAACTCTTTTAAGATTTGTTTTGCAACAGAACCGACTGCAACTTCTATTGCTGTTTTTCTGGCGCTTGAACGCTCTAAAACATTTCTTAAATCAGTAAAATTGTACTTTATTGAACCTGCCCAATCGGCATGCCCCGGACGCACTGTCGTAAAAGATTTTTCTTCTATTTTTCTTATGGCTTCTTCTGTAGGATATTCTTGTTTTTCCGTATCCATAACATCTTGCCAATTTATATAGTCTTTATTTTTAACTTCCAAACAGATAGGAGCACCTGTAGTTTTACCAAATCTGATACCTGATTTGATTTCTACAGTATCTTTCTCAATCTGCATTCTTGCGCCTCTGCCATACCCTACCTGACGACGAGCCAAATCTTCATTAATGACAGATGTTTTTATTTTAAAACCGGCAGGTATCCCTTCAATAATTGCAGTAAGGCACTTACCGTGACTTTCACCTGATGTTAAAAACCTAAATCTTTCCATGCCCTATATTATATACAAAAATTTTGCTAAATAAAAGGCGCTCTTTATTGAGCGCCTTTTATCCGTTTTTATAAATCTCTCCAACTTGGTGACATTTGTATATCATGATGTATTCTTTCATCAGTATCTACAGATGGATCTAAATACCCATATAGATTTCTACAAAATCTGTAAAATTTTCCATGCTTTTTGTCATACAACGGTTCAATCGGTTTACCGCTAATACGATTTTTCATAATTGAAACTTCTTCAGCCGCAGCCTCTGAATATCCTCCATTTATCAAATATTCAGGATCAGTTGACTGTTCAGGTGTAACAGAAGCTTCTGCTCTCATACTAATGGCTACAAATAAAGCCAAAATAATTAATAAATTTCTTTTCATAATGCCCATTCTTATTTAACTTCACTATATGTTTTCATTATAATATTTTCTAATGAATTAATCAAGTCAGCTTCTGGGACTCTTGCAATTATTTCACCTTTTTTGAAAATATATCCTTCTCCAATTGCCCCTGCAATTCCAAAATCGGCATGTCTTGCTTCTCCGGGGCCATTTACGGGACACCCCATAACTGCAATAGTTATAGGAATATTTAGATTTTTAAATTTTTCTTCAACTTGTTTTGCTAAACCAATCAAATCTATCTGAGTTCTGCCGCATGTAGGGCATGATATAAAGTTAATCCCTTTTTCTCTGAGTCCCAAAGATTTAAGTATTCCGTATCCGGCATGGACTTCTTCCACAGGGTTTTCTGTCAAAGAAACTCTTATTGTATCACCAATTCCTTGGCTTAAAAGAGAGCCAATTCCTACAGATGATTTTATTAATCCCGATTTTAAAGTCCCAGCTTCCGTAACCCCGATATGCAGCGGATAATCTACTTTTTCTGCCATTAATTTATAGGCTTCAATCGTTGTTAATACATCTGATGATTTTAGTGAAATTTTTGTGTCATAAAAATTCAAGTCTTCTAAAATTTCTATATGTCTTAGCGCACTCTTAACCATTTTTTCGTGAAGCGGTAAATCCAGCACTGCAAACTCTTTTTCCAAAGAACCGCCGTTAATACCTATTCTTATCGGAATATTGTGGCTTTTTGCAGCTTCTACAACTTTGATTGTGTGTTCTCTTCTACCGATATTTCCTGGATTAATTCTTAGAGCATGAATTCCGTTTTCTATACAAGTTAGTGCAAGACGGTAATCAAAATGTATATCCGCAACCAATGGCACCGGTGATTTTGCAACAATATCTTTTATTGCCGAAGCCGCATCTTTATTTAATACGGCAAGACGCACAATTTCACATCCTGCAGATGCAAGCTCACTAATTTGATCAAGCGTTTTTGCGACATTTCTTGTATCGGTATTGCACATCGATTGAACACTAATTGGCGCATCACCGCCAATTTTTATATTACCTATTGAAATTTGTTTAGATTTTCTTCTTATAATCATGGTAATATTGTACCATAACAAAAGAAAAGAGGTTTATATGAAAATTGCAGTAATTTCTGATATTCATGGAAATGTTGAAGCTTTAGATGCTGTTCTTCAAGATATTAAAGAACAAAAATGCGATAAAATTTTTGTTTTAGGAGATTATGCAATGGCAGGGCCGGAGCCTAATAAAGTTGTAGACTTTTTTATGAAAAAGAAAGATGATCCTGCTTATAAAATGATTCAAGGCAATACAGATTTAATGATAGCTGATTATAGCGAAGAATTATATAATAGCCTTAAAGACAAGGCTCCTGTTATGGCAGAAGCCCTAAAAGATGATGTATCTGTTTTGTCTGAGCCACAAAAAAAGTTTTTAAAAGAACTTCCTATGCAGCTTGAAGTATTTGAACAAGGAATTACAATGCTGCTCGTTCACGGTTCGCCAAGAAAAAATAATGAAGATATACTTCCTGACACTTCTTTTGCAGAACTTGATGAAATGCTAAAACATGTTGACGCCAATGTGGTTCTTTGCGGACACACACATATTCCATGCGGGTTTCAAACAGAGAGCAAGAAAACAGTTGTTAATGTAGGAAGTGTCGGCAGACCTTTTACTTCAGAACCTAAATCGTGTTATCTTACAATAACAATAGAAGACGGAAAAACACTATATGAACATCATTTGATAAAATATGATAACGAAAAAGCTGCTGAGAAATTAAATGGGCGCAATTTTATAGGAAAAGAACGACTCGCAGCAACATTAATTAATCCTAAAGAAAGACATTTTTAGTAATAATGAAAAATTTAGCTATTCTATATTCAGAATACTCGCCAACGATTGATGCTATCAAGTATCAACTTAAAAATTATGATATTGAATGTTACAAAGATGAAAATCAGATTAATGAAAAACATGAACTCGTATTGTTAGTTAATTACAATAATCCATGCCGGTTTAACCATCTCAAATGTCATCATTCTTTATTACCGGCTTTTAATTGCAATGAGCCTGAAAAAGAAGCTATACTAAAAGGAGTTAAAGTTACAGGGATTACAATATCTCACAATGAAAGCATTATTGCTCAATATCCTGTTTTTATTACATCTGATATGCGTTGGGAAACTTTGAAACAAGAATTAAATTATTTAGAGCAAACCATATACCCGCTTGTTGCAGAAAAAATAATTGACAATGAGCAGTTTGAAATCAAAACATTATTAGGAAAATCTTCTTGTTGTTCCGGAGGTTGTTCGGGATGCAATCATTAAATATTCTTATTGTATGTAAAAATTCAAGCAAATACCTTGAATATATAAAAAGCTCAAAGTATTTGAGAAAGTTATACACGACATCCGATACCGAACAAGAGGGAGCAATTACAATTAATTTTAATACTTTTCAAGAACTTTGCGAAAAATGCAGGGCGCTTCAAATAGATATTGTTCTAGTAGAAGAAGAAAAGTGGATTTTAGAAGGTATTGCAGATGTTATGCGCAAAAACTACATAAACTGTTTTGCTCCGACATCTTATTGGACAAATTTGGCATTATATAACAGTTTTGCAAACTCGCTTCTTACGAAATACGGTATTAATATTCCGCCTCAAACACTCTTGCCGCAAGAATTTCCTGTTCTAGTTAAAGCAGACGGAATTTTAAGAAAAGCTAATTCTTTACAAGAAATTATATCTATAAAAAAAGAAATTTTTGAAACTTCGCCTGAAATTGCCAAAACTGTTTATTTAGAAGAATTTTTGCATAACAAAAAGCACATTGTTACATCACTTTTTGACGGAAATTCAATTTATACATTCCCTGATAAAAATTTTATGCCCGCGCTTTTAGAAGAATATTCCTCAAAACTTGAACGATTATTAAGAGGAGAAAAGGCTGATTTTATTGGATTTATTAATTCATATCTAATTGAAGAAAACGGAATATTATACAACACCGGCTTTAGTTTTGAACTCCTGAAACCAAATTGCGAACTCGATTTTCTATACATTTTACAACTTGCAATATACCAAAAATTGAATGAAATAAAATAGATTATTTTAAAACTTTTCCGCATACTCTATTTTGGAGTTACAATTGTTCTATAGGGAGATTTTAGTATGAATTGGCAAGAAGAAGATTTAAAATATATATGGCATCCGTGCTCACAAATGAAGGATTATGAAACACTTCCTCCTATTGTTATTGAAAGAGGGGAAGGAATTAATCTGTATGATATTAACGGAAAGTGTTATAAAGATGTCATAAGTTCATGGTGGTGCAACCTCTTAGGACATTGCAATCCAAGAATAAATAGTGCAATAAAAAAACAAGTTGATAGTTTAGAGCATGTTATATTCGCTAATTTTACGCACAAAACCGCAATTACACTCTGCCAAAAGCTTATGGAGGTTTTACCAAAAGGTTTATGCAAATTCAATTTTGCCGATAACGGTTCCGCTGCGGTAGAAATGGCTTTAAAGATGAGTTTTCAATACCATCTTCAAACAGGAAACCCTAAGAAAACTCGTTTTATGGCGCTTGCCGATGCATACCATGGTGAAACTTTGGGTGCGCTTGCTGTTGGCGGAGTCGATTTGTATTCTGAAATGTACAAACCTTTGATGATGGATGTTATCAGAATTGAAGGACTGGATTGTTACAGATGTCCTTTTGGTAAATGCAGAGATAATTGTAATTGCGAATGTTTTGTAAAGGCAGAAGAAGCTTTCGCAAAACATGCAGATGAAACTGCCGCAATAATAGTAGAACCCTTGCTTCAGGGTTCAGCCGGCATGAAAGTTTATCCGCCTTTGTATCTCAAAAAATTGAGAGAACTGTGTGACAAATACAATGTACATCTTATAGCTGACGAAATTGCAACAGGATACGGAAGAACAGGAAAGATGTGGGCTTTCAACCATGCAGGCGTATCTCCTGACATAATGTGTATTTCAAAAGGTTTAACGGGAGGTTACATGCCGATGGCTATCGCTATAACTACACAAAAAATCTACGATGCTTTTTATGACGATTATATGAAGGGAAAAGCTTTTATGCATTCTCATACTTATTCGGGAAATCCTCTCGCTTGTTCTGCAGCTATTGAAGTTTTGAACATTTTAAAAGACGAAAAAATCATAGAAAAAGCTCAAGAAAAGGGAAAATATTTCAATAAAATTATTAAAGAAAAGTTTTTACCGCTTAAAAATGTTGGCGAAGTTCGTTCCATAGGTCTTATAAACGCAATAGAACTTGTTAAAAACAAAGAAACAAAAGAACCTCTTGATTACAAAAAAAGGACAGGGTATCAAATATACAAAAAAGCGCTTGAAAAAGGAGTTATCCTAAGACCTTTAGGCGATGTTATTTATTTTAATCCACCGCTGATTATAGAAAAAGAAGACATGGATTTGGTAACCGATATTGCGCTTGAATGCACAAAAGAAATACTAAATTTATAAAACTTCTTTGATACCAAGCTCACAGCACATCTGACAAGCGCCAAAAACTCCGCCGTTTGCTTTCAAGTTTTTTCTAAAACAACAATAATGCGGAGTATTAAAGATTTCCTTAATCTTTTTTTCTTTAACATTACCCATTCTTTGGGATAAGCAGGGGTAAATATAGCCTTCAGGGTTTATAAAAGTATTGTTATACGGGAATTTGCAAGGAGTATAAATATTTTGCACCTCTGTGCTCTCAGGTAGTTTAAAGAATTTTTCAATAGATTCCAAAGGATTTTTTGAATACTCAAATTTTGGTGAAAATCTCAGCTTTGTTTTACCTCCCATTCCCTCAATTTCTTTATAAACTTCTTTAAAATGCTCAATATCAAAATAAAGTTTTATGGGATAATTTTCGTTAAATTCAGGAATAAAACTTTCTTGCAATATTGAACTCTGTTTCCAATTGTTGTTTCTCAAAAATGAAATTGATAAAAACTCAAATCCCATATCAGAGCATAGTTTATATAGTTTTGGCAAATCATCAAGATTATTTTCCAAAACTATTGTCTTGATATCAACCATTTGTTTTTTCTTTTTTGATTTTAAGTTTTCAAGATTTGAAATAACCTTATCAAAAACTCCTTCTTTCCCTCTATTATGATCATGCGTTTTTCCAAACCCATCAAGAGAAACCGATAATAGTAAAAGTTTGTACTTGATAAACGCATCAATAATTTCATCATTAATTAAAATCCCGTTTGAAACAACATGGACTTTATTCATTACTTTTTTAGAACAATAAGCCAAAATATCAACAAAATCGCTTCTCAGAAGAGGTTCACCGCCAACAAGTGTAACAAGAGAATAGAAAGGAAGCTGATCAATAACTTTTCTCCACTCATCGGTTGAAAGTTCATTTTTGTTTCTGTCACACCCAACATAACAGTACGGACAATTCAAATTACACCTGTAAGTAAGCTCCAAAAAATATCTTAATGGCATCTTTGCTTTGCCCCATCTGTCGTTATAAGAAAATGAGGTATAAAAATCTCTTGCCCAATCAAACAGGTTTGAATAGTTCATAAATACTCCGAATCTCTTAAGCCACATATTACCATAAAATTTAATGTTTGTAGAGGGAAGTAAGTTTATCATAATAAAGAATCCTCATCGCTCAAACCTTCCCCTCTTTATTGCTTTTTTGCGCATTGATAAAGAGGGGTTTCTTTTTAATAGAAAGTTGAAGAATAAATCTATTGTCGGATTAGTAAATCCGACCTATTTTTCTAAAACAAACGAAAAATGTAGGTCAGGTTTTACCTGACAATAACTTTTACCTATAAGATTCTTCTATTTTAGCTTTCAGCATTTTCATCTCTTCTCTTGTAAGAAAAGGTGAAAAGCGCGCAAATTCGCTCATAGCATCCTCAAAAGAATACTCCCTGCGCTTAACTCTATCCAGCCATTCTCTAACTTCTCTTGTAATCATCAGTCTATTAAAGTAAACCTCAAAGTCCCTTTGTCATCAACAACTTCGTTCCACATTTTGTATGGTCTAACCCAATTATCACCTGTTTTTAGAGGCTGATATACTATCATGTCCTCCAAAGTTTCCGAGTGTTTTGCAAATCCTATTATTTTATACAAATTACCTTTATAGTGGCGGTATGTTTTTCCTATTTCTATTTTTTGCATTTTTTAACCTATTTTTATTTAATTTTAACACAATAGTGCTTAATTATCCGTATACATCTAGATATGTATTTTGGTGCAAAAGTCGTCAATTCTTTTAGTATTGTCAACTTTAGTCAAAATGACTCTTTCTATTTTCTTTCTCTCTTTTGTTGCGAAGAAAAGAGAGAAAGAAAACAGAAACCAAAAGAAA